>NZ_KB911519.1:0-207305 GCF_000383535.1 Nocardia sp. 348MFTsu5.1
CGCGCCCGGTCACCGGCGCGCGTCACCGCGAGATGCGCGGAGTCGACGCGGTTGACCTGTCCCATTCCGACGCCGACCGACGCCTGATCCGATGCCAGCAGGATCGCATTGGACTTCACCGAGCGGCAGGCCCGCCAGGCGAACTCGAGGTCGGCGAGGGTGGCGGCATCGGCGGCTTCACCGGCTGCGAGCTGCCAGTTCGCCGGCGAATCGCCCTCGGCGTCGAGGATGTCGCGGTGCTGAACCAGCATTCCACCGGTTACCGGCTTCAGTTCGACGCTGCCGCGGCGCGGCGGCTGCGCGAGCAGCACACGAATGTTCTTCTTGCGGGTCAGCACCGAGAGCGCGCCGTCTTCGAATCCCGGGGCGACGATGACCTCGGTGAAGATCTCGGCAACCTGCTCGGCCATCTCCAGGCTCACCGGCCGGTTCGCGGCGATCACGCCGCCGTAGGCACTGACCGGATCGCAGGCGTGGGCCTTGCGATGGGCCTCGGCGACGTTCTCCGACGTTGCGATGCCACAGGGGTTGGCGTGCTTGATGATCGCGACCGCGGCATCGGTGAAGTCATAGGCGGCGCGCCATGCGGCGTCGGCGTCGGTGAAGTTGTTGTAGCTCATCTCCTTGCCGTGCAGCTGCTCCGCCTGTGCCAGGCCCGGCGCCCCGTAGATGTCGACGTACAGCGCAGCCGGCTGATGCGGGTTCTCGCCGTAGCGGAGCACCGAAGAGCGCTCCCAGCTGTGGGCCGCCCAGGAGGGGAACTCGCTGTCCGGGTCGGGTGCGACCACCGACCCCATCCACGACGCAACCGCGATGTCGTAGTCGGCGGTGTGGCGGAATGCCTTCGCGGCCAGCGACTTCCGCTCGGCCAGGGTGAATCCACCGGCCTCGACGGCGGTCAGGACGTCGGTGTAGTCGGTGGGGTCGACCACCACACCGACGGACGGATGGTTCTTGGCAGCACCGCGCACCATCGACGGTCCGCCGATGTCGATCTGTTCGACACACTCGTCAGGGCCCGCACCCGAGGCGACCGTGTCGGTGAACGGGTAGAGGTTCACGATGACCAGTTCGAACGCGGCGATGCCGAGTTCCGCGAGCTTCTCGACGTGCGCGTCTTTGCGGGTGTCGGCCAGGATCCCGGCATGCACCATCGGGTGCAGGGTCTTGACGCGACCTTCGAGGCACTCGGGGAAACCGGTCACTTCGGAGACCTCGATGACCGGAACACCGGCCTCGGCGATCTTCTTGGCCGTGGAACCGGTCGAGACGATCTCGATGCCTCCGGCGTGCAAACCCTTGGCCAGCTCGGCCAACCCGGATTTGTCGTACACGCTGACCAATGCCCGGCGGAAGGGCTTGCGCTGCAGGTCATTACTCACGGGATGTGGGCCTTTCGTCCTTCGATGACAACACCTTTGGTGGCAATCGAACGCACCACCGCAACAAGCAGCACACGTTCGACCATCTTGATTCGCTCATGCAACGTGATTTCGTCGTCGCCGGACTGCACCGCGACCGGCGCCTGCGCGAGAATCGGCCCGGTGTCGACCCCCTCGTCGACCAGATGAATGGTCGAGCCGGTCACCTTGACGCCGTGCGCCAGTGCATCGGCCACCGCATGCGCGCCGGGGAACGACGGAAGCAACGCGGGATGGGCATTGATGATGCGGCCACCGAAACGGGTGAGGAACTCGGAGCCGAGGATCTTCATGAATCCCGCAGAGACCACGAGATCGGGTTTGTAGGCGGCGACGGTGTCGGCGAGCGTGCGATCCCATTCGCCGCGATCACTCACCATCGGGACGATCGCGGTCTCCACGCCGCGCCGGCGCGCCGACTGCTCGGCGGCACACTCCCGATCGGTCACCATCGCGACAACATTGCCCGGATAGTTGTCATCCTCGGCAGCGTCGAGCAGTGCCGATGCCAGCGAACCCGCGCCCGACGCGAGGATCACAACGGACACCGGGGTGGCTGACGGCATGGCGTCCAGTGTGGAACTCCTCGAACTCTGGTCGGAACTGAAAATCTAACGTTCAGAGCCTAATCGCCACTGTTTCAGCGGCGTCGCCGGGTACCGAACTCATCGGTCGAGACCAGTTCCTCGCCGCCCACTGACTCGATCGCTGCGGAGTCGGAATCGTCCCAGTCGGTCTCGGTGGCCCAATCATCGATATCCCAACCATCGACGGACGTGGCGATCTCGGTTTCGACGCCGGCGTCGCGATCGAGGATCGGGATCTCGGCCGGCTCGCGATATTCGAACTCGGGTTCTGCGGGCACGGCGTCCGCGACGTCATCCGTGTCGTCGTCCACGTCGTCGAAACGATCGAACTCTTCGTCGGCGTAGTCGTCGTAGATCAAGTTCATGGCCTGCATCCGAGCCCGCCGGGTCGACGGGAGCGCGCTGTGGATCACCGCCATCAAGGCTCCGGCGACGGCGATCCAGCCGAACGCAAAGACCCCGACCACCGGCAGATTGACGCCGACCTCACCGAGGACACCGAGCGATCCACCCGAGACCGCCGAGAACGCGACCAGCAGTACCGATGTCACACCCGCGGCGACCACCACCATGCGGATGTTGCGCAACAACGACAGGTCGGCACACAGGTGGGCCACGAAGAACGACACGATCACGGCACCGGCCAGCAGGACCAGCCCCCACCGTCCACCATCCCCGTCGGGGAGCACCGCCAGGATCGGCAGCGGCGGCACGCGTCCACCACTGGAACCGAACAGGTCGACGGTCGCACCGCCCACCTGTACCGGAGCGCCGACCATCGCAGCTGCCGAACCGATCACCACATTGGGCAGGTACAGCACGGACAGCAGGAACAGGCCCAGCGCACCGACCACACCGTTGCCGGAAGCGAGCAGTTCACCGGCCAGCGACCAGTTGATGATCAGCCGGAATGCGACAACCAGCGCTCCCAGCGTGAACATCCCGACCACCGCGATCAGGCCACAGCGCAGTCCCTTGATCACCCAGTCGGCCACGCCGGTCCGCACCACGATCGTCGACCACCACTTGTAGGCGACACCGCCCACCGCACCGACGGCCTGGACCGCGAACGTGCAGGAAAAGGCCAACAGCGCATCCGGGCTCTGCACGGTCATCACCGTCGACGCATCCATCACAACTGCCAGCGACAGAACGGTGGCGAGCAGTGGTCCACCCACGGCGGCGAGCACCACAGAGGCAACTTCCGAATGTGGGCGGTCGACATCGGTCGCCCGGGCCGTGGACCTTCCCACCGCAAAGATCATCAAGAAGGTGGGGGCCAGCGGCATCACGCCGACGGTCACATCGCCCACGGTCATCGGTACCTGGTGAATCCCCAACCACATCGACGCCACCGCCACGGGCAGACTGCCGAGGCCATCCCCGACGGTCAGCAGTGTCACGATGGCAAGAAGGGTCAGGATTGCCAGGGTCGCCGCGGTGGTTCCGAAGGCAAGCCGGACCAACGCCCTTGCCGAATCCGCGGCACCCACCTCATCGGCACGGCGCGAGCGGCGTATCTCGCGCAGACGCGCGGCGAGGTTTTCCGCTGTAGAGCTGGCCACCCGTCCCAGAGTGTCATTTGCTCCGCAATCGCATGGTCAGGCGCGCCGAGGATAAACAACTCCGTCGTTATGAAACAAAACACCGGACAGCTGCGGCGATTGGCCACAACTGCCCGGTGCATTTATGTGCGGGAATTGTTACCGCACGGTATTCAGCACATTCTTTACCGTTCCGGCGTCTTGAACTGCGTCGTCTGATCGCTGCCCTGACCGGGGTGTTCTTCGGAGCCTGCCGCTCCCGGTGCCTGATACGAGGTCGCCCCCGGATGGGCACCCGGCTGCGCCGACGGACTGCTCGGCTGCGGTGCGGTGGAAGGTGCCGACGGGCCCGCGGACGGCACCGCCGTCGTCGCCTCGGAGCTGCCCGGCTTGTTCAGTCCCACCGAGTCCGGTGCGGCCGGGGCGCTCTGGCCATAACTGGTCTGAGCATAGGGATTGCCCGGTGCTGAGGGCGCGGCCTGATGACTACCGGTGCTCTGCGCGCCCTGGCCGTAACCTGCGGCATAGCCACTGCCCTGACCGTATGAGCCGCCCTGGCCGTAGCTCGGGGTCGATTCCGCGGCGGCCGGCTGCGATCCGGTCGACGTGGCTGCGGATGCGGTCGACGCACCGGCATCCGCGGTTGCGGCGGTCTTGATGATCCCGACCTCGACGAGCAACCACACCACCGCGACGGCAGCCTGGATGAACGCGAAAACAGTCAGCAGGATCAATCCGATGCCTGCGCCGGACTCGGAAATATCGCCGAGGACCAAGTAGATCAACAGATACAGTGCCGCGACAACGGATGCGGCGGCGACCGCGCCTGCGGGTTTCGCGGTCTGCTTGGGCAGCAAGGTGGCCGCTGCCGTCAATCCCGCGATGGCCAGCACAATCAGCGCGACCGCCGGTAACCACACGAATAGTTGTGGTGCGTCATCGTCATCGACGGCCGGCGCAAAGCCGAGGAAGAAGTTGATCAGACCGAGAGCGCCGAGCGCGTAGACCAGGTACGTCCCGAGTGCAGCGGGCAGACCACGACGCGGAGTGGGCTGTGCGTAGCCCTGCTGGCCGTAACCGCCGTAACCCTGCTGCCCATATCCTTGCTGGCCGTATCCCTGGGCCGGCTGCTGGCCGTAACCCTGCTGGCCACCGGGCTGCTGACCGTAGCCCTGCTGGCCACCGGGCTGCTGGCCGTAACCCTGTTGCCCGCCGGGCTGCTGACCGTAGCCCTGCTGGCCACCGGGCTGCTGGCCGTATCCCTGGCCGTATTGCTGGCCTCCGGCTTCGGGTTGTCCCGCACCGGGGTACTGGGAGCCCTGGTACGGCTGCTGCGAGCCGTAGCCGGACCCCCCGGGTTGATAGCTCATTTTCCACTCCTGCGTTAGAGGACTTGGGTGTCGCGAACCACGCTAGTACATGTGCCTGCACCCACAACGGGCGATTTGGCCGGGTTGTCGTATCTACGAACTACGGCCGGTCCCGACGGAGTACCGAACTCGCTGGTCTTGATGCCGATCAAGGCTGATTTCAGTGTATGCCGGGGTGAAACAGCTTCTGGCGATACCGATCAAACTGGTCGGAACTCGCCCACGACCGCAGATTGGTAGCGTTTCCCGACGCTGAACACATATCCGACGCAGGCTCGGTGGATATCGCCTGGGTTTGAATGCCGTTGCACAAAAATGATTTTGGCCTACGCCGAGTTCGGGTCGATTCCGTCAGATATCAAGGATCTCCAATGCCTGTTGCCGCATCTGAACCTTGCGAACCTTGCCGGTCACGGTCATCGGGAATTCGTCGACCACATGCACGTATTTGGGGATCTTGTGGCGGGCGATCTTGCCATCGGCAAACGCCTTGAGGTCGTCAACGGTGAAAGTGCCTGCACCATCGCGCAATTGGATCCACGCCATCAGTTCTTCGCCATACTTCTCGTCGGGTACGCCGATGACCTGGGCATCGAGGATGTCCGGGTGTGTGTAGAGGAACTCTTCGATCTCGCGCGGATAGATGTTCTCTCCCCCGCGGATCACCATGTCTTTGATGCGGCCGGTGATCTGCACGTATCCGTGCACGTCCATGACCGCGAGATCGCCGGTGTGCATCCACCCATCGGGGTCGAGCGCTTCGGCGGTCTTGTCGGGCTGATTCCAGTAGCCCACCATCACGCTGTAACCGCGAGTGCAGAACTCACCGGTCTCACCACGGGCGACGATGTCACCGGTGGCCGGATCGACGATCTTGATCTCCAGGTTGGGACCGACCCGACCGACCGTACCGACCCGCCGTTCAAACGTGTCGTCAGTCCGCGTCTGGGTCGACACCGGCGCGGTCTCGGTCATGCCATAGCAAATCGACACCTCGGCCATGTGCATCTTGTCGATGACCTGGCGCATCACTTCGGCCGGACACGGCGACCCGGCCATGATGCCGGTGCGGAGTGTGCTGAGGTCGTAGCTGTCGAAATCTGCCAGCGCCAATTCGGCGATGAACATCGTCGGAACACCGTAGAGACTTGTGCACTTCTCGGCCGCAACGGCTTTCAGTGAGAGCGCCGGGTCGAATCCGGGTGCCGGGATGACAATCGCGGCACCATGAGTGGTCGCTGCGAGATTGCCCATCACCATGCCGAAGCAGTGGTAGAACGGCACCGGGACGCAGATCCGGTCCGCTTCGGTGTAGCGGCACAACTCCCCGACCAGATAGCCGTTGTTGAGGATGTTCCGGTGAGACAGCGTGGCGCCCTTGGGGTTTCCCGTGGTCCCGGACGTGTATTGGATGTTGATCGCGTCGTCCGGGGTGAGCGACTCGGCGGCCCGGTCCAGCGCGGTGAGCTCGGCTTCGGTTGGCGTCGCACACAACTCGTCCCAGGCGGGGCTGTCGAGCAGCACCACGGATTGCAGGGCATCGCATTTGCCGAGAGCCACCGACAGCATGCCCGCGTAGTCGGCACCGCGGAACTCGCGGGCGGCGATGACGGTGCGCGTACCGGACTGTGTCAGGGCGAACTCGATCTCGGTCTGCCGGTAGGCGGGGTTGAGGTTCACCAGGATGATTCCGAGTTCTGCGGTGGCGTACTGCGTCAGCACCCATTCGGCACAGTTCGGCGCCCAGAGCCCCAGACGATCACCGGGCCCGAGGCCACTACGGGAGAGTCCGGCGGCAAGCGCACGAACCTGTTTGCGGAACTCTCCGTACGTCCACCGGCGCCCCGTCGGGACGTCGACGAGAGCGTCGCAGTCAGCGAATCGCTCCGCGGTGTCACGGAGCGATTCGCCGATGGTGAGCGTCAGCAGCGGCGGATCTTGTTCGCCTTTGGCGTACGACAGCGGTGCGCTTTCGGCACCCCTTGTAGACGAGCGGTCAGACATCGTTGTCTCCTCACTGGTCGCACCGGTCAATCTGCTTGCGGAGCCCTTCGCATGATGGCTTCTGCCTGTCCGAGCAACGGCGAATCGATCATCTGGCCCTTCACCCGGAACACACCACCGACGTTGGCCGCAGCGGCGTCGAGGACCTCACGGGCCCAGCTGATCTCGTCGTCGGTGGGGCTGTACGCCGCCCGCACGATGTCGACCTGGGAAGGATGGATACACGCTGTTGCCTCGTATCCCAGGTTCACCGCATCGAGCGCCTCGAACCGCAGACCCTCGGTGTCGGCGATGTCGATGTGCACCGAGTCGATGGCAAAGCGCCCATGGCCGGCACAGGCCAGACGGACCATGCCACGGACCTGCCGGGCCACATCGCGGTACCGCCCGGTGTTCTCCTCACCGGCGGTGAACCGGCTGGACCGGCCACCCATCGCGGCGACGAGATCCTCGGCACCCCACATCAGTCCGATGCAGTTGGGCGCGGCCGCGATCTGATCTGCCTTCGTGGCCCCAAGTGGGGTTTCCACCAACGCGACCACCTGATACCCGACCGGCAGCAACTGCTCCGCGCTTTCGGCCTTCGCCAGCATCACCACGCGGTAGTCGGTCTGCGCCAGTGCCTTGAGGTCCTTCAGGTGATCCCCGGTGCCGGCCGGATTGATCCGGACCATCGTGATGTTGGGGTCGATCGGGTTGTTGATCAACGCCTCACGCGCAGCGTCGCGGGCTTCGGGACGGACCGCGTCCTCGAGATCGATGATCACGGCGTCGGCGCGCTCGGCCGCCTTGGCATATCGCTCCGGCCGGTCGGCCGGAACGAACAAGATCGCCGGTCCCGGTGGACTCCAGTTCGACACCGATTTTCCTCCTGTGCGTTCTACCTCGGTTGTCACGGCTTCTTCCGAACCAGTGTCGAGCGTTGCGCAATCGCAACCACATCACCGTGCTGATTCTTTCCTATATGACGCAATGAGACCACGCCTTCACCGGGCCTGGATTTGCTTTCCCGTTTTCCCGTGCAGACGGTTTCGGCGTAGAGGGTGTCACCGTGAAAGAGCGGCTTCGGGAAGGCGATCTCCGAGAAACCGAGGTTGGCCACCAGGGTGCCCTGGGTCAGCTGACTCACCGACAGTCCCACGATGGTCGACAACGTGAACATCGAGTTGACCAGACGTTCGCCGCCAAAACCCGGCTGCTCGGCGGCAAATGCGGCGTCGAGGTGCAGGGCCTGGGTGTTCATCGTGAGCGTCGTGAAGACGACGTTGTCGGCCTCGGTGACCGTCCGGCCCGGACGGTGTTCGTACACGGTCTCGATCTCGAACTCTTCGAAATACAGGCCACGCTGGGTGACGCGCTTCGGCTCCCCACCGGAGGTGGTGCTCATGTCACTGCCCGGTGTGGTGCTCATGCGAAACCCAACTCTCGTGCGATGAGCATCAGCTGGACCTCGGTGGTGCCCTCGCCGATCTCGAGGATCTTCGAGTCACGGTAATGACGTGCCACCGGGTACTCGTTCATGAAGCCGTAGCCACCGTGAATCTGAGTTGCCATGCGCGCGTTGTCCATTGCGGCCTCGCTGGAGACGAGCTTGGCGATCGCGGCTTCCTTCTTGAAAGGCTTGCCGGCCAGCATCTTCGACGCGGCGTGGTAGTAGGCGGTGCGGGCAGTGTGGGCCCTCGCCTCCATCCGTGCGATCGAGAACGACACCGACTGGTAGTCGCCGATCGGGCGACCGAACGACTGCCGCTCCTTGGCGTACTTCACGCTCTCGTCCACACAACCCTGGGCGACACCGGTTGCCAGCGCGGCGATCGCGATCCGGCCCTCGTCGAGGATCGACAGGAAGTTGGCATAGCCCCGGCCTCGTTCACCGAGCAGGTTTTCCTCGGGCACGCGGGCGTCGTCGAAGCTCAGCGGATGGGTGTCGGACGCATTCCAGCCGACTTTGTTGTACGCCGGTTCGGCGGTGAATCCCGGTGTGCCGCTGGGCACGATGATGGTCGAGATCTCCTTGCGGGGACGACCATCGGCGCCCGCCGAACGCGCACCGGTGACAGCGGTGACCGTGACCAGCGAGGTGATGTCGGTGCCGGAGTTGGTGATGAACTGCTTGGACCCGTTGATCACCCACTGATCGCCGTCTTGCTTGGCGGTGGTGGCCGTGGCCCCGGCATCAGAACCGGCGCCGGGTTCGGTGAGCCCGAATCCGGCCAGTTTCTTTCCGGCGGTCAGATCCGGCAGCCACGTCTGCTTCTGCTCTTCGTTGCCGAACCGGTAGATCGGCATCGCGCCGAGGCCGACGCCGGCCTCGAGGGTGATGGCCACCGACTGATCGACCTTGCCGAGTTCTTCGAGCGCCAAAGCGAGGGCGAAGTAGTCGCCGCCCATGCCGCCGTACTCCTCGGGGAACGGCAGGCCGAACAGGCCCATCTCGCCCATCTGCCGGACGACGTCGTACGGAAAGCTGTGCTCGGCATCATGTTTGGCAGATACCGGCGCAACCACCTGCTGCGCGAAATCGGCAACGGTTTTGCGGAGTTCGTCGTATTCGGCGGTCAAGTCGTCAGTGACGGTCATGCGGGTGTTCCTTCCGAGAGGTCTTTGGCTGCCTGATCGACGACTATCGCGAGCGATTGCCCGGCTTTGACTTTGTCGCCGACCTTCACCGTGACGGTGAGATCACCGGCGCGGGGAGCAGTCAGGGTGTGTTCCATCTTCATCGCTTCGACCACCAGCACCGGGGCGCCGGCCTCAACCGCTTCGCCGCCGGGATTGAGCACCGCCACAACGGTTCCCGGCATCGGGCTGGTGATCTCGCTGAGGGCTTCGTCAGCATCCGACGACTTCAGGATGTGCGCGGTGGCGACTTCCCAGATCCCGTCGGGTCCACTGATCCAATATTCCTGGTGGTGCTCGTGACCGAGTTCGGCCTCGGGATTGGATTCGGCGATGAGCCAGCGCGCGCCGGCCCCATCCACCGTGAACCGCTCGCCGTTCAGCGATGCCGATGCAGTCCAGTCTCCGACGACCACTGTGGCGTCGTTCTCGGATCCGGTCACCGACACCGTGATCCGCTCGTCGCCGACCTTCAGACGGGTGTGCGTGGCCGCCGGTCCACCGATGCGCCAGCCCACTTCCGACGTCCAGGGGGTACCGGCATGGCGGGCCCGCCGGGTCCGGTGCAGACCGACCAGCGCCAAGGCCTCCGGCGGCACCGCCGGTGGGGTGTAGTCGACGATGAGACGATCGAGCAGTTCGGTGTCGAGGTCGCCCTCGCGGACCCGGGGCTCGTCGAGCACGAATCGGCAGAAGTCGATGTTGGTGCGAAGCCCGAGGACATGGGTCTGCGCCAGTGCCGCACGCAGCCGTTCGATGGCGTCGGCCCGGTCTTCGCCGTGGACGATGACCTTCGCCAGCATGGGGTCGTAGTCGCTGCCGACCACGCCACCGGTGACGATGCCGGAGTCGACCCGGATGCCGGGGCCACTCGGCTCGTCGACCAGCAGCAGTTCACCGCCGGTCGGCAGGAATCCGGCAGCCGGATCCTCCGCGTAGACGCGCGCCTCGATGGCGTGACCGGTCATGGTCACGTCGTCCTGACCGAAGTCGAGTTTTTCACCGGCCGCCACCCGGAGTTGCCACTCGACGAGATCGACACCCGTGACGAGCTCGGTGACCGGATGTTCCACCTGCAGACGGGTGTTCATCTCCATGAAGAAGAACTCGTCGGGGCGTTTGGCGGAGACGATGAACTCGACGGTTCCGGCACCGGTGTAGCCCACCGAGCGGGCGGCATCACAGGCCGCCGCACCGATCCGCGCCCGGGTCGCGGCATCGAGCAGAGCCGACGGGGCCTCTTCGATGACCTTCTGATGCCGTCGCTGCAGGGAACATTCACGTTCCCCGAGATGCACGACGTTGCCGTGGGTGTCGGCGAGAACCTGCACCTCGATGTGGCGCGGGGTGTCGACGAACCGCTCCAAGAACAGTGTGTCGTCGCCGAACGCGGCACCGGCCTCACGGCGGGCGGTGCTCAGTGCGGCAGCGAGCTTGGCCGGGTCTTCCACCCGGTGCATGCCCTTGCCGCCACCGCCGGCGCTCGGCTTGATCAGTACCGGGAATCCGATATCGGTTGCCGCCGCGATCAATTCGTCGTCGGTGAGTCCCGGACGGGAGATGCCCGGGACAACCGGCACGTCCCGCTCGGACACCGCTGCGCGAGCGGCGATCTTGTCACCCATGACCTCGATCGCCTGGGTCGGCGGGCCGAGGAACAGGATCGACGCCTCCTGCAGGGCACGGGCGAATGCCGCGTTCTCCGACAGGAATCCGTAGCCCGGGTGGACCGCGTCGGCACCGACCCGCTTGGCCGCGTCGATCACCTTGGCGATGTCGAGGTAGCTCGCGGTGGCCGCCGCAGGTCCGATATGCACTGCCTCGTCGGCGAGCCGGACATGCAAAGAATCGGCGTCGGCATCGGAATACACTGCAACGCTGCGGATTCCCTGAGCCCGAAGGGTGCGGATGACCCGGCAGGCGATCTCCCCGCGGTTCGCGATGAGAACTGTTTTGATTGTGTTGGTAGCCATGATGGTGCCTCTCACATCCGGAAGACGCCGTAGGACACCGGCGCCAACGGCGCACGGCGTGCGGAAGCCAATGCCAGCCCGAGCACGGTGCGGGTATCGGCCGGGTCGATGACGCCGTCGTCCCACAGGCGAGCCGTCGAGTAGTAGGCCCCGGACTGCTTTTCGAACTGTTCCCGGATCGGGGCCTTGAACGCCTCTTCGTCCGCGGGATCCCATTGGTCGCCACCGCGTTCGATCTGGTTGCGGCGCACCGTTCCCAGGGTGTCGGCGGCCTGCGGGCCACCCATGACCGAGATCCGGGCGTTGGGCCACATCCACAGGAATCGCGGCGAGTACGCCCGGCCGCACATCGAGTAGTTGCCGGCACCGAACGAGCCACCGATGATCACGGTGAACTTGGGCACGCGGGCGCACGCCACGGCGGTGACCATCTTGGCGCCGTTCTTGGCGATGCCACCCTGCTCGTATTCACGTCCGACCATGAAGCCGGTGATGTTCTGCAGGAACACGAGCGGGATCTTGCGCTTGTCGCACAGCTCGATGAAATGTGCTCCCTTGAGGGCACTTTCGCTGAACAGCACACCATTGTTGGCGATGATTCCCACCGGATGCCCATGGATGTGGGCAAACGCGGTCACCAGCGTGGTGCCGTAGCCGGACTTGAACTCGTTGTATTCGCCGCCGTCGACGACCGTTTCGATGACAGCGCGCACGTCGTACGGGGTGCGGGCGTCGGTCGGGACGATGTCGTAGAGGTCCGTCTGCGCGGCCTTCGGTTCCCTGATCGGCTGGACGTCCCACTGCGGGGCTTCCTGCGGACCGAGAGTCGACACGATGCGACGAACACGCTCGAGGGCGTCTTCGTCGTTGACGGCGAGGTGGTCGGTCACACCGGACACCGTCGAGTGCATGAGGCCGCCACCGAGGTCTTCGGCAGAGACGTCTTCTCCGGTGGCCGCTTTCACCAGCGGCGGTCCGGCCAGGAAGATGGTGCCCTGATCACGCACGATCACCGTTTCGTCGCTCATCGCCGGCACATACGCACCACCGGCGGTCGACGACCCGAGGACTGCCGAGATCTGCGCGATCCCCGCGGCGCTCATGTTGGCCTGGTTGTAGAAGATCCGGCCGAAGTGGTCGCGGTCCGGGAACACCTCGTCCTGCTCGAGCAGCATCGCGCCACCGGAGTCGACGAGGTAGATGCACGGCAGTCGGTTCGCGGCCGCGATCTCCTGCGCCCGGAGGTGCTTCTTGACCGTCACGGGGTAATAGGTGCCGCCCGACACGGTGGCGTCATTGGCGATGATCAGGCATTCACGGCCGGCGACGCGGCCGATGCCGGCGATCAGACCGGACGCCGGAGCCTTGCCGCCGTACATGTCCTCCGCCGCCAGCGGTGCAATTTCGAGGAAGGGGCTTCCGGCATCGAGAAGGGTGTCGATGCGTTCTCGGGGCAGCAACTTTCCCCGGGACAGGTGACGCTCGCGGGCCTTGTCACCGCCACCAAGGGCGACGCGACTGAGCCGTTTTCTCAGTTCGGCGACATTCTCTTCGTGCGCCTGCCGCCACTGGCCTGCGACTGCGGTTGTGGACGTCAATGCCCACCCCTTTCAGTTAGGAGCGATTAACTGAGTTGAGACGTTACGCGCATCACGGACCAATTGTCACGCCGATCCGGCCGGCGGTTCAGCGATTGCCCACATACACCACCCCAACCCGTCGAGCGGGCCCATCGCGCCGCCGAGCGGGCCCCAACTACCGCCGAGCGGGCCCTCGTTACCGCCGAGTGGGCCCAACCAACCACCGAGCGGGCCTTTGTCACCGCCGACCGTGCCGATCAGACCACCGAACGTGCCTGGTCGGCGCCGACCGGGCCGATGTTGCGTCCGCGATCTACCGACCCG
The DNA here is from genome assembly GCF_000383535.1 of Nocardia sp. 348MFTsu5.1. Classification (NCBI taxonomy): domain Bacteria; kingdom Bacillati; phylum Actinomycetota; class Actinomycetes; order Mycobacteriales; family Nocardiaceae; genus Nocardia; species Nocardia sp. 348MFTsu5.1. Next base: position 13,423 of record NZ_KB911519.1, read on the forward strand.
TCTCAGACGCGGCGCGTTCGGCCCGGTCGGCGGTCGGATGGGCACGGTCGCCGGTCGGATGGGCACGGTCGACGGTCGGATGGGCACGCTCGACGGCGCGATGGGCACGCTCGGTGGATGTGGGCGGAGTCACAGGGGTGCAGTACGATCGGGCTTACCGAAATGCACGTCTTCTCCCCAACACCCCCGGGGCGGATACAAACCGAATAGAGAGCCAGGTAAACAGCCATGACCCTCGTCCAGCACCACCCCAACGAAGGCGATCACGATCGCGATCCACTGGGCGGCAATGCCGCCAGTGTTGAATCTTTTTCGCTCGATGACCGCTATACCCGGGAGACCGGGACCGTCTACCTCACCGGCATCCAGGCGCTGGTCCGCATGGTCCGTGACCGCGCCCGCCTCGACCGCCGCCAGAACCTCAACACCTCCTCCTTCATCTCCGGATACGAGGGTTCACCGCTGGCCGGATACGACCTCGAGATCGCCCGCCGCGCGAAGTACCTCGACCCGTTCGACATCGTCCACCGCCCCGGCCTCAACGAGGACCTCGCCGCAACGTCGGTGATGGGTTCGCAGGTCGCAGCCCAGGTCGGCACGCTCGCCCCGGGTCCCAACGGCGTCACCCGCGACGGCGTGGTCGGCTACTGGTACGGCAAGGCACCCGGACTCGACCGCGCGACCGACGCACTGCGCCACGCCAACATCATCGGAACCCATTCGGCCGGCGGCGCCGTGGCACTCGTCGGCGACGACCCCGGGGCCAAGAGTTCCACGATCCCGTGTGCATCCGAGATGGCGCTGGCCGACCTCTACATGCCCATCCTCTACCCCGCCGATTCCCAGGACATCCTCGATCTCGGCGTCCACGCCGCCATCATGTCGCGGGTCTCCGGGCTGTGGACATCGTTCAAGATCTCCGCACACGTCGCCGACGGCGCCTCGACCGCCGATGTCCACCCCGACCGCATCCTGCCGGTCTACGGCGACCTCGGCACCAGTCCCCACGTGCCGAGCGGAAAACTGCTGGGCGCCAACCTGATGGAGCTCGAGCAGAATCAGCTGACCATCCGGTTGCCCCGCGCGACCGAGTACGCCCGAATCAACCGGCTCAACCGGATCGTGCAACGCACCGCGGACGACCGCATCGGGATCGTCGCCGCCGGAAAGACCTACATGGACGTCCGGGAAGCGTTGCGGCTCATCGGCATCACCGATGCCGACCTGCCACGCCTGGGCATCCGGATCCTGAAGATGGGTATGGTCTACCCGTTCGAACGCGAGATCATGGACGAGTTCATCAAGGGCCTCGATGAGGTGATCGTGGTCGAGGAGAAGCGCGATTTCATCGAAACGATGATGCGCGACATCCTCTTCCGCCGCCCCGACGTCCCCGCCATCGTCGGCAAGACGCATGAGGACGGTTCAACCCTGTTCTCCCGCTTCGGTGAACTCGACATCGACTCCGTCACGCGCGGACTCGCCGGCCGGCTCGCCCGCCATCACGAGATCCCGGCAGCACAGAACTGGCTCGACACCAAGGGTCGCAGCCGGGGACGCATCGAGATCCCCCTCGCGGTCCGCAGCCCCTACTTCTGCTCCGGCTGCCCCCACAACAGCTCCACCAAGGTTGCCGAAGGAACACTCGTCGGCGCCGGAATCGGCTGTCACGCAATGGTTCTTCTGATGGATCCGGGCCAGGTCGGCGAGATCGCCGGAGTGACCCAGATGGGCGGCGAAGGCGCGCAGTGGATCGGCATGACTCCGTTTGTCTCGGAACAGCACTTCGTGCAAAACATCGGTGACGGTACGTTCATGCACTCAGGGTCACTGGCTCTGCGTGCGGCCGTCGCCTCCGGCGCAAACATCACCTACAAGCTGCTGTTCAACGGCACCGTCGCCATGACCGGTGGCCAGGACCCGGTGGGCCAGATGACCCTGCCGCAGATCGTGACCCTGCTGCAGGCCGAACGGGTCAAGCGCATCATCGTCACCTCCGATGATCCGATCCGCACCCGGGCACTGCACTTGCCGGCCGGCATCGAGGTGCGCCCACGCGACGAGATGATGGCCGCCCAGCAAGAACTGGCCGCGACCGCCGGCGTCACCGTGCTCATCCATGATCAGGCCTGTGCCGCCGAGACGCGCCGTAAGCGCAAGCGCGGCAAGGCGAAAACACCGAAGCAGCGCGTGATGATCAACGAGCGCATCTGCGAGGGCTGCGGCGACTGCGGCGAGAAGTCGAACTGTCTGTCGGTGCATCCGGTCGACACCGAGTTCGGCCGCAAGACCCGGATCGATCAGAGTTCCTGCAACCTCGACTTCTCGTGCCTGAAGGGTGACTGCCCCTCCTTTGTCACCGTGGTCCCGTCCGACAAGGAAAAGGTCCGCCACACCGTGGCCGACATCGGCAACGACACCCTGCCCGATCCGTTCGCAACCAAGTCCATCGACGACGGATTCACGTTGCGGGTCACCGGTATCGGTGGCACCGGGGTGGTGACGGTTTCCCAGGTGATCGCCACGGCCGCCGTCCTCGACGGCCACGTTGCCCGGACCGTCGACATGACCGGACTGGCCCAGAAGGGCGGCGCCGTGGTCAGCGACGTCAAGGTCAGTGCGGGTGTGGTGGAGCAGGCCGCCAAGGTCGCCACCGGCGACTGCGACATGTATCTGTCGTGCGACGGACTGGTGGGGGTCGATCCCGCGAACCTCAAGGTCGCCTCCCCCGACAAGACCACCGCGGTCGTGTCCACCACCAAGATCCCGACCGGAGCCATGGTCATCGACACGTCGGTCTCCTATCCCGACAACACCGCGATCGCGGACTCGATCAATCATTCGGTGGCGCGCGCCATCTACCTCGACCCCGGTGCCTTGACCCTCGACCTGTTCGGCGACGAGCAGTACGCGAACATGCTCATGGTGGGTGCCGCCTATCAATCCGGGGCGATGCCCATCTCGGCCGCGTCGATCGAACGTGCCGTCGAGCTGAACGGGGTTGCGGTAGAACGCAACCTGCAGGCATTCCGTCGTGGACGTCAGGTGGTTGCCAATCGTGCCGAGGTGACCGCAGCCATCGCCGCGGCCCACCCGTCACCGGTTCCTTGGCAGCCGAGCGCCGACGCGGTGCGGTTGACCGCCGAGTTGACCACTCTGCGCCCAGCCGTCCTGCAGACTGTTCAGCACCGGGTCGACGAGCTGATCGCGTACCAGAACATCGCCTACGCAACCGAATACGTCGCATTCGTCACCCACGTCGCGCAGCGCAGCGGCATGGACGAACTGACCGATGCGGTGGCACGCAACCTGTTCAAGCTCATGGCCTACAAGGATGAGTACGAGGTCGCCCGGCTCACCCGCGACGCCGCGTTCGCTGCCGAGGTCGCCGATCAGTTCGGTGATGACGCCAAGGTGGCCGTCCGACTGCATCCACCGACCCTGCGGGCCATGGGCATGAAGAACAAGATTGCACTCGGCCGTCGGGCAGCACCGGCACTCGCCGCGCTGGCCAAGGGAAAACGGCTGCGCGGCACCCGGTTCGACCCCTTTGCCCGCAACGAGGTCCGCACCACCGAGCGAGCACTCATCGGTGAATACCGTGACGTCATCGAGCGTGCGCTGACCGGCCTGGCGAACGGGACCGTCACCCCGGACCACCGGCACAGCCTCGTTTCCGTCGCCGAGTTGCCCGACATGGTTCGCGGGTACGAGGGCATCAAGATGGCCAACGTGGCCCGATACCGAGAGGCAGTCACCGACCAGACCGCCGCCCTCGGCATCTGACCTACACCTGCCCTCCGCAAACGCTCCAGAAATACGAAGACGCTCCACATATTCGCGGAGCGTCTTCGTACAAGCGGAGCGTTTGCGGGCGGGGTGGGGGTCAGGTGCGGGCGGCGGTCAGCGCGGCCCGCGCCATCTGTGCCAACAACTTCTGCTGGCGGGCGATCTCGAGGTCAGGCAACCGTGGCGACGAGTTGATCAGGCCAAAGGCCGCGTGGACCCGCGTTCGGCCTTCTTGCCTGGGGATCGACGAGTCCACCCGGACCAGTACGTCCGTCCACAATTCGACGTATTGACGCTGCAGTCTGCGGACTTCACGACTGGCCTCCGGGGTCAGTGACGAGAGGTCGCGGTCCTGGACGCGAATCAACTCCGGTTCGGTGGTGGCGAAGTCGACATGGAACTCGATCAGCCGATCCAGCGCGTCGAGGTCGTCGGTCGACCCGGCGACCACCGCTTCGCCGCCGGACTGCAGGCGTTGCGAGATGGTGATGAGCATTTCGGCCAGAACGGCGTCCTTGCCGGAGAAGTGTCGATACATCGCCGGACCACTGACCCCGACCGCTGCCCCGATGTCTTCCAGTCGCACACCGGCGAAACCCCGTTCGGCCATCAGCCGAGCTGCGGCGGCCAGCAGTTCACGCCGGCGCGCGGCCTTCGCGAGACCACGACGGGTCACCGGTGCCGGCGACGGGGAGCCCTCAGTTGCAGATGTCATCGTCTGTCGAGAATACCGAGGTCCACCCGAACCGCTGCACCCTCACCAGGCGTAAATGACCCGGGAACGCAGCACCATGTCCTGGACCGACCGGCGACGCCTGTCGACGGCAACCCAGGCCAGGCCGATCGGGAAGAAGGCGTAAAACAGCGCCCGCAACAGCGCCCGCAGGGGACCCAGCCGACGTCCGTCGCGACTGACCACTTCGAGCCCCATCGCCACTGAGCCCACCGTCCGGCCCGATACCGCCCAGCACGTGGTCAGATAGATCACGCTGACCGAAAACGACGCGACAGCGGACAACGCGATGTTCGGGTTCGGAGCACTGAACGATCCGGGGCTGAACAGTAATCCGATCAAAAAGAAAAAGAGATACATCGAGCCCAGGATCAAAATCACCACCACCACGTCGAGCGCAGCCGCAACACTTCGGCTCACAATGCCCGCCGTCCGGGTGTCGAGTGCGTCCTTGCTCGTGTGATGCGGCTCGTTGATGTGATGCGGCGTAGGTGTCGCACCTGTCATGGTCGACCTGCCGGGGGATCGTCGGACTCGCGCCGGTGGACATCGACGACCACTTTGGTAACAGTGGTGGTCGACGGCGCTTCGACCACACCATTGATCACCGGTACACCATTGTGCGGAGTCGGCTTGCGGCCCAAGAGTTTTCCGAAGACACCGGCGACCACGTCGTCGGCGTGAGCGCCCTGCAGGCGGACGTCGTCGAGGACACCGTTGGTGAGTGTGGTCGTGGATGAGCGGACGATCGCCTCCAGGTCGACACCGTCGATGACCTCGTTGGCCAGACCGATCAGGTCGACGCGACCGAGTATGGCGTCGATGTCGATCCGTGCCGCAATCGCATCGATGTCGACACCGCCCACCGCACGATTCAGGTCCACGGTCTCGATCACGCCGTCGATGTCGACCCGACCCAGGATGGCGTCAATGTCGATGCGCGCGGCGATTCCGTCCAGATCGATCCCGGTGGCGACCTTGTCCAGGTCGACATGATTCAGGACCAGATCGGTCAGATCGACCTCCTCGACCAGCGCGGTGATCACTTCGCCGATGACGACCTTGAGAGCGGCCCGCGTCAGTTCGATCGCGGTGTCGAGGGCCTGCTCACCCAGTGCTGTCACCTCGGTGGCTCCGCGCTCGATCAGCGGGCCGGCAACAGGAATACGGACCGCGACACCGTAGATGCCGCGTGCGCGGCGAACCACGCTCGACGTCAACGCCGCACCAGTGACCATTGGCCTACCACTCTCTTCGCCGCTCTGAAAGCCGGTGTCTCGTATCCCCTACCGCTCATTTGAACGATACTCGACCGCGAAGTTCTGGCGACAGAATCGGACGCGGTGGCAGATCTTCGGCCGACGGACCGGGACCACTACGCATTTTTGAGAATCAGCAAGGTGGCAGCCGAATCCTCTACCGCGACCAGCTTGTGCAGGACACTCGCAGCGACAGTGACCGCCGTACCCGGCGAGAGTTCCACGCGCTCACCGTTCACCGTGAACTCGATCAGGCCACGCTGGCCGATCACCAGGATGGGTGTCGCCGATCGATGGTCATCGATCACCTGCCCGGACCGAAGCGACAGGTGCACCACGTTTGCTCCGGCAACCTTGGCCACCACGTCGATCTTCGGCCGGTCGGTTCCGGAGTCGATAACCTCGTCGAGGCCGGTGATCACCGTGAATTCCGCTGGCTCCGTTGGTTCTTCCGCCTGGACATCGGTCATCGGTCAGCCTTCCGCACGGTTCTTGACAGTAATTCTGAACACTACTTGGCCCGACACCTCGTAGGTCGGCCAAGTCCTCAAACGACCGATGACGCCGACCCGCAAGCGGGTTCGACGCCATCGGCGAAAGCAACTCAGGTGAGCTGATTACAGATTCTTGTAGAGCTCGCGAGCCAGAGCAGCGGTCTCGGACGGCGTCTTGCCGACCTTCACGCCTGCAGCCTCGAGTGCATCCTTCTTGGCCTGCGCGGTGCCCAGACTGCCCGACACGATGGCGCCGGCGTGGCCCATGGTCTTGCCCTCGGGAGCGGTGAAGCCTGCGACGTAACCGACGACCGGCTTCGTCACGTTGGCCTTGATGTAGTCGGCGGCGCGCTCTTCGGCGTCTCCACCGATCTCACCGATCATGACGATGATCTTGGTGTCGGGATCCTTCTCGAACGCCTCGATGGCGTCGATGTGGGTGGTTCCGATGACCGGGTCGCCGCCGATGCCGATGGCGGTCGAGAAGCCGATCTCACGCAGCTCGAACATCATCTGGTAGGTCAGCGTGCCCGACTTCGACACGAGGCCGATCGGGCCCGAACCGGCGATGTTGGCCGGAGTGATGCCGACCAGCGACTCACCGGGGGTGATGATGCCGGGGCAGTTCGGTCCGATGATGCGGGTCTTGTTGCCCTTGGACACGTTGTAGGCCCACGCGTACGCGCTGTCCTGCACCGGGATTCCCTCGGTGATGACAACCAGGAGCGGGATCTCGGCGTCGATGGCCTCGATGATCGCGTCCTTGGCGAACTTCGGCGGCACGAATGCGATCGACACGTCGGCGCCGGTCTTCTCGATGGCCTCGGCAACGGTGCCGAACACGGGCAGCTCCACGCCGCCGTCATGGCTGACGGTGGTGCCGGCCTTACGTGCGTTGACGCCACCGACGACCTGGGTACCGGCCTTGAGCATCAGAGCGGTGTGCTTGGTTCCCTCGCCACCGGTGATGCCCTGGACGATGACCTTGGAATCTTTGTTCAGAAAAATCGACATTGATCTACAGCTCCTACTTGCTCGCCAGTTCGGCGGCCTTGTCGGCGGCCTCATCCATGGTTCCGACGACCGTCACCAGCGGGTGGTTGGCCTCTGCGAGGATGCGACGACCCTCTTCGACGTTGTTTCCGTCCAGACGCACGACGAGTGGCTTGTTGGCTTCGTCGCCCAGGGTCTTCAGTGCGCCGACGATGCCGTTGGCAACGGCGTCACACGCGGTGATGCCACCGAAGACGTTGACGAACACGCTCTTGACCTGAGCATCGTTGAGGATGACGTCCAGACCGGCAGCCATCACGGCAGCCGAGGCGCCGCCACCGATGTCGAGGAAGTTGGCAGGCTTGACGCCGTTGTGCTTCTCGCCTGCGTAGGCGACGACGTCGAGGGTCGACATGACCAGCCCGGCACCGTTGCCGATGATTCCGACCTCACCGTCGAGCTTGACGTAGTTGAGGTCGTTTTCCTTGGCCTTGAGCTCGAGCGGGTCGGTTGCGTCGCGATCCTCGAAGGCCTCGTGGCCGGGCTGACGGAAGGCAGCGTTCTCATCGAGAGTGACCTTGCCGTCGAGGGCGAGGATCTCATCGGTGGGCGTACGCACGAGGGGGTTGACCTCGACCAGGATGGCGTCTTCGTTGATGAAGACTTCCCACAGCTTCTGGATCGTGACGGCCGCGGCGTCGAGCACCTCGGCGGGCAGCTTGCCGGCTTCGGCGATCTCACGAGCAAACGCGAGGTCGACACCCTTGACGGCGTCCACGGGGATCTTGGCCAGTGCGTCGGGGTTCTCTTCGGCGGTGACCTCGATCTCGACGCCACCCTCGACCGAGCACATGGCCAGGTAAGTACGGTTGGTGCGGTCGAGCAGGAAGGAGATGTAGTACTCCTCGGCGATGTCACTCGCCTCTGCGACCAGCAGTTTCTTGACAACATGGCCCTTGATGTCGAGGCCGAGGATGGCCTCTGCGTTCGCCACTGCGGCATCGACATCGGCGGAGTACTTCACGCCACCCGCTTTGCCGCGACCGCCGACTTTCACCTGGGCCTTGACCATCACGGGCTTGCCGATTTCTTCGGCAATTTCACGTGCGCCGGCAACCGTGTCGGTAACACGTCCTGCCGAGGTCGGCACCTCGTGCTTGGCGAAGAGTTCCTTCGCCTGGTATTCGAAGAGATCCATTCAGCTCACCATCTCGTAGGTTTGTCCGCAGTTGGTGCCTGCGAACCACGACGACTGTAACGCCGCCAGAAACGACGCCTGCCACTGCTACCACCGCTTTGTGCCCCAGATCACTCGCTGTTTGTGCAGACGGCGATCAGTTGCCATTAGTTGCCCGCGACCAGCGGTGCGGCATCCGGACAAAGCGTACGCAATTAGGTGATACAGCTCACATTCGGGGCCTTATATCCACTTGCGGTTGCGGGCGTCGCAATCATTTCGTTACCGTCGCTGAGTCAGAAGGTAACGGATTTGTCACAGCAAATTGTCCGTGCAGTTCGGTGGAACTACCTCGAACTGCTTCTGTACACGCTAGGAAGGCTCACACGTTGGACGCTCGCGGAACGATTACCGGAGGCAGCGCAGGTTCGCGCGCTTCGGCCGGAACTCTGAACGAGCAGCGCCCTGACGCCTTTCGTGACAACGAGATCACCAACATCATCCCGATCGACGACTTCGGTCTCGAGGAGTACGCAGACGGCCCACTGAGTCAGTGGCGTAACCAGTCCGTCGCCGAGAGCCCCGCCGACCGCCGATCCACCGGTACCCGCCGCTTCGACCGTGACGCCTACGACCAGCCCCGGCCCGCCGAGATCACGCAGGACATCGTTGTCGCGGAAATCGAGTTCGACGAGATCGTCCACGAACATCCCTTTGATGTCCACGGCGCCGAGTTCGACGACTTCGCCCCTGCAGACGATGCTCCCGAGTGGTCTCCACGGAAACAGCGTTCCCCGCAGCGCGGTGGCGGTAAACATCGCATCGCCGCACCGCCACAGGCACTGAAGGGCCGTGCCGCACTTCTCGCGGTCGCCGCCGGAGCCGCGGTGGCAGCCGCAACAGGATCGTTTGCCCAGCAGTCCGAGTCCGCGCAGACAGCCGCGCCGGCCCCGGTGGCCTACCCCGGAAGCATCGACGCACCAGCTGCCGGAGTGGCCGCTGCACCGGCACCGGCCAACATGGACACCTTCACGGCCCAGCTCTCGACCGGTCAGCACATCGCCGAGGAGAAGCAGGCCGCGGACGACGCCGCACGCCGGCCCACGATCGTCTCCCCGATCCCGCTCGGTGCTTACCAGTTCACCTCCCTGTACGCCAACCGGTGGGGAGCATTCCACGGTGGTATCGACATGGCGGCGCCGCTGGGCACGCCCATCCACGCCGTCACCGACGGTGTGGTGATCGAGGCCGGACCGGCATCCGGATTCGGAAACTGGGTCCAGATCCAGGCTCCCGACGGCACCGTCACCATGTACGGCCATATGTCATCCAGCGGAGTACTCGTTCAAAAAGGCCAGACGGTCACCGCAGGTGACGTCATCGCGCTGGTCGGTAATGAAGGCTTCTCCACCGGTCCCCACCTCCACTTGGAGGTCTGGAAGAACGGCACCACGAAGATCGACCCGGCGCCGTGGCTCGCCACGCATGGCGTACAGCTCTCCAACTACGCCAGCTGACCCAAACCGCCGGCAGCCACCTGGCTTCCAGGCCAGCGCAGGCATCGCAGCACGTTCGTCCCGCCGGGAAGCCCTGCGCTAAAGCTTTTCGACCGGTAGCCCGCCCAGCGACATCAACGTGATCTGGCCGGCGCTCCCGAAGTCGAACTTGACCCGTTCTGTGGGTCCTGCGCCTTCCTTTGCCACCACTTTGCCCATCCCGTATTTGGCATGGGTCACTCGATCGCCCACCTCGACGTGGACCTGGTTGTTGCGACCACGGGTCGGCGAGCCGAACGACTCTTTACGTCGCGAACCGGATCCGAACGAACCACCACCGAAGCGCTCGCCCCCGAAACCGCGGCCGTTGTCGCCGTAGTCGCGGGTGCCATCGCTCAGACCGCGGCCCATACCGCGCTTCGGTTCAGTACGCCGCCAGTCGATGAGATGTTGCGGAATCTCTTGCAGGAAGCGCGATTCCGGATTCTGCATCGGCGTACCCCACGCCGACCGAACCATCGCCCGACTCAGATACAACCGATTGCGGGCCCGCGTGATGCCCACATAGGCCAACCGGCGCTCCTCCGACAGCTCGGCCGGATCACCGAGCGCACGCATGTGCGGGAACTGCCCGTCCTCCCAGCCGGTCACGAAGACCACCGGGAACTCCAGACCCTTGGCCGTGTGGAGGGTCATCAGCGTGACGACACCGTCTTCGTCGTCGGGCACCTGGTCGGCATCTGCCACCAACGCCACTCGCTCCAAAAACGCTGCCAGCGAACCGGGTTCGGGCTCACCCGGATCAGGTTCGAGATCGGGATCCTCGGGCTGCACCGAAACACCGTCTCCGGCATCGTCGATCTGAATCTCCGGAATCTGGGTGGCCACGGCCTCTGCGGCTTCGGCACTGAATTCCCGTGCCACCGAGATCAATTCGTTGATGTTGTCGAGGCGGGCGCCGTCTTGCGGATCCGAGGAACCCTCGAGTTCGTAGCGGTATCCGGTGCGTTCGACTATCGCATCCACCAGCTCACCGATGTCGCCGGCCTCATTTCCGGCGTCCATCTCGGCGATGTCGGCGGCATCGGATCCGGCTTCACCAAAGCTCGACAAGAAATCTGTGCGCAAGCCTTCGATGAGTTCGACGAAGGCCGAGATCTGTTTGACCGCACGGGTTCCCAACAGCGGGACCTTGCCCTCAGAACCGTCGATCAGCGCCTGATAGAAGCTGGTGCCGGTGTTCTCCGAGTGCACTGCAACGCAGGCTTCGGCGCGGTCGCCGATCCCCCGGCGTGGTGTGTTCAGGATGCGGCGCAAACTCACCGTGTCGTCCGGATTGGCCACCGTCCGCAGGTACGCGACGACGTCGCGAACCTCCTTGCGCTCGTAGAAGCGGACCCCGCCGACAACTTTGTACGGGATGCCGAGGCGGATGAACACCTCTTCCAGCGCCCGCGAGGCGGTGTTGGTGCGGTAGAACGCGGCGATCTGTGAGTACGTGAAGTCGCCGGAATCGGAGAGGGCGTCGATTTCACGGGCGATGAACTGCGCCTCGTCGTGCTCGTTGTCGGCAACGTAGCCGACGATGAGTTCGCCGTCGCCGGAGTCCGTCCACAATTTCTTCTCACGACGCCCGGCGTTGCGCGAGATCACCGCGTTGGCGGCCGACAGAATCGTCTGGGTGGACCGGTAATTCTGTTCCAGGAGAATGGTTTCGGTGTTCGGGAAGTCTCTCTCGAACTCTTCGATGTTGCGGATCGTCGCACCGCGGAAGGCGTAGATCGACTGGTCTGCGTCACCGACCACACACAGCTCTGCCGGGGTCACGTTGCCGACGGCGCCGGTGCCGACCAACTCCCGGACGAGGACGTACTGTGCGTGGTTGGTGTCCTGGTACTCGTCCACCAGGACATGCCGGAAGCGCCGACGGTAATACTCCGCGACCTCGGGGAAGGCCTGCAGCAAACCCACGGTCTCGCCGATCAGGTCGTCGAAGTCGAAGGCGTTGGCCGAGCGCAGCCGCTGCTGGTACTGCCGGTAGATCTGCGCGATCGTCTTGCCGGCGGGCTCGCCGGCCTCTTCGGCTGCGGTCATCGCCGCATCGGGGTCGACGAGTTCGTTCTTGAAGTTGGAGATGGAGATACCCACACCACGAGGACTGAACTTCTTCGGATCCAGATCCAGATCGCGCACGATCATGCCCAGCAACCGGCGTGAGTCGTCGGCGTCGTAGATCGAGAAGTTCGAGTTCATCCCGCTGAGCAGAGTTGCCTGAGCCCGCAGGATGCGGACGCAGGTCGAGTGGAACGTACTGACCCACATGCGATGCCCGCGCGGGCCCACCAGGTCGACCACCCGCTCCCGCATTTCTGCGGCCGCCTTGTTGGTGAACGTGATCGCCAGGATCTGACCCGGACTGACATCGCGCTCGGCGAGCAGATAGGCGATCCGCCTGGTCAGCACTGCGGTCTTGCCCGAACCGGCACCGGCAACGATCAGCAGCGGCGAACCGGCGTGCAGAACCGCGGCCCGCTGTTGTTGATTGAGGCCGTCGAGCAGTTCTTGGGCACGCCGGGACTCGGTGCGGGTGTCGTCATGCAGGTTTCCAGTGGCCATGCCCGGCAGCGACGGGTGGGGAGCAGCGCTTTTCATCGTCTTCCAAAGTTACCCGCTCGCACCGACACCTCACGACTTCACCGGTTGCTCGCGCGCGTTGGGTAACATCATCGCCACTCGAGGGTGGGGGCATCACGTTGAAGAGCACAGTAATTCCGAAGATCGCACTCGGTGTCGCCGTCGTCGCGCTGATCGCGGTCATCGTGGCCATGTTCATCCCGCGCAGCGCCGACGGAACCGCCGTGGCGCCCCCGTCGATTCTGGCCCAGAAGCAGCTCACCGCAGTCGCGCTGGAGTTCGCGAACCAGCGCGGCGCCACCTATTCGGGCACCGTCACCTCCGGCTCCGACAAGATCAACCTCGATGGGGTCGAGGTGACCGCGAGCGGCGACCTACGGGGCACGATCAAGATCGGCGGAGAGTCCGCCGACATCATCGGCGTGAATCGGCAGACGTATGCCATGGGTTCGGCCGGCTTCTGGAAGGCCCAGCTGGAAAATCCCAAGATGAACTACGAGGCGGTCGCCGGTGGATGGGCCGCGCTAGACCCGGCAACCTTCCCCGATCTCGGTCTGCTCTTGGCCCCACCCGCACTCGGGCTGGCTCTCGGCAACGACAACTCATCGCTGGACATGGCCGCGAAGGGACCGGCCACCGGCCTGATCGGAACCCCCGACGAGCGATTCACACCGGCAGCACTTCCCGACATCGTCGAAGAGGACGACGGCACCCTCGTTGCCGGTGGCACCCTGCGTTCCACCGTTGTCGACGGCACCGACACCCTCGCGACCGTTGTCGGGCCGCTGGATCAGCCCGGCGGCGCGGTGATCGACGTCGACTTGACCGTCGAGTCCCTGGAGCCGGGCGAGATCGCCGGGATCTACGACGCGATCGATGAGCAGGCCGCGACCCTCGCCCATATCCCGGCGCCGTATCTGAACCCCAACTTCGACGAGAGCGGATTCCGCCTCTCGGTGGCCCCGGCGCCCTGCAGTCCTCCGGTCTGCGAGTACATCGTCACCTATGTCGCCACCACCCCCGGGACGAGCGCCCCCGGATCGATCACCATCGTCGGTGACATGACCCTCACCCTCAACGATCGACCGGTCGGCGGCACCTGCACCCACACCGTGGTCATCCCGCTGAATGGTCGCGGTGACACCCGGTGCGCGTTCAATGTCCCCAATGAGGACGGCACCCTCAAAGGTGACGTCTCATATGTGTTCACCGCCTACCTCGATCAGGATCCGGGGGTACTGACACGAGCTCTCGCCGCCAACGAACATGTCTCCACCGCCGAACCCACCGGAGTCTGGACGCCGGCCGGATTCAAGGGCAGTGCCGGGAGCCGCGACTACAACCTGCAGGTCACCGGAATCAACTCCACGTACACGTACGTGGTCGGGGGGCAGACGTTCGACGGTCGGGCGGCGGACGGCACGCTGCTGGCAGCCTTCGGCCCCGGCTACTCGGAGAACATCGGCAGCGATGGCTCGCTGAGCAGTAGCTGGGACGGCACGGACATCATGATCGCGGCCGCCAAGGCCCAGACCGGCGCCGCCGGGAACTCGCCGGTCCGGTGGGTGTTCGCCGAGTCCGATGCCGCCGCCGCAACGGTGAAAACGCTCGAGGACGCCGGGGTCAGCGGCGTCGAGGTGGTCACCGTCCCCGCGGTGTGAGTCCCGACGGATACCGATCACGGCACCCGCACGAGTTCACCGACTCTGCTCTGCCCGACGTGGAGTCCTAGTCCCGGCGTCAGTGGACGGACCCGGAGCTGGGTCCCACCGCCGTGCAGCTGGATATAGACGGCGTTCAGCCCGGCTTTGACCGGCGCGGTCACCGGGTCGCCGTCGGCGAGACCGACCTCGATCTCGCCGTCGGTGGTGGCGCAGTACGGCAGCGCAACCTTCCATGACCAGACGATCAGCGGTCCGTCGAGTTCGAGATCGGTGGGACCGGTGACCTCCGGATTGCCGCAGTCACCGAGACCGGCTCCGGTGATGCGAACCGGTGTGATGGCCGCAGGCACCAGCCGGCCGGAGTCGTCGAGTACCTGCAGCTTGTCTGTCGGCGCGTCGAACTCCGGTCGGTCGGACAGGCTGCCGAAGACCTTGCTCACCGTGTTGTAGGGCTTGACCAGCGGCAGCAGGACTTCGATCGGAAGCTGATGGTCGAACATCGGCGTATCCCGGCTCTCCGCCAGGGATGCCCGCGCGTTGGTGAGGTACTCACCGGTGGGGTCGGTCCGCCATTCTTTGGAGAATTGCTGTGTGGCGATCAGCGAGCTGACGATGAACGCCACAACCGCCACCACCGCGGCCGGGCGGACCCACCGCAGATGGCTGTGCCCGATTCGGCGCCCGCTGGTCGGCGCCACCAGGATCAGCGCCATCGCGAGGGTGATGACCAGCGCACTGTCCGGCAGGTAGCGCAGTGTCTGGGCCAGTTGGACGGTGGTGTGCGCGCCGGTCCGGTTCCAGATGATCGGTATCTGCAGCACGAACACATACCCGGCCACGGCGGCGAGAACCCAGCCGACATGTCGGCGCGTGTACAGGGTGTAGCCGGCAGCTCCCAGCACCAGCAGCCATCCGATGGCCTTCACCTGCCAGCCCTCGGATCCGAACGGTGGGCTCGGCAACCAACGTTCCCAGTCCCACGGCCCGCCGAGCAGTCCCGGGATCAGCCCGGCGCTGACCGAACGCCATGCGATCTGCAACGTCTGTCCAACAGAGTGATCCTCGGTATCGACCGGCACGACGGCCAGGTACAAAGCCAGCCACACCGCTGTAATCGAGCACAACCCGATCCACAACTCGCGCGCCGACATCCAGGCCGTCCGCGCTGCCTGGCCGATGGTGGTGCCGCGGCCCGACATCAGGCACCAGATCGCGGCCGCGGCCATCGCCACCGGCACGATCAGGAGCGACTTCTCGAAGAACGCCAGACCGATGACGAACGCGACCAGCGCGCGGCCGATGACCAGCCGGCGGTTCATCACCCCGCCGCGACACAACTGCACGGCCTCGGCCACGACAACCGCCATCGCGATCTGCATCGGCAATGTGTTGAGCCCGGCCGACCACCAGGTGAACGCGGGCACGGTCAGCGGTGTGAAGAGGTAGAACGCCAGCGGAATCAGCAGTGCCGGGCGCATTCGCCCGGCGATGACGATCAGCATCCGGAGCACGGCCACCGCTGCGAGCAACTGACCCACCACAAGGGTGACAGCCGGGACCGCCCAGTTCAGCGGCGCGAGGTCGGTGCTGACACCCACGACCAGGAACGCACCGGGCATCAGGTGACCGTCGTGACCGAACATGAGGTATTCCCACGAGAACGTCGACAACTCGGAGGCACGGCCGATGAGGACGAGGTCATCCCAGTAGAAGTTGGCACCGGTGACCAGCGCGGTCCGAACGACGAGTTGCAGGAGGATCAGTGCCGCCGCGATCCACACTGCCGTCCGCCCCCGCGACGCCACACCGGCCGGTGGGGCCGGACGGGAGTACGCGGGTGGAGCTCGACCAATTGAGCCGAGGGTCGTTGCGGGCGGATGCACAACGACCACTCTTACCAGTGTCACCACCGTGCGTGGCACACTTGGGCCCGTGACTGCTGACCAGCCGATTGATCTGTCGGCCCTCGAACTAGGGTCTGACGTGGGCGATCTCCCCGAGGATATCGACGACCTCCGCCGCGAGATCGACCGTGTCGACGCGATAATCCTGGCCGCCATCAAGCGCCGGACCGCGGTGTCCAAGCGGATCGGGCAGGCCCGCATGGCGTCCGGTGGAACCCGGCTGGTGCACAGCCGTGAGATGAAGGTCCTCGACCGTTTCAGTGAGCTCGGCCAAGAAGGCCACACACTCGCCATGTTGCTGCTGCGTCTTGGCCGAGGACCGCTCGGTCGCTAGCCCGACCCTGCTTCGACTGGTCGCCGCAGCATTCGGCTCACGATGAACCTAAATGTGGCCCGGCGGATGCGTTGCCGACAGGATTGGTCGACTCGGGTGTACGCCGATCGCACGAGAAGACCCGGACCCGACACAGGAGTGGTGAATGGCCGAGAATGTTCTGCTGATCCATTGGCACGACCTGGGCCGCCACCTCGCCTGTTACGGCGCCGGTGGCGTCGAGAGCCCGACGATGGATGCCCTGGCGGCAGACGGGATCCGATTCAGTAATGCCCACGCCACCGCACCGCTGTGCTCCCCGGCCCGCGGTTCGCTGTTCACCGGCCGCTATCCGCACTCGAACGGGTTGACCGGTCTGGCACACCACGGCTTCGAATACCACGACGACGTTCTGACCCTCCCCCAGGTGCTCGGCAAAAACGGCTGGTACAGCGCGCTTTTCGGCATGCAGCACGAGTCGAGCGACCCGGGTCGTCTGGGCTTCGACGACTTCGACATCTCCGATTCGGAATGTGACTATGTCGTCGAACGCTCACAGGATTGGCTGCGTGAACTCGACTCCGACCCGGCGCGCCGCAAGCAGCCTTTCCTGCTGACGGCCGGCTTCTTCGAGACACACCGCCCGTATCCGGCCGACGAGTACGTACACGCCGACCCGAAAAAGGTTGTCGTCCCGGCATTTCTGCCGAACGTCCGCCCCGTGCGGGAGGACCTGGCCGGGTTGCTCGGCTCCATCACCAAGGCCGATGCCGCGGTCGGACGACTGCTCGACACCCTCGCCGAACTCGGCCTCGACCGCACCACATGGGTTGTTTTCGTCACCGACCACGGCCTGGCCTTTCCCCGCGCCAAGTCAACCCTGTATTCCGAGGGCACCGGGGTCGCGCTGATCGTGCGGCCACCCACCGACCGCAACATCACGCCGTTCGTCTACGACGACCTCTTCAGCGGCGTCGACCTCACCCCGACCGTGCTGGATCTGCTGGGTATCGAGATTCCCGATGTGGTGGAAGGCTTCTCACACGCCGAGACGATCACCCGGGCCACGTCCGAAGCGGTGCGCGACGAGGTCTTCACCGAAAAGAACTTCCACGACAACTTCGATCCGATCCGGGCGATTCGTACCGCCAGGTACAGCTATATCGAGAACTACGCCGACCGCCCGGCGCTGAGTCTGCCGCTGGACATCCGGGACAGTCCGTCGGCCCGCGCGCTGGACGGATCCGAGGATCTGCCGCGGGCGGCGCAGGAGCTGTACGACCTGTGGTCGGATCCGCTCGAGCTGAACAACCTGATCGACGACCCCGATCTGTCCGACGTGGTCGCCGATCTGCGAGAGCGGCTGAACCGATGGCGCTCCGACACTGGTGATGTGTTGCCGGCGGAGGCCGACGGCAACAGGATTGCACTGGAGTTCATGATCCGTCACCGCCAACAACTCGACAAGGTCGACGAGGAGCACGCGGACCGGTCGCTGCCGTCCCGGCGAACCCGGGCCAGCGAGCGCGAGCTTCGCATCGATTCGACCACCAGCGAGCATCACTGAGGTTCAGGCGATCACTGGTCGTCGACAGCGATCCGCTCACCGCGCGGCAACAGCAGTCCCACTGCCACAGCTGCGATGAGCACCGCCACCGAACCCGCGACCAGCGCCATCTGCAGGCCACTGACAAAGGCGGTGTCGGCATGGGCGGCGATCTGACCGCCGGCGTGGGTCGCGCCGGCGAACGATTCCCTGGCCCTGCCCACCACCTCGGCAGGTAGACCGGGCAGCTCGAGATTGTTGCGATAGCCCTGCGTCAGCAAGCTGCCGAGCACAGCGATGCCGAGCGCTCCACCGACTTCCCTGGACAGGTCGTTCATCGCCGAGGCCACGCCCTGCTGCGATGCCGGAAGTGCGCCGGTGATCGCACTTGTCGCGGGGGTCATGGCGGTTCCCATCCCGATTCCCAGCGGGACGAGTCCGGCAAGCATCAACCAGTACGATGTCCCGACATCGAGTTGCGACAGGACGAGCAATCCCGCGGCGACCAGCACGAGCCCGGTGACACACACCCGCCGGGTTCCGAACTTCTCGACCAGTGTCGGTGACAGGCGCGCCGACGGCATCATCACCGCGGCCATCGGGAGCATCTGGATCGCCGACATCAGCGCCGAGCCACCGCGCACCAGCTGCAGGTACTGCAACACCACAAAGATGAATCCGAAGAATGCGAAGAACTGCATGAAGATCGACAGACTGCCGGCGCTCAGGCCGCGGTGAGCGAAGATCCGTGGATCGAGCATCGGGGCCTTGCTGCGTAGTTCGAAACGGATGAACAGGGCCAGGATCACCAGGCCACCGGCGATGCCGATGAGGGTGCGCGCCGATGCCCAGCCCGCCTCGGGAGCTTCGATGATCGAGTACACGAGGACCACGAGTCCGGCGATCGACAACACCGCCCCACCGATGTCGAGTCGGGGCGCATCAGGGTCGGCGGACTCGGGCACGATGCGCCACGCCGCGATGAGGGCAGTCGCTGCCAGTGCCACGTTGAGACCGAAAACCGAACGCCACGAAAAGAACTCGAGCAGCACACCGGAAGACAACAGACCCAGGATCGCGCTGCCACCGGCCACACCGGCCCACACACCGACTGCCTGGGTTCGCTTGTCGGCTGGGAAGGTCCCGGTGATCGTCGACAACGTCGCCGGCATGACCAGCGCCGCACCCAACCCCAGGATTCCGCGCAGGAGGATCAGCTCTTCGGCCGAGGTGGCGGTCATCGCGACCACCGATCCGATGCCGAAGATCGCCAGTCCGGCAATCAGGGTTTTGCGCCTGCCGTAGCGGTCTCCGATCGCACCGGCCAACAGGAGGAACGACGCGAAGATCAGCGAATACGCGTCGACGATCCAGGCCAGCTGTGTCGAACTGGCGTGGGTCGCCCGGGCGATATCCGGGAGGGCGACGTTGAGCGACGACATGGCAGCGACAACGGCCGCCAGGGCGATGCACACCACGATCATGATGGCGCGCGTGTTGATCGGCTTCGACGTGGAGAGGTGTGTGGTTGTCATGGCTTCGGGTCTTCCAGGGATGAATGCCGGATAGAGGTTTTGGAGTTGTGTTCCAATGATTTAGAACGTCTTTCCAAAGCATGGCATATACTGGGTGTGTGAGCAAGAGCGAAACAGGGTCAAAAAGCCGGAGAACCAACCGGCAGCGGGAGGCGGGCGCCGTCACCCGGGCCGAGACACGCCGGCGGGTGCTGGCTGCGGCGATCGAGGTGTTTGCCGAAAGTGGTTACGCCGCTGCAACTGTCACGAAGATCGCCGAACGCGCGGACGTATCCGTGCAGAGCCTCTACTCGTCGTGGGGCAGCAAACGCGGTCTGCTGCGCGGGATGATGGAGTCGCAGGTGATCGGCAACAATCCCGGATCGGTCAACCCCGACGACATGCCGCTGGCGATCTTGGGGACCTTCGATCCGGTCGCCGCCGACCCCCGCGACCTGATCGCGCATGCGACCCACCAGTTCCGGCTCCTCGCGCAGCGCGCCGCAGTCGGATTCAGGACCTATGCGCAGGCTGCCGCGATCGACCCCGAGGCCGCGAGCGACTGGCAGTCGCTGATGGAGGTCCGGCGGATGAGCATCCGCAACCTCCTCGCCACCATCGACCCGGCGCACCTCCGGCCCGGCCTGACCCCCGAGGCGGCTGCCGACACGGTCTGGGTGATCGCGAGCCCGCACACACATCAGCAGCTGGTCGGCACGGCCGGCTTCACCTACGACGAATTCGAGGACTGGATCCGGGTGACCGTCTGCGCCGCCCTCCTGCCCGACCGGAACTGACAGGCACCACAAGCAATGTCGACAGGCCCGGGAACAAACCCGCTCGCCCGGCTCTCTTATCTCCGACTGCAGCAAACGAGCTGCGACCGAACACAATCGGCCCGGAGAAAAGAGACCACGATGGAAACCCAGTACTTCGACACCGACTACGACGGCATCGTCGACACGATCGTCACCGACACCAACGACGACGGCTACATCGACGTCTGCGAATGGGACACCAACGGCGACGGAATCGCCGACGAGGCCGAGATCGACTACGACTACGACGGTTACGTCGACGAGTACGCCTCCGACACCGACTACGACGGCTACTACGACGTGGTGGTCGCCGCCTGATCCCTGCGCCGCCACGTCCTTCCCACCCGATCGCCGGTCACCTCGCAGTGGCCGGCGATCTGGCGTTGTGCCGGAATTTCGTCAGGGTGCTCATCGACTCCTCACAGGCACCTGCCAGGTTCGGAGACGACAATGAATGTCATCTGCAGACGATCTGGACACAATGAGGTGTACCCCCATGACGGCTACCGCCACCATCAAAGGACTCGCGACCGACATCATCGTGACGGTCGACGACCCAGCACTGCTTGACCTCGCGGTCGAACACATCCGTGCCGTCGCCTCCCGACTCGATGCCACCGTCAACCGGGACCACGACTGCGCCGAGATCGAAGCCGTTGATCTGGCCGGCGGCCAGCCCGTGCTGGTCTCCTCGCTGCTCGATCAGCTGATCATCGATGCCCTCTACTTTGCCGATCTCACCGACGACGCCTCGTCAGTGGTGCACTGCGGCGACGCCGAGTCACCCATCCCGCCCTGGCATCGCGTACAGCTCGGACGTGGAACCGTGACTGTTCCGTCCGACATCCGACTCGAATTGATGCCCACCGCGCGCGCATTCCTCACCGACCGCACCAGCCGACTCCTCGCAGATACCCTCAGCTGCGGCGTGACGGTCCAAGCGGGATCGGTGACCGCATCCCCCGGTGGCGCCACGGCCCGGGTGACCTCGGCCGACCTGTCCGCAATCATCGATCCACCGACAACCACGACCTTCGATTGCGTGAGCGTCGTCGCGGACACCGCCGACCTGGCCTACACCGCGGCGGTGTTCGCCCACCTGCATCCCGACATCGCGTCCGACTGGCTCCGTGATCACGTCCGGGGCGCGCGACTCGACGGTCCTCGCCACGCGACCACCACCGTCGGCACCTGGCCGACGTCTGATCACGTCTCGGCGGCCTGACCACGTCCGTCCCCGGGCACGCCCACCGTGCGGAAACCTGCATTGCCCATCGATGACACCGGCGTGTTGTGCGATCGGGCCGAATTCCGATAGCGGTTGCAGTACGAGTCGTGGCACAGGTACGAACCGCCCCGCAGCACCCGCGCCCGGCCGCGCTCCGGTCCCTGTGGATCCCGAGGTTCGGCACCTCGGTAGTACCGGGGGTCGAACCGGTCGGCACACCATTCCCAGACGTTGCCCGCCATCTGCCACAGTCCGTACCCGTTGGGCACATAGCTGCGAACCGGAGCCGTCCCGAGGTATCCGTCCTCGGCGGTGTTGTGCGCCGGGAACTCGCCCTGCCAGATGTTGCACAACCAGCTACCGTCGGCGGCGGTCAATTCATCACCCCAGGGATATCGCGCGCCGGCCAGGCCACCCCGGGCCGCGTACTCCCACTGCGCCTCGGTGGGCAGGCTGCGGCCCGACCACTCGCAATAGGCCTGCGCATCCATCCAGCTGATGTGCACCGCGGGATGATCACCCAGGCCGTCGGTGGTCGATGTCCGCCCGAAGGGTTGCTTCCAATCGGCGCCCGTCACAGCGAGCCACCAGGGCGCGTCCGGGTACTGCTCGATCACGTCGCCGGAATCCGCGACCAGCAGGTGGAACACCGCCGAAAATCCCTGTTGCTCGGCAACGGTCCGATACCCGGTGGCGGCCACGAACTGCGCGAAATCGTTGGTGGTGACAGGGTGGACATCCATGCTGAACGCACTCATCGACACCTCGTGCAACGGCAGTTCGCCATCGGCTGCGAATCCGTCGCCGCTGTGGTCCCCCATCACGAAGCTGCCTGCCGGAATCGTCACCTGAGGTACCCGGTGGTGACCCGTGGTCTCGATCGCCGGCACCGCGAAATCGTCACCGGATCCGGCGGCGGGCGTGCAGCATGACATGGGTCTCGATGCTAGCCCGGTGTGCCGAGTCGGCGTGAGTGAGGAGCACGGTCTGACTAGGCTGATGGTCGAGGTACGGCAGTGAAGTACGAGTATTCGCAACACCGATGAAGGGGCTGTCCACGATGACAAGCGTTCCGACTGAGCCACACCGAAAGTTCGATCTGACCGGGTCGCATGCCTGGCAAGAACTGTCTGCGCATCAGCCACATGTGTACGCGATGCATCTGCGGGAGGTCTTCGCCGTCGACCCGAACCGAGGGACCGATCTCACGATCGACGTCGGCGACCTCCACATCGATTACTCCAAGCATCGGGTGCTGCGTGAAACACTCGATCTGCTTCTGGATCTCGCCCGCCAGACCAGTGTCACCGAAAAACGCGACGCGATGTTCTGGGGTGAGCACATCAACACCTCCGAGGACCGTGCCGTCCTGCACACCGCACTGCGACTCCCCCGCGACGCGACGCTGAAGGTCGACGGTCAAGACGTCGTGGCCGATGTCCATGTGGTCCTCGACGCGATGGGCGAGTTCACCGACAAGCTGCGGTCGGGTGAATGGAAGGGCCACACCGGCAAATCCATCAAGACCGTGGTGAACATCGGCATCGGCGGCTCCGACCTCGGTCCGGTGATGGTCTACAAGGCGCTCCGTCACTACGTCGACACCGACATCCGCTGCGAGTTCGTCTCGAACGTCGACCCTGCCGACCTGGTGGCCGCCCTCGACGGGCTCGACGCCGAGACGACGCTGTTCATCATCGCGTCGAAGACGTTCACCACTCTCGAGACGCTCACCAACGCATCGGCTGCGAGGTCCTGGCTGCTCGACGAGTTGGGCGCCGGACCCGACGCCGTCGCCAAACACTTTGTCGCGGTGAGCACCAACGCAGAAAAGGTCTCCGAGTTCGGGATCGACACCGCCAACATGTTCGGCTTCTGGGACTGGGTGGGTGGCCGGTACTCCGTCGACTCGGCCATCGGGCTGTCCGTGATGGCTGCGATCGGCAAAGAAGCCTTCGGCGAGTTCCTTCACGGGTTCAACATTGTTGATCACCACTTCCTCACCGCCCCACTGCATCAGAACGCTCCGGTGGTGCTCGCCCTGATCGGGTTGTGGTACTCGAACTTCTGGGACACCGCCGCACGGGCGGTCTTGCCGTATTCGAACGACCTGTCGCGGTTCCCCGCCTACCTGCAGCAGTTGACGATGGAGTCAAACGGTAAATCCGTCGACATCGAGGGCCACCACGTCACGGCCGATACCGGTGAGATCTTCTGGGGTGAGCCCGGAACCAATGGCCAGCACGCCTTCTACCAGCTGCTGCACCAGGGCACCCGGATGGTCCCGGCCGACTTCATCGGATTCGCCGAGCCGACCGATGATCTCCCCACAGCAGATGGCACCGGCAGCATGCACGACCTGTTGATGAGCAACTTCTTCGCGCAGACCAAGGTGCTGGCATTCGGCAAGACCGCGGACGAGGTCTCCGCGGAGGGTGTCGACCCACATGTGGTCGCGCACAAGGTGATGCCGGGCAACCGTCCGTCGACGTCGATCCTGGCGCCCAAGCTGACACCGTCGGTGGTCGGGCAGTTGATCGCGCTGTACGAGCATCAGGTGTTCGTCGAGGGCGCCATCTGGAATATCAACAGCTTCGACCAGTGGGGTGTCGAACTCGGAAAGACCCAGGCCTCTGAGCTGTTGAAGGTGATCACCGAATCCGATTCACCGCAGGCTCAGGATGATTCGTCGACCGATTCACTGCTGCGCTGGTATCGGACTCACCGCGGCCGCGACGCATAGGCGGAACCGAAGGTATGAAGCAGAGGGGAAGGCCGATCGGTACCACCGAGCGACTCGGTGTATCAGATGACATCTTCTGGAGGACTCATCAGGGCATGGGCCTTCCCCTCTCCATGCAGGGGCTCTGGCGGTTCGACGACACCCTCACCGCCGCCGATCTCGAATCGGCTCATCGCGCGTTGACGCTCGGCCCGCTGACCCGGCGGGTGGTCCGTCGGCGGATCTGGCCGGCCCGCAACGCCTTTGCCTCCGATGCCGCGGTGGCGCCGATTCACGTCGAACCAGAACCGCTCGCACCCGGAACCATCACTGCCTGGGCCGACACATGCGGCGAGCGCAACCTCGACATCGACGCCGGTCCCGTGTGGGAACTGTCGCTGGCCCGGCTCGAAGCGGGCGGCAGTGTGGTCTCCCTGGTCTGCTCGCATGTGGTTGCCGACGCCCGCGCGCTGGTGACGGCCGCGGGGTTGGCCGCAAGCGAAACGAGTGCGGTGGCAACGACTTCCGAGGTATCCCCCGCCGGCCCGCCCTCGCTCGCCGACGACATCCGGGATGCTTCCTCGCAACTTCGGATCGTAGTCGGTGGTGTCGCCCGCAGCCTCTGGAAGGGTTGCCGCGATCGAGCGCATCGCGCCGAACTGTTCGCTGCGGCACAGCGTTCCGAGACCGGACCCGTCAAATCCTCCGGCTCGCCCCGGTGGCGGGAACCGACCGCGATCTTCTCCGTCGATGCCGGCGCCTGGAAACATGCTGCCGCCGAGCACCGCGGCACGGCGAACACCCTGTTCACGGCGCTGATCGGTGAACTGGTCTTGCAGATTCGCGGTTCCGGGCCCGTCGAACTCGCGCTGCCGGTGGCCCGCGGCGGGGACGAGGCGAACTCGCTGACCGCCGCCGCGATCGCCATCGGCTCGATCGACGAATGCCACGACCTGCCGTTGCTGCGGCAACGTGCCCGCGCCGGTTTTGCCGCCGCCGGTGACGGCTCCGGTTTGGGACCACCGGCCGGCATGCCCGCAGAACTCCTGCAGGTCATCGGGCACCGCGCCGCGAATGCCCTTGTCCCGGACCCCGGCTCGCGAGACGGGTTGGCCTCCAACCTCGGCGAACTCGACGGCTTCCTGTCGATTCTCGCCGGTCATCGGGGGCACGCGATCGCTGCCCGCTCCGTGCATCCGCGGCTTTCCGCGCGGGATACGAGCGCGACGCGCACCAGTGTCGCAGGCTGGGCCGCGGAGTCGGCCGGGGTGATGACCATCACCCTCGCGATCCCCGATCCAGCGGTTGCAACTGGTGAAGACCTACATGAACTCATCAACAAAGCTCTCGGTCATTGGGAACTGTCAGCAACGTATTGGTAGCCGACCTCTGCCTTTCCGGCACGGCGGTGGACAGATGACACAAAGTACGTACGGTCGGGATCATGACTGCCCAAACTCTGAGCACTCTGGCGAGTTCCACCAGCGCATTCGAATGGACTGAGACCAACAGTCTTTGGCTCATCGAGAATCCGATCCGGATTGTGACCTACATCGCTGCCGGATTGATCGGCCGATGGACTCTGCACCGCGCGATCGATCGTGCCACTCGGCGACCGCCGCCGGGTGCGGACGGCAGGCGCGCACAACCGGCACTGCTGAAGCACCTGCGCGACCGGACACCCAAGTCCCTGCGCGATCCGAAGGCTGTCGAACGCCGGCAGCAACGTGCCGAGACCATCGGCTCGGTGCTCAAGTCGTCGGTCTCGATCCTGATCCTCGTCTGGGTCTCGTTGACGTGCCTCAGCGTTCTCGAGGTGAACATCGCGCCGTTCGTGGCCTCGGCCGGACTGGTCGGACTGGCCATCGGTTTCGGTGCCCAGAACCTGGTGAAAGACTTCGTCTCTGGCGTGTTCATGCTGCTCGAGGACCAATACGGCGTCGGTGACGTCGTCGACCTCGGTGAGGCGATCGGCGAGGTCGAGTCAGTTGGCCTGCGAGTCACCACCATTCGTGACATCGACGGAACCCTCTGGTACGTCCGCAACGGTGAGATCACCCGCGTCGGCAACATGAGCCAGGATTATGCCGTGGCCCGCATCGAGATCCCGGTCGCACACAACGTCGATCTCGAACGGGCGCAGGAAGTCGCCCTGGAAGCTGCACAACAGGTGGCGGCCGACGATTCCGTCGCCGGCGACGTCCTCGGATCCCCGGAAATGCTGGGTGTGCAGGACGTCTCGGCCGACATGGTCACTCTCCGGATCCTGCTCAAGACCCGGCCCAACGCCCAGTGGTCGCTACAGCGCCGGATCCGGAAGGAGATTCTGGCAGCGTACGAGGCCAACAACATTCGCCTGCCCTACCCGAGCGGCCGAGAGTTCGGTCCCTCGACGATGATCGGCGGCGGGGCGCAGACGATCGGCGAATGATCCCAGCGGACTCGGCGCACTTCTACTGCCCCGCAGCGATCGGCCACATACGATCACCAGATGACTGTTCGCAACACGCTGGTCGCAGTGGTTTTCGTCGGGTCCCTGCTCGTCGGTGTCGCCGGGTGTTCGCAGGATACGGCCGGTACCGTGACGGCCGCGAGCCCGAGCGTCACCGTGCCGATCTCGGCCGTCGTCACGCTCCCGGCGGGTCCGATCGACCGGACCGCACCGGGCACCGACCTGCTCTGGTCCGACACCGCATTCCTGCCGTCCGATGCATTTCGGCCCGACGAGCAGCTCGCCGGGTTCACCGTCACCGGTATCGAACCGGCGGCCGACGGCGACCTCCCTGAATCGTTCACCCAGGGCGGTAGCCCGTTCTACATCCGCCTGACCATCACCCAGGTCGTCGACAAACAGCGCAACGTCCTGTCCACCATGGGCTTTTCCGGGAGCGCGGACGGCACCACCGCGGCGCTGACGGTGCTACCTCCCGAGAACTTCGCGAAGTGCCAAGCATCCCCGGCACCGGAAACACTGGCCAAAGGTCAGTCGTACGCCACCTGCCTGGTGGCCCTGGCTGATCCCGGTACAGACCTGACCCGGGTGATCTACTGGGCCGACACCGGTTCCGACGAATTCGACTACAAGTCCGCACCGGTGGTCTGGTCCGACGGAACCCCTCTCACGCCATCAGGATCCGTGGTTCCCACCAGCTGATCCCCCGCCGACCGTGCCGAACCCACCGCCGAGCGTGCCCATATCATCCCCCGGCCGTCACGCACTGACCGACTGATCCTCGATCAACGCGGCGATCACAGAGTCCGTGGCGGCCGTGTCACCGACGGTGATCCGCACGCCTCGCAGCGCACCGGGCGTCGCGCAGACCTTCGCCGCGACACCACCCGCGACGAGGTCGCCGGCGAGTTGCTGGGGCCGCTCGGTCGGCACGAACACATGGTTGGCCTGGCTGGGCAGGCTCGTGATCCCGATGTCGGCGAGATTCGCCTGCAATCGGATCCGTTCATCGCGGACGGTCCGAACCCGTTGCCGGAGCGCATCGGTGGCCGCCAATGCCGCAGGGACGGCGAGGGAGGCGGCGGACCCGACCGCAAACGGTACCTCGAAACGACGCACCTTCGAGATCAGTTGCACGGCACCGACGGCGTAGCCGACCCGAAGCGCGGCAAGTCCGTGCGCCTTCGAAAACGTCCGCAGCGCCACGACATTCGGGTGGTGCAACAGTAGTAGGTGCAGATCAGGCGTGTAGTCGGCGAACTCGAAGTAGGCCTGATCGAGGATCACCACCACATCACGCGGTACCCGGGCCAGAAACCGGTGCAGCTCGGGCTCACTGATGACCGACCCGGTGGGATTGTGCGGCGAACAGAGCACCACCACCCGGGTCTCGGCCCGGATCGCAGCAGCCATGGCAACGAGGTCCGTGCCACCATCGGCGCGCAGGGGCACCGCGTCCACCTGCACACCGGCCAGGTCCGCCAGGATCGGATAGCCGTCGAAGGTTGGTACCGCGGTGAGCATCCGGCCACCCGGCGGGCAAAATGCCTGCAACACTTGATAAGCCAATCCGGTGGCACCGGCACCGACACTGACCCAGTCACCGGGCACACCGAGATGGTCCGCAACGCGACCACGCAGTGTGTCGGGGACGAACTCCGGGTACCGGTTGGCGTTCCGAACCCACTCGTGCAGGGCCGCGGCCACGCTGGGGAGCGGCGGATAGGGACTTTCGTTGAGGTTCAGCGGGATCAGCACAGTCATCGCCCGCCCCATCGGATCGCGGCGGCTCCCGCATAGTCACCGGCATGCGCGAACGCTGCCATCAGCACGATGTCTCCGGCCCCGATCCGCCCGTCGGTGATCGCGGTGTCCAGGGTCAGGGGTACACCGACGCCGAACAGGTTGCCGCATTCCTCGAAGGTGTCCGGATGGCGCTCCGGCGGCAGTTCCATGGCATCGCGCCAGTTGCGCAGGAAGATCCGGTTGGGCTGATTGGTGATGAACCAGTCGATGTCGCGGGCGGCGACGCCGATCTTGTCGGCGACGTCGTAGGCGACCTCCGGAACCAGCCGATTGCC
This sequence comes from Nocardia sp. 348MFTsu5.1, assembly GCF_000383535.1. Taxonomy (NCBI): domain Bacteria; kingdom Bacillati; phylum Actinomycetota; class Actinomycetes; order Mycobacteriales; family Nocardiaceae; genus Nocardia; species Nocardia sp. 348MFTsu5.1. The sequence continues at coordinate 42,240 of NZ_KB911519.1, forward strand.
GCGCGCCAGCACCTTCGAGATCTTGGCCTCGGTGAATCCGACGTGAACCTGCCCCGTCCCGGCCTCCCAGTATTTGCGTTGCGGGTATGCCACCGAGGTCATGTCTCCGGCGAACTCGCCGTATGACCGGCATGTGGTGGCCAGGATCGGTGAAACATCACTCATTTCGAGCAGCCCCACGCTCGATCCGTCACCGGGTATCGCGGCCTGCGGCTTACCTCGCACCTGATCTTGGACAAATACCTGCCCGGCGCTGTTCTGGGCGTTGGCTATCAACGCTTTTCGGGCTCCGGAGGCGATCATCAGCTGCTGCGCCATCTTCATCATGTGGATGAATGATGCGCATCCGCCGTTGTGGACGTCGATCACCCATTCCGGTTTGATGCCGAGCCGGTGCGCAACCTCACCGCCGCAACCGACCACCGGCAGTTCCGGTAGCTGACTGTGTGTGATGAGGATGTCGACGTCATCGAGAACGTCGGAGCCGTGCCGGTCCAGGATGCCGGACATCGCGCGTTGGATCATTTCGGCCGATGTCTCATCCGGATCCGCGTGATGGCGGTACGCGGGCGCACGGAACATGAGATTGTCTGCCAGGTCATCGGATTCGGCGAACTGGGCGAAATAGGACGCCGGCACCCGGTTCGCGGGCAGGTAACTGGCCACATCGACCAGGGAGATCGTCGGCGCATTCATCGGCTCATCCATTCTGGTTTGATCGGCAGGTCATGGTGGTGGCGGTATTCGGCGATGGCCTTGAGGTTGTCCATCTCGAGCTGGTGGCCGGCGGAGAACATCTCCCAGAAGTCGCCCACCCACACCGGACGCTCCGGTGGTGCGGTCTCGGGGTAGGCGTTGTTGTCGTAAAACGGGTGTTTGCAGTTGTTCCACAACACCACCGACCCCGGCTTGTTCAGCACCACCTGCGCGTCGACCACCCGCATCAGGTAGATCATCCACAGGTGTTCACCCTGGTCCCAGGCACAGTGGTAGTCGACGGTCATGGCGTCGGCGTTGGACACCGTGCGGGTGAAGCACTTGGTGTTGTCGCCGAGGCGATCCTTGGCGACCCACAGACCCGATTCGTCGGTGGGTGTGAATCCACGCAGACTGTAGGTCCATTCCTCCAGAGATCTGGTGTCGGACAACCAGTTGAACAGCTCGCGGGGCGGTGCGTCGACATAGGCCTGGACCGGGCAGAACTCACCGAACACCTGATCGTGTGGATACACCGATCTCAGCATGTCGAGGATGATCGGCGTCGCCTTCTTCCGATCGTGGGTCTCTATTCGAACGAGACCCGGGAGGTCGTCGGCAACATGTCCGAGGTCTTCCAACGCGGGCAGGGTGACGGTCATCTGTTCTCCTCGATTGATCTGTGGGCGGAAAGAAAAGGGCCAAAAGGCGGAAGCTCATCCGGATCGGTCTGCACCACAAGACAATGTGGACCATCTCCGGAGAATGCGTGGTCGGTGGCGGTGACGAGATCGGTCCGTGAGCGGGCGCCGCTGACGGTCAGTCCGGGGAACATCGCCGACAATCCGGCCTCGAAATCGGTGGGCCGGAACCGGTTTACACTCGGGGTCCCCGGGAAGAAGAGCTGTTCGCGGGTCACACACATGCCGTGTGCGTTGTTGTTGAACAGGACCACGGTCACCGGCAGTCGGTGCTCGATGGCGGTGTGGATCTCCATGCCGTGCATGAGAAATGCCCCGTCCCCGGCCAGTACCACCGATCTTTGACCGGTGACCAGCGCGGCACCGATCGCCGCGCCGAAGGCATATCCCATGCCGCCCATCCCCAACGCGACAACAAATCGTCCGTCGCGACCAACAGGGAGGTGATGGATGGCTGCCGCACCCACGTTGCCGGCATCGGCAAAGATGTTGGTGCCCTCGGGTATCCGATCACCGACGGTCTGGATGACCTGGATCGATGTCAGCAACCCGGCGCCCCCGGGGTACAGACGTGCCGGGGTGGGCAACGCTTCGATACCGGGCACCAGGCGCCTCGCCGCGCTGCGCTCTGTGTCGATGTTCTTGGTGATCACCTGAATCGCCCAGCGCAGATCTGTGACCCCGACGTGGGTGTCGACGTCGATGGTCGGTGATTCGGCGCCTATGTGGATGACGATGGTGTCGCTGGTGTCCAGTCCCGCCCGGTCGGTCAGACTCAACCGGCTGCCGACCACCAGCAGGACCGCCGACGCCGCCACCGCGGTTGCTGCCGAAGGATGTCCCATCACGCCGGTCAGGCCCACCGTCGGCACACCGGCACCGAGCAGATCGCGGCCACCGGGCGTCGCGGCGAGTACCCCATCGGCCGCCGTGACCAGCTCGGCCAGGTCAGCGCCGACCTGTTGCCGGGATGCTTCCTCACCCGCCAGGACCGTCACTGCGCCGCGCGCGTCGGACATCATCGCGGCCACTTCTTCCAGCTCTGCCATCGACGTCACACGGACGTCCCGAACGCATCGAAGCCTGGTTCTGTCGGCGACTGCGGCGGTCTGGATGTCTTTCGGGATGATCAGTGCGACCGGACGATTGGTCGCGAGCATTCTTTCGGCGGCGTCGAGTGCGGCATAAATCTGCTGCGGTGCATCGATTTTCATGCACAACCCGGTGACCGCAGAGAATATTTTCCGGGCGTCGATGGTGTCCGGCGGATCGAGCATGTCCTGAAACCCCCCATGACCCTCCAATGCAGAGGGTGCCGAACCGATCAGGGCCAGCACCGGGACCCTGCTGTCGTAGGATTCGGCCAGTGCCGCAACCACATTCATGGCCCCTCCGCCGGAGGTCGTCATCACTGCGGCCGGTCTCCCGGTGATGCGCGCAGCTCCGTCGGCCATCGTTCCGGCGGAGAACTCATGCTTTGCCACAACAGGTTTCACACCCGAACCGGCGAGAGCCGCCGCGTACAGGTCTTCAATGTTCGCACCGTGTACCCCGAATATCCGGTCAACACCGAGTGCGCTGAGCCGCCGGATGATCACGTCGGCAACCGTTGCCCCCGCAACCTTGGGATTTGTCATGTAGCCAACCCTGCGCTCGCCCGCCTGAAAGCCTGCTGAAAGCACCCACTGGTATCTACCGAACAGCAGACATATCCTTGAGAAGCCCTCAGCAACGGTTCGGAGGCCGGCAAATGGCCAGAACGTGTGGATTCCGTGCGATGTTCCGCCGGAATCAGGGAGTGCGGATGCGCTCCACGATCGTGGCGACCTGCGTTGTTGCGATCGCGATGATCGTGGGCGCCGTGATCATGCTGTTCATGTTGCATCGGTATCAGGATCGCGAGATGTACAAGTCCACCGGTACGCGGTCGTATGACATCGCGCATCAGATCGACCAAGGCGGCCTGCCCAGCGTCGATCCGGAACTGCTCTCCCCCACAACCGGTATCGACATCATCCAGATCATCGACAACAACGGTGTCGTGGTGGCGAGCAGTCCGGGCGCCACCCAGGAGCCGATCTCGTCCGTCACACCCGGATGGTGGAACACCCAGCAGGTCGACAAAATCGAGATCGCCGGGCGATCCGGGACCTACTGCGGGCAGGTCACCGGTGCGCAATACGACGGCATCGGCTACAACGTCATCGCCGTTGTCTCCACGCAGGCGTATCTGTCGGGACTACTCGGCACCGCAGCGATCCTGGCCATCGAATTTCCGGTGGTGATCCTGATCGCGGGAGCGGCGATCTACTTCTTTGTCGGACGTGCCCTCGCACCGGTCACCCGCATCACCAAACAGGTTTCGGCAATCACAAGCTCCGATTTGAGTCGACGAGTCCCGGTCCCGTCCACCGACGACGAGGTGACCACACTGGCGGTCACCATGAACACCATGCTCGATCGCCTCGAGCAGAGCCGCAACAGCCAACTCGAGTTCGTCGGGGATGCCTCGCATGAATTGCGGTCGCCACTGACCACCCTGGTCGGCATCCTCGATCTCGCCGACGACACCGATTCAGCGATCGACGTCGAGACCGTGCGAACCATTCTGTTGCCCGAGGCTCTGCGAATGAACAGCATGGTCGCCGATCTGTTGCTGCTCGCCCGCGCCGACGAACGCGGGATCCCGCTGACCGTGGACGAAGTTGACCTCGACGACATCGTCGGTGCCGAGATTCAGCGCCTCCGCTCGCTGGGATTGGCCAAGGTCATCGCCGACGTCAGACCCATCCGGGTGATCGGCGATTCGGACAAATTGCTACGCGCCATCCGCAATCTCACGGACAACGCCGCCCACTACGCGGCGTCGACGATCACCCTGAAGATGAACACGAATCTGTCCACCGCGACCATCGAGGTCATGGACGACGGGCCCGGAGTCGCGGAGGATGTTCGGGAGAAGATCTTCGACCGGTTCTACCGGCACGACCCCGATCGTGGCCGCCATCAGGTGGGTTCGGGGCTCGGGCTGCCGATTGCGATGGAGATCGCGCGCGCTCACGGCGGGTCGATCACGGTCACCGACGCCCCCGGTGGTGGTGCCCGCTTCACCATGACCATCAAAACCGAGACCACCGTGCCGACGTCCACCGAACCCGCCCGCCGCGACGACCGGCCCGCGCCACTAGTCCTCGGCAAGGCAATAACCGGCGCCCCGGATCGTCTGAATTGAGTTGGCGCCGAACGGGATATCGATCCGTTTTCGGAGATAACGGATGTACACCTCAACGATGTTGACGTCACCGTCGTAATTTTCGTCCCAGATCGCCTGCATGATCTCGGTTTTGGTGACCACCCGCCCCTTGTTGCGCATCAGGAACTCGAGAACCGAGTATTCGCGGGGGGTCAGCTTGATCGGGGCATCGTCGCGACGCACACCGTGGTCGGATGGGTTGAGGGTGAGCGACCCCGCCGACAGGACCGCCGGTCTCTCGCGGACGCCGCGACGCAGCAATGCCCGCAACCGCGCCTTGAGGACAACAACTGAAAATGGTTTGACCAGGTAGTCGTCGGCTCCGTAGTCGAGCGCCTCGGCCTGGTCGTACTCGCCGTCCTTCGCCGAGAGCATGAGGACCGGAGTCCACACGTGTTTGCCCCGCAACCCCTTGATGACCTGATAGCCGTTGAGTTTCGGAAGCATGATGTCGAGGACGATCACGTCGAAGTCGTGCTCGGTGGCCTGCCACAGTCCCTCGGCACCATCGCGAGCGATGACAACACTCCAGCCGTCGCTGACCAGCATTCGCCGGACCGTCTCGGCCGCGCGAACGTCATCCTCGACCACGAGAACACGCACTACCGAGCCTCCTCCGGGCTGACCACCGCGGTTCCAGCGTACTTGGGCCAGTCCCCGGACCCGCCTACATCGAACACCAATTGATTCGCGTCGACCAACCACGGGTACCCGCTCAACGAAGGAGAAACCATGAGCCGAGTCTTGTCCACGCCGCCACCCGACGCCGGACTACGTTCCGTGCGCGGCCCGCGACACCTACCGCTGATCTCAACGTTGAAACTTATCCGCCGGCCGGCCGATCTTGCCGTGTCGCTACGACGTGGGTACGGCGACATCGCGCTGACGAGTGCTCTGGGCCGCAATGTCGTGGTGGCACAGGGTCCGGCAGCAGCCGAGGAACTGACACTCAATCGCGACAAAGCGTTTTCGACGGAGCCGGTCTACGAATTCGCATTGGGCAGATTCTTCCAGCGGGGAGTTCTCCTGATGGACTTCGAAGAGCACCACCGGGATCGTCGGATCATGCAGCAAGCGTTCACACCGGACCGGCTCGCTTCCTACCACCGGGCGCTGGAGGCAAGGATCCGCGAGTCGATCCGAGCACTTCCGGTTGGCCCGGCCGTCGACCTGCGAACGGTGTTCAAGGACCTCACGTTGGACATCGCTTTGGAAGTGTTTGCCGGTGTGGAGCTCGACCACGTCGAGGCCGCCGAGATCAACCGCGCCTGTGTCGATCTGATCGAAGCGGGCGGTGCACTGATCCGATTCCCCGTTCCGGGGCTCCGGTGGAGCCGTGGCCTGCGGTCCCGGCGACAGCTCGAAGTGTTCTTCGGCGATCTGGTTGCGGTGAGGCGGTCCGGAGACGGGAACGATCTGATGTCCGAATTGTGCCGCGCCGAGGTGGACGGTCAGCGTCTGAGTGACGCCGCGGTGATCGATCACATGATCTTCATGATCTTCGCAGCCCACGACACCGCAACGATCGCGCTCACCGCCACTGCGTTCGAGCTCGCGAAGAGCGCCGAGTGGCAGGACCGTGTCCGGTCCGAGGTGCAGGCACTGCCGGAGACGATCACCTACGAGGACCTGACATCGATGCCACTGGCGGAGCTGGTCATGAAAGAGGCGATCCGGCTACGGCCACCGGTCCCGGTGTTGCCGCGCGCAGCCGTAAAAGACACCGAACTGTGCGGCTTCCACATTCCGGAGGGCACGTTTGTGGTGGTCCTCGTCGGAGCAAACCATCGCATTGATGACGTCTGGCCCGACCCCACCCATTTTGATCCGGACCGGTTCCGAACCTCTGAACACGATGCCGGCAGACACCGGATGGCCTGGATGCCGTTCGGCGGCGGTGTTCACAAGTGCATGGGTATGAACTTTGCCCGGATGGAAGTTCTCACGGTCTTGCATCGCATGCTTCGCGAGTACGAGTGGTCGGTGCCACAAGACTTTTCGATGCCTGCCGAAGACGGCTCGCTGACCGTGAACACCGGCTTCCCGGCGACCGTACGCAGGCGGAGCTTCAGACCATCCTGCGCGTGATCGATGCCGGTAGATGGCGCAGCGCCAGGTCGATCGCGGTCCAGGGCCAGCGCGGCACCACCACCCGGTTGCGTTCGGATTCGATCGCGGCGATCAGAGCTGCCACGCCGGCGTCGCGTTCGGTCATCATCTTCGTCTTCACACCGGCATTGATGTCGGTGGAGATGTAGCCGGGCAGGATCACGCTGACCTTGATGGGCGAACCGGCCAATTCCGCCTGCAGACCCTCGCCCAACGCTGACAGCCCGGCTTTGGACGCCGAATACGCGGCCTGGGCCTTCGGGAGCCCACGCACCGCGCTCATCGAGCTGATCAGCACCAGATGTCCGGAGTTCTGGGCCCGGAAGATCTCCATCGCCGCCTCGACCTGGGCCAGCGCGCCGACCAGATTGGTCCGCACCGTGTCGAGATTGGCGTGTGCCTTCCCGGTCCCGATCGGCGCGCCCTTGCCCAGCCCGGCGTTGACGATCACCCGGTCGAGCCCGCCGAGTTCGTCACGGAGCGCACCGAATACGACCGGCACGGTGTCGACGTCGGTCACATCGAGCGCTGCGGTGGCGATCTGCGATGCCTGTGCGCCGAGCTCTGCCTTCAGCTCGTCGAGCCGCTCGATCCGCCGGGCACACAGCGCCAGCGCACGTCCTTGTGCCGCATAGGTTTTGGCCATACCCTCGCCCAGACCCGAGCTGGCGCCGGTGATCAAGATCTTGTTGCGACTCATGGCTGGAACCTACCCTCTCGCGCCACCTGCAGCGGTCACCGGATTCGCCCGGACGGCCGACCCGCCGGGCAAACAGGACACGAATGCGCCGTCGCCCCACCGAAACGCCAGGCCCGGAACCGGGAAGTCAGTGCTGATCATGTGGGCACCCGAGGCCAGCGCCATCCTCGGTCGACGATGTTCGTCCGCCTTCGCCGTCGACACCGGATCATCGGAGCGGGTCCGGACCAGGTACCCCCGGTTCACCAGCTCACGAATCCGGAGGAAACCCTGACCGCGGGGATCGTTGTGCATGATGAAGGCCGAATCCGGTTGTCCGGGAGGTGGAGTCGTGAATGCCACCCGACCTTCCAGGCTCGGCCGGCCGGCGCGGTAATTGTCGCGGATGTAATCCTGGTCGCCGTAGTCGAGGAAGAACAGCACCGTGCCGCGGACGTCGTCCACCTGCGGCCAGCCCGGACCGAGCACCGCCTGCTCCAGGGTCGGTGCACTGCCCCGGATCCGGTCCGGTGTCAGCAAGGCCGACTCGTCGTCGAACACCGACCGGATCTCGGCGTCGAGGGCATCGAGCACCGCCGGCGACCATCGCGGTACCCGGGCACCCCGCAGCACCAGAGCCCAGGGCCACGACGCCTTCAGTTCGAGTTGGATCACCACCGGCACATGGCCGGGATGCTCCCTCGACCAGCGTTTCACGGTCTGCAGCGCACCCGTCAACGTCGGACAACTGGTTCGGTAGTCGGCGTCCGGTGCATGCATCACCTTGAATCCGGGTCGGCCCCAGAGTGGTTCGGGCCGGGGTCCGCGGCCGCGCCACCTGCGCGCCAGCGGCCAGGCGTACCGACCGCCCTCGGGATCGGGATAGACGTCGAGCTCGATCCCACGCACGTGCTGGTCGGTCAGCTGCCGGTCGAGCGGAAGATGTTCGTAGCGGTACGAATCCAGGTTCGAACCCATCAGCCACCCGAATCGCTCGTCGGGTGTCATCAGCTGATGCGACGAGTTGTGGGTGGCCATGAACTGGATCTGGTTGAGCTGCAAGCCCGCCGGAAGCGGATCCTGGGTCACTTGAGCAATCTCGACATCCGTCGGTCGGCCAGGACCTTGCCACCGGTCTGGCAGTTCGGGCAGTACTGGAAGGACCGGTCGGTGAACGAAACCTCACGGACGGTGTCACCACAGACCGGGCACGGCAGTCCGGTGCGGGCATGAACACGCAACCCAGATCGCTTCTCCCCCTTCAGCCGCGCCACCTGCTGGCCCTCGAGCCGCCCGATGGCATCGCGCAGGACCTCACCGATCGCCGAGTACAGGGCATCGACCTGCTCGTGCGTCATCGTCTTCGACGTCGCAAAGGGCGACAGTTTGGCGGTGTGCAGGATCTCGTCGCTGTAGGCGTTGCCCACCCCGGACAGGATCCGCTGATCGGTGAGCACCGTCTTGATCCGGGACCCCGACGTTTTCAGCAATTCGGCCAGTTCGTCTCGGCTCAGCGACAACACATCCGGGCCCAGCGTCTTGATCCGTTCCACCTCGGACGGGTCGCGAACGATCCACACGGCGAGCCGTTTCTGGGTTCCGGCCTCGGTGACGTCGAATCCCTCACCGGGCAGTCCGCAATGGACACGCAACGCGATCGGACCTTTACCGCCGGGGCGCGGCGGGGCGGGTGACAGATTGTCCGACCAGCGCAACCATCCGGCCCGCGAGAGGTGGATGATCAGGTGGATCGGGCCAGGGTCGTCACCCGCGGTGGTCATGACCAGGTATTTCCCGATCCTGGTCACCGATTCGATGGTGCGCCCGGCCAGCGCGGTATATGGCGGATCGGCGGTTTTGAGCACCGCCAGAGACGCCACGTCGACACGTCGGATGGGGAGTCCGGCAGCCCGGCCGTCAACAAAATCGGCGATGGCCTGCACCTCAGGTAACTCAGGCATGAGCCCAGTATGTTCTAGTAACCAGATGCGCTCCAGTGGTTCGGTGACCGATGCCGAGTTGGCCAGAATGTTGGCCGAAGGCGCCGGGAAAATCTTGGTGGACATCCGGTATCAGCATTTGCTCAGCGGATATCTGCTCGGCGACGTCGGCGATGCGATGGCTCAGGCGTGGATCGGTGCAGTCTTGGCCCAGCATCGTCCGACCGATGCGGTGCTCTCGGAAGAGGCCACCGACAACGGTCGCCGGCTGACCTCCGACCGGGTCTGGATCATCGACCCGCTCGACGGCACCCGCGAATTCGCTGCCGGACGCAACGACTGGGCGGTCCATATCGCCCTGACGATCGGCGGCCGGCCTGCCGATTGTGCGGTCTCGCTACCGGCCATCGGAGAGATCTACACCACCGACACCGTGCCAGCGGTCGGCGGCGAACTGACCGGCCGGATGGTCGCATCCCGCGGTTGGGCCTCCTACGAATCGGGCCACGTCTCACAGCGACTCGGCCTCGACATGGTCCCGATCGGTTCTGCGGGCGCCAAGGCCATGGCCGTCGTCCGCGGTGACGCCGATGCCTACGTCCATGCCGGTGGACAGTACGAATGGGACAACTGCGCACCGGTCGGTGTGGCCCAGGCTGCCGGACTCCACTGCAGCCGCATCGACGGATCCGATCTCGAATACAACCGGCGCAGCCCGTTCATGCCCGACTTCGTGATCTGCCGCTCCGAACTCCGCGACCCGATCCTTTCCGCACTCGCCGAGATCGCGTAGCCCCACGCCCCCACCACCCGATGATGTGGCCTTTTGGCGGTGCCCACCTGGGCTTTTGTTCGCCAAAAGGCCACATCATCGGGTTAGCGAGGTGGGCCTAGCGGGGCGGGGGCCAGGATCTGAGCAGGTAGATGTCCATGATCCAGCCGTGGCGTTCGCGGGCCGCGTTACGGGTCTCGCGGATCTGCTCACCGACCTCACCGACGGTGCCGGCGATGAGCAGCTGGTCGGGCGTGCCGAGGTAAGCGCCCCACCAGATGTGATCGTCTGGCGATGCCGTCTGCAGGAAGGTGCAATCGGCATCGAGCATCACGACCTGATTCGCGGCGGCCCTTTTCGGGGTGTCGGCCAGCCGGCGTCCGGTGGTGATGTGGATGGGTTCGCCGATGCGGTTGAGCAGGATCTTATGTGCGGCGGTCAGCGACGCAAAGCTCGTGATGCCGGGGATCACGCTGTGTTCCAGCTCGAGGTGACCGCGGGCGACGATGGTGTCGATGATGCGGAGCGTGCTGTCGTACAGCGCCGGGTCGCCCCACACCAGGATTCCCCCGACGCCGTCGTCGGACAGCTCGGTGGCGAGTGCCTGCTCGATCAGGTCGGCCCGGGCGTCGTGCCAGCGACGGACCTCGGCGGCGTAGTCGTCGGGCGTGCGGTCGCGGGGCGGATCCGGGACTTCGACGAACCGGTAGTCGGTGTCGAGGTAGCGGTCGCAGATCTCCTTGCGCAGGCCCACCAGGGACTGCTTGACCGCTGCGCCCCGCTCGGGTGCCTTGTCGAGGACAAAGAACGCGTCGACGGATTTCATCGCATCGATGGCCTCGATGGTGATCTGGCGTGGGTCACCCGGTCCGATGCCGATGACGAGTAGTTTGCGCATGGTCAGGGCCTGGCTTTCGAGAGTCCGTGGAATCGACCGGTGATGTCACCGATCGTGCGGCGCGGCAGGAGCCGGCGCAGGGCGAAGACGATCGGGGCCTTGTTGCCCTTGGCGTACAGCGGCTTCGGGTCCTTCGCCAGTGCCGCTTCGACGATCACCTCGGCCATCGGCGCGACGGCCAGACCCGCGTCCTCGTTGCGGCGGGTGGCGGCGGCCACCGTGTCGTAGTCGCCGCGGTAGGGCGAGTTGTCGGCCAGGAAATAGCTCCGCCGGTCTCCGATGCCGGTCGCGATGGTGCCCGGCTCCACGGTGCAGATCGCGATTCCGAACGGCGCCAGCTCGCGGCGACTGCCGTCGGCGAACGCCTTGAGCGCCGACTTGGTGGCGCCATAGGACGAGCGGAAGGCCAGCGGGAAACTCGACAGCATCGAACCGACCATCACGACGGTGCCGTGCCGACGTTCCCGCATCCCGGGAAGCACGGCCTTCGTGAGGGCGATCGGGCCGAAGACATTGGTGGCGAACAACTTCTCGATGGCGTCCATCGGAGTGTCCTCGAGCGGACCCATCTGCGATTCGCCGGCATTGTTGATCAGGATGTCGATCGCTCCGGCGTGCTCGGCGCAGCGAGCGATACTGGCCGGGTCATTCTGATCGAGTTCGAGGTAGGTGACGCCGGGAATCGGGTTGGCAATGGCGTCGGGCCGCCGGCTCGTACCCAGTACCGTCAGCCCGCGGGCAACCAATTGCCGGGCGACTTCGGCGCCTATTCCACTCGATGCGCCGGTGACCAACGCGATGTGACTCATCGCTCAACACTAAGACCCCCGATGCCACGGACCGCACCAGCCCCAGCCGCCGATCACCCGCTCTCATCGACCACGAAATGTCGGTCCCCGAAAAATGAGTGGCGATCCTGGGAAATACCTGAGCATCCTAGATGCGTTGCACACACCAAGTGCGGTAGAAGGGTGTTGGACATGTTGGTCGGCGTGAGCTTGGCAATCATCGCGGCAGTGGGCTACGGCCTGTCGTCGGTGATGCAGGCGCTCGGCGCCCGGCAGGTGGCCCGCGCCCATCCCGACGATGAGCGGATGGCCACCGCGGCCGGTTCACCGTCCTGGCGGTCAACCGCCGCGACCGCGATGACCGGGGTCTTTGTCGTGGGTGCGATATTCGACGTCCTCGGGTTCGTCGCCGGAGCCGGTGCGGCCCGAATGCTGCCGCTGTTCCTGTCGCAGACGATCGTTGCCGGCAACCTCATCATCACGGCGCTTCTCGGCATCCGGCTCCTGGGCATCAGACTGCACCCCCGCGACTACATCGCGATGGGCACGGTACTGGTGGCGCTGTTGCTCCTGGGTTCCGCGTCGCAGCCGCACACCGCGTACACGACTCCGAAATCGCTGCACTGGGCGTTGCTGGCGGTGACCGTGGTGCTGGTCGCCGGATCGCTGTTCACGGTTCGCCGGATCGGCCGCGCGGGGTCGGTGACCGCCGGTGCCGCCGCGGGCCTGCTGTTCGGGGCGGTTGCGATCGGCGTCCGGATTCTCGACGGCATCGATCCGCTGTCACTGCCGACCATGCTGGCCGATCCGGCCGCGTGGGTGATCGCGATCGCCGGAGCAGCGGGGTTCTATCTGCACACCGTGGCCCTGCAACTGGGCGAGGTGAACGGGTCGACGGCGGCACTTGTTGTCGGAGAAACAGCGGTACCCGGGGTCGTCGGGGTGCTGTGGCTCGGTGACTCGACGGTGCCCGGTATGCAGTGGATGGCTCTGGCCGGTTTCACGTTTGCCGTGCTCGGCGCGGTGGCCGTTGCGATGTTCGGGTCCGCCGAAGCCGAGCGCTCGGCGGCGGAGAACCTGACCGGAGCAGCGGATACCGGGTTCGGTTCGAAGCCGTTCACCGTACCGGCTGACTGCAGCTCGTTGGAGCATCCACAAGAGAGCAGAACTGCGCCGGACGGGTCGGCCGATAGCCCGCCGGAACGCCTGCGTCGGCAATGATCTCGCGGTAGGCGGCGACGGCCGGTGTGGCCTGACGGGTCAGCGTCGGATCGGTCATGACGTCCACCCGATAGAGACCAAAACGGGGTGTGTAGCTTCCCCACTCGTAGTTGTCGGTGATGGACCAGTAGTTGTAGCCGACGACATTCATCCCGTCGGCGCGCGCACGAGTGAGCCAGTACGCCGCATCGCGCAGCTGATCTTCCCGCTGATATCCGTCGGGCCGAGGATTCCCGTTCTCGGTCGGCATCCCGTTCTCGACGATGTACAGCGGCTTGCCCGGGAACTTCCGCGAGTAATAGCGCAGTGCGTAATAGAGGCCGTCGGCCGCCGACGTCGCCTTCCAAAACTCTTCGGTCGCAGCGTTGTACGTGTTCAGATCCGTTGCCGACACCGAGTAGTAGTAATCGATGCCCACGAAGTCCTGCTTGTCCGCGATCCGGTCGAGGAACATCGCATCGAGAGCCGGCTGGACGGTCGGCAGGTAGGCCGAGTTCGACGTCACCCAGGCTCCCGGCTGACGCGCATGGATGTGGTCGTAGATGCTGCGATGCACCCGCACCAGCTGATCGAGCATCAACGGAACGTTGGGGGCGGCGACACCACCGAACGCCAATTCCTTGAGATAGGTGTAGACGATCGGTTCGTTGACGGTGACCCAGATGGGATCGAACCGGGCGTAGCGGTCAACCACCTTGCGCGCGTTGATCAGCCAACTCTCGGCCATGTCGGGGTTGTTCCAGCCACCGCGATCGGCGACCCAGCCCGGATACACCCAGTGATCCAGGGTGATCATCGGACGCATCCCCGCCAGCAGGATGTGGTGCACCACCCGGTCGTAGTATTCGAGCTCACGCTGGTCCCAGACGCCCGGCGCCGGCTGGATCCTGGCCCATTCCACGCTGATCCGGTACACCTTGACGCCCATGTCGCGGGCGTTGTTGATGTCCTCGACGTAGCGGTTCCGGAAGTCGACCGATGTGCCCACCGGGTCGTCGACCCGGTCACTGTTCGAGTACCGCCGCCAATTGCTGTCCGGCGAGGAACCCTCCGACTGGAAGCCCGCGGAGCCGACGCCCCAGAGGAAATCCGGTCCCAGGCCCTGATCCTGCGCCGAGGCCGGTGCCGCCGGAATCATGATCACGCACACCAGTAGTGGGAGCACCACCGCCAACAGTCGTCGCATCTTGACCTGCCCAGGATTGCCGAAACCGATCACATCACGAAGGCCAGGTTGGCCAGGACCTTCTCGCCCAGCACCCGGTCACCGGAGATGCCCACGGCCCCTTGGGAACCGGTGGCGCGACCGCCGGCCAGACGGGCGAACTCAGTGTAATCGAATGTCAGAGTCAGATCTGGATCTCGGTCGAGCTCGCGAACAATTCCCGCGCGCCCGTCGACTGCGATGTTCAATGTCCGCGGAACCGGACCTTCGACGACGAACCGGACTCGGCTGCCGTCCGGGGCTCCGGCCTTCTTCCCCACCACGTACGGCATGCTCTCGAAGATCTCGTACATCGCCGCGACGATGGGGATCCGGTCGGTGGTCATCTCCACACCGAGCGTGTCGCAGAGGTCCAATTGGTGCATCCAGCAGTCGAAGACCCGGATCCGCATGAACCTGCCGTAGGTGTCGGGGCCGGCCGGTGTGAACGAGTCTGCGTCCCACTCCTCCTGGGTCATCGCCGCCAGTGATGCCGTGCGGCGCGCGATGACGTCACGATAATCGGCGAGCACCGTCGCACGATCCTGCGTGCGGTAGAACTCGAGCCAACGCTCGTTCATCACGCCGATGTCGTTGCAGACGTGGTCGAACGCATCGACGTCGGCCGCAACCTCGGGCAGCGGGTCACCGAGCAGCATGCGCTCGGTGGTCATGACATGGGCCACGACGTCGCCCACCGACCATCCGGGGAGAATCGATGCGCTGCGCCACTGTTCGTCGGTGATCGATGCGGCCAGGGTTTCGACAGCTGCCCACACTGCCGACAACGCTTCGACGAGTGGTTCCTTCGGCAAGATGGTTCGGCTCATACGCGATGACGATACTTCGGTACCTGTGGTGCCCTAGGCAGGATTCGAACCTGCGACCTACCCTTTAGGAGAGGGTTGCTCTATCCCCTGAGCTACTAAGGCGCTTCGGGTGAAGACTCTACCTGCGTGACGACGGTACCCGGGTATGGGCATGGAAGAAGCCCTGTTCGTGCGGTGCCGGACGCGCGATCTGCGGAAATCCGCGGCCATCGGCAACTTTCGGGGTGCGTACTGCAATACTTGAACTCGCTTGTCGCCGTTCGAGAGGGGTATGACATCAAAAAGTTTTTGGCACCGGCGTTGATCTTCTTCGGGATCGCCCTGCTGACCGCTGCAATTGCAGTCCCGTTGTGGCTGGTTCCCAAGCTCAAAGTGGTCCCGCTGGACTTGGATATCACCTCGGTGTCGACGTCGGTTCCGGCAGGTCTGACTGATGACAACAACACCCCGGCACGCGTTTTCAATCGCTGTTCGATCAATGAACCGAGGGCTGAGGTCCTCGACGCCCATCTGACACAGCAGCGTCGCAGCATCATCATCAATCCGTCGGACTCCGATCAGGCAACGCTGCAGTCCGGACAGACGGTGATGATCGACCTGCTCCGCGACGGCGACAAGACGACCGAGCCCACTGCAGAACCGGTCAATGCCAAGCGCACCTGTAAAGACGCCGTTCTCACCTCGAACGTCGATGTCGTGTCCGTGGATCGCGAAACGAGCAAGCCGAACGGCAACATCGCGCGCATCCACACCCTCGAGGCACCGGAAGGCACGGTGACCATCGACGGCACCGACAACTTCGTCGAAGCACCTCGCAAGGGATACCAGTACAAGTTCGGCTTCGACGTGAAGAAGACCGATCAGCTGTACTACGACGCCAACACCCGGCAGGACGTGCCCGCGAAGTTCGTTGAGGAAGAAAAGATCAACGGCCTCACCGCCTACCACTTCGTCAGCGACGTTCCCGAGGTCGATCAGGTGACGCTGCCGACGCCGAACGGGCAGCCGGCACTCGGCACCTCGCTCGAGAAGCCGGCCAGCTGGTGGGGTATCAAAGGCGTCCCGGCCAACGAGCCCGTCGTGATGGACCGTTTTGCAAAAGCCACCCGCCACGTCTGGGTGGAACCGGAGACCGGCACGATCCTCAAGGGTCTGGAAGAGCAGCATCAGTACTTCAAGTCCCCGGGCTGGGAAGATCCTGATCTGGCCGCACCGATCCGGGAGTTCCGGATGGACGCCTTCGCGGCCACCATGGAGTGGAATGACACCACTGTCGACCATCAGTCCGACAAGGCTTCCGGTTACGTCGATCAGCTCCGGATCGGTGGTGTGATCGTTCCGGCGATCCTCGGCGTAGTCGGTGTTCTGCTCCTCATCGGAGGTGTGATCCTGCTGCTCCGACGTCGTCCCGGCGGCGACGCATCCAATGACGACACCGTGCAATTCGCGAAGACCCCCTGATCTCGGTCCGATCTGACGTCTGACAAGAGCCCTCGAGCGAAAGCTCGAGGACTCTGTCGTATCTGCAGCTGCTGCCGCTACCGTCAAATACGAAGTGCGAGGGCCACAACCAGGCGAGTGGCCTGATCGCCCAGATCCAGCCCGGTCAGTTCGTGGGCCCGTCGCAGCCGGTACCGGAGCGTGTTCGGATGGATGTGTAGATCGGTGGCAGCCGCCCGGACATCACCGAACGCATCGAGGTACGCCCGCACACTCGGCACCAATTCCGTCCCGTGCGCGGTGTCGTAAACCCGGAGCTCGGCCACCCGCGGATCGACCAGGTCGGCGTTGGCGGCAAGCAATCCGACGATCTCGCCGAGGAGCACCGGCGTCCGTGACTGCTCGACCGTGGTCACCTGGTCGATCAGTGCACCCTCATGGAGCGCGGCACCGATCACCCGGTCGACCTCGCCACGCAACCGCGCCGCATCGATCACCCCGGAACCCTCGGCGATCACGGCCCGGATCCGGACGCCGAATCTTCGTTCCGCGGCCGCCACGGTGGCGCGTGCCCACTGCACCGTCGCCGGCCCGCCGCCGGTCCGGGGGAACAGCACGTAGACCCGGCCGCCGACCGCGGCGGTCACCGAGTCGGGCCGAAAGGCGCTGGCGTGCAGTGTGAGTGCCGGCAGGCTCTGCTCCCCTGGTTCGTCGCGGCGATCGGTGGTCCCGTTTCGTTCTCGTGGCCCCAGCCCGACGACAACCACCGGGCCGTCGGCCGGAATGTTCAGTGCCTGAGCAAGATAGGTGACGTCGATGCCGTCCCCCCGAAATCCGAGAAGCCGCTGAACCTGCTCGCCGTGTACGGACGGCATCGACACCGATTGCGCGATGATGCGGGCGGCGACGGCGGCTGCGCCGGTGATCACCTCCGCCGAATCCGGAGCCGGGGCAGCGTCGGTCTGCTGCAACCACAGGGTCCCGAGATATGCCTGACCGCCGGGTTCCCGGATACCGACGGCCAGCCGTGGGCGCAGACCGAGGTCATCGCGCTGAGCCACCGACACCACGTCCGTCGTGGCCCGCAGGGCACCGAAAACGCCCCACTGCCGCAGCCAGTCGAGCATCTCCGGCGGACCCTCACGTCCGAGAATCGACAGCCGGCGGAGTTCGTCGGCGTGCTCGTCAGAGGTGCTGTAGGCCAGGACATGCGAGTCGGCGTCTTCGATGCTCACCAGTCCACCGGTCCGGTCCGCGACCGCCTGGGCCAGTGCGAACAGATCTCCCGCGGTGCCAGTGGCCATCGACTCCGCGCTCCCCGCGCGGGCCTGCTCCAGAACTCGTCCGATCAGGTTGTAGATACGCTCCCAGCGCGCATGGGGGTCAACGGCAACCACCGCGACACCGGCGGCCGCCGCCCGGCGCACCATCGTCGTCGTCGGCGACTTCACCAGAATCGCGACGGGTGTCCGGATACCCAGCGTTGCCAACCACGCGATCACCGAATCTGCACCCACGCCGACCAGCAGCGCCAGGTCCGCACCTCTCGCGGCCCGGCCCACACCGAGTCTCAGGTCGTCGTCGTCGAGCAGCGCCATCGACGACACGGGTCGATCCAGGCCCTCGGGCGCCTCGACGAGTGTGACCAGCGTGCCGTCCAACGCCAGGAGCAATCGCCCGAGTGTGCTCGATGCCGGTGTTCCGGGTTCCGACATCCGATCCCCTTTGTTCAACTGAACCAAGGATACGCACATGCTTTGGCCTATCGGCTATCGTTTCGTGGTCGCTGCCGGGCTGTGATGGGTAGATGGACGCCATCACCACGCCGCCACGCGCGCACAACGAACCCGTGCACACCTACGCCCCGGGATCTCCGGAACGCCGCCGGATCATCGCCGAGTTGGGCAGCCTCACCGCCGACGGCCCGATCGACCTACCCCATGTGATCAACGGTGCCCACGTCACCGGCACCGGAACACCGACCCCCGTGGTTCAGCCTCATGCCCATCACGAGGTGCTCGGCACGTTCACCAATGCCACCCACGACGACGCCCGCGCAGCGGTCGACGCCGCACTGGCGGCTGCGCCGGCGTGGAATGCAACCGACTTCGATTCCCGGGCCGCGATCCTGCTGCGGGCCGCAGACCTGTTGGCCGGATCCTGGCGCGAAACGATCGCCGCGGCCACGATGCTCGGACAGTCGAAGACGGTGCAGCAGGCCGAGATCGACGCGCCCTGCGAACTCGTCGACTTCTGGCGCTTCAACGTCGGATTCGCGCGGGAGATACTCGCCGAACAACCCGTCTCCGGTGCCGGGGTGTGGAACCGACTCGACCACCGCCCACTCGAAGGCTTTGTCTACGCGATCACCCCGTTCAACTTCACGGCGATCGCCGCCAACCTGCCCACCGCCCCGATGTTGATGGGTAACACCGTGGTCTGGAAACCCTCACCGACACAGACCTATTCGGCATATCTCACGATGAAGCTCCTGGAGGCGGCGGGATTGCCACCCGGCGTGATCAATCTGGTTGCCGGAGACGGTATCGCGGTCAGCGATGTGGCGCTGAGCGATCCGAATCTGGCCGGTATCCATTTCACCGGTTCGACCAACACCTTTCAGCATCTGTGGCGTGAAGTCGGAACGAACATCGACCGCTATCGCAGCTATCCGCGACTGGTCGGCGAAACCGGCGGCAAAGACTTTGTGCTGGCGCATAGTTCGGCAGATCCGGAGGTGCTGCGAACCGCACTGATCCGCGGAGCCTTCGAATATCAGGGCCAGAAGTGTTCGGCCGCATCGCGTGCCTACATCCCGCGTTCGGTGTGGGACACCATGGGCGACGACTTCCTCGCCGAGGCGAACAGCCTGACCTACGGTGACGTCCGGGACCTGTCCAATTTCGGCGCCGCGGTGATCGACCAGCGCGCCTTCGACAAATCGTCGGCCGCCATCGAGCGGGCCAAATCCGTTCCCTCCCTGACCATCGCCGCCGGCGGGGATCACGACGACTCCGAGGGCTACTTCGTACGGCCGACGGTGCTCCTCGGCGACGATCCCACCGACGAGGCTTTCTCCACGGAGTATTTCGGCCCGATCCTCTCGGTCCACGTCTATCCGGACGACAACTTCGATTCGATTCTGCAGCAGGTCGATTCGACGGCCCGCTACGCGCTCACCGGAGCTGTCATCGCCGATGACCGGTCCGCGGTCGGTTCCGCGCTCTCAGGGCTCCGGAACGCGGCCGGAAACTTCTACATCAACGACAAACCCACCGGGGCGGTGGTCGGACAGCAGCCTTTCGGTGGTGGACGGGCATCGGGCACCAACGACAAGGCGGGGTCGAAGCAGAATCTGATGCGCTGGACCTCGACCCGGACCATCAAGGAGACATTCACTCCCGCAACAGCTGCCGGATATCCGCATATGGCCGCCGATCCCGAAGAGGGCCGACCGTGAAGCCGACCACCGCTGCCGCAACGCGCAGCATCATCACCGCGGCCGGCCGGAGCGACCGGATCAAGCGCCTCAGCGGGCGGCTGCCCGTGACACGGAATGTTGTGCAGCGCTTCGTCCCCGGTGAAACCCATGACGATGTCATGGATGTCTGCGGATCGCTGCTCGAATCCGGGCGGATGATCTCCATCGACCACCTCGGCGAGGACACCACCGACGAAACCCAGGCCGAAAGGACCGTCCAGGCCTACCTGCGACTGATCGGGATGCTCGCCGATCACGCCGGGGGCCCGAACCCGACCCCGCCCGGTCATC
This sequence comes from Nocardia sp. 348MFTsu5.1, assembly GCF_000383535.1. Taxonomy (NCBI): domain Bacteria; kingdom Bacillati; phylum Actinomycetota; class Actinomycetes; order Mycobacteriales; family Nocardiaceae; genus Nocardia; species Nocardia sp. 348MFTsu5.1. The sequence continues at coordinate 62,543 of NZ_KB911519.1, forward strand.
CGATGGAGGTGTCGCTGAAGCTGTCCGCACTCGGTCGTGCACTCCCCCGGCACGGAGAGAAGATCGCACTGGAGAATGCACACCGCATTGCCTCCGCGGCCACCCGGGCAGGCGTGTGGGTGACGATCGACGCCGAGGATCACACCACCACCGACTCGACCTTGCGGATCGTCCGCGAGCTGCAGTCCGACTTCCCCGACCTCGGGACCGTGCTGCAGTCCTATCTGCACCGCACCGAGGACGACTGCCACGCTTTTGCCGGACCCCGATCACGGATCCGGCTGTGCAAGGGCGCATATGCCGAACCACCGGCAGTGGCTTTCCAGGACAAGCCGGACGTCGACGCCGCCTATGTGCGCTGCCTGCAGGTGTTGATGGCCGGCGACGGCTACCCGATGGTCGCCAGCCACGATCCGGTGATGGTGGCTGCCGCCGAGGCGATGGCCACCGCCGCCGGCCGACGCGCCGACGACTGGGAGCACCAGATGCTCTACGGCATCCGTGATTCCGAACAGCTCAGACTGGCCCGGGCCGGTCGGCAGATCCGGGTCTACGTTCCGTTCGGTTCGCAGTGGTACGGCTATTTCATGCGCCGGCTGGCAGAACGTCCCGAGAACCTGAAGTTCTTCCTCCGGGCCCTGGTCTCCCGCGACTGACATACCAAAACCGGGCCACCTGTGTTCAGGTGGCCCGGTCTCGGGTACGGCAGTGCCGCGGTCGGGAAGTTTGTGGGGTTCGCCGAATCAGGCGGCGACCACCGTGTCGTAGTAACCGTCGTAGTCGGTGTCGTACTGTTCGATCGCCATGAGGGTGAGTCCTATTCGTGTCGGGTGCGTGGTCTTCGGTGGTGCCGCGTTGTGCGGCGGTCGAAGATAGGAGCACCGGCGACGGCAGAAAGTTCCCGCCCACTCGGACTCGCCCGTCAGTAGCCGATGAATCGATCGGTGTGCAGGCGCCAGGGCTGCCACCGCAATCCGGGTTCGGCACCCAGCAACATCGGTTTGATGGCGTCGAGCATGGCCGGCGGGCCGGACAGATAGTAGTGCGACCCCGGACGCGCTACCGCAGCGATATCGCCGGCACCCACCAGGCCACCGGTCACCGTCAGCACGGTGGCGCCGGCGGCACGGACGGCATCGAGTACATCGGCGTACACCAGCCGATCATCACCGTTGGCCGCATAGATCAACGACACCTTCGACAGGTCCGCACCCCGTTCCAGCAGGTCGGCAAGCATCGATCGGAACGGCGTGATGCCGATGCCACCGGCAATCAGGACCGTCGGCGCCGTCAGTTTGCGCGGGAGTGTGAAGTTGCCACCGACCTCGTCGACATACAGCTTCGAGCCCGCCACATTGCCCTCGATGAGCCGCTTCTTGAATGCCGAGATGTCCCCGGCCGCGGTGAAACCGAAACGCGTCGATTCGCCGGGCGCTCCGGCCAGCGACAACACCCGTCGCGTGCCCTGCTTCTCGGGCGTCGGATTCCATCTGGGCGCAGAGATCTGTGCCCACTGTCCGGGCCGGAATCGCAGCCCGGGCGAGGCGATCACCTCGTAGGTGTCCGTGCCGATCGGCTGCACGGAGTCAACGGTGAGCACCGTGCGGCGCCATCTGCGCGCAACGATGTAGGCGAACAGATTGCCCGCCAGCAATGCGATCTCCGGTGTGAATTCAAGCGTGTATTTGTCGGTGATCTCGAACGACTCACCCCAGTACATGAGGAATCCGACGAGCGCCGCATAGATGACCGACTGCACGCGCGTCGACGGAGACGTGAGCGGTTCGGTGAGCATGATCGCGCCCGCGAACAGCAGCGGACTCGACTTGATGGCGAGTTCGAGCGCGTCGCCGACCGGGGTGTCGACGTCGAGTGCCACATAGATGGCCGTCACCAGGGAGACGACGAGAAATGTTCCCACCAACCACCATTCGCGCAACTTCCAGACCACCGCGAGCCCGATCACGATCATCGGGATCATCAGTTGTTCGGCGGCGACCCACCAGAATCCGAACAAGAACGGTCCGACGTCGAAGTACGCGAACAGATAACAGATCACCGCTGCCGCGACAGCCGGGTTCACGATGTGACGACGGCGGAATGCGATCACGTACTTCGAGGCGCTTGCGATGGCACCCGCCAGCACGAGTCCCCACCCGGTGTCGGCATCGGTGAGTCCCGGGAAGATGAAGAACAGGATCAACGCGGTGATCAGCCATGATTCGCTACCCGGCGGAACCCGGACGACGGCCGCGCAGGCGTAGGTCACGACCCCGCAGGTCACCACGAGAATCGCCAGCGATCCGAGCAATTGACTTGCCGTATAGGCGAATTCGGAATCGAACGCCGCGACCCCCAGTGCGTAGACGGCCAGCACCACCAAGGCGAGCAACACAAACCGATACATCGAGAGGCGATCGATCAGCCTGACGAACCTCATAGGAACAACTCCAGTTCTCGCGCGTGTGAATGTTCGACAGTGCCGTTTGCCCGCACCACCACATAGTCGAAATCAAAGTGGCTCAACAGCTTTTGGGGAGATGTGAAAAACAGTGCCGTCGCGAGTCCGTCAGCTGTCATCGTGTCTTCGGCGATCGCCCAGGTGGCCAGGACTTCCCGGGTGGGACCACCGGATCGCGGATCCACGATGTGATGCCAATCCGCCCAGGCGCGCCGGTTGCCCGCCGAAGCGCAGATCGCGTTGTTCTCGATCACCACCGTGCCGATCGCCTTGGTCGGATCGGTGGGATGCTCCAACCCGATTCGGTGAGGGTGATCACCGGACCGGATGTCGCCGCTGCCGTCGACCAGGAATTCGTCGAATCCGTGCTCCCGGACCAATTGCGCAACCCGGTCGACCGCGAAGCCTTTTCCGGTGGCGCCGATGTCGATCAGCACCGGACGCACGACGTCGAGTTCGCCCTGCCAGCCGGCGAGAACGTCGTCCCACAGAGGTACCGCGGCAATCACTTCCGCCGGCCGCAGGGAGTAGGTGGAGTCGTATCCGGCGTCATCGAGGGTCTGTCCGACCATCGGCGTCACCATCCCGCCCGTCACCTCGTACAACGTGCGGTGCAGGTCGATCACAGGCTGATCCGACGACGGGATCGGGAAGCGGCCGGTGGTGGTGGCCATCTCGGCCACCGTCGAATCGTCGCGGAACCTCGACCACATCAGATCGATCCGATCGAGCTCGGCGGTGATCGCCGACTTCAGGTCGTCAGGAACCGATCGCCCGAGAGCAACTCCCCACGAGGTGCCGAGTGCGTTGAACTCCCAGGTGGTCGGGTCATTCACTGTGTCATGGATTCAGGCCTGGGCCTCGGACTTGATCTGATCGATCGCGTCGTTGAAACCACCTGAGGTCAGCGATGATCCCGACACCTTGCTCACGTCGAGCTCGTCGATATTCTTACCGACGACCAGTGGATCGATTCCGCTTTTGAACTTCCCCTGGAACTCCGCAGCCGTGCCCGTGGTCTGACTGGTGTCCAGTGTGAGCGCGGTGATCACCGAGTTCGACAGGGTGACCGTGACGCCGAGCTGCTGGTGCCCACCCGGGGACGTGTAGTGGCCGGTCGCCGTGTATTCCCCGTCCTGATAGGGCGAGGATGCCGAGTCATTTTGTACCGCACCGGATTCGACCGTTGCGGTACTCTCCACTGCTGCTGCTGTTGTGGTGGTGGCGTCCGAACTGCCGCCGCCATCGTCACCACACGCGGCGATGGTGGCGCCGGCTGCAGCTATGACGGCAGCAACCTTGCCCGCGTTGACAATTCGGCTCTTTGACGATGAAGTGGGTGTCGAGGTCATGAAATCCATTGTGCCTCCTCTGGGGTCAACCGTGGTACGCCTACAAGGCGGTTTGTTCTCATCCAGCTTTAAGCGTGTATGTGGTACCAGCGTTTAAAACGCCTACACCTTATGCCTTCGCCTGCTCTTTGATCTGATCAATCGCGTCATTGAATCCCCACGGCGACAGCGACGAGCCGGCCATGGTGCTGATCACCAGGTCGTCGATGCTCTTGCCCGCGACGAGATTGTCGGAGATCAGCGCTTCTTTGACGTTGTTCTGGAAGACCTGCGGCAGACCATCCGACAGGCTGGTGTCGACCTCGAAGGTGGTGATCACCGAGTTCGCGAGATTGACGGTGACGCCGATCTTCTCTTCTTTGCCACCGGGCGTCGTGTACGTGCCAACCGCGGTGTATTGGCCGTCCTTGTAGGGGGAATCGGCGATCGCCCCGGCGTTGGCAACGGCAACTTCGGAGGTCTGCGTGGCCGTCGAGGGAGCGGAAGTGGGAGTGTCGCTGCCACCGCACGCGACGAGTGCGGCGGTTGCGCCACCGACGAGGGCCACGGTTTTACCCGCATAGGCGAGGCGTGATCGCCGTGACGATGTAGTCGAAAAAGTCATGCGTGAATCATCACCGCCGGACAGGACCGCAGTCCACTTAATCCGGCAGATTGTTAGGTTAGTCTCACCTCACTTTACAAACATTCGATGTGGTGCCTGTCACGTTCGTTCATCGCCCCGCAGCCTCGATCCGGGCCGCCACCGCATCGACGAACACCGACGAGATGTCGGCCGGCGTCTCGGCGATGTAGCTGGTGCCGCCGGTCGCATCCGCGATCTTCTTCAACGACACGGCGTCGGCATCCTCGGTGATACCGATCGTCAGCACCAGCACCGGACGAGCCGGATCCTCGAGCCGTTTCAACTCGGCCAGGAGTTCATCGAGGCTGATCGAGTTGGGGTCCTCGTTCTGCCCATCGGTGAGAATGATGACGCTGTTGGAGTAGTTGGGGTCATACGTGTTCTGAACCTCTTTGAATGCCGCCAGAGTGGTGTCGTACAGACCGGTGGCCCCACCCACCCGATCAGGCAACGTCAGAATCTGCGATTCGAGGTACTCACGATGGGTCTCTCCGTCGGCACCCTCTGCGTCGAGGGGTTCGATCTGCGCGAGTGGCATCCAGTCCTGGCCCTTGCCCCCGAGATCGATGGAGAACAGCCAGGCACCCAGAGCGGTGGAGTTGGGGAACAGCTTCAGTCCGTTCATGCTGGCGTCCACCAACATCTCGGCCCGCGTCGAAGCCCCGGCCGCCGATGACATCGAGCCCGACACATCCTCCACGACCAGGGTGCGGATCGGCACGCCGAGTACCGCCCACTGCCGCAACGCCTTTGCCTCCCGATCAGGATCAGACAGTGTGAGAACAGTCACATCGCCCACTCCGCCCGGAGGCGCGGGTTCATCCATCGATGTTCGGAACCCCGCGGCGGTCAGGGCTTCGGCTCCGGTGCTGGACGTGACCACGTCCAGCAGTTCTTTTCCGGCCTCGTCGACGATCTCTTTGCGCGCCGCGGATGCCGTGTTGAGCATCGGGAAATCGAGAACAACCGTGCCATCGGATGGGACCGAGGCAGACAATCCACTGTCCGGACTGGCGCGCTGATAATCGATGAAGTTCTGTTCACTGACCACTGTCGCGGAGTCGCTCGTCGCGGCGAGGCCGAGGCGGTGATTGTCTGAATCCTGGGGCATCCGGGCGTTGCCCTGCTGCAAGGCCAGCAGGGTCATCGCGTCCGTGAACGACTTCTGGTCGATGGCACCAGCTTGCTGGGCCGCGAGGGCTCCGACGATCGGGGCGTCTCCGGTACTCGAATCGATCGGGTTGCCCAGGCGAAGGCCGGGCAACTTCATCACGTCGACCCAGTTCTCCAGTGGCGGAACGTCTTTACCGGCGACCACCACCGGGCTCACTGCAACGGATGCGGCGACCACATCGTTGCCGACACGAGTCTGGTCGGTGACCGTCCGGGCGCGGGTCGTCGAGTCGGCGATCCAGAGGTCCGGTGCGTTCTCGCCCTTGGTGAGCTGGCCGGCGACATTGGCGCCGGTGACGGCGGTGACGTTGAAGTCATAGCAGGAGTCGCCCGACGCGGTGGCCGCGAGAGGTTTGATGGTGGCCGCCATCGTGGGAGCCGCGATGACCGACACGGCCTCGCGCGAGTCACAATCGGTACCGGATCCGGTGCCGATCGTCCGCCACAAGATCACGCCGGCAACCAGCAGCGCTACGAGTACCAAAGCTCCCAGCATCCATGCTGTCCCGTGCCCCCGGTCGCCATCCCGATGCCCGCTGAATCCGAATTCGCCTTCAGCGTTGCTGTCGACCCCATGCCGCCCCATCCGTTACCGCCCTTGTTTCGAGGTTCGCCGGGATTCTATACACAGCGGCATCGGGCGCCGAACCGCATGTGACAGCGTGGATCAGCGATTTGTGGGCGGTACTACTCAGGAATACAGATCGTGAAATTTCTTCAGTGAAGCTTCGATCTCGCTCTTGACAACCTTGGCCGTGATCTTTCCGATCGGGCCGATCAACGCCAGTCCCCCGAGTTCGATCTCGAACGTCACCTTCGAACCCTCCGGCGCCGGATCCACGGTGAGGATCAGCGTCACCTTGACCCCGCCCTTGCCGGTGCCCTTCAGGCTGACCCGGTGCGGCGGGTCGTAGGCGTTGACCGTCCATTCGAAGCGGACCCGAGTGCCCCTGGACGCGATGATCGACGACACCTTCGTGCCCTTGCCCACTTCGTCCGGCGCGGGGAGCGGACTGCGCCAGGCGTCGTGGATCGTCAGCCATTCGTCGTAGCTCGCCAGGTCCAGTACGCGCGCCCAGGCTTGGTCCGGCGCCACACCGACCTCTATCGAGTCCTTCACCTTTGCCATGCGCTGACGTTATCGGTCCGGATCCGCCGGCGTCCGTCAGTTCGGGCACGTGTCGGGCGCGGGCTCGCCGGCAAAGCGATCAGAGATCCAGTCGACCGCGTCGCCGGTGACACCCAGATTGGTGTGTCCACCCGCGGGTTTGCGAACGATCTCGATCACGTCGCCCTGAGCGCACGCGCGTTGCAGCGCGGCAGTGGTCCAGGCCGACAGAATGATGGTGTCCTGGTCCCCGTAGGCGACGAAGAGTGGACCGGCCGCCGGTTCCGCAGGCAGGGCGTCGGACTCGAGGATCTCTCGCAGGCGGTCGACTGCCGCTTGGTCGGCGATCGCGGCGTCACCGGGCGCGATGTCCATCGCAGCGGAGAACTTGTCCCCGGTCGACGTGGGGCCACACGAGGTGAAGGCGGGTGCACCCGCTGCCAGACCACCGCGCATGTAGTCGTCGGGATCGAGGTCGGGATGCACTTCCCGAAGTCCCGCAACAAGATTGGGGATGAAGATCTTCTGGGCATCGGTGTATTTCACGTCGAGCCCGGCATCGGTGATCGGCGACAGGTCGGCAGCGGGTGCGAGCGCCGCGGCGCCGACGAAGTCGAGCCCCTGGCCGTAGTCATCGGCGTGCTCTGCGGCAGCCCAGGCCGCCTGGCCGCCCTGGGAAGCGCCCATCGCGGCCCAACGATCAGATGCCTCGGGTACCACATTCCGTGCTGCTCTCACTGCATCGATCATGTTGTACGCCACGGTATTCGGTTCCAGATAGGGATGCGGACGCGGGTGCTCGACACTGGTCCCGAGGCCCTGGTAATCACTCGCCGCAACCACATATCCACGCGCGACGAGGCGCGCCACGTTGCCGTCCTCACCGAGCAGGTCCGGGTAGTCCGACGGCCCGCAGGTCACGCTGGTTCCGGTGGTCCCGTGGCCGAGCGCGACAATCGGCCATCCACCGGCCGGCGGATCACCGGCCGGAACGGCCACCACTCCCGAGACCTCGGTCCCGAACCCACCTGCGTAGGCGGCGGTCGAGCGGTAGACGACCTGAATCAGCCGGCCGACATCGGCCAGCTGGTCATTACCTTCGAACGGCTGCTGCTCGACGATCGCGCCACGATCCGCCAGGTCGGGCGGAGGTGATGCCGGTGGCAGCGACGTCGTGGTGCCGGACTGCGGCGGGGCCGACGACGGCGTCGCACCATTGTCGGCGCCGCTGCCCGAACAAGCCGTGACGAACAGGAGACCCGAGACCAGCAGCATCCCGGCCAGACGCGCTGCAGGCCTTCTGATCGTCAACGCCTGGATTCGGTGTTGTTACTTGGGCTGATCCGGGTTCTTGTTGCCGTCCTGCGCAAACTTCCTGGCGGCGTCGGCGCCCTTGCGGACCTGGCTCGCGTACTTACCCTTGGTTGCCTTGTTCACCGCGTCGGCACCCTGGTCGATGACCTTGGTGTTCTTGCTCAGGGCGTCCTTGCCCTTGTTGATCAAACCTTTGATGTCCATGGTGGCCCCTCACCTTTCTCCGGCGCCGGATACTTCATCGGCGATATTTGATTCTTTGATTTTGAACTTCAGCTTACTGGACCAGGCCGCAATGACCGGATTCAGATGCCACAGGATCTCCACCGCGACGATACCGACCGCTGCGGTCACCAACGCGATTGCGGTTTTGGCCCAGTCGGTCGGATCCAGCTTGAACATTTCCTGGGTGAACGGCAGCGAGAAGATCAGTACGTACATCAGTACCGACACGGTCAGGAGCACGATCTTCCACCAGTTGTACGGCCGCGCGACCACGGCGAGCACCCACAGGGAGATCGCGATCATCGTGATCAGGGCCGTGGTGGCGGCCTGCATCTGATCAGGTGTCATGTCGACCGAATCCTTGGAGCCGAGTTCGATTCCGGACCCGCCCGGATACACCAGCGCGTAGGCCACAAAGGTGCAGACCGCGATGACGATTCCCGACGGGATCGCCAGGCGCAGGACGCGGCCGACGAACCCGGGTCGGGCCCGTTCGTTGTTCGGGGCCAGAGAGAGCACAAACGCCGGCACACCGATGGTGAACCAGGCGGCGATCGTGACGTGGATCGGCTGGAACGGGTACGACATCGGTGTGAATCCGAAGATCTTGCCCAGGACCCCGGCGACTCCGATGGTCATCGCCAGGAGCACCGCGTAGACGGTCTTCGTCAGGAACAGGTTGGAGACCCGTTCGATGTTCCCGATGACGCGCCGGCCTTCGCCGACCACGTACGGCAATGTGGCAAAACTGTTGTCGAGCAGGACGATCTGCGCTACCGACCGGCTCGCCGAGCTACCCGAACCCATGGCCACACCGATATCGGCGTCTTTGAGGGCCAGCACGTCGTTGACACCGTCCCCGGTCATCGCGACGGTGTTGCCCCGCGACTGCAGCGCGCCGACCATGGCCCGCTTCTGGTCCGGCCGAACTCTGCCGAAGGTGGTGTGGGAGTTCACGATGTCGGCGAGTTCATCGGTATCGGTCGGGAGTGTGCGCGCATCGACCGCGTCATCCACTGTTCCCAGGCCCAGCGACCCGGCCACCGCGCCCACCGAGATCGCATTGTCTCCGGAGATGACCTTGACCGAGACATCCTGCGAGGCAAAGTAGTCCAGGGTCTCGCGGGCATCGTGGCGGACGCGCTGCTCCAGCGCGATCAGTGCCCTCGGGGTGACGGTCCCCGGCGCAGACAGGCCGTCGGCTGATTCGGTGTCGACGGGCACATCGGTGGACGCCAGCAGCAGGACCCGCAGGCCACCCGATCCCAACTTGCCGGCCTCGGCGGCGGTCTCGCTCTGCGGTGGCAGCAACATATCCGGTGCGCCGAGCAGCCAGTTGCCACGCGGCTGCCCGGAAGCACTGTCGTAGAAGGAGATACCACTCCACTTCTTCGCAGACGTGAACGGTGCAATGCTGCTCGACGACCATTCCGGCGCGTTCGGGAACGCCTCGGCCATGGCCTGGACACTGGCATTGGGGCGGGGATCATGGGCGGCCACTGCGGACAGGGCCTGCTCCAGCTCGGTCCGATCTCCCTGCACCGGAACCAGTTCCGCCAGCCTCATGCCGTTCTCGGTGAGGGTTCCGGTCTTGTCCGCGCACACCACGTTCACCCGCGCCAGGCCCTCGATGGCCGGCAGTTCGTTGACCAGGCACTGTCGCCGGCCGAGCCGGATCACACCCACCGCAAAAGCGATCGAGGTCATCAAAACCAGACCTTCGGGCACCATCGGGACCAGTGCCGCAACCATTCCCAGCAGACTCGCCTTGATGCCGTTCTCGCTGATGAACAGTTGGTTGACGATGGTCAGCACACCCGCCGGGATCAGCAGGTAGGTGATGATCTTCAGAATCTTGTTGATCCCGTTGCGCAGTTCCGAGTTGACCAGCGTGAACTTGCTGGCCTCTTCGGCAAGTTGTGCGGCGTACGCGTCGCGGCCGACCTTCGTCGCGCGGTATGCGCCCGAGCCGGCGACGACAAAGCTGCCCGACATGATCGGATCACCGATTGCCTTGTCGACGGCATCGGCTTCACCGGTCAGCAAGGACTCGTCGATGTCGAGGGACGCTGATTCGATGGTCTCGCCGTCGACAACGATCTGATCGCCGGGCCCGAGCTCGATGATGTCATCGAGTACCACCTCACCCGGATCGATCTCCGCGGCAACACCACCTCGACGAACCATCGGCCGGGTCTGGCCGACGATCGCGAGCGCATCGAGGGTCTTCTTCGCCCGGATCTCCTGAATGATGCCGATGCCGCTGTTGGCGATGATCAGCAAACCGAAGGCGCCGTTGATGATCGAACCCGTGCTCATCACGATGATGAACAGCACACCGAGGATCGCGTTGATCCGGGTGAAGATGTTCGCGCGGACGATGTCCGAGACGCTGCGGCCCGAACGGTCCGGCTGGACGTTGACCAGGCCCGCATCAACCCGCTCGGCCACCTGCGCCGCGGTCAGGCCGCTCGTCGGATGGTCCACGTCGACCGTGGTCACGCCGCGCCCTCCCACCAAGACTGGGTCTCGAAGCCGTGTCCACTGCGTGAATGGACATCAAAACGCGCACCGGGCATCGGGGTGATGACCGGAATCTGCAGCTCCTGGGCCGCCGGGAGCAGTCGCTGCACCGGATCTGCCCACTCGTGCAACGCGAGATTGAATGTGGCCCAATGGATGGGCAGCAACAGCGACTCGGACAGGTTGGCGTGATTGAGCATTCGATGCACGTCGACCGCTTCTTCTGGATTGAGGTGGATGTCGGGCCACAGCCGGTCGTAGGCACCGATCGCGATCAGCGACAGCCCGAACGGACCGAAGTCGGCACCGACCTGCTCGAACGACTCGGTGATGCCGGTGTCGCCGGAGAAGAAGAAGTTGTTGCGCGGTCCGGTGACGGCCCAACTCGCCCACTGCGTGGTGTTGCGCTGCAGTCCCCGTCCGGAGAAGTGGCGGGCGGAGCAACAGTTGAAAGTGAGGTCACCGATGGTGATCGACTCACCCCAGTCGGCTTCGCGGATCCGGTCGGAGTGGATGCCCCAGTACTCCAGATGCGCACCGACCCCGATCGGTGTCACGAAGACGGCCTCGGGATGGGTCCGGGCGAGCTTACGGACCGTCGCGGTGTCGAGGTGGTCGTAGTGGTCGTGGCTGATCAGGACCACATCGATGGCCGGCAACTCGTCGAGCTGGTGTGGCACCGGGTGCAGCCGGGCCGGCCCGACGACGCTCGATGGTGAGCAGCGCTTGCTCCACACGGGATCGGTGAGAATCCGATATCCGTCGAGTTCGACGAGAACCGAGGCATGGCCGAACCAGGTGGCAGCGAGGTCGGCGACGTGCTGCGGCAGAGGTGAGGCATCGAACTCCAGGCGGGTCCGCGGCTTCCCGGTGTCACCGCGACGGAGCATCGCGAGCGCGGCTGCCCGATCGCCGTCGACGGGTCGCGGTGGCTCGAGATTGCCGAAGTTTCCACCGGTTTGATACGGGGAGGCACTGATATGCGGGAGCACAAGATCTTTCGGTGCCCCCATGGCCCGGAACACCTCGGTCCCGGCAGTCACCCCGGCAGCGGCAAACGCCACCCCGGCGGTTGCAGCACCGGCCATCAGCCTCGGAGCAGTCATGGGATTCGGTAGGCGCGCCACCCCCGACACACTACCGGCCGGATGTCGCAATTCTCCGAGCCGCGGGCCGTGATCGAGAGCGAATCGGGAGACCCGAGTCGACAAGTGGGAATATCTCGGGGTATATCTGACTTAGATAAACCATAGTCAGCAAAAGGAGAAGGTCATGACCCAGATCGTTGATGCCGTAATCGTCGGAGCGGTACGTACCCCGATCGGAAAGGGCAAGCCGGGGCGGGTCGTCGACGGTGTGACCGTCGGCGCCGGCGGACTCCACGGCGTTCATCCGGTCGACATGCTCGCCCACAGCCTCCGGGCACTGGTCGAGCAGACCGGTATCGACCCGGCCCTGATCGACGACGTCATCGCCGGTGCCGTCACCCAGGCCGACGAACAGGGACAGAACATCAGCCGCAAGGCCGCCCTGGCCGCCGGCTTCCCCGAGTCGGTTCCGGGTACCACCATCAATCGACAGTGCGGGTCGAGCCAGCAGGCGATCTCGTTTGCCGCCCAGGCCGTGATGTCGGGCGTGCAGGACGTGGTGGTCGCGGCCGGTGTGGAGTCGATGAGCCGGGTGCCCATGGCATCGGATGTCCGTCCGGGCGTCGACGCCTCCGGCATCGGATTCTCAGAGCGGTACTCAAAAGGACTGATCTCTCAGGGCCTGGCCGCCGAACTCATCGCTGCCGACTGGGGCTTTTCCCGGACCGAACTCGACGAGTTCGCGCTGTCGAGCCATGACAAGGCCAGCGCCGCGACCAAGGCCGGCCGCTTCGACCGTGAGATCGCACCGCTGGCCGGGCTCAGCACCGACGAGCTGATTCGTCCGGGCGGGACCGTCGAACAGCTGGCGACCCTCAAGCCGGCCTTCTACCACCCGGCGATTCTGGAACGTTTCCCCCAGATCGTATGGCAGATCACCGCGGCCAACTCGAGTCCGCTGTCCGACGGCAGCGCGGCAGTGCTGATCATGAGCAGCGCCAAGGCGTCCGAACTCGGCCTCACCCCACTCGCGCGACTGCACAGTTTCTCGGTGGTCGGTTCCGATCCGCTGTACATGCTCACCGGCGTCATCCCCGCGACCGAGAAGGTGCTCAAGGCTGCCGGTCTGACCATTGGTGACATCGACCTGTTCGAGGTCAACGAGGCCTTCTCCCCCGTGGTCCTGTCCTGGGCCAAGGACACCGGCGCTGATCTGGCGAAGACCAACGTCAACGGCGGCGCCATCGCACTCGGTCACCCGCTCGGCGCCAGTGGTGCCCGGATCATGACAACCATGGTCAACGCACTGCAGCAAACCGGCGGCCGCTACGCCCTGCAGACCATGTGCGAGGCCGGCGGTATGGCCAACGCCACCATCATCGAACGGCTCTAACCCCCACCCGCTCCCCCGCCCTTCCCGCAAACGAGCCAGTATTACGAAGACGAGCCGCATATTTGTGGCTCGTCTTTGTACTGCCGGCTCGTTTGGCGAGCGTGGTCACTGCAATCCGGCCCGCTGCAAGCCATTTCGCAATATGGCGTGCAGCCGTTCCGGATGCATCAGGTCGTCCCAACCCCAGCGTGAGACCACGTACCCGAGCTCGTTGAGGCGCTCTTCGCGACGCTTCTCGCGGTAGACCGCATCCGCCGGGGTTTCGCCGGACCGAAGATATCGGATGTACTTTCCTTTGCCGTCGAACTCGCCGAGCAGATGGTCTTTGATCCGAAAATCGGTGCGCGCCAACTGTTCACCGTCTGGAGCGTAGATTTCCGGCTGCAACTGCGGAACCGGGATGTCGGGCATCGAATACATGCGAGCTCGCGACAAGGATTCGCCGACGCTCTCCGACGCACCGTCGGCGAATGCCACCGCTGCCCTGGCGTTACCCACTCCCTTCCGCCGGCCTGCCCGAGCGAGCACATTCTCGAACTCGGTCCTGGTCGCACCCATCCGAAGCGCCGCGTCGCAGACGCAGACGGCCTGATCGAAGCTGCCGATGCGAGCGATGTCGACAGCCGTGCGAGCGAGGGTCGTCACCAGCAAGCCTGGTAGGTCAAGGACCTCGTCCGGTTCCCAGGTGGCGGCATGCACGCGACAGGCCCGATTACGGCTTCGACCACCGCCGGTGCGATTGACCGTGAAGTGGACCCGATCAAGGTCGGCGTCGAACATCGGCAGGCCCAGGAGCGCGGCGGCCGACCAGTGGCTGACGGCCTTGGTTCCCTGCCCCGCATCAACTGCTCCGAGCACCTTCAGTCGATACCGACGCTCCCGCTCGACGCGGCCGCGAGCATCACCGTCCGAACTCGCCGGGATGTACATACCCCGATAGACGCGCTCCAGACTTCCCTGCCTCGTCGCAGCCTGCAGCGCGTGGTCGCTGAAGCCCGCAGACACCGCAGTTCGTCTGAGGATGAGTCCATCCGCGGTCAGGTCGTAATCTCCCATCCACCGATTCTGTGCGCAGCCGGCGACGTCACGAGTCGCTCCGATGCCGATCTGTGGACAACATCCCCTCCTGTGCACAACCCAGACGCTCCGCTTGTGCGACGACGCTCCGCTTGTATGTGGAGCGTCTTCGCATAAGTGGAGCGTCTGGGCGGGTGGGGGCCATTACGCTGAGGCGGTGGCAGATGAGCTGGTCCTCGCGATCGACCTCGGCGGCACCAAAGTGGAAGCTGCACTGGTCGATCCGGCAGGGAGTGTCCTGGCGGAGAGCCGAAGTCGGGCCCCGACGGGTGCACAGTCTTCATCCGCCGACCTCGACCGCAGTGTCCTGCAGGTTGTCGATCACGCGCTCGCACATGTGCCCGACACCGCCGAGGTGATCGGTGTCGGCATCGCCGCGGCCGGACCGGTGGACGAGAAAGCCGGGACCCTCTCTCCCATCAACATCCCGCAGTGGCGGGCCTATCCACTACGCGATCTGGTATCCGGTCATATCCGAACCACGCTGCGCGACATCCCCGTTCACTTCCATCGCGACGGCGTCGCAATCGTGATGGCGGCCCACTGGATCGGCGCCGCCCAGGGCGTCGACAACCTCATGGGCATGGTGATCTCGACCGGTATCGGCGGCGGATTCATCATCGACGGACGGGTTTTGGCCGGTAACAGCGGACACATCGGGCAGATTCAGTTGTCTGGCTTCACCGGCGAGGTCAGCATCGGCAGTCGCACCACCCTCGAGTCCGTGGCATCCGGACCGCACACCGTTGCCTGGGCCAATGCCCAGGGCTGGACCGGGCACACCGGCGAAGACCTGGCACAGGCGTATCGCAACGGCGACGACATCGCCCGCCGGGCCGTCGTCCGGACGTCCGAGGCGGTAGGCCAGGCGATCTGCAGTGCAGCGGCATTGGTCGAGGTCGACGTCGTGGCCATCGGCGGCGGCTTCTCCCAGGTCACGCCCGACCTGCTCCCGATGATCCAGGATGTCGTCGAACAGCATCCGCTGCAGTATGTTTCACGGGTCCGGGTGATCGATGCCGGCTTGCCGGACACGGCCCCGTTGGTGGGCGCCGCCGCGCTGGTCTACCGCCGCGACCACGTCGGCCTCCGCACCTGACGGAGCCTCGGCTAGTTCGCCAGCGACCGACTGATCACCAGGCGCTGGATCTGGTTCGTGCCCTCGAAGATCTGGGTGATCTTGGCTTCGCGCATCAACCGTTCGACGCGGAAGTCCCTGGTGTAGCCGTATCCACCGAACACCTGGACCGCATCGGTGGTCACCTTCATCGCCGCGTCGGTGGCCACGAGCTTTGCCACTGAGGCATTGCGCGAGTACGGAACACCGGCGTCGCGACGACGAGCGGCGTCGATATACGTGGCCCGGGCCGAATCCACCGCGGCCGCCATGTCGGCGAGCAGGAATCCCAGACCCTGGTGGTCGATGATCTTCTTGCCGAACGTCTCTCGCTCGTGCGCGTAGGCGACCGCGTCGTCGAGTGCGGCCTGCGCGATACCCACGGCGACCGCCGCGATCCCGAGACGGCCCGAATCCAGTGCGCTGAAAGCGATCTGGAGTCCCTGGCCTTCGGCACCGATGCGGCGTCCCTCGGGGATGAACGCATTGTCGTAGGTGGCCGATGTGGTCGGGACCGCGGTCAGACCCATCTTCTCTTCCGGCTTGCCGAAGCTGAGGCCCTCGGTGTCATCGGGGACGAGGAAACACGAGATGCCCTTCGACCCGTCACCGGTGCGGGCGAACAGGTTGTAGAAGTCGGCGACGCCACCGTGGGTGATCCACGCTTTCGACCCATTGATCTTGTATCCGCCGTCGGTGGCCGTGGCCTTGCACGACAGTGCCGCGGCATCGGAACCGGCCTGCGGCTCCGACAGGCTGTAGGCACCGATCTTCTCGCCACCGAGCATTTCTGGAAGCCACTGCTGCTTCTGCTCGTCGCTACCGAACGCAAGTAATGGATGGCAGGACAGACTGTGCACACTCACCGCGACGGCGACGGCCGCCCAGCGTGCCGCCAACTCTTCGAGCACCTGCAGGTAGACCTCGTACGGCTGGCCGCCACCACCCCACTCCTCGGGGTACGGCAGGCTCAGCAGACCGGTCTGCCCGAGCACCTTGAACGCCTCGGCCGGATACTTCTCGGCCTTCTCGTATTCGTCGGCGATGGGCTTCAGTGCCTTGTCCGCGACATCACTCGCCAACTGGACCAGGTCACGGGCTTCTTCAGTGGGTAGCAGCCGGTTGACGGGCATCGCGAAACTCCCTCGATCATCGGAACAGACATCGGACGGCCGGGCAGACAGTACTGCACCACGCCCTTCAGTACTGCAAACAGTACTCCACAACACGACGCAGTACCATCAGCCCATGGTTCCACCCGTTTCCCCGGCACACGCGACGGCACGGCGTGCGCAGTTGTTCGACGAGTTGGTCACCCTGTTCCTCGACGAGGGTTTCGCGCACCTGACGCTCGATCAGATCGCCTCGCGTCTGCACTGCTCGAAGTCGACGCTGTACACACTCGCCGGAAGCAAAGACGACCTGGTCCGCGAAGTCACGGTGCACTTCTTCCGGTCCGCGACCACCGAGGTGGAAGCGGCGGTGGCCCGCGCTACCGGCACAACCGGGCGGCTGACGGCCTACTTGACAGCGGTCGGCGCTGCGCTGGCCCCGGCCCATGAGCAGTTCATGGAAGACCTCGCCGGATTCCCACCGGCCCGCGACCTCTACGAACGCAATACCCGGGCGGCCGCAGATCGCGTCCATGAACTCATCAGCGAAGGTGTTGCCGTCGGCGACGTTCGCGATGTCCATGCGGCGTTTGTTGCCGACGTCGCCGCCTCGGTCATGGTGCGGATCCAGCAGCGCGCCATCAAAGCGGCTGTCGGACTCGAAGATTCTCAGGCCTATCTGGAACTTGCCCAGCTGCTGACCGAGGGGATCGGTCGGTGACATCGTCGTCGACGGGCGCGGCGTCGGACTGTCGCCCGGTGAACAGGGAGGCCACCGCCCCGATCAGACAGCAGACGATCGCAAAGGTGAAGGTCGCAGCAAGACCGTCCGCAAACGGGTCCGAGATCAGGTGCGGGAAGAACTTCAGACCGACCAGGGTGTTCTGATCATCTACCGGAAGCGTCGAAAGATGCTCGCCGACAAGCTGTTTGATCGGGTTGTAGCCCAGGAACGCCGCGAACAGGATCGCCACCGTGGGCAACTGTGAAATCTGGTCGGCATCGGCCGCCGGGACTTCGTGTGCGGTCAGGCCGGTGCTCATGGCGTCCGGGAGATGTTCGCTGAGGCCGACGATCATCAGGCTGAAGAACAAACCGATGGACAGCACCATTGCAGAGTTCTGAAAGGTGGCCATCATGCCCGAACCCGACCCTCGCGCACTTGCCGGCAGGCTGTTCACGACCACGGCCCGATTCGGCGAGGTGAACAATCCCATGCCGACGCCGTTGACGAATAGCACGACCGCGAAGGCCCAATAGGTGAAATCGACCGGCAGGGCGATGAGCGCGACGAAGGTACCGGCAGTCATCAGCATCCCCACCGTCGTGAACCACTTGGACCCGAACCGGTCGGACAGCACCCCCGACACCGGTGCCGACAACAGGAATCCAATCGTGATGGGAACCATGTAGATCGCCGCCCACAGCGGTGTGCGCGTGTAGTCATACCCGTGCTGCGGCAGCCAGATTCCCTGCAACCAGATGATCAGGATGAATTGCAGTCCACCCCGGCCGATGGAGGCCATGAAATTGGCGATGTTGCCGAACAGGAACGACCGGTTGCGGAACAGGCTCAAGTTGAACAGCGGATTGTCGACCTTGGTCTCGATCACGCAGAAAATGGTCAGCAACACGACCCCACCGATGAGGCAGTTGAGGACCTTCGGACTCAGCCAACCCATGTTCGCCGAACCGTAGGGCTGAATGCCGTATGTGATCCCGACGAGGACCGCCACCAAACCGACCGCGAATGTGGCATTGCCCCACCAATCCATCCGGGCCCGCTGCCGAATCCCGGTGTCGTGGAGCTTGATATAGGCCCAGACCGTCCCGATCACCCCGAACGGCACCGAGACGAGGAAAACCAGGTGCCAGTTGATCGGGGCCAGCAATCCGCCGACGAGGAGGCCCAGAAATGATCCGGCGATGGCAGCGACACCGTTGATACCCAGGGCGAGTCCACGCTGATCGGACGGGAAGGCGTCTGCGAGGATCGCCGATGAGTTCGCCATCAGAAATGCACCGCCGATGCCCTGCACCACACGCCAGGCGATGAGCCAGATCGCGGCGGCCTCACCGTCGAACCAGGTGATCGCCAGGAAGATTGATGACACGGTGAAGACTGCGAAGCCCATGTTGTACATCCGCGCCCGACCGAACATGTCGCCGAGTCGGCCAAAACTGACCACGAGGACCGCCGTGACGACCAGAAACCCCATCATCATCCACAGCAGATAGCTGGTGTTCTGCGGTTCCAGGGGATTGAGGTTGATGCCCTTGAAAATATCCGGCAACGCGATGAGCACAATCGACGAATTGATCGTGGCGATGAGCATCCCGAGCGTCGTGTTCGAAAGGGCAACCCACTTGTAACGCGGACCGAGTTCGGCCGCGGTGCGAATCCTGGTCCGATCAGAGTCGGAACTGCGGGTCGTTCGTGTCATCACTACCACCAGCCAGAGTCACTTCGTTGCAGTTACTCGAACCAGATTAGTTGTGTATTGCTAAGTAATCGAATCGGAAAGTCCGAATTGACTGAATTGTGTGGATTGTCGGAGAAGAGACACCGGCATTCAGCACCAGACCGAAGTCAGCGCGCGGCGACGACCTGCGCGCCAGCGACGGTGTGATGCACGGTGTCGTGCCGCGCAATGGTCAACGCTCCGAACACAATTCCGAGCACAACCCCCACTGCGGTGTCCAGCACCCGATCCAGTGCGACGTCCGGCGTCAGGCCGGCACCAAGTGCGGTGAGCAACAACGCCATCGGAGTCACCGCCAGCGAGCACAGTCCGTAGTTGATGGTGACCAGTAGTTCCGCCGCGGTCTGCAGCAGCACGATGAGAACCACTGCACCCCAATAGCCCAGCGGAAGCGCGAGCAACCCCGCCGCGATCAACGCACCCGCGATGTTTCCGATGAGTCGTTGAACACCGCGATGGACACTGAGATGGAAGTTGAGTCCCTGCAGGGTGGCGATGGCACCCATGGCGGCCCACATCGGATGCGACAGCCCGGCGGCAGCCGCAACACCGGCCGCGACAGCGCACGCAACCGCGACGCGGAGCGCAGACATGACCAGGTCAGGCTCGGTGACGCGTCGCAGATCGGTCCACACCGACACCCGCGGTGCGTGACTGTCGCGGCCGGCACCACGGGCAGCAAGGAACATCCACGGCGCCAGCGAGGCGGCGACCCCGATGACCGAACCGATCACGGCAGCAACCGCGACCTCGACGACGTCGCCAACGGACGTCGCAAAACCCACCGCAGCCGCTGCGGCGAAGATCATGACCACCGGCCCCGGTCCGACGATGCGGCAGGCACCCAGCACCAGGACGGCAACGCCCGCCGCGATCGCCATGGCGACCACCTGAACCGGCATCGACACACCGGCCGCGCCGAGCACGGCTCCGAAAACGACAAACAGCACCAGCGTTCCGGAGGTCACGAGTAACCGTGGCATCCGGACGGGATACGGATCAGCCCGGCAGAATGCCGAGGTCAATGCGCCCAGCGCCGCGAACCCCGCGATGTCGCCACGCCCGATCAATCCTCCGACGACAAAGACCACCGCGATCGCAATGCCAACCCGAACGGGCACCCACACGGTGGCCTGGCCACGGTTCAGCGTCGTCGCGGCGTCGCGCCAGGTACCGGGCGTCAGCGAGTGAGCCAATGCGCACCGCCTGCGCAGGTAATGGTCGGAGAGGGTTCCACTGCTCGGCATGAAACTACTTTACAACTATTTTAGTAGTGAAGTAAATGTCGAACATGACCTACGATGGCTCCGTGAGCCCAGAGACCGACCCGATCGACGTCGTCGAACGCGTGAGCCGAGAATGGGCGCGCGCGTACCCGGACCTCGACACCGAACCCATCGAGGTGATCGCGCGCGTCAACCGCATCTCCGCGCTCCTCGCCCATCAGCTGGACAAGGACCTCGACGCCCACTCGATCGGCCGCTCGGAGTTCGACGTCCTCGGCGCGCTCGCGCGATCCGATCGACCACTGCGCGCCAGCGAGGTCGTGTCGACAACAATGCTCAGCGGTGCCTCGATCACCAAGCTCACCGAGCGTCTCAACGATCTGGGTCTGTTGCAGCGCAAGAAGTCCGAGAGGGATGGTCGGGTCGTCCTGCTCGAATTGACCGATGCCGGAAGGCAGCTCGTCGACACCCACTTTCCGCGGCGGCTCGCACGGGACGAAGCGCTGTTGCAGCCACTGACAGCCGAGGAACGTTCGATCCTGATCACCTTGCTACGCAAGATCTCCCGGTCGATCGACAATCACTAGTTCTCTCGCGTACACAGATTCACGGCCGCCCATCGGGTCAGCCCTTCGAGTATCGGCATGAGGGCCTCACCCGACGGCGTCAGCCGATACGACACCGATACCGGCGGACCCGATTCGACCGTGCGCTCGATCACGCCGGCTTCGGCCAGCTCGACCAGCCGCCCCGACAACATGGAGTCGCTGATTCCACCGATCGCGGTGCGTAGTTCCGCAAAACCCGCAGGTCCGTGCATCAGGCTTCCCAGCAGGACGCCATTCCATCGCTTGCCGAGAAGGGTGAACGCGTCCCGGAGTGCACCGTCACAGACACGCGGCTCGTGCGTGACGTCGATTTCCCGGGGCATCACGCCAGCATACCGTTTGCTACAGTGATCCGTAGTCGCTTTTATTTTAGTAGTAACTTGAGAAACCGGAGCACATCATGACCCATGCCGATACCGTCACCGCGCTCGACGCGCACTCGCGGGAGCTGCTCTTCAGTAACGCTCGCACAGCCAACACCTTCAGCTCGGAACCGGTCTCCGACGCCGTGCTCAAGGAAGTCTGGGAGCTCGCGAAGTGGCCACCCACCGCTGCCAACACCCAGCCGCTGCGCGTCCTCTACGTCCGCAGCGACGAAGCCAAGGAGCGCCTGCTCCCCCATGTCGCCGAGGGCAACGTCGCCAAGGTCCGCAGCGCACCGGTGACCGCCGTGCTGGCGATGGATTCGGCGTTCCACGAGCATATCCCGACCGTCTTGCCCTTCCGGCCCGAGATGAAAGAAGTACTGGAGGCCAACGAGGACATGCGTACCTCGATGGGCACTTTCGGCAGCACCCTGCAGGCCGGGTACTTCATCCTCGCTGTCCGCTCCGTCGGACTGACCGCCGGCCCGATGGCCGGATTCGATTCCGCCGGTGTTGATTCCGAGTTCTTCGGCGACGGCCGCTGGAAATCGACACTCCTGGTCAACATCGGTCATCCGGGCAAGGACCCCTGGTTCGACCGGCTTCCCCGCCTGCACGACGACGACGTGCTTCGCTTCGCCTGATCGACCGCGCGACAGCGGTCACAGCTGTTCGATGAGACGGTCCAGAAACGGGCGCTGGCCTTTGAGGAGTTTGTCCCGGGCCGCCTCGACGTCGAACCATTCCACCTTGTCGACTTCGGGATAGGACCGCGTATTGCCCGATCCGCGTGGCCATTCCATCTCGAAGGTGTTGCTGACGGAATCGGTGATGTCGAGGTCGGACTCAACGGCGAAGGCGGTCACCAGTTTTCCGCTCGGTTGCTTGATCTCTCCGAGTTCGACGACGTTCCCATCGGGGACCGCCAGCCCGACCTCCTCGGCGAACTCCCTCCGAGCGGCCGCGAGGGGTTCTTCGTCGTCGGCGTAGAGCCCCTTCGGTATCGACCAGGCACCCTCGTCCTTGCGTGCCCACAGCGGTCCGCCCGGATGTGCGATCAACACCTCGAGACCATCATTGCGACGAAACAAGAGCATCCCCGCACTACGCTTGGCCATTGCCCGCCTCAGTCCACAAACGAATCGGCCACGGTCAGCGCCGCATCCAGGATTTCCAGCCCCTCGGCCACCTCGTCGGCGGTGACGGTGCACGGCGGCACCATGTGGATCCGGTTGAAGTTGGCGAAAGGCAGCAGGCCACCCGATTTACACGCGGCGAGCACCTTGGTCATCGCCGGACTCGAACCACCATAGGGCGCAAGTGGCTCGAGGGTAGTGGGGTCTTTCACCAGCTCCACGGCCCAGAAAACACCGGTGCCACGGACCTCACCGACGCTGGGATGCTGCGCGGCGAGCTTCTCCAAACCCGGCCCGAGGACATCTGATCCGATGGTCGCGGCGTTGTCCACGATGCCTTCGTCGGTCATCGCGTTGATGGTGGCGACCGCGGCGGCCGTGGCCAGCGGATGCCCCGAATAGGTGAGTCCACCGGGGTACGGCCGATCGGCAAATGTCTCGGCGATCTCGTTGTTGATGGCGACACCACCCAGCGGGACGTATCCCGAGTTCACGCCTTTGGCGAACGTAATCAGATCGGGAACCACGTCGGCGTGGTTGATGGAGAACCACTTTCCGGTCCGGCCGAATCCGGCCATCACCTCGTCGGCGACCATCACGATCCCGAAGCGATCACACAGCTCGCGAACGCCCGCCAGGTAGCCAACCGGTGGCACCATGATGCCGGCGGTACCCGGAACCGGTTCCAGCACAATCGCTGCGATCGTCTGCGGTCCCTCCATCGAGATCACGGACTCGAGGTGTTCGAGCGCACGCTCACATTCCTGCCGCTCATCTTCTGCGTGAAATTGACTGCGGTACAGGAAGGGACCGAAGAAATGGACCACACCCGCCGACCCGTAGTCGTTGGGCCAGCGCCGGGGATCGCCCGTCATGTTGATCGCGGTATCGGTACCACCGTGATACGAGCGGTAGCGGGTGAGCACCTTGCGCCGGCCGGTATGCAGGCGCGCCATCCGCACGGCATGCTCCACTGCATCGGCACCGCCGTTGGTGAAGAACACCTTGTCGAGATCCCCCGGCGTCCGCTCGGCGATCAGGTGGGCCGCCTCCGACCGGGCATCGTTGACGTGCGCCGGTCCGATGGTGCAGAGCTTGTTCGCCTGCTCGGCGATCGCCGCGACCACCTTGGGGTGCTGATGACCGATGTTGGTGTTCACCATCTGCGACGAGAAGTCGATCAGGCGGTTCCCCTCACCGTCCCAGACGTAGGAGCCCGACGCCGCGAGGATGGTCATCGGTTTCACCTGGGCCTGCGCCGACCACGAGTGGAACACATGTGCCCGGTCCAGCTCGTAGGCTCTGCGCCCGGCTGCCTTGGCTGCTTCCAGTTCGTCCGCGTCGGCAAACGGAGTGTCGCCGCCGAACAGCGCATCAGACATCAGAGAGCACCTTCCACCATGCGACCGACGGTCTCGGTCAAAACGTCCACGCCGGCCGTGAGGTCGGCGTCATGGGTGTACTCATTCTCCGCGTGGGAGACACCGTCGACACTGGGAATGAACAACATCACCGTCGGAACCAGGTCCTTCATGTTCGTCGAATCGTGGCCGGCCCGGGTCCGCACCTGCATGTGGCTGTGACCGAGCGCATCGATCACGTTCTCGGCCAACGCAACTCCCTCGGGCTGGTAGGTGTGACCCTTCCAGGTGTGGGCGAAACGCCGCTCGATCTCCACATCGGCCGCGACCTCGATCTCCGCAAACGCCCGATTGAGTTTCACGTCGGCCTCGGCCAGGAGGTCATCGGAGGGCGAACGCAGATCCAGGTGCATGTGCACCTCACGGGCCACAACGACCGGAGAGTTCGGGTACACGGTCAGCTGACCACAGGAGGTGTGCAGATCCTCGCCGTATTCATCGGCCAGATCACGCAGGGCCACAACAGCTTTCGCGGCACCGAACAGCGCATCCTGCCGATCGGCGATGGCCGTGGCACCGGTGTGCGATTGCGCTCCGATGACCGAGATCTCGTACTTATTGGCGCCCCAGGTGGACGGCACCACACCCATGAGCACACCGGCCTTGTCGAGTTCACGACCCTGCTCGATGTGGATTTCGGCATACGACGCGACCTTCAACCCGCCTGCAGTGTGGTGCTCGCCGGTGGTGAAGACGTCCTTGTCCCCCAGCATGTCCAGGTCACCGAGCGCACTGGCCACCGAGATACCGGCGACGTCTGCGGTGTCGAGTGCGGCCTGCAGCTCGATCTTGCCGGTGAAGACGCCACTACCCTGCATCGACGGTTTGAAGCGTGATCCCTCTTCGTTGAACCAGTTCACCACTGCCAAGTTGTACACGGCCTCACCAGGATTGGCGATGTAGTACTGCCGGAGCCGGTCCATCGTGTGCGCTGCGGCCAGCACACCGTAGGCGCCGTCATAGCGACCGCCACGGGGCTGACTGTCCAGATGCGACCCGGCCAACACATAGGGCGCATCGGGCACCAGCTCATACAGACCGAACATGTTGCCGATCCGGTCGTACGCCACCGTGAAGCCACGCTCGATCAGCCAGCCGGCCAGCCATTGCCTGTTCTGGCCATCGGCTTCGGTGGCGGCCTGCCGCTCGACTCCGCCTGCCGCCGTCGCACCGAATGTCGACATGGTCGTGAAATCGTCCATGAACGCGCGGTCGGTGGCCGGGTCGGTGGATACCCGAACTGCGTTGCCGGGCACCGATCCTGAAGAACTCATCGAAGGATCCTTTCGTCTGGGGAAATTACGAGCGGGCGGCGAGAGTCGGCGCCATCGCCGGAATGATCTTCTCTCCGTACGCCTCCAGGGTCTGATCCTTGCCGTCGTGCTGCAGGTAGATCGAGAACTGATCGACGCCGAGGTCGCGCAGCTCCCCGAGCCGGGCGATGTGTTGCTCCGCTGTTCCCAGCAGGCAGAAGCGATCGACGATGTCGTCGGGCACAAAACTCGTATGCGAGTTGCCCACCCGGCCGTGCTCGTTGTAGTCGTAGCTCTGCCGGTTCTTGATGTAGTCGGTCAACGCGGCGGGTACCTCGGAACCGTCGCCACCGTACTTGGCCACCAGTTCCGCAACGTGGTTACCCACCATCCCGCCGAACCAGCGGCACTGATCACGTTGGTGCGCAAGATCATCGCCGACGTACGCCGGCGCCGCGACCACGATCTTCACCTCGTCGGGGTCTCGTCCGGCGGCCTCCGCAGCGGCCTTCACCCGCTTCACCGTCCACTCGACGATCGCCGGATCGGCCAGTTGCAGAATGAATCCGTCGGCCACCTCCCCGATCAGGTCCAGCGCTTTGGGCCCATATCCCGCCCCGTAGACATCCAGCCGGGAACGTGCCGCCCACGGGAACCGGATGTCCGTGTCTTTGATGGTCGCGGTTCGGCCATTGCCCAATTCTTTGATGACAGAGATGCTCTCGCGCAAAGTTGCCAGGGTGGACGGCTTGCCCGAGATCACCCGGACCGCCGAGTCACCGCGGCCGATGCCACAGATGGTCCGGTTTCCGAACATCGAGTTCAGCGTGGCGAACGTCGACGCGGTGACCGTGGCGTCGCGGGTGATCGGGTTCGTCACCATCGGCCCGACGATCACGTTGCGCGTCGCGGCCAGGATCTGGCTGTAGATCACGTTGGGTTCTTGCCACAGCACGTGGGAGTCGAAGGTCCAGACATACGAGAAGCCCCGGTTCTCGGCCGCAACCGCGAGTTCGACGACCCGTGACGCCGGCGGATTACATTGCATGACAACACCAAAGTCCATGTCCCGCTCCTGTCGGTTGTTGATGACTCAGATCAGGTTCTGCGACAGCTCGCGTCGCACAAACCGTCCGTCGGACTTCTTTCCGAGATACTCCCCGGCATCGACGATCACCGATCCGCGCGACAACACCGTCTGCACGGCCCCGTCGATCTCATAGCCTTCCCAGGCCGAGTAGTCCATGTTCATGTGGTGGGTCTTGCCCAAGCCGATGCTGGTGTGCCCGGCCGGATCGTAGATGACGACGTCGGCGTCGGCACCCGGCGAGATGACACCCTTGCGCGGGTACATGCCAAACATCCGGGCCGGGGTGGTGCAGCAAACCTCGACCCACTTCTCGAGACTGATCCGGCCGTCCACAACACCCTGGTACATCAGGTCCATCCGGTGCTCGACGCCACCGATTCCATTGGGGATCTTGGAGAAATCGTTGATGCCCATCTCTTTCTGATCGACCATGCAGAACGGGCAGTGGTCGGTTGCGACCCCGGCGACGTCGCCGGTCCGGATGAACTTCCACAGCTCGTCCTGATGGCCCTCGGCACGCGAACGCAGTGGGGTCGAACACACCCACTTGGCACCCTCGAAACCCGGCGCCCCGAGCTGTTCTTCCAGCGAGAGGTACAGGTATTGCGGGCAGGTCTCCCCGAACACGTTGGCCCCGCGACCGCGAGCGGCGGCGATCTGTTCGAGTGCCTGGCGGGCCGACACGTGCACCACGTAGAGCGGCGCCCCGGTGACATCGGCCAGCATGATGGCCCGGTGTGTGGCTTCTTCTTCGAGCTGCCACGGCCGTGACACGCCGTGGTAGTACGGCGAGGTCTCACCGCGTTTGAGGTGCTGCGACACCAATTCGTCGATGGCGATGCCGTTTTCGGCGTGCATCATCATCAGCGCACCGGTGTCGGCGGCACGTTGCATGGCCCGCAGGATCTGAGCGTCGTTGGAGTAATAGACCCCGGGATAGGCCATGAACAGTTTGAAGCTGGTGACACCTTCGTTGATCAATTCGCCCATCGCGGAGATGGATTGATCGTTCACGTCACCAATGATCTGGTGGAATCCGTAGTCGATGGCGCTCTGCCCGCCGGCCTTCTGGTGCCACTGCGCGAGGGTGTCCTGCAGGTATTCACCCGGTGTCTGGATCGCGAAGTCGACGATCGTGGTGGTTCCGCCGAATGCCGCAGCGCGCGTACCGGTTTCGAATGTGTCCGAGGCCGTGGTCCCACCGAACGGCATCTGCATGTGCGTGTGCGTGTCGACACCGCCGGGGATCACGTACTTTCCGGTGGCATCGATCACGGTGTCGACGGTGGCGGCGAGATCGGTCCCGAACGTCGTGGCGCCCGGTTCGAGCAGGGCGACGATCTTTTCACCGTCGATCAGCACATCGATGAGCTGGCGGCCGGTGGCCGAGACCACCGTGCCTCCACGGATGAGGGTTGTTTCCATCAGATTCCCCGCTTTCCGGCAGTTCTGCGTCTGCAAAGCCTACCTGCGTTGGACTGGTTGGGCCGTACATAGGATGGCAAACATGGGATGTTAGGTTCTTTCTATGTCCACGCAGATCGAGCGTCCACGCCGCACCAGCGAGATGGTGGTCGAACGGATGCAGGAACTCATCCGAACCGGCGACTGGCCGGTGGGTTCACGTATCCCTGCCGAACCGCAACTGGTGGAGCAATTGGGGGTCGGTCGCAACACCATCCGCGAAGCCGTACGCGCCCTGGAGCACGCCGGATTCCTCGAACCCCGGCGCGGCGACGGCACGTACGTCCGTAGCCGCAACCTTCTCGCGGCCGCGATCGGCCGATGTGTGTCGAGCACCGAAGTCCTCGAACTGCTCCAGGTGCGCCGGGCCCTCGAACGTGAGGCCGCCGGATCGGCGGCCCGGAATCGGACCGATGATCAGGTGCAGACGCTGCGCGACCTCCTCGTCGCGATGCGGTCGGCCTTCGACGACAACGACTTGCAGCGCTACATCGACGCAGACATCGCTTTCCACACGACTCTGGTTGCCGCCGCGGGGAATTCGTTGCTATCAGAGCTGTACGCCGGGGTGGCCGAGGTGATGGGCCGCACGCACGCGACGCTGATCGCCGCCGACGTCGATGCCCATCCTCACCCGACCGGACACGCCGAGGTTGTCGAGGCGATCAGCAAGGGTGACTCGGCCGCCGCCCTTGCCGCCGTCGACCACTATCTCAACAAATCGGTCGAAGCCCTGTCATGACGCACCCTTCCGCGACCACCTCGAACCCATCATCCGACGCCGGCTCACTCGGACGCACATCCGCTATCTTCGCTGCCCTCGGGATCATGGTGATCGCAGCGAATCTGCGACCGGCGGTGGTCGCCGTCGGACCACTGATCGACGACATCAAGGCATCCGAGGGCTTCAGTAGCGCCGCGGCCGGGTTGCTCACCACCTTGCCGGTGCTGTTCTTCGGACTCGTCGCACCGATTGCACCTCGAATTGCAGCGCGCTTCGGGATCGAACGCACGGTGTTCGGCGCGATGGCCCTCCTGTGTATCGCCATCGTGGTGCGCATGATCCCCAACCTGTTTGCGCTGTTCGTGGGCTCCGCGCTGGCGGGCGTGGCGATCGGTATCTGCAATGTGGTCCTGCCCGCGCTGATCAAGCGCGACTTCTCGCATCGATCCGGCCTGATGACCGGCCTCTACTCGATGACGTTGTCCGGTGGCGCGGCGCTCGCGGCCGGCCTGACGGTCCCGATCTACGCCGCCGCGGGCGACAACTGGCGAGTCGCCCTGGGGAGCTGGGCACTTCTCGCGGCTCTCGGGCTGATCTTATGGATACCGCAGTTGTCGAGGATCCACCGGATCAGCACGACACCTCTGCCGGCATCGTTGTGGCGCAACAAGATCGCCTGGGCGATCACGGTTTTCATGGCATCGCAATCACTCATCTTCTACACCTTCAGCGCCTGGCTGCCCGAGTACCTGATGGACCGGGGGACGTCGAAGGCCGCTGCCGGTGGAGTGCTGGCATTGGCTCAGACCGTCGCACTCCTGATGTCGTTGGTGGCACCGATTGTCGCGGCCCGCTTCCGGGACCAGCGAGTGGTCACGCTCGCCTTCTGCGCCGTCTGCGCCATCGGTTTCGTCGGCCTCGTGGCCACCGACGTGCTCACCGTTCTGTGGGTCCTGCTGATCGCCTGCGGACCGGGCGCCGGCATCAGTTTGGTGCTGCTGTTCATGGTTCTCCGGAGCTCGAGTACCGCACAGACAAGCCAGGTCTCGGGAATGGCCCAGTCGATCGGCTATTGCCTTGCCGCCATCGGCCCCCTCGCCATCGGCGCACTGCACGACATCACCGGTTCCTGGACTCTGGCGATGGGCGTTCTGTCGCTGGCCTTGATCCCCCTCACCGGATCCGCACTTGTCGCCGCCAAAGATTCGAAGATGACCTGACACGCCCCTGAGGTCTGTCGAATAGCAGGGCACCGAGGGAAGATAGCCCTCGGCGGGTCTGTATTTGACAGAGTTGAGGGTCGATTAGGAGGTGGACTCCAACTTGTCGGCCGAATCACCATGCGCCACCGGGATACGTGCGGATATTGGGCAGGTCGCGCGCCTTCAGTGCACCCGGCGACAGCGCCCGGACCGGCCGCGCTGGATGCCGACAACCGAATGCGTTCAGTAGCGGATCATCCATCAGCGAACGCGCAAAGATGTCGATCAACCATTTCGGCGCCTTGTCATTCGGCGGGAATGTGGTCATCAAGTCCAGGGTCGAGTCGGCGACCTTGCGGGCACCCGCGTTGTAGGCGAAGTGCGTGGCCTCGTATTCGTCCAGGAAACGGGCAAACTCGGTGTAGTTGGCGGGAATGCCCTTGATTCCCATCAGTGTTCCGAGTTGTCGGTAGTAGTTGGTCGCGCCGACCACCTCGTTGTGCGTGAGCTGTGCGTAGGTACGGAACAAGGCAAAACTCAGGGCCTGATTGATGTCCCAGGGAAACTCGACCGTGGCCAGGAGCCGGTTGATCTCCACGAAATCCCGTTCGGGTCGAGTTCACCGGTCTTCGTCCGAAGTGCAAATCTCTTCGTGTCATCTTCCGTGGCTCGCGGCACATCACACCCTACCGGCCGAGCGGGTGCTCGGTCTTTAATCGATCATCATTCGACGAGCCTCCTGGTCAGCTCGGCGATCTGGCGCGAGAATGCGACGAGGGTGACGATGTCGACGCTGACGTCGGCAGTCTTGATCGCGCCGACCTGCTGGGCCACGGCATCGTCGACGGGCCACCCGTAGGCACCGCTAGATATCAGCGGGAACGCGATCGACGACGCGCCCAACGACCGCGCCAGCAGGAGGCTGCGCTGGTAGCAGCTGCGCAATTGTGCCGACCGGTCCTCGTGTCGGGAATAGCGCGGCCCCACGGTGTGGATCACCCACTGAGCAGGCAGGTTCCCGGCAGTGGTTGCCACCGCCGCACCCACGTCGAGACCGTCGGGAAGCGTGCTCGCCCGCAGGACGCGGCATTCGGCGAGAATCTCCGGCCCGCCGGCGCGGTGGATCGCGCCATCCACACCCCCGCCGCCGAGCAGCGACGAGTTCGCAGCATTGACGATGACATCCGCGCGGACCTTTGTGATGTCACCCTGGGTGACGTCGATGATGGTCATGGTGTGGCCTCCTATGGGTTGATGTTGACGATCTTGTCGGTGAGCGCGCGCAGATCCGCGGCCGTTGCCCCCGGGTACCCGTGGAGGAGGTCGACCCAATCAGCGGGAATCGAGGAGATGCCACGAGTCGCGCCGACGAGTCCACCGGCGATCGCCGCAGTGGTGTCGGTGTCATTGCCGGCCCGAACACAGAGTTCGAGCGTCTGCGGCAGGTCTGCGCCGGCCGTGGTGATCGCCCACCAGGCCGTCTGCACTGCGTGCACCACCCACCCGTTGTTGGGAAAGTCTGCGGGCGAACCGGTTTCGGCGATATCCAGCAGCGGCGACCAGTAGTCGATGGTGGATGCCGGAGCCGTGTCCAAGAACAGGCGCACGCCGTCGAGCGAGCCGGTCAGCACTGCGTGGCGGATCCCGACAGACCACATCTGACAGGCCTCCCGGGCACGTACGTCGAAATGGGTGAGATCACTGATCGATCCCGCGGCGTCGATGCAGCCCTCGAGGTCGTCGAGGAATGCCAGAGCCACCGGAGCAGTGCGCATCAACGACCCGTTTCCGCCGGTGCGCCCGGTCAGCCTCGCCGCAGCGTCCGCCATCTGCGCGGCGCCGACCGTCCCGGCCGAGAGGACCGTACGCGTCTGATTGCCGATGTCCGGGGGATTCGACCGGTACCAGCGCATGAATCCGGCCGCGATGGCATCGAGGTCTGCGCGTCCGCGCGTCAGACCCTCTGCCACACACAGGGCCATGGACGTGTCGTCGGTCCACTCCCCCAGCGCCCAGTTGAAGGTCCCACCGCCCTTCATGAAGATCGGCATATCCGCTGTGGGATAAGTGAATTCGTATCCTGCGCCCAGCGCATCGCCGGCCGCGGTCCCCACCAGGACACCCGCGGCGCGATCCCGCTGCGTCTCGGTCAACCCTCGTTCGATCGGTGTCATCACACCCTCGCAATCAGTTAGATCAATATTGATCTAAAGGTTAGCGCATGAATGCGCTAATGTGCAAGGCATGGTGTGGAAAGATTCCTCGGGCAAAGCACTGGACGACTACATCCGACCTTCGATCGCGGTCGATGTGGCAGTCCTGACCGTGCGGGGCGACCAGCTCTGCGTGGTCGCCGTCGACTCTGACCGCGGACCATCACTCCCCGGCACCTTCCTCCACCCGGGCGAGACACTCCGGGACGCGGCCGCGAGGGCGTTGGAAACCAAGGCCGGGATCACCGACCTCGCGTTCCACCAGCTCGGGATGTACGACGATCCGACCCGCGACGATCGTGGCTGGGTCCTGTCCATGGCGCACAGCGCGGCAATCGCGAACGATCGATTGCCACCGGCGACCCGATTGGTCCCGATCACCGGCGGCGTGGCCGACGAACCACTGGCCTTCGACCACAACGACATGGTTGTACAAGCAGTTCACGTTCTGCGCCAACGGTATTCACCGATACCCGACCCCGACAACCTGCTACCCGACCAGTTCACCTTGCTGGAGCTCCGCCGGCTTTACGAGGCGATCTTCTCGGATGCATTTCCCAAAGACACCTTCCGCCGCCGGTTCATCGGCGAACTCGAAGGCACCGGAGAACGGTCTTCGTCAGATACCGGGCGGCCGGCGGAATTGTTCCGGCGTCGGCGAAATCCCCTCGATCGACGATGACAATGCCCTGGTCAAGCCAAGTGCGAGCACACAGTCTCCGAAATCGGGATAATAGGACAGATGGTGTACGTCTCAGCAATCGTCGGCTTTGTGCTGATGTTTGCCATGACCGCACTGGCCTTCGTCGGCACCGAGTGGGTCAAGTCGATCAACTGGTCCGAGAAGTTCCGGGAGGCATCGCGCCCCCGCGGCGTCGCCGGACCCCAGAATCTACCTCTACCCGAACCCGACGACGACGCCCCACCGCGTCGGAGGCCGGAACCCGACATCGGGCTGACCGGCTTGGCGAAGACCACCAACACGCCGTATTGGATCAATCATCTGGGCGGCCCCCGGCCCGGTGATGCCACCTCCATACGTTTCGCGTTCATCGCGGTCGACACCTGGCGGGGCGGCTCGACCCGGATCGACCTCACCGACCTGTTGGATCGCGACGCGAGCAAGACCGATGACTGGGCCGTCCGCAGCGACGAGGAGCACTATCCGCGCTTGCTCCGCCGGCAGCTGCGCCGATCACAGCTGTCCCCAGACGACCAGAAGACGATTGACGCGATGCGCGCACATCCCATCGGAAAGCTTGCGTACTTTGCGTGTTCGACGGCAACCGCGATCGAACTGAGTGCCTCGTGGCGCCACGACATCTTCGACGACAAGATGATTCGAGTCGATCTCGACGCCGAGGTCGCCGAGATCAGCCGCAGCTGCGCACGGCTCCGAGATTCCGTCGACAAGCTCGGCCCCCTTCCTGACGGCGATCTCGGCGATGATCCCGACATCGTCGCGATCCACCTCGGCCGGGCCCAGGTGCACGACGAACGGCTCGGCCTGCTGGTCCAGCGGCTCCAGGCCTTCGCACGCTACCGCGCCGGCATCGAGCAGGTGGACCGCCAACTCGCCAAACTGGAATGGGTCAACCAGATCGGCACCGAAGACGATTCCGACGAGTATGTTGTTGCAGCCGAAGACGAATTGGGATCAGAGCGCCTCAATCAGGCGGCCGAGGAATTCGACGCAGTCGCCGGTGCGATCATCGACAGCATGCTCACCGACGCGAAGAAGCTATCGCGCATTGTGCGTTATTCATAGCCGATCTCGCAATCCGGTCTACTCGCCCTGTGGATTAGAACGGCGGCGGATCATTCCTTTCCTGTTCTTCGCGGATCCTGCGGTTCCGTAGTCGTTCTTGTTGGCGGCGTGCATGTTTGGCAGCGGTACGCGATTTCTGTCGGGAGTCCGGTGCTGTGGGTGGTGGCCGGCCGGGTGAGCCGCGCTGGTTGTCGAAGACGATCAGCCGAAGTGTCGGGAACAGATCATCACCCGTCCAGGCCGGACCGTCGTAGCTGCGGCCTTCCGGCGTGGTGAAGATCAGCCGCGGGCGTCCAGTCCGCGGGTCCGGGTATTGGTCGTCGAGCCAGTCGCTGTAGGTCTTCAACAAATGGTGAAACCTGCAGAGTGTCTTCATCTCTGACGGATGCGTGCACCCACCCGCATCCGGATTGTGGTGGTTGTACTCGCGGGTGTGATCGAGATCAGCGC
Source organism: Nocardia sp. 348MFTsu5.1 (assembly GCF_000383535.1). NCBI lineage: Bacteria > Bacillati > Actinomycetota > Actinomycetes > Mycobacteriales > Nocardiaceae > Nocardia > Nocardia sp. 348MFTsu5.1. The sequence goes on from NZ_KB911519.1 coordinate 96,514, forward strand.
CCCATGCCTTCTTGTCACAGCCGGGCCACATGCAATAGCAATCCCTGATCCGGATATAACTGTCGAGGACCACCGACGGCCGATACTCGTCACCTGGCTGGGTGGCAGGCAGTGGAACGATCTGCGCGAACGGCGCATCCACCGCATCGCCCGTATCCGAAAACTCACCGAGAGTTGGGTTTTCCGGCGACCGCATGTACACCGTGGGCTTGCCAGGTTTCGTTTCCGGCTGTGGCTGCTCAGGTTCCGGCTGCGGTTCCTCAGATTCCGGCTGTGCGGGTTCGGGTTCAGCAGGCTCAGGCTGTGCTGGTGCGGGTTGAGCAGTCCTGTTGCCCATTGGCCGCACCACTGTTTCGGTGCGGTCAGCGATGTCGCGGACATGGGCGGCGGAGATAACACCATGACCGTCCAGAAACCCAGGATTGTCGGCCGTCCCGTCGAGCGTGGCTTGGTCACTGATGACGTGCAGAACAATCTTGACGTCGACCCCGGAGATCACCTGATCCGCTGGGACCGTGACGATCTCGGCCGTGCAGGGATGTTTCGGGTCGTCCGGGCACTGGCAACCGAACTCGCAGCCCATCACCGTCGCAAACAACGCGTCGGCCATCCGATCAGCTTTGCGCCGCGGATCAGCCTTGCACGTCGACGTGGCCAGCTTTTCCAGCCGTGCCATGATCATCGTCATCTCTTCAGCGGTGGACTGTGCCTCCAGGACGGCCATGCCGTGATCGGCGTGCGAGCCCCACACCCCACGCCGGTTCTTCGCATCCTCGCGGGCCTGCCGCACCAGGTCGGGATCGCGGCGAAAGATGATCGCGTCGACCATGTCCCGCATCCGGTTCTTCGACCACGACCCCCGCCGACCCAACGCGTCGGCAATCGCCTGATCAATCTCAGTCCGATATTCCGAAGCGTCGATAAGCTCGGTCCGCGACACAATGTCCGGAATATGCTCGGCGGCCACCCGCCCCGCCTTCAAACGTGCATTCACCTCAGGCAAACGATCCCGCAACGCCAACGCCCGATTGATCTGCAACTCAGCGGTGTGCTGCGTGATCTCCTGCGAGGCAGACAATCTCGCCGCACACTGCGCAAACGGATCAATTGCCCGCATCTCCGCTTCGGTCCCCGCGGACGGTTCCACCAACAAGGCATGCAACTTCGCCGCATTGGCGTAACGCTGCCATTCCAGCTGACCCTGCTGCGCCCGCGCGAGCTCGGTGCCGCGCAGCAGTTCATTCGCACGCAGATCTTCAGGACTCATTTCTGCGTCCCCATCCGCATCTTCGATCTCCCCCTCGAACATACATGTGAGTCTATGGGAGGGGTACGACATTGATTTTCTGTTGCGGCGACCCGGCTATCTATGTGTGACTACTCCCCGAAAATCACCGCGACAACGTCCCTGGACACTACCGCGCGCTCTGGTCGTTCCGATGGTCGGAGAAGGCCACCATCGGCATACGAACCATCATCTCGAATCGTCCTTCGTCGGTGCCGTCGTAAGAGTTGCCCATCGACCGCAGGAGCCGACGTGACGTCTTGGGGTGTAAGTTCTCATACTCGTTGAACCGCAGAGCTGCTTCATCCTGCGGGAGCATTCGTTGAGCAGGCCGCCACTGACGGCTTCCCACCTGCACTGTGATCGCCGGCGAATCCGCGATGTTCAGGTACCAATCGGCGCGGGGACCGGTTCCCGAGCAGACGATGTACTCGCGAGTGGTTCGGTCGTGGGCGACCACCTCGACCGGGGTTTGGTGTATCTGACCAGACACGCGACCCCGATGACTGAGAAGCAGGATCCGTTCTCCCATGAGGAATCCGAGGTGAGCTCGCGAGAGGTAGATCGGCAGCCGGAGCACTCGTTTCCATACCCCGGTCGGCTTGCTCCGAAAGTTCCAGTTCTTGATGCTCACGTTCCGCACTCACTCACGCCGCAGGAAGTCCGTCACCAGCTTGTTGAACTCCGGGGTCCGATCGCGATGGATACTGTGGCCGGCGTCGATCTGACCGAAATGGCCGTCGGGCAACGCTTCGGCGAGGCTCACCAGGTGTCGGGGCGGCAAGAAGCTGCGCTGACCACCTGAGACCACCAAGGTCGGAAATGTCAGCTGCGACAACGACTCCCACCACGCCGTATCGACCGCATCGAATTGCCGGGCCACGATGTCCGGCATCCGGTGATCAAAACGCAGCACCGGACTCGGATAGCGCACCGTCGACCACAACCCACGCATGCGGTCGGCGATACCGCTGAAGGGCACGATGTGTTCGTCGACATCGGACTGATCACGGGGCATCGGCGGGATCTCCTCCAGTACGAGCTTGCCGATGCGGGACGGGTTGAGGGCCGCGAGCCGAATCGCGGTCTGACCGCCCAGCGAATGCCCGATCACGTCCACCTGGTCGACGCCGAGGCCGTCGAGGACAAAACTCAGATCGTCGCGGAAGTCATTCAGCAGATACGACTTCGATCGCGAACTCCGACCATGGCCACGCTGGTCGTACGAGATGACCGTGCGCCCATCGGCACGAAGTTCCCCCGCCAACGCGCGCCACGTCTGGTGATCACCGCCCATCCCATGGACCAGCAACACCGGCTTGCCGGTCAGCGGACCCGAGGTACGAACGGCCAGCCGGACCGCCCCGGATCCGTCTATTCGGGTCAAAGTGTTCACCGCTGACAGGGTAGTCACCCCGCCACCATACAAACGGTTCTACTTCGGTGCGTCCACGCCCAGACGACGCTGTTCGATGATCAGGCAGCGATCCTCGACGTAGAGCAGCCCGGCGTCTTCGGCGATCTTGCGCGCCTCGGCCGACACGATGCCGAGCTGCAGCCACAACGCTGTCGCGCCGGCTGCGACCGCCTGGCGGGCGATCTCCGGGGTGTCCGGTGATGGGCGGAAGACGTCGACCAGACCCACCTGCTCGGGGATGTCGGCCAGAACGCGATACACCTTCTCACCGAACAGCTCATCGGCCTTCGGATTGACCGGGATGATGCGCCACCCGTGATGCTGCATGTGCAGCGGAACTCGATGGGCGGCCTTCTCCGGGGCCGTACTGGCACCAACAACCGTGATGGTCTCGTAGGTGGAGAGAATCTGTTCAACCACGTCGTCTGTATCAGGCATACCTACGATCGTAGAGGCCCCTGACAGTCGGCACCGGTGGTGTTCAATCGAAGGTATGGCACAACGAGTGGTCCTCATCCGGGCAGTGAACGTCGGCGGCGCCAAGCTCCCGATGGCCGAGCTCCGCGAGCTCGCCGCCGACCTGGGTGCCACCAACATCTCGACCTATATCGCCTCCGGGAACCTGCTGTGTACCCCGGCCGACGACCCGGCCACCTTCGATCGCGCTCTCGAAAAAGCGATCACCGACCGCTATGGCTACGTCCGTGAAGTCATCAGCAGATCAGTCGACGATCTCGCCGCCGCGCTGGCCGAGCATCCGTTCGACGTCGTCGAACCCAAGTACTCCTACGTCTACTGCCTGACCGCGGTCCCCGCATCAACAGCGGTCACGGCATTCCACAAACGCGACTTCGGTGGCGACGAGTTCAAGGTCATCGGCGACAACCTCCACATTCGCTACGAAGCCGGCGCCGGAGTCTCCAAGCTCACCGCGCCGGTCATCGCCAAGGGCCTCGGTGTTCAGGGCACGGGCCGCAATCTCCGCACCGTCGAGAAGCTGATCGAACTCGCCCGGCAGTAGCAATTCACGCTACAGCTACTCAAGAGACCGCAACTCGGGTCGACGGCTGCCGAACCAGGCCGGCGGGCTTGTATACCGACAGCACGGTGGCCGCGACCAGCGCGACCGACGACACGATCGGCGGCATCAGCAGCGAAATCATGTCGAATTGATCTCGCAGTTGATCCGCCGACCGGTTCGGGTCCGGCGTGGCCATCGACAACGCATTGGGAATTAGCAAAACTGCTACCAACACCAGCAACACCGTGCCGATGATCAGCTTGCTGGTCACCCACCAGTGCCTGAACAGACCCCACTTCGTTCCGAGCCCGAGCACCACACCGCTGATCATCATCCCGACAACCAGCGCCGGTACCACCGGCGGGATGATGATCACTATCGCCGAGATGCACGCCGCCACGAGTCGTCCGTCAGCGGTGGTCAAAGCAACCGCATCGAGAGCCAGAAATGCGAGATTCACGCCGATCCAGGCGACAGCGACCACGATGTGGATCGTCAGGACCGCCTGGCGCGAACGCTTTCCGAGCTGAAAGTTGTTGGAAACCATGGAATTCCTAACCTGCGGTGACGTCTTGGCGGGACATCACAAACGCGATCACACCTCCGCACACCACAGCGTAGAGCGCGAGGGTGGTCAGCGTGACACCCAGCGACAGGGCATCGGGAGCATCCGGTTGCACCAGCGACCGCATGACCAGGCCGGGGAACCATCGCTGCGCCCAGTCGCGGCCCTCCCCGAGAACATTTTCGATGGGACCAAACCACAGGAGACAAATGCCGAGCGCGATCGGTGTCGACTTCACCAGGATCGCCACGGTGGTGCCGATCAGCGCGTACATCGAAACGAACACCAGCAATCGCCCGTAATCGGCCAAGCCGCTTCCGATCGCGTCGGCGCCGAACCACCCGTCGGTGCCGACATCGACCGTCGGTGCCACCACAACAGCCGTCACGGCTCCGACAATCAGTGCCACTGCCATCAGCACCGCGGCCAGGCTCACCCGCGCCGTGAGTTTCCCGGCGATGAGCGACAACCGACTCGGTTGCCGGGTCAGCGCCGCCCGCAATGTGCCCCGGCTGATCTCATTTCCCATCGCGGCCGCAAATGACGCGACGACGAGGACGGTGGCGAAGCTCATCGACGAGATGATCGCGGCGGTGGCACCGCCGGATCCGCCGAGGGCTTCGAGGGGCACTCGTGGGCCATTACCGCCTCGACCGGCGGGCTCCGCAGCTTCGAGCAGCAACCAGGTGGCCACCACACTGAACACCACTGTGGTGATACCCATGCCGGCCCACAGGCGTCGGCGGTTCAGCAAGATCCATTCGGACCGAAAAGAGTTCACAAGATTCATCGGATTGCCTTTCAGATGTGTCACAGAATCGCCGATGTCAGAGCGCGGACGAGTTGATCAAGCCCAGATAGCGGGCCTCGAGATCGGCACGGCGATGGTGCAATTCGGCCAGGACAATCCCGGCCGTGTGAGCGCGGCGGTTCAAGTCTGCGGCCAGACGACGGGCCTCAACCGCATCGGTGAGCGTGATCGTCACGTGGCCACCTGAGCGATCGGTCTCCAGGCCCGTCGCCCGGGCGATGACTTCGAGATCATCGAGGTCTGATTCCGACTCCGAGGCGAGGACCAGCGAATCAGCGGTCGCACCAAGCGATTCGGGGGTTCCGACATGGACCAGTCCGCCGTGATCGAGCACCACCAGCCAGTCACAGACCTGTTCGAGTTCAGCGAGCAGGTGCGACGAGACGATGACGGTACGTCCCTGCTCCGAGATGCGGCCGATGAGATCGCGGACCTCCTGCATTCCCTGCGGGTCGAGTCCGTTGGTCGGTTCGTCGAGAATCACCAGCTCGGGGTCGCCGAGCAGGGCCGCAGCAATCCCGAGCCGCTGCTTCATCCCGAGCGAATAGCTGCCGAAGCGATCACCACCGCGGTCGCCGAGACCAACGAGGTCGAGTAATCCGTCGATGTCGTCGCCGTTGTGCCCGGACAGCGCCGCGAGCGACCTCAGGTTGTCGCGACCGGAAACCGCCGGGTGAAATGCCGGTGACTCGATGAGGGCGCCGACCTTCGGAAGATAGTGCCCACGTTGCCGAATCGGTGCACCGAGAATGGTCGCATCGCCACTGCTGGGCTTGACGAGGCCGAGCAGAATCGCCATGACCGTCGTCTTTCCGGCTCCGTTCGGTCCGATCAGGCCGGTGACCGAGCCCGTTGGCACCGTGAAGGACACGGTGTCGACGGCAGTGCGCTTTCGATATCTCTTGGTGATGCCGTCAACTGAAACCGCCACGGGCGAAACCGCCACGCGCGCAGTTCGGTTCGGCAACTCATGTGTCGACGTTCGATCTGGGGTGAATGTGTTCGATTTCATGTACACAACGATGCCGCTGCGAAGGCCTCGCGTCGTCAGCCTGATGTGGACATCGGGACTACGTCGAATGTGTGGACCGGCGCATCAGATGCGAACCAATCCGTGCCGGTAGGCGAAGACAACCATTTGCGCCCGGTCGCGCGCCTGTAGCTTCGACATCGCGCGGCTCACATGGGTCCGGACCGTCGCATTGCTGACCACCCATCGGGCCGCGATCTCATCATTGGACAGTCCGGCCGCCACCAGGCGCACCACCTCGAGTTCGCGCGTGGTGAGCAAGTCGACGATCGAATCCGGCGCGATCGGCGCCTGCGTCTCGGCGGGCTCCTGCGCGAATTTGGTGATCAGGCGCCGCGTCACGCCCGGCGACAACAGCGCCTGACCGGCGGCGATGACACGGACAGCCTGAATCAGTTCGGCCGGCTGGGTGTGTTTGACCAAGAACCCGCTGGCACCGGCACGCAGGGCCTCGAACACATACTCGTCGAGTTCAAAAGTGGTCAGGATCAGCACCTTCACCGCAGCCAGGTCGTCGCGGGCCGTGATCAGACGGGTCGCTTCGAGACCATCACAGCCAGGCATCCGGATGTCCATGATGATGACGTCCGGCCGCCGGTCGATGCATACCGCGACCGCCTCGTTTCCGTCGGAGGCCTCCCCGACCACCTCGATGTCGTCCTCGGCGTCGAGCAACGCACGAAAGCCGGTCCGTACCAGGAGCTGATCATCCGCCAGTGCGACCCGAATCATGTTTCGAGGGTAGCCAGCGGCCGATCTCCGCGACCGCTTCCGCGCCGATCTCCACACCTGACGTACACAGGTCCCGCCCAGAAATATCTGAAGCAGGTCGATCTCAACAGTGAACCGACGCGCGGCGGCATCGATCAACTCTACGATCGGCCAGGTGAACGTCAGATGGTCGAACAGATTCCGCGCACTGGAGGTGCATTGGTCCGACCTCGCGCTGGTGTTGGTGGTGATCATCCTGGTCATCGCCGGCAGCATCTCGGGGCACACCGATTCGGCCGACCAACCCATCGACGGCCTCGCTATCGCACTCGGTGTCATCGGCGCCCTGTCCCTGGCGGTGTCCCGCCGGTTTCCGCAGGTGATGATCGGTGTCGCCGCAACCGTGATCTTTGCCTACCTTGCTCGCGGATACCCTGGTGGCCCAGCACTTTTGGTCGGCCCACTGTCCATGGCACTGGCCGGCTACCGGGCCTCGCGCACGGTGGCGCTGGTGGGCGCCACCGTCATGTCGGCCGCGGTGATCATCGGGCAATGGATCGGCGAAGGACATCTCGGGACGATCGCAATTGCCGGTCCGGCATGGGCTTTCACGCTGGCATTGGCGGGCATCCTGCTCTCCGCACGGACCGAACGGGCAGCGGCGCAGCGTGAACGCGACGAGATGCGCCGCCGGCAGGCGATGACCGATGAACGCCTGAACATCGCGCGCGACCTACACGATTCGGTCGCCCACGCCTTGGCCACCATCAACGTGCAGGCGGGGGTGGCGGCCCACCTCCTCGACCGGCAACCGCATCAGGCAAAGGCCGCGCTCGAGGCCATCCGTCAGGCCAGCAGCGAAGTTCTCGACGAGCTCGGAACCATGCTCGAGACCTTGCGGGACCACGATCAAGGCGCGCCCCGATCACCGACGGCAACGCTCGGCCAGGTCCCCGGCCTCATCGAGCGCGCCCGCGCGGACGGCCTGACGGTGAACTATCGCCCCGAAGGCGACGTCGATGCGGTGTCATCGACGATGAGCACGGCGGCTTTCCGGGTGATCCAGGAATCCCTCAACAATGTGCGCCGCCACGCCGGTACCTCACCCGTGGTCGAGATCTCGGTGGTCGCCGATCCACCACATAGCCTCGCGGTGAGTGTCTCCGACGACGGTGGTCGCCCGGATGGGACGAAAGCTGTTGCACCGGAACCCGGTACCGGACTCGGCATCATCGGCATGACCGAACGGGTCGAATCGAGCCGAGGGACAATCGAAGTGGGCCCGAAATCCTCCGGCGACGGCTACCGCGTAATTGCCCGGTGGGGCCAGGGCACCCCAGCCTGAGGGTTCCGCGCCGCATGTTGCGCGGGATACGCTCGGTTTGTGAGCACCATCGACCTCAACAGCGACATCGGCGAATCGTTCGGCCGGTGGGAACTCGGCGATGACAAAGCCATGCTCGCCGTGGTCACCAGCGCCAACATCGCCTGCGGTTTCCACGCCGGCGATCCGAGCACCATCGCACGGACCGCTGGGTGGTCGGTCGACCGCGGAGTTCGAATCGGGGCACAGGTTTCCTATCGCGACCTCGCCGGGTTCGGGCGTCGATTCGTCGATGCCACCCGCACCGAACTGACCGACGACATCGTCTACCAGATCGGTGGCCTGCAGGCGTTGACGGCAGCTGCCGGCGGACACGTCACCTACGTCAAACCCCATGGCGCGCTCTACAACACGGCCGTTCACCACGAGGAACACGCACTGGCCGTGGTCGACGCGATCGCCGCACTCGACCCGGATCTGGCATTGCTCGGTCTACCCGGCTCCCGCCTGCTCGCCCTCGGCGAAGAACGCGGCTTGCGGGTGGTGCGCGAGGCATTCGCCGACCGCGGATACACCCCGGCCGGCACTTTGGTCCCGCGCGGCGAGGAAGGCGCACTGCTGCACGATCCGTCCACCGTCGCCGACCGGGTGTTGCGGATGGTCACCGACAAGATCGTCGTGGCCGTCGACGGCTCCGAAATCGCCATTGATGTGGATTCTGTCTGCGTACACGGTGATTCACCGGCGGCCGTGGCGATGGCCGTTGCCGTCCGCGAGTTACTCACCGCCGAAGGTGTTGAGGTGGAGCCCTTCACATGAAGGTCCTCGCCTACGGTGACCGGTCCCTGATGGTTGAGGTGGACACCATCGAGGAGGTGATCGCCTGGACATCCGAGCTGGGAGACGCCGAGCTCCCAGGCGTTCTCGACATCATCCCCGGGGCACGGACGGTCCTGCTGGTCGCCGACGGGCCTGAACACCTCCCGCGACTTCGCAAGACAATCGGCGCGCTCTCCCCCGACAAGACGGCCACGGCGTCTGACGGCGACCCTGACCTCGTGGAGGTTCCGGTGATCTACGACGGGGCCGACCTCGATGACGTCGGGCGGCTCACCGGGCTGTCGACCGGCGAGGTGGTCGCCGCCCACACCGGAGCGCCATGGATGGTCGCGTTCGGCGGGTTCGCGCCCGGCTTCGCGTATCTGGTCGGTGGAGACGACCGGCTCGAGGTCCCCCGCCGCGACGAGTCCCGGACCCGGGTCCCGGCCGGTGCGGTCGGACTTGCCGGGGAGTTCAGCGGAATCTATCCCCGCACATCGCCCGGCGGCTGGCAATTGCTCGGTCACACCGACCTGGTCATGTGGGACGCCACCCGGGACCCACCGGCGCTGCTGCGACCCGGATGCCTCGTGCAGTTCCGGGACGCCGGGCGCAGTTCCGGGAGGTCGGCGAATGGATGACCTCGAGGTCCTCGCGACCGGACCGTTGACGACCATGCAGGACCAGGGGCGACCCGGATTTGCCGCCCTCGGAGTCGGCCGGTCGGGTGCGGCGGATCGGCACTCCCACTCATTGGCCAACCGCCTGCTCGGCAATAGCGAAAGGTCCGCCGCGCTGGAAGTGACCCTCGGTGGCTTGTCGCTGCGGGCGCGCCGGGAGGTCTGGCTGGCCGTGACCGGCGCCGACGTGGACGTCCTCGTGGACAACGGATCCGGCCGGCATCCGATCGGCATGAACGCGCCGTTCCGGGTCCTTGCCGGCGACGTGGTGACGCTCGGCATGGCCCGCTCCGGGCTGCGTGCGTACGTCGCTGCACGCGGCGGCTTCGATGTTCCCGAGACACTGGGTTCGCGCAGTACCGACACCCTGTCCGGCTTGGGTCCGCCGTCGCCGGCCGTCGGAGATGTCCTCGGTCTCGCACCGCGTCCGGGCGATCTGCCCGACATCGATGTCGCCGCGGTGGCGATGCCAACGGCCGACGAGGTCGAGCTCCGGATCCTTCGTGGTCCACGCGACGACTGGGTCGTCGATGCCGATGCCCTGGTGCAGACCCGCTGGCAGGCGTCCCATCGGAGCGACCGGGTCGGAATGCGCTTGAGCGGCAAAGCCTCCGGGCTCTCGCATCGCGAATCCGGCCGTCAGCTCCCGAGCGAGGGCATCGTGCGCGGTGCCATCCAGGTACCGCCCAGCGGCGAACCGGTGATCTTCCTGGCCGACCATCCGGTCACCGGTGGATATCCGGTGGTCGCGGTGGTGGTCGACGAGGACGTCGACCTCGCCGCACAGATCCGGCCCGGACAACACATCCACCTGCGGTGGACCCGATGACAGATCCCGCAACGCTGGATCCGGCCTGGGCGCGCACACTGTTTCGCGACGGACTCGTCACCCAGACCGCCGGCTGGGCCCAGGGTTGGACGCAGGCCAATCTCATCGCGCTGCCCCGCGCCGACGCCTACGACTTCCTGCTTTTCGCCCAACGCAACCCGAAGTCCTGCCCCGTTCTCGACGTCATCGACGCCGGTGCGGTGACCGGCCCACTTCTCGGCGAGGACAGCGACATCCGGACCGACGCGCCCCTCTACCGCATCTACCGCGGCGGCGAAATGGTCGATGAGACAAGCGATGCCAGTCCGTGGTGGCGAGATGACCTGGTGTCGTTCCTGATCGGCTGCAGCTTCACCTTCGAAGCCGCACTCATCGAGGCCGGCGTACCGGTGCGTCACATCGAGCAGCAGCGCACCGTGCCGATGTTCCGGACCTCGCGGCGCTGCCGCCCGGCCGGCCGGATCTCCGGCCCGCTGGTGGTGTCGATGCGACCGGTCCCCGCCGAGTTGGTGGCCACCGCAGTTCGGGTGACCTCCCGGTATCCCGCAGTCCACGGCTCGCCGGTCCACATCGGTGATCCCGGCGCCCTCGGGATCTCCGACGTCGGCACACCAGATTTCGGTGACCCCGTCGACATCTTTCCCGGCGAGATTCCGGTGTTCTGGGCGTGTGGTGTCACCCCGCAGGCCGCGATGATGGAATCCCGCCCGGACCTGGCGATCGGCCACGCCCCCGGACACATGGTCATCACCGACAAACGCGACAGCGACTATCTCGTCCCCTGACCGTCCACCCTGCGTGGCAACAAATCCGAACCGACGGACCGCGGCCATCGGTAGGCTGGAATGAACACACGCACGCATGTCGAGCAACGGAGGACACGATGTCAGTCAGCCTGGCCAAGGGTGGAAACGTATCGCTGAGCAAAGAGGCGCCGAACCTCACGGCGGTCAGCGTGGGTCTCGGTTGGGATGTGCGGTCGACAACCGGCGCCGACTACGACCTCGACGCCAGCGCGCTGGGCATCAACTCCGCCAAGCGAGTGGTCAACGATTCGTTTTTCGTGTTCTACAACAACCTTCGCTCGCCCGACGGCGCCATCGAGCACACCGGCGACAACCGGACCGGTGAAGGCGAGGGCGACGACGAATCCATCACCGTCGATCTCCAGGCACTCTCCCCGGACGTCGAGTCGATCATCTTCCCGGTGACCATCCACGACGCGGACTCGCTCAACCAGAGTTTCGGTCAGGTGCATGGTGCCTTCATCCGGGTCGTCGACCGCGCTGACAACCGGGAACTGGCCCGCTACGACCTCAGCGAGGACGCCTCCACCGAAACCGCGATGGTGTTCGGCGAGATCTATCGCCGCGGCGGTGAGTGGAAGTTCCGTGCCATCGGCCAGGGTTACGCCTCGGGTCTCGCCGGCATCGCGCGTGATTATGGCGTGAACATCGGCTAGACGCGGTCAGTTGGTGCGGTATCGGGGCAGCACGCCCGTCCCGAAGTGACGTGCTTCCTCGATGTGGGGATAGCCCGAGAAGATGAACTCCTCGATGCCGACGCTGCGATACTCGTCGATGCGATCGGCGATCTCATCGTGGCTACCGACGAGCGCTGTTCCGGCGCCGCCACGGATCAGACCGATGCCGGCCCACAGGTTGGGCCCGACCACAAGATTGTCGCGGTCACCGCCGTGCAGAGCGAGCATCCGGCGCTGGCCCTCGGATCCGATTGCGGCGAGCTGCTTTTGGCGAGTGGCGATGGTGTCCTGGTCGACATCGGCGATGAGCTCCTCGGCGGCCTGCCAGGCCTGCGCCGCCGTGTCCCGGGCGATCACATGCAGCCGGATTCCCCCGCGGATGGTGCGCCCGACCGCTGCCGCCTCCTGCCGCACCCGCGCGAGCTTCTCCCCGACGGCCGCCGGGGGCTCGCCCCAGGTGAGGAAGACGTCGGCCTGCCGGGCCGCGACACCGATTGCGGCGTCGGAGGATCCGCCCAGGTAGACGTCGGGCAGTGGGACATTCGGGTGACCGGCAAATCCGGATGACTGAAGGCGGTCGACCGTGTAGTACGGACCGTCGACGTGCACCGGTTTGCCCTGACCGACGTCCCTGGCGATCTGCAGGAACTGATCGGCCCGGGCATAGCGCTCGTCCTTGCCGAGCGTGTCACCGAAGGCGCGCTGTTCGGTATCATCGCCGCCCACAACCACATTGAGCAGGATGCGGCCTCCCGACAGCCGATGAAACGTGCTGACCATCTGTGCTGCCAAGACCGGCGCCACCGCTCCGGGCCGGAACGCGACCAGGAACTTCAGCCGCCGGGTCGCCGGAATCAAGGCCGAGGTGACGAGCCACGCGTCTTCGCAGTGACCGCCCGTCGGGGTCAGCACCGCATCGAAGCCGAGTTCATCGACGGTCCGGGCCAGCTCGGTCAGATACTCCAGCGATGCGTCACGATGACCGTCGGCGGCTGCAGCATCGCGCGCGTAACCGCCGGCGATCGACACACCATGCGAGCTCGCGCCGAGTTTCTCGTCGTCACCGCCGGTGGGCAGGAACCAGTGAAACCTGGGCGGGACCGACGTCACCGCAGGGCGACTTTCTTACCCGGAATCGCATCGAGCAGTTCCCGTGTGTATTCGTGTTGGGGATTGTCGAAAACGTCTGCAATCGGCCCGGTTTCGACGATCTGGCCACGACGCATGACAGCTACCCCATCGCTGATCTGGCGGACGACGGCGAGGTCGTGAGAGATGAACAGGTAACTCAGGTCGTAGTCTCGCTGCAACCGCGCCAACAGGTCGAGTATCTGCGCCTGCACCGAGACGTCAAGCGCCGACACCGGCTCATCGAGGACCACCAATTGCGGATTCAGCGCCAGCGCTCTCGCGATCGCGACGCGCTGCCGCTGCCCACCGGACAGCTGGGCCGGATGCCGGGACAGGTACTTGTCTCCGAGTGCCACCTGATCGAGCAGCTCGCGCACCTTTTCGCGGCGCTCACCCGAGGTGCCGACTCCGAACGCCTGTAGCGGCTCGCCGACGATCTTGTCGATCGTCAGCTTGGGATCGAGTGACGCATAGGGATTCTGGTGGACGAGCTGGACCCGGCGGCGCAGCTGGCGTAAGTCCTTGCCGCGCAGCGCGGTGATCGGCGCACCGTCGAATTCAACGACACCCGACGATGCGGTCTCGAGGCGGGCAGCGATCCTGGCAGTGGTCGATTTGCCCGAACCGGATTCGCCGACAAGTGAAAATGTCTGTCCTCGAGGCACATCGAACGTCACGTCGTTGACCGCGGTCAACGCGGCGCCACGCCCGATCCGGAAGGTCTTGGTCAGGTTGCGCACCGACAGCAGCGCAGGGCCTTCGGCCGCCGTGCGAGGTTTGCGTGTGGTCACACCGGATACTGCGGTCATGCTCGGGGCGGCAGCGAGGAGCTTTTGTGTGTACTCGTGCTGCGGATTGGTCAGAACCTGATGGGCCGTACCGGTTTCCACGATGCGGCCTTCACTCATGACCACGATGCGATCGGCGCGGTCGGCCGCGACACCGAGATCGTGCGTGATGAGCAGGACGGCGGCGCCGGTCGCGGCAATCCGTTCGTCGAGATGGTCGAGGATGCGGCGCTGCACGGTCACGTCGAGGGCGCTGGTCGGTTCATCCGCGATGATAAGTTCCGGCTCGCAGGCCAGCGCAATCCCGATCAGAACCCGTTGCCGCTGCCCACCGGAGAGATCTTGTGGATACTGCTTGACGCGCAGCTCCGGATGATCGAGACCCGCCTCGGTCAGGATTCGCAGCGCCTCCACTGCGGCGGTGCGGCGGTTCGCCCGCCCATGGATGCGCAACACCTCACCGACCTGTTCGCCGATCCGCGTCACCGGATTCAGCGAGGTGGTGGGATCCTGCGGCACCAAACCGATGTGCGCACCGCGGATCTTTTCCAGTGCCCGGTCGCTCGCGTTGTCGATGCGGTCACCGTTGAATGTGACCGTGCCGGAGGTGATCTTGCCCGTACCCGACAGCAGGCCGATGACGGCCTGCGCGGTCGTCGACTTGCCGGATCCCGACTCGCCCACGATCGCAACGACTTCGCCGCGCGCGACATCGAGGTCGATCCCATCGACGGCGGTGACGACATCGGGGCCGGAACCGTATTGGACGCGCAGACCGGAGAGCCTGAGCAGAGGTTGCGGATCGGTCATCAGTGTCCATCCCGATTCAGTTGATGTCCGATGCGGTGAGCGGAGAGCACCACCGCAATGATCACGAGACCGGGCAGTGTGGTCATCCACCAGGCGACGGCGAGGTAGTTACGGCCCTCGGCGATCAGCGATCCCCATTCCGGCGTCGGCGGTACCGCACCGAATCCGAGGAAGCTCAGGGCGGACACCGCCAGGATCGCCATACCGAACTCGACTGCCGCCAGCGAGATGACCGGCGCGTACGAGTTGCGCAGGATGTGCCGGAACAGGACGGTGGGCCAGCGGACGCCGGAGGCAAAGGCGGCCTCGACATAGGTGGCCCGACGGACCCGCAGAACTTCCGAGCGCGTCACCCGGGCAAAGCCCGCGACCATTGCAATGCCGACGGCGATGGCGACGTTGATCGTCCCGAAGCCGAGTGCGGTCACCAGGGCCAGCGACAGCAGCAGTGCCGGGATCGACAGCATGACATCGACGAGCCTCATCAATCCGGCGTCGAGGATGCCGCCGATGGCTCCCGAGACCAGACCCACCAGGGTACCGACGACCAGAGCGATACCTACCGCCACCAGTGTTGCGGTCAAAGACAGTCCGGACCCGTGTACCACTCGGGTGTAGACGTCGCGGCCGATGTTGTCGGTACCGAACCAGTGCTGAAGGCTCGGTGCCTGGAACTTGTCGGCCGGTACACCCTTCAGCGGGTCGCCACTGGCGAAGACCGAGGGGAACAGCGCGAAGCCGATCACGAGGAGCACCACGATGACCGACAGTGCCAGCACCGCATTCTTCAGGACGGCACGGATACCGAACCGGCGCGGCGCCGGATGCTGTTCGATCTCGAGACTCGTTGGCGCGGCTTCGGCGTCGCGGATCTCGTTCTCGGCGAGTATGAGGTCAGACATGTGCGGCCTCCACATCGGTTCGGCCCGCGGCCGTCTTTTCCGGTTCCGGGGACTTCTTCTTCCGGGTGTTCCCGACGATCCGCGGATCGATGAGCGGATACAGCAGGTCGACGATGAGGTTCACCAGGACGAACACGAGCGTCGACATCACGACGATGCCCAGCACCACCGGAATGTCTTGGGCCATCACCGATGTCTGCGTGAGCCGACCGACGCCCGCCCGGGAGAAGACCGTCTCCACGACAACCGCGCCGGCCAGTAGATTTCCGATGAGCACACCCGCGATGGTCAGCGCCGGAATGCTGGCCAGCCGCACGACATGGTGCGTCACGACCCGAAACCTGCTGGCTCCCTTGGCCTGAGCTGTTTCGACATAGGGTTGCCGCCAGGTGGTACCCATACTCGACGCCAGCACCTGCGCGAGCACCGCGCCGGTGGGGATCGCCAGCGTGAGCGCCGGCAGCACCAGGCTGGAGAAGCCCTTGTCGCCGAATGCCGGAAAAATGTGCAGGTTGAACGAAAACACCTGCAACAGCATCAGACCGACCCAAAAAGTCGGAATCGCGACACCGAGTGGTGGCAGCGCCTGCAACGCGGTGCGCAGCCACTGCGCCCGGCTGTAGGTGGTCGCGAACGCGATGAGCGAACCGAACAGCACGGCGAGCACCAATGCTCCGACCGCCAACTGCAGCGTGCTCGGCAGCGCGTCCGCGATCGCGGTGGTCACCGGCTGCCCCGTCGAGATCGAGGTACCGAAGTCGCCACGGACGGCGTGAGACAGGGAGGTCCAATACTGCGACAGAAGCGACTGGTCCAAGCCGTAGCGGGCCTGCAGGTCCGCTACGGCTTGCTGATCCACCGGCGATGCCGAATTACCCTGCACCGCAATGCTGACCGGGTCAGACGGCAGGATGAACAGGATCCCGAAGGCGATGGTGAACGACGCCCAGAGAACGCCGATCGCCTGCAGCACCCTCAATCCGACATACCGGTACATGATCAGTTCCCGGAGATCCAGGTGTCGTAGAACGCCAGTCTCGCGGATGCATCGAACTTCACGTCCTGGGTATGCGTGGCCGCGCCGATGACCTGTGACAACTCGACGGTCGGGAGCCACAGACCGTTCGAGATGATCTGCTCCTGGGCGGTGGCCAGCAATGCATCACGCTGGGCCTTATCGGTCGCGGCCAGCTGGCCGGTCAATGCATCGTCGAGTGCGGGGATCGGGCCGCGATGGTTCAGGTTGCGGCCGGTGAGTCCGAAGCTGGTGCGCAGGATGTCACCATCGGCGCGCGTTGCGTTGTAGTACACCGCGTCGTAGTCGCCACTGCCCTGCAGGGCTGTGAACTCCGGAGTGGAGACGAGTCCGAGTTTCAGATCGATACCGACGGCCTTGAGCTGCTGCTGGACCAGTTCGAGGATCGCCTGGTTACCGGCGAAGACGGCGCTGAAGGTGAGGGTGAACGAGAGCTTCTGGCCGTCCTTCTCACGGATGCCGTCACTGCCTTCGACCCAACCTGCGGCATCGAGGATGGACTTCGCCTTCTCCTGATCGAACGTCACGTCAGAAGAAAGATCCTTGTACCCGGGGGTGTTTGCCGCGAGCGCGCTGGTTGCAACCTTGAAGTCGGAGTTCAGCACGGTGTCGATGAGCTCTTGCCGATTGATCGCCGGAATGATCGCCTGCCGCACCGCGGGGTCCGTCAGGACACCGCGGGTGACGTTCGGCTGGAATCCGAAGGTCACCCCCGGGTTCGGCGTGGTGAGGATCTGGCCGCCGGCCGCCTCGATCTGCGGGGCATCCTGGGGCAGCGCGTCACTGACCGCGTCGAGCTGATCGGAAGCCAACGATCCGGTGCGCACACCCGATTCGGGGATAACCGTGAAGTCGATGCGGTCGAGGTACGCGTCGCCGGTGTGACTGAAGACGGGAGAGCTCCAGTTGTAGCCGACCCGCTTGGCCAGGGAGACCGACCGGTCCTGCTGCCAATCCGCGTACGTGAACGGTCCACTGCCGATGTTGGTACCGGTGCAGCGCTCCTCAGCGGTCTTCGCGACGGTGGCGTCGGCCTGCAGACCCAGCTGCGAGGTCGACGTCGCCTGCAGGAACTGGGCGTTGGGTGAGCTGAAGTCCACCTGAG
The DNA here is from genome assembly GCF_000383535.1 of Nocardia sp. 348MFTsu5.1. Classification (NCBI taxonomy): domain Bacteria; kingdom Bacillati; phylum Actinomycetota; class Actinomycetes; order Mycobacteriales; family Nocardiaceae; genus Nocardia; species Nocardia sp. 348MFTsu5.1. Next base: position 114,261 of record NZ_KB911519.1, read on the forward strand.
CGGTCAGCGGGTCGACGACGGTCGTACCGGTGTAGCCGGAGAGATAGCTACCCGCCAGAGCGGCCTTGGCCGCACCGAGGGCGATGATGGCGTCGAAGTTCTTCTTGACCGAATCAGCCGTCACCGGGGTGCCGTCACTGAAGGTGACGCCATCCTTGAGGTGGAAGGTGAACGACTTGGCGTCGGGGCTGATGTCCCAGCTCTGCGCCAGCCAGGGGGTGATCTCGCCCGTCTCCGGATTCTGGTCGGTCAGCGAATCCACCACCTGGCGGGTGACGTAGATCGTCTGGTTGCTGCCGCCCTGCGTCGGATCCGAGCAAGTCGGAGCCTGGGACAGCCCGTACCGCAACGTGCCGCCCGGCTGTGCGGGACCGGCGTCGCCATCGGTGCCCGATGCATCGGAGCCACAGGCACTGAGCAGCGAGGCTGACATCAGTGTGGCGCCGACCACGGCGAGTAGCGGGCGGGACATACGTGCCTTCATTCGTTTCCTCCATTGATCCTGGCGGTAGCACCCGCCGCTGAGGCGGGTTGCTGCGGCGTCCTGAAGCCAGGTCTCTCGGCCGCTCTGGATGGTCGTGAGTCTACGGCGGGCCCGCAACCAACTGTCAATTCATCGACAGCGATAAACCGTTGCGTACCAGCGTCTTCGGTAAAAATCAGACGAGTTAAAACTAGCCCGCCTCAGCGTCGGCGCCGACGCTGTGATGTCTCGATCGCACCGGCGGCAGCTCCAGGTGTTCGCGCAGTGTGCTGCCGGTGTAGCGGGTCCGGTAGGCCCCGCGTTCCTGCAGCTCGGGGATCAGGAGATCGACGATGTCATCGAGACCACCCGGGACGATGTACGGCGAGATGTTGAGCCCGTCGATGGCACCGCTGCGCACGAAATGGATGAGTCGTTCGGCCACCTGGGCGGGTGTTCCGATCCAGCCACTGCGGGCCGAGGTCTCGATCGCCAGTTGCCGGATCGACAGGTTCTTTGCCTCGGCGAGCGCCCGCCACTGCGCAGCGATCGCGTGCGGGTCCTTGCCGTCGCGTGCAGCACCGCGGGTGACCGAGATCGGCGCGGCCACCGGGTCGTCCGTCGGCAGTGGTCCGTCGGGGTCCAGGTGCGAGAGATCACGACCCCACACCTGCTCCACCAGGGACAAAGCGGTGGCGCCGCTGTACTGGCCCTCACGGACCCAGCGAAGCTTGTCCTCGACCTCCGACTCCTTCTCCGCGAGCACGACCTCGCTGCCGGGAAGGATCCGCAGCTCCCCCGCCGCTCGGCCGGCTGCACGCAGCCGGCTTCGCATGTCGGTGGCAAAGGCGAGCGCGTCGTCGAAATCGCTACCGTGCGCGGAGAAGATCACGTCGGCATAGTTCGCACCGAAGTCACGACCCTGCGAGGAGTCGCCGGCCTGGAACAGCACCGGGTGGCCTTGCCGACTCCGCGGAAGCGTGGGCCTCAAGGAGATGTCGAACTGCGAACTCGACTGGGAGACATGGTTGATCGCGCCCTCACGTGACCATCGCGCCGAGTCGGCATCGGCGATCGCGTCGTCGGACCATCCGTCCCAGATCGCCCGGGCCGTGTCGATGAACTCGCCGGCGCGCTGGTAGCGCAGCGCGTGGTCGAGGAAACCGCCGCGCCGGAAGTTCTCACCGGTCCAGGCGTTGTCGGTGGTGACGACGTTCCAGCCGGCCCGTCCACCGGACAACAGGTCCAGACCCGAGAGACGACGCGCAAGGTCGGCGGGTTCGTTGTATGTCGAGTTCTGGGTGGCAACCAGACCGATCTTGCTGGTGATGCCGGCGAGCGCAGCAAGTTGCGTGATCGCGTCGGGACGTCCGGCGATGTCGAGATCGAGGATCTTGCCCTGCTGCTCACGCAATCGCAGGCCTTCACCGAGGAAGAACGCGTCGAACAGTCCACGTTCGGCTGTCAGCGCCACGCGTCGGAAGGTCTCGAAATCGATCTGCGATGCGCTCGCCGGATCGGACCAGATCGTGTTGTGGTTCACGCCCTGGAAGAACACCCCGAAGTGGACGTTGGCGTCCGGGCGGGCGTAATCGTTCGAAGAACTCCTGGTCATTGCGCTCCCAACAGGTTTGCCGGACGGTCGAGTCCGAGGTGATCGCGCAGGGTGGCCCCGATCAGAGGGCGCGACACGACGCCGCTCTCGATGAGGGGCGGCAGCACCGAGCGCGTAAGGGTACGCAGGTCCTCGTCGAGGACCAGCGGATGGATCCGGGCTCCGTCGGCGACATCGGCGAGCGAGGTCAGCGCAGCGACCAGTTCCGTCGGCGTTCCGCTGAAACCGAAGCTTCCGGCGGGGAGGTCGTGCGGCGTGTGGGCATCGAGGTCGGCGATCCGCTGTGCGGCGGTCGCGGTGTCGAGGTCGATCGCGACGTACACGTCGACGATCACCCTCGCGGCGCCGGCTGTTCGGGCATCTTCGACGGCGGCCCGGATCTCGGCCGGCGACGTGCCCGAGACGATGGCCACGTCGATCAGGTCGGCAGGCACCTCACCGGGGCGACCGAAGACCACAACCCGGCCCTGTGGTGGCCGGGGAACAATCGATGGGCCCTTGACCGAGAAGTTCTCCCCTTCGAAGTCGACGTAGTGGAGTTTGGTGCGGTCGAGGAACCGTCCGGTCGCATGATCACGTATCACGGCGTCGTCGTCCCAGGAGTCCCACAGAGCCTGCGCCACCCGGACCGAATCACGCTGATCTGCTGCATATTTCGACTCTGACGGCACCGGCACACCGAAGGCGGCGGCAGCCTCGGGTTCCGGACTTCTCGCCGTGATCCAGCCGGCGCGACCACGCGACGCGTAATCGAGCGTCGCGAGCTGCGAGGAGGTGTGGAACGGTTCGGCGAAGGTTGTCGAGATCACCGGCACGAGACCGATTGTGCTCGTGGTGCCGGCCACGAACGCGGCGCGGTTGACCGCGTCGATCCGGCCGGCGATGTCCGGACCATCCGCCGGTCCGATGGGTGAATCATCGAAGGAGGCAAAGGTGAAGCTGGCGTTCTCCGCCGCCGCGACCACGGTCCGGCTGCGGGCTCCGGTGAGCAACTGAGCCTGTGTGTGGTGCGCCCGGCGCCATGCTGCCGGGTGGTAGCCGTCGCCGTCTACCTCGATACCGAGGACAAACCCGCTCATGCCACACCCTGGATCTTCTTGTCGCGCTTGGCGACTTCCTCACGAACGATCGGGATGACATACCGGCCGAAATCGATGGCGTCGTCGAGCAGGTCGTAGCCGCGGGCCGACAGGATGTCGATTCCGAGGTCGTAGTACTCGAGGAGGGCCTCGGCGACGGTCTCGGGTGACCCCACGAGTGCGTTGGAATTGCCGCCTCCACCCGTCGCCTTGGACGTGGCCGTCCAGCCCGCCTTGCCGAAGCGATCCACCGAATCTGCGATGGCCAGCAGACGCTGCGAACCGGCGTTCTGCGGTGCCGTCAGCGACAGCATGCGCGAGAAGACGGGATTGCCTGCAACGCGGCCCTTGATCTGTTCGACGATGGATTCTGCTTTGCGCCAGGCCAATTCGTCGGTGGGGGCGATGATGGGCCGGAAGGCGACCTGCAGACGCGGTCGCGGCTTACCGGCAGCCTTCGCCGCGGCGGTGATCGAGGCGATCTGCTCCGCGGTGTTCTCGAGCGGCTCACCCCACAGCGCATAGATGTCGGCTTCGGCGCCACCGACGGCATAGGCCGCCTCAGACGAACCACCGAAGGAGATGTTGGGCCGGGGCTGTGCGACCGGGAAGATGTCGGAGACGAAGTCGTTGAACTGGTAATGGGTGCCGTTGTGAGAGAACGGTTCCCGGCTGGTCCAGGCCTTCTTGACGATCTGGATGTACTCCCTGGTCCGGTCGTACCGTTCGTCCTTCGTCAGGAAGTCGCCCTCGCGCTGCTGCTCGGCGTCGTTGCCGCCGGTGATGAAGTGCACCGTGACCCTTCCGCCCGAGATCTGGTCGAGCGTGGCGAAGGTCTTGGCGGCAAACGTCGGATACGAGACATTCGGGCGATGCGCCAGCAGGATCTGGATGCGATCGAGGTGGCTGACGATGTACGACGCGGCAGCTGCCGGTTCGGGGGCCCCGGAGCCGTAGGCGAAAAGGATCCGGTCCCAGCCGAAATCTTCGTGTGCGCGAGCAAGTTTGAGCGTGTACTCCTTGTCGAAGGAGCTGGCGGTGGTGCGTGGCCGGATCTCGGTGGCGTCGTTCGTGCCCGCGATGCCCAGGAATTCTACTGGCATGTCGTTGGTCCTGTCTTCAGATGAAAGTGGAACGAGGAGCGATTACAGGCCCCACGCCTTGGCGAGCAGTTCATGCGATCGGAGTCGGTCCTCATGACGATGGGTGACCGAGGTGATCACCAGTCCGTCTGCGGCAGTGAGCTTTTGCAGCGCTTCGAGTCGCGCGACCACGGTCTCCGGGCCACCGACGAACTGCGTCTCGACACGATCGGCGACGAGAGCGAATTGTTCGTCCGACAGTGGGGCCACCGTCGCGGGGTCCGGATAGGCGATGGCGCCGTGCCCACTGCGAATGCTGTACACCCACTGCGGAAATGACGACGCGAGTTCTTTCGCGGTCGCGTCATCGTCGGCGACCACCACGTCGGCAGACACCACCACGTGCGGTTCGGCGAGCGTGGCGGACGGAACAAAAGCCTCCCGATAGGCCTGCACCGCTTCGAGAGTGGTCGACGGGGTCACGTGATAGTTGGCCACGAAGGGCAAACCACGCGAGCCGGCCACCTGGGCGCTCTGGCCCTTGCTGGTGCCGAAGATCCACAACTCCAGACCGGCGTTCTCCCCTGGGCTGGCATGCAATTCGACGCCGGACGGCGTGCGGTACGTCCCGGCGATGAGCGCTTCGATGTCGGCGACCTGGTCGGTGAAGTCGGGGGGCTGCGCTCCGGGTTGGGTCAGCACCTCGGCCATCGCGGCCAGCCGCGACGCCTTCAGCAACACGGACAGGTCGAACGGCGCAGGCACGATCACACCGTCGATCACCTCACGCTGACGGTCCGGGGCGGTCGGTGATGGTGCCGAACCCGCCTTCTGCGCTTCGGACCGGCGTTGACCCGACCGTCCGAGCCCGAGGTCGAGCCGGCCAGGGTGAAACGCGTCGAGAATGCCCCACTCCTCCACGACCGACACCGCGGTCCGCTGACCGACCTGAACGGCCGCAGACCCCACTCGAATGGTGGAGGTCGCGGCAGCGATCTGCCCGACGACCACGGTCGGTGACGAACTCGCGACCGCCACAAAGTGGTGCTCGGCCAGCCAGTATCTGGAGTAACCCCACAACTCGGCGTGCTGGGCGAGGTCCACCGAGTTCTTCAACGCCGTCGCCGCATCCGATCCTTCGCTGATCGGCGAGAGGTCGAGTATCGACAGCGGCACTCGTGAGGACGCGGAAGTCGACGTGGTCATGTCGGGACCGCTACCCGGGCGGGCGCATTGATGGGCCGGCTCGGGATCTCCCGCCGCAGAACCGGTGCGATCTCACTCTGGAATAACTCGAGCGAATCGCGGTGTTGTGCGTCGGTGAGCCCGCTGGCGTCGGCGTGCAGGTGCATCACTTCGTGCCCGAACTTCTCGTGATAGCGCAGCACCTTGTCGATCACCTGTTGCGGACTGCCCAGCAACAACGAACTCCGTTCGATCGCGTCCTCGAGAGTCGGGAAGACAAGTGGCAGCCCGAAAGACCCGATTCGCGCGACCGTGGCGTCGAAAAGCGGACGGTAGGTGTTGATCGCGTCCTGCGAGTTCTTGGTCGCATAGAAACCGGCCGAGCCGGCGCCGACGAGGGCCGCCGCCGGATCGTGGCCATAGGCCGCCCAGCGCTCCCGGTAATAATCGATCAGCTCCGCGTAGGGCTCGATCGGGTTGGTGACGTTGGCCGAGAACAGCGGATCACCGTAAGACGCTGCGAGATCTACTGATTCGCGACTGGTCGCGCTGCCGTGCCAGATCCGGATCTGCTTCTGCAGCGGCCGGGGCAATGCCTCGGCCTCGGTCAGCGATGGGCGGTACTTCCCCTCCCACGTGACGGTGTCGTTCTCCCACAACTGCCGGAAGAGCTCGTATCCCTCACGATTCCGATCCCACTGATCGGCCTCGGTGACATGGAACAGCTTGGCCTGCGCGGCGCCGTTACCTTTGCCGATCATCAGCTGCAGGCGCCCACCCGAGAGGTTGTCCAGCGTCGAGTAGTCCTCGAACGCCCGGACCGGATCGAGCAGGCTCAAGGTCGTCACGGCAGTGAACAGAGCTATCGACGACGTGCGCGCCGCGATGTTGCTCAGCACCACCGGCGGCGACGACGAGATGAACGGCCGCTCGTGCCGCTCGCCGACACCGAAGCCGTCGAAGCCGAGTTCCTCGGCGAGGACAGCATTGTCAACCACTTCCCGCAGCCGTTCCGACGGACTGATCGTCACGCCGGTTACGGGATGGGGGGTGTGGGTGATCAGACTGATCAATAAGAATTTCACCCAAACTCCTGAACTGAGAACACAGCACACAACCTTCATCGGTCCCGGCGGTAGCACCCTCACCCGCCGAAGCGGGGGGTTGCTGCGATGTCAGCGAGCCGGGTCTCTCAATCGCTCCTGATGATGCTTCTCGACATTAAGCGCACTCCCGAAAACGGTCAAACAGCGAATTCGCCTGCAGTGCAGACTCTGTGACGGACTCCGTGGTCGACGTACACAACAAGGTTTCAATCAGGCGGAATTTTAATCGGCGCCTTGACCGTCGAGCATGCGTTCCCGCATCTCTTCGAACACCCGGCCGATCACCGAGACGTCTCGCGGGCTGAGCAGGTCGAACATCGTCTTCCGCACCTCGGCCACGTGACCGGGACTGACGGCTGCCAGCTTGTCGGTGCCGTCTTCGGTCAGCTCGGCCATCATCCCGCGCTTGTCGTCCTCACATTCCACCCGCCGCACCCATCCGGCCGTGACCAGCCGCCCGATCGCCCGGGTCGCGCCTCCGCGCGTGGTCGTCATGGCGTCGGCCAGCTCGCGCATCCGCAGACGTCCGCCGGGCGCCTCGGACAGGATCACCAGAATCTCGAAGTCCGTGAAGGACATGTCGGCGTCGCGGGTGAGCTGCTGGTCGAGCGTCCGCAGCAGCAGGCGCGTGGCGTCGAGGTAGGCGCGCCAGGCGTGATGTTCGGCGTCGCTGAGCCATCGGGTGTCGTCCACCTGACGAGCATATCCAAAGTGGTTGACAAAACAACTACCTGGGTTTAGATTCAAGTCGTTGACAAAGCAACTAGTTTGATCGGGACCCGGGAGACGCAGCGAAGCGGAACTCGACCAATTAGCAGGAAGGCAGACCATGACCACTGCAGCCGAAGAACAGCGTTCGCAGGATTTCGCACAGCAACGCGACCGCATCCGTTCCGAGCACCTCAAGCCGGCATCGACACGGCCTGCCTCCTCCGCCAGGGGCCTGCACCACACAGCTCTTGTCAGCAGCGACGTCGAGCAGACCGTGCGGTTTTATCAGGGCATCCTGGAGTTCCCCCTTACCGAGCTCATCGAGAACCGCGACTACCCCGGTTCATCGCACTTCTTCTTCGACATCGGCAACGGAAACCTGCTGGCGTTCTTCGACTTCCCCGGTCTCGACGTCGGGCCGTACCAGGAAGTCCTCGGCGGTCTCCATCATGTCGCCATCAGTGTCGAGCCCACGCGATGGGAAGCACTGCGCACCAAGCTGATCGACGCCGGCGTGGAACTCGCCGAACACAGCGAGGTGTCGCTCTACTTCCGCGACCCCGACGGCGCACGCATCGAATTGATCGCCGATCCACTCGGTGAGATGTACGGCAATCACGTCCTCTGATTCTTCAGTCCCCGAAAGGCCCTTCGCGATGACTTCAGCGACCACGTCCGCACAGTTCGACGTCCGCCGGGCCGAGGGCCGGTTCAAGACCAACGCCGGCTGGCTCGACTCCAAACACTCCTTCTCCTTCGGCCATCACTACGACCAGGCCAACACCCACCACGGTGTCCTGATGGTCAACAACGACGACATCGTCCTCCCGGGCGAGGGTTTCGACACCCACCCGCACCGGGACATGGAGATCATCACCTGGGTTCTGCAGGGCTCCCTGGTGCATCAGGACTCCATGGGCCACAACGGCGTCATCTACCCGGGCCTGGCGCAGCGGATGAGCGCCGGCACCGGGATCAGGCATTCGGAGAAGAACGACTCGTGGCGCCTCGACACCGTCTCGGGCACCGCTGCCGAAAAGCATGACGAACCGGTCCACTTCATCCAGATGTGGGTTGTCCCCGACGAGTCCGGCATCACGCCCGGCTACGAGCAACTCGAGATCGACAACGAACTGCTCTCCGGTGGGCTGGTTCCGGTTGCCACCGGGATGCCGGAGTACATCGACCATTCCGCCATCCGGATCAAGAACAAGTACGCGGCGATGCACGTCGCGCGCATGCAACCGGGACAGGTTCCGGTGACGTTGCCGGACGCTCCCATGCTCCACGTCTTCGTTCCGCGCGGCGAGGTGTTCATGGAGGGGGTCGGTGAACTCCGCGAAGGTGACGCGGTTCGCGTCAACGGTGGTGGCGGGCAGCAACTGACCGCCGGCACCGACGCCGAGGTCATCGTGTGGGAAATGCATGCAGCGATAGCGGCCTGACACCCACGGGCCATAGGCTCAGACCTGATGACAAACTTCACCTACACCGGGCTGCCGTCGCGGATCGTATTCGGGAGCGGCACACTCGGGGCTGTCGGCGACGAAGTCAGCAGACTCGGTGGCAATCGGGTTCTGCTCCTCGCCGGACCACGGCTCGAAACCCTGGCCGCCGACCTGACCGCCCAGTTGGGCACTCGGGTCGTGGCCCGCTTCGACGGCGCCGCCATGCACACACCGTTGGAGGTCACCACCCGCGCGATGGAACTGGCCGAAGCCAGTGCTGTCGATTGCGTGGTCGCGATCGGAGGCGGTTCGGCCACCGGGTTGTCGAAGGCGCTGGCGGTTCGCGGCGGATACGACCAGATCATCGTTCCGACAACGTATGCCGGGTCCGAGGTCACACCCGTCCTCGGAGAAACCGTCGACGGGGTCAAGACCACCCGCAGTTCGGCAGACATCCTGCCCGAGACCGTCATCTATGACGTCGATCTGACCCTCGATCTACCGGCCGCGATCACACTCACCAGCTCGATCAATGCCCTGGCGCATGCGGTCGAGGCGCTGTATTCGGCAGAGCGCAATCCGGTCACCGACCTGATGGCGCTCGAAGCCGTCGCGAGTATCAGCCGCGCACTCCCCCGCGTGATGGCGGACCTCCACAATACCGATGCCCGAGCCGACCTCCTGCGTGCGGCATGGCTGGCCGGCAGTTGCCTCGGAACCGTTGGAATGGGTCTGCACCACAAGCTCTGCCACACTCTGGGCGGCAGCTTCGGCCTGCCACATGCTCCGACACATACCGTCGTGCTGCCCCATGCCATGGCCTACAACGCGCCCGCCGCTGCGAGCGCGATCGAGCGTATCTCCGATGCCATGGGCGTGCCCGACGCGGCTGCCGGTGTCTACGACCTCGTGGCCTCGCTCGGCGGACCGGTGTCGCTGGCCGAATTGGGATTCGATACCGAATCCATCCCTCGCGCATGCGAATTGGCCAACGCCAAGCCATATCCGAACCCTCGCCCGGTCACCCGGACCGGCATCGGCAAGCTCCTCACCGATGCCACCTCCGGAATCCGTCCGACTGCCAACTCCTGATCCTCGGGATCTACCATGCAGTCATGGGGTCTCTCGGTGAACGATTCGAAGATCAGCGCAGTCGGCTGCTGTCGGTGGCATACCGGATCACCGGCAGCATCAACGATGCCGAAGACGCCGTTCAGGAGTCCTGGTTGCGCCTCGACGCAGCCGACAGCGACTCGATCGACGACCTCGGCGCCTGGCTGACCACCGTCGTCGGCCGAATCTGCCTCGACCGCCTCAAATCAGCGGCCGTCAAGCGCGAAAGCTATGTGGGGCAATGGCTTCCGGAACCGATCGTGACGCCGATAGCCCCCGCACCCGAATACGCCGATCCGCTGCAGGCTGTCATCGCGGCCGAGGACAGTCGCTACGCCGCCATGGTCCTATTCGAAACCCTGACTCCGGCCATGCGTGTTGCCTTTGTCCTCCACGACGGCTTCGGTGTCCCGTTCGCCGATGTCGCCGACATCCTCGGCACCTCGACTGCATCTGCACGACAACTTGCCTCCCGGGCCCGCCGGACCGTCGCCGACGTCCCGGCCCCCGCCGGCGACACCGCGCAGGCTGAAGCGGTCGGACGGCTCGTCGCGGCGATGGCGTCCGGCGACATGGACGCGGTCCTGGCCGCGCTGGATCCGGACGCGATGATCGTCGGCGACGCCAACCGCACCGCTCCCACGGCGGTCAAACCGATTCGCGGTGCGGTCGGTGTTGCCCGATTCCTGTTCGGGCTCCTGCGGCGCTACGGGCCGGACATGCTCAGCCTGCAGATTCCGGTCCGGGTCAACGGTGAACTCGGAACCTATTCCGCCGGCTGGGACGAGGAGGGAGATCGTCGGGCCTCACCACCGCGGGTCCTCAGTTTTGTCGTCCGCGACGGCCGGGTGGCGGCCGTCTACGACATCGCCGATCCCGCCAAGCTGACCGCCATCGACGTCGCTCAGCTCGGTCCGGTGTCCGACGCCGCATCAGCGGCCCAGGGCACCCGGCACGAATCGGTCGAGAATCCCTGATCGGTCAGGCCCAGCGCCGCGTTCATCCGTGATCGCTGGTTCTCCAGCGAGATCTGGTAAGTCAGTTCAATGAGTCCGTCGATCCCGAATCGGTCGCGAAGGTCGTCGACCTGTTCATCGGTGACCGTTATCGGCGTGGCGGTCATCGCGTCCGCATAGGCGATCGCGGCCCGCTCGTCGTCGCTGTAAAGAGGTGACGTCGCGTAGTCGGCGATGTGCTCCAGCCGGTCGATGTCGAGGTCGTCGTGCTTTTGCAGCATCGTGCCGAAATCGATGCACCACGAGCATCCGACCACCCAGGCCGTCCGGTACACCGCGATCTCACGGATGTTCGGCGGCAAGACCTTCGATGCGCGTTCCACCACACTCTCGTGCAGCGCCGATGCCATGAACAAACCCCGATGGTGAGCCAGGACAGCAAAAGGTTCGGGCACCGACCCGAACCTGCGCTCGGCGTATCGATACGCACCCTTGACGAGCAAGCCGGCGTCTTGAGGGGCCACTGCTGGTATCCGTGCCATGTCTGTTCCTCCCAATCTTCGGCGCGATGTGCGCCTCTGACAGGTAGACGAGACAGCCCGGCGAAACGTGACAGGGGCCGATCTCAGACCGGCAGGTCCACCGAGTCCGGCGCCCACAGCCGCTCGTAGTGATACGGGTCGAAGGTTCCATTGCGTTCGCGAAAGGACCTGCCGGTTCCGGGCCAGAGCAGGGTCAAGCGGCGACTGGTCGGATCGAGGTACCAGCTGCTGCACCCGCTGAGCCACACCGTCGACGCGCTGCGCTCGTCGATCTCACGCGTGTACGCCTGCTCCGCGGCCGCCGTCACCTCGACGGCCCGGGTTCCGCTGTCGTTCAGGTGATCCAGGGCACCCAGCACGTAGTCGATCTGGGTCTCGATCATGTAGATCGCCGAATTGTGTCCCAGTGCCGCGTTCGGCCCGTCGAGCACAAACATGTTGGGGTAGCCGCTGATTGCGGTGGAGGCGTACGACACCATCCCGGCCCGCCAGTGCTCCGACAACCGTTCCCCGTCGACTCCGACGATCCGCGTGGCGAACTCCGGGCGCGCAGCCGAGAACCCCGTCGCCATCACCACGGTGTCGAGCTCAAACGATTTCCCGCTGGCCGCAACCGCGCGTGATCCGTCGAACTGCGCCAGCGCGGATGGTTCCAGCGTGACGTTCGGCCGGGTCATCGTCGGAAAGAAGTCGTCGCTCAACAGGATTCGCTTGCAACCGATCTCGTAATGCGGCGTGAGATCGGCTCGCAGACCCGGATCGGCAACCTGGGAATGGAGATGACCCAGCGCCCGGTCACGAATCTGGTCGATGTCGGGGTGCAGACCACGACGCTGCCCAAATGCCTTGTCCGCCTCCGTGAACAGCTCTTCACGAAGGCGATCGGCGTTCTCCTTCACGCGTAGTTCTTCGCGTTCGACCGGACTGTACTGCCGGTTGCCGCGTGGAACCACGTACGGCGCGCTGCGGGAGAAGACCACCAACTCCTCGGCCCGCTGCGCCAGTTGCGGAACCAGCTGGATCGCCGAGGCACCGGTGCCGACCACACCGACGCGAGCACCATCGATCGGTGCGGTGTCATCCCAGCGCGCAGTGTGAAAAACGCTGCCCGGGTACGCGCTCCGGCCCGGAATCGGGGGTACCAGTGGGTCGGCGAGGCGCCCCACCGCGACCACCAGAACTCGTGCCCGGAGTTCACCGGCGCTCGTCGAGACCGCCCAGCACAATTCGTCGGGCAACCACCGGGTCTGCGTCACGTCAACACCGAGGTGCAGATGCGGCATCAGCCCTTCATCAACGGCCGCCTGCTCGAGATAGCTGTGGATCTGATCGCCGGCGGCGAACAGCGACTCCCAGTCGCCCGGCGGCCGGAAAGAGAACGAGTACACGTGTGCGGGTACGTCGCAGGCCACCCCCGGATACTTGTTGTCGCGCCAGGTGCCACCGACCGCGTTCTCCCGTTCAAGGATCACGAAGCTCTCGTTGCCTCGCCGGGCAGTGCGGATCGCCATCCCGATGCCGGCGAACCCCGCCCCGACGATCGCGACATCAACGTAGTCGGGAAGATGCGGCCGCGTCATGCAAAGACCCGGCGCAGGACGTCGCAGCGTTCGGCCGGGGCCGAACCGTACGGGGTGGTGCGTTGGCGGACGGTCCGCCCCAAGTCGGCGGCCAGGCGCTCCACATCGGCCGGAACCAGCTGCCGGCCACTTTCCGGCCCGGCACCTGGCATCAGTGTCCCGTCGATGAGAACGCCTCCCACATCGTCGGCGCCACCGCGCAGGACCGCTGTCAGCGCGTCGGCATCGAGTTTCGTCCACGCGGCCTGGAGGTGATCGAAAGATTCCCGCAGCATCAGCCGCGCGACCGCGTGCACCGCCCGGGTCTCGCGCGCGGACGGACCGTGGGTTGCCACCTCCCGCAGATGTGGCGGCGCGAGTTCCGGGAGCATCGGCATCAGGATGAGTTCGGTGAACCCGCCCGTGCGTGCCTGGATGGCGCCCAGCAGCCGCAGATGCGCGACCTGATGGTCGGGCCGCTCGAGGTGGCCGTAGAGCATCGTTGCGGTCGACTTGAGGCCGACGTCGTGGGCGGTGGTGATCGTCTCCACCCAGGTGGCCACCGACAGCGCCTCGCCGTTCGGCGCGAGCGCTGCGCGAACGGTGTCGTCGAGGACCTGCGCGGCCGTACCGGGCACAGTGCCCACCCCGGCCGCCCGTGCCGCCAACAGGAACTCTCGGACGGTGATGTCGAGGCGCTGCGCGGCGTCGATTACCTCGGGCACCCGGTAGGCGTGCACATGCATCTCCGGCGCGACCGCCCTGATGCGTTCGACCACGGTCAGGTAGTCACTGGCCGGCCGCGACGGCGGGACCGGACCTTGCAGGCAGATCTCGGTGGCACCCAGCGTCCACGCCTCGGCCACGAGATCCTCGAGCCGCGGTGTCCCGATCAGGTCGAGCACGGTACCGGTGTCGAAGTTCCGATTGGCGACGAATGTAAGTTCGTCGCCCACTGCGTTTCGACGGGCGACATCGGCCAGATCGCACAGTTCGTCCAGCTCATCGCCCTGCGCCTGCAGCAGCAGTATCCAGTCGGCATCGGCGAGCGGTGCCGAACCATCAGCGATTCGGCGCAGCGCAGGACGCACCGTGGACCCGGGGAGCCGAGTGTCTTCGGCCCAGGACCTTCGCAACGTCATCCTTCGACTCTAGAACCGGGTCGGCACATGCATTCGTTGCAGGTGCACCTGGGCGGCCTGCCGCGCGGGCTCCGGGCGGTTCCACCGACCTCAGATCGCACTCAAACCCGTCGCCACCAGGCGGCGGCGCTCCCGAAAACCGAGGCGGTCGTACAGGTCGATCGCCGACGTGTTCGTGATCGCCGCATGCAGGAAAGCCTCTTCCCCGCGAGCTTCGATCTGACCGACCAGTGTGTGGATGAGCCGGACCGCCAGCCCACGTCCGCGATGGCTGTGTGCCGTGCAGATCGCACTGATCTCGGTCCAGCCCGGGACGTGCATCCGCTCCCCTGCCATCGCCACCAGTTCGCCTCGGTCCCGAATACCCACGTAGGTGCCGAGCTCGATGGTGCGGATCTCGAATGGTCCGGGCTTGGTCGCCGAGGTCAGGGCCAGCACCTCGGGAACATCGGCGTCGCCCAGGTCCACGGCGTCCGGATCACCGACACCGCTGACGTGCTGCGCCACCATCTGAACCAGATCAAGTGTGTTGACCGCCGGCCAATATTCGGGGACCGTGTACCGCTCGGCACTGAACAGGATCGCCGGCGCCGACACCGCCAGCGACGCCGCCGATGCCCAGTCGTCATCAGTGGGGTCCGGGGGAATCGACATGAACTTCGATACGTCCGGCTCAAATCGCCGAACCCGCCCTCGTACCCGAGCGAACCCGGCATGAAAACCGTTGAGCGAAGCACCAATCGGGTCATCGAGGACATGCTCGTCGGGTAGGCGCGCAGGTGCTGCCGTCATATTTGTCGCTCCGCCTCCACCATCAAGTTCCTTGTCAGTCGAGTACATCTGAAACTCCGCCGAACTCGCAACAGAATTGCTCGGTCGAAAGATCGTCGAGTTTCGGCTATGCGACGCCTAGGGTAGAAATCCAACGAACATCAACGTGACGGGGTTGGCCGGATAATTTGTCGAACAGCATGATCGCTGCGATGTGGCACCGGACGCGCCGCCTGATCTCGAGCCAGCCTATGTCGAAGGTCGATGTCATGGCCGGGGTTCCGGGCGCCATCGGCAGCGTTCCCGACGGAATGGCAGCGGGTGTTCTCGCCGGCGTGGGTCCGGTGCAGGGCCTGTATGCCAGCGTGGCCGGGCGTGTCTTCGGCGGATTCAGCACCAGCAGCCGGTTGATGGTGGTGACCACGACGAGCGCGTCGGCCCTTGCAGCGGGGTCAGCACTGGCGGATATGCCGGCGCAGGATCGGTCTGCGGCGCTGGTGGTACTCACGTTGATCGCCGGCGTGATGATGGTCGTGGCCGGGATATTGAGGTTGGGCCGATACACCCGGTTCGTCTCCCATTCTGTGATGACGGGATTTCTGGTAGGCGTATCGGCGAATATCATCTGCGGTCAGCTGCCCGCGTTGACCGGCATGGACGTCGACGCCGGGCGCGCGGTGGAAAAGGCGTTCGACGTCGTCACCAATCCCGGCGACATCGACATTCCGTCGCTGATCGTGGGCGTCATGGCGCTGGTCCTCATGGTCGTTCTCGGAGGCACCAGGCTGAAACTGTTCGCCGCGGTGACAGCGTTGACGCTGCCGTGGTTGCTGGCCTGGGTCTGCAGCTGGAACTCGGTACCCACCGTGTCCGATGAAGGAGCGATCCCCTCGGGCCTACCCGTCCCCGGGCTACCGGATTTCACCGTCCTTACGCCCAATCTCGTCGCCGGCGCTCTGGCCGTCATGGTGATCGTGCTCGTGCAGGGTGCCGGGGTTGCCGAAACCACACCCAATCCCGACGGCTCACGTGCCGGGGCCAACCAGGACTTCGCGGCGCAGGGTTTGGGCAATATCGGAGCCGGACTGCTCAATGGCATGCCGGTCGGGGCCTCGGTCGGGCAGACCGCCCTCAATCAAACCGTCGGGGCGCGAACACGGTGGGCCGCAATCTTCTCCGGCTTGTGGTTGCTGGTGATCCTGGTGGCGTTGTCCGGTCTGGTGGGTAAGGTCCTGATGCCGACCCTCGCTGCGGTGTTGATCGTCTCGGCTGCCGGAGCTGTCAACTTCACTCGCGTCCATGCCATCTGGAGCAGCGGATTCATCTCGCGTACAGCGCTATTGGTGACATTCGTGGCAACGCTGTTTTTCCCGGTGACCATCGCGGTCGCCGTCGGCGTAGCCCTGTCGTTGTTGTTGCAACTCAATCAAGAAGCGATGGATCTGAGAGTGATCGGACTCGCTGTCGATGGCGAGCATCTCGTCGAAACGAAAGCTCCCGATCATCTGCGCGACCACGGTGTCGTGATTCTCGACATCTACGGCAGCTTGTTCTACGCGGGTGCCCGAACCCTGCAAGCCAAGTTGCCCGACCCCGCCACAGCCCGCTCCCCCGTCGTGGTTTTGCGCTTACGTGGCCGGACCTCCGTCAGTGCCACCTTCTTCGCGGTCATCGCCGACTACGCCGACCGCCTCGAGCAGGTCGGCGGTCGCCTCTACCTGAGCGGCGTCGACCCACACGTTCGCGACCAATGGACCGACAAGCTGCTGGCCCATCAGGGCATCAAACTGGAGTTCTTCCCGGCCACCGCGGTACTCGGTGAATCAACCTTGGCCGCCTACGCCGAGGCTCGTGTCTGGCTTCACTCACACGACGAAGACTGACTGTCGGACCCCTCCGATAGCGTGCAATTTGCGGTCAAAAGCCGTCAAATCAGATCCGCTATCGGGCCACGGGTGTGTACCCCGGCCGGCAAGAGTCAGGAGCAACCATGCCCGAACCTCTCGACTTCGACAGGTCGATGGACGATGCCTGGGCACAGTTCCGGCTACACCTCGCCGATAGCCTGGCAGCCCTGGAATACGGTGCCCGCCATGTCATCGAAAGGCCCGATTCGCCCTTCGATGAAGACGCGCAGACCCTCACCTTCACCGTGACCCGCGGCGGCCGGGTGCGTTGTGGGCTGGTCAACAGTCAGTGGGCAGCAGCGCTGCTCGGGCGCGGTTGGCGTGAACTCACCTCTGGTGAACTCACCCTGTCCGTCGGCCGACGTCACGTCGACAAGATGGCCGCCGACGTCACCGCCGTGATCCGTGAGCACTGGCAGGTCGTGCATCCCGCGTTCTTCGCCCGGCCCGCCCTCGACGATTCCCCCGGGACGTCACTCGCGACGGTGTCGGTACGTCCCAGCGGTCCGGGCCATCTACAGGCGCTGGTCGAGGGCGTTCTCGCCCAGGTGACCTGCGACCCCATCACCAAAGACCACGACGGCGACATCACCTTCACACTCGGTGGCCTCACTTCATGGCTGCGCGTGCGGCCCAACGAGTCGTACGTCGACCTGTTCACGATGCTCGCACGCGACGTCGACACCAACCCCCATGTGACAGCTGTTTTCGATCTCCACGACCCGCAGTGGCCAGCGGTCGATTTCGGCGTCTCCCACAACCACGCAATCGCCCAGATCAGCTTTGACGCAACAGTTTTCATAGCCGCTGCCTTCGAACAAGCGCTGCATGCCTGGTTCAAGTTCATGCGTGTCGGCGCCGGCGCAATCGCTCGTGAAATTGTCTGTGCCGGCGCCACCGGCGATGTGATCGAACCGGAATCCACACCTCCCGACGACACCAGAGGTCTACCGCCCGCGCTGATGGTGCTGTTGCATCTCGATCCCGACGGCGCCGGCCTCCTCGCCCCCCACGAGGTGGCCGAGATCTGCGACCACGACCGCGACGCGATCCTGCACTACCTGCAAATCAGCACCGATGAGGCGATCGGATGGCGTCGCGCCGCAGACGTCGCCGCCGATCGTGGCGACCAGAACGAGGCCCGCGCGTGCCTCCACGAGGCCGACGGTTGGATGCAGACCAAGGAAACCCTGCGCGCCGGACTACGCGCGGTGGTGCTTCCCGACGATCAGGCTCCGCGTCACACCGGGCGGACGTCCTCCGACGGCGATGCCGCGAGCACCTTGCGGTAGCGGCGGGGCTGAGTGCCATAGTCGTCGATCGCGTAGTGCCAGGTCGCGAGGTTATTCCAGAGAACGAAATCTCCTGCATTCCAACCGAATCGAATGGTGTAGTTCGGCGACGACGCGTGTTCCAGCAGATAGGAAAGCACCGCCCGGCCCTCGGAGTCGGACAATCCTTCCAACCGCAGAGCGCCGGTACTGATGAACAGACCCTTCCGACCGTTCTTGTCCACGCGGACCACCGGGTGCGAAACAGTCGTCTTCACGTCCCCGCGTTCCGCACCTTGGGCGTAATGCACTGCGTTGGAGTCATATACGGCACTCACACCTTCGAGTAGTGCCTTGAAGGGATCGGACAGGTCGTCGTAGGCGGCCTGGAGATCCGCCCACAACGTATGGCCACCGAGGTCCGAGACTTCCTCGAAGACGAGTGATTCGATCGAGAACGGTGGAGTCCGCCACACTCCCCCGACGTGCCAGGAGCTGGCCTTGCCGGTACTCCGGACGTCGTACGGATACACCAGGGGATGCTCATCGTGCCGGATCGCGGTGGGGTGATCGAATGGTTCGTCGAAGATGCGCATGGCTTCGTCCTGTTGCGCCGGAGTCAGATTCGCGCCCCGGAACACGAGAACCTTGTGTTCGTCGAACTCACGCCGGAGTGCTGCACGAGTGCTGTCGTCGATCGGCGCGGTGAGGTCGATGTCAGAGACTTCGGCACCGAACAATGGTCCGGCTCGACGGATTCGGTAAGAAAGTGTGGCTGTCATGATTCGACGCTAAGCCGACTGTGCCGTGCGATCGAGATTTAGGATCAGCCTGGATGTACGGGGGCGAGATCCAACGCTTCCAGAAAGCCTGCCAGGTCGTCGAAATGAACGACATGTCCGGCGTCACGCACGGAGCGCACCTCGAATCCGGCGGCACGCAATTCGGTGGCACGTGCCGCGGGGATCAGATAACTGGGATCGGCGAGCACCACGAGGGATCGAACAACCGGCGCAGTCACACTCGCCGGCGTGAACGAACTCAGACCATCGAGGATTCGCTCGTCCCACTGCCCGAGTGCAACGAGTTTGCGAGCCTTGCTCCCCTCACTCCATTTCGGGTATGCAGCATCGATATCCGCTGTGGTCCAGTTCTTCTGAGCACGGAACGCCTCCACGACCGCCGGATCGGCGGTGATGGTCCAGGCGGGGTCCTCGTATACGGCCAGGCCGGGACGCAACGCCGGCGCGGCGTGCGCCAAGACCAGACCACCGAGTGAATGCCCGATCGCAAGAGCCGGTTCTCCCGGCACTGCGCCCACGACAGCGTCGACCAGTGCCTCCACCGAGTATTCGTCGAGATGCTCACTGGCCCCGTGTCCCGGCAGATCAACGGCATGCACGTTGAAGCCACGACTGGCGAGCTCAGGCCCGACCTCCCACCACGACTCCGACGAGTTGCCGAGACCATGGATGAGAACCGCGTGTCGATCCCCGTTCCCCCACCGTCGGACATTCACCCGAACCATCTCGCACCTCCGCCGTAGACCACACGTGCACCAGACACTACGGCTGCCTACAACCGGCGGAAAGGGTTTTGCTCAGCGTGATTTTGCGGAATTCGCCCGTATTTTCAGCCCGTGCATACTGTGGCAAATGCGGCGAATTCGTCCGCGCGCCACACACACCCACGAAGGGACGAGATGAGCCCGTTGACCATTGCGATCGTCGGCGCCGGCCCACGCGGAACCGGCGTTCTCGAGCGGCTGCTGGCACGTGCCACCGACCCTGACGTTCACATCCACGTCATCGATCCGTTCCCTCCCGGAGCCGGTCGTATCTGGCGCGAAAGCCAACCTTCGTTGCTGTGGATGAACTCCGTCGCGGACGACGTGACGATGTTCACCGACGACACAACCGCGGTCGAAGGCCCCGTACGCCCTGGCCCCACTTTGGCCGAATGGGTGCAGGCGAACGCAGAAGAACTCGGCAGGGATCCCGAACTACGCGACGAGCTACGGGAGTTCACCCCGGGGTCTTTTGCCTCCCGCACTCTGCAGAGTCGTTATCTGAGTTGGTTTTTCGAGCAGGCGACCGCGGACGACTCGGCGCGGGTCACGTACCACCAGGGCACCGTCGTCGACATCACCGGCCAAGGCCCGCAGGAGATCTCGCTCGACGATGGCTCGGTCATCGGCGCGGACATCGTCGTGCTGGCGCAAGGTCACCCGGACTCACTCCCTTCGGAACGCGAGCGCGCACTCCACGACTTTGCGGCCGGCAACGGGTTGACGTACGTCGGCCCCGGATACACCGCCGACCTGGACCCCGACGTCGTACCCGCAGACGAACCGATCCTCGTCGCGGGCCTGGGTCTGGCATTCATCGACTGGATGGTGCTGCTCGCCGAGAGTCGTGGCGGCACGTTCGCCCGCAACACCGAAGGCGCCCTTATCTATTCGCCATCGGGCCGCGAACCGCTCATGTACGCCGGATCGCGCCGGGGCGTGCCCTACCACGCGAAAATCTCATACGACATCGCTGCGGCCCGCCCGCCGCTACCCAAGTACTTCACTGCCGACGCCTTCACCGGCAACGGCCCGCTGAGCTTCCGGGACGACATCTGGCCGGTCGCGTCGAAGGAAATCGCGTGGGCGCACTATCACCGACTTTTCGCGGCCCATCCTGACCGCACCAGCGGGACGTGGGCCGATTTCGAGTCTCAGTTCGACGCGCTCGAGTGGGGGTCTGCGACACTCGACCAGCTCGTCGGCACCTTCGTTCCCGGCGAGGAGGATCGCATCGACCTCGATCGGCTGGACCGACCGCTGACCGGTGAGACGTTCACGGGGCTCGATGAGGTGACGCAGCGCCTGAACGCGTACATCGAGGACGATCTGCACCGACGTTCGAATCCGTACTTCAGCTACGACGCAGCGGTGTTCTCGGCACTCCTGTCGGTCTACATGACCGTCGGGGAGTTGCTGCGCCGCGGCAGAATCCCGGCCCAGTCGATTGCGACGGACATCGAAGGGTGGCTGCATTCGTTCTTCAGCTTCTACGCCAGCGGTCCCCCTCCGCTGCGCCTGGAGCAGTTGCTCGCGCTTTCCCGCGCGGGCGTGGTTCGGTTCCTGGGACCCGAGGTGTCGTTCACCGCTGATGCCGCAACCGGCACATTCCGGGCGAGCAGTACCGCTCACCCGGACACCGTTCATGCCGACACGCTCATCGATGCCCGGCTTCCCGTCGCCTCGATCTCGGCAAGCGGCGACGCCCTGCTGCGCACGTTGTTCGCCCGCGGCGAGATCACTGAAGTGCGAGCGACTGCCGACAGCGCGGCAAAGATCGCCGTCGACGGCCGATCACGGATCCTGGACGCCGAGGGTGTCGTTCACCCGCTTCGATACGCGATCGGTCCCTGGGTCGCCGGCCACACCTGGTCGAGCGCATTCCCCCGGCCCCGAACCAACGCAGGCTTCTTCCGTCACAACGATTCACTCGCGTCCGAACTGCTCAGCGCAGAGGTGGCCGCAGAAATCGAACAGTCGAGCGTGGCGGTGGCCCGGTAAGGGCTCAGTGGTTCGGTTGTCGCCAGCTGTCGAAGGTGAAGGTCCTGCTCGACGGTCCACCCGGGTCGTCGGGACGACGGTTCCCGCGACTCGCGACGCGGTGTGCGATCCGCCAGCCGGCGGGTGTTTCCACGAACGTGTCCTGGTAGTCACCGCTTCCGGCGGTACCGTCCGTCCGCACGATGAAGAACTTGCTCCAGCCCCGCACCGACCCGTCGGGCAGCGCTGTCAACACGGTGTTCGACGTGTGGTGGGGATGGTAGGGCTGTATGTTCTCGACCATCTGACGAATGGCCGCGGTACCGGTCTGTGCCCACTCACCGACACCGAACACAACGTCGTCGGTGAACACCGTATGCGCGTGATCCCAGTCGCGATTGTCTATCACCTGCGCATATCGAGCCAGCACGTCGAGAATGTCGGCGGCGACCTGCGCATCGACACGTAACTCGGTGGCCGCGGTCATGCCGTGCCGGCCCACGTCGCGAACGAAACCGGTTCCGCGGCAATATCGGGACGGTTTCGGACACTGATGGACCGCTGTGTGATCCGTGGCCCAGCGGCAGAAAGCACGATCTCGTCCAGGTAGTCACCCGTCAGTGAGGTCGCATCGAACTCGATGATGACGAATCGACTCCATGCGCGAGCACTCGTTCCCTCGTCAGAAATCGTGGTGATCGTGTTCAACGTGTGGTGCGACCGCTTGGGGTCGAAGGATTCGAGATACCCGCGAATACCGTCCAGTCCGACGACAGCAGTGCTGGCCTCGGTCAGGTGCGCGTCATCGGTGAATACCGACGGCAACTCTTCCCACGCCTGATTGTCAACGACGTGCGCGTACCGGGACAGCAGTTCCGTCACTGCCCATCGGTCGAGCCCGGTCACCTGTTCGCCGCTCATGGAATCAGCACAAACTTGCCGCGCGGGTGCTCCGACTGCAACTCCGCATGAGCCTGCGCCGCATCACTGAGCGGAAACGTCTTTGCGATGGTGACGGTGAACTCGCCTGCAGCCGCCTGTGCGATGAGGGACAACGCTGCATTCGAACGCCGTTCCACGCTCTGCGGGTTGGCGCCACCGACCGAAGGGAACCCCTCCGTCGCAGCACGCCCGAATGCCGCAATCGTCACCAAACGCGAAGTATCCGACAACAATTCGAGTGACACGTCGATCGCCTCGTCGGTGCCGACAGCGTCGATCGCCGCATCGATTCCATCGGGTGCCACCTCACGAATGCGCTCGATCAGTCCCGGACCGTATTCGACAGGTTCGGCGCCGTATTCGCGCAGCGCGTCGTGATTGATCGCTCTGGCTGTCCCGATCACCCGTGCACCGCGGGCCCTGGCCAGCTGCACGACGATCGAACCCACTCCCCCGGCGGCGCCGTGCACCAGAAGTGTGTCGCCGGCGGCGATGCCTACGGTCTCAAGGGTGTCGAATGCCGTGCCGGCAACGCCGAGGAGGCCGGCAGCGCTCTCCCAGTCGAGTTCAGCCGGCTTCGGCAACACAGCCTCTGCGGGTACGAGCACCTTCTCCGCGTATACCCCACCGACACCTTTCACGATGACCTCGTCGCCCACCGAGACCGGGCCGCCGCGACCCTGCGCCGCACCACCCACCGCGACCACGACTCCGCTGGCCTCGTTGCCCAAATGTAAGGGGAGAGTGGAAACGTCGCTCCCGAACGCACCGCTGTAGAGCTTGTAGTCGATGGGATTGACGCCAATCGCCTTGACCTCGACGAGCACCTGTCCCGCCGCAGGTTCAGCGAGTTGCTCATCAACAATGGCGATGACTTCGGGCCCGCCGAAAGCTGTTGCTACTGCTACACGTGTCATACCGCACCTCAACTCTCAAATGCATTCGATTGTTCCCGGGGCCGAGTTTCTTGCCGTCGTCTCAGGTCGGCCACCGCGCACAGCAAGGAGGCCAGCAGCATCACGAGACTCACACCGAGGCCGGCAGCAATCGCCGGCCCGAAATCACCCGTGCTCGCCAGTATTCCAAGGTACAGACCCGAAACAGCCGCCAAGGATATCGTTGCCGAAAGCCGTTGCGACAGCTGAAGGAATGCAGCAGCCACGCCACTGGCCCCGGCGGGCGCGTACTCGAGCGTCAATGCACGGTTCGGCGCGTCGACCAGCCCGCTCGCGATTCCGGATACCACCGCCAGCAGGACGAACACCGGGATGATGTGCTCGCGTGGCACCACGTTGACGGCGGCGATGTACCCCGCGACGACGACGACTTCGGTGGCGACAGCGCACACCACAGCGCCACGTCCGAATCTCGACACAAGACGCCAGCCGAAGGCCGACGTCACGGCCATCGTCACCGCGCTGCCCGACATCACCAGTGCCGCCTGCAAAGCCGAATAGCCGAGCCCTTCGATGAGGTACAGGCTCAGGACCGCGTTCAGCGCCAAGACGGCACCGAACCAGAACAGTGCCACCGTCGTTCCGAGTGTGTAACCTCGCGCCGCAATCAACGCAGGCAACAAGACCGGAGTACCACCGCGCGCGGCGAATCTGCGTTCCCAGAACCAGAATCCGATCAGCGCGGCCACCGATACCGCGACGGACAGGACGGAGAACACAGCCCCGAACGACGACACCAACGGCAGCAACAAGGCGAGCGTCGCAACGGCGAGGGCGATCAACCCCACGGTATCGATACTCGCGCCCACACTCGACGTGCGATCGGGCTGCAAGTAGATCACCGCCATCACCAGTGTGGCGATGGCAAACGGGACATTGAGCATCAGGAGCAATCGCCAACCCAGGTCCTCGTCGGCCATCCCGAGCAGCACACCACCGATGATCGGCCCGATCAGTCCCGCCAGGCCCCCTGCGGTGCTGTAGGCACCCAGCGCTTTCGCGCGCTGCCGACCGGTGAACCGGTCGGTGATGATCCCCAAGACCTGGGAACTCACGATCCCGGCGCCGGCACCCTGACCCAGGCGAGCGGCCACGACCATCCACGGACCCGACGCCAGCGCGCCGACGATGCCCGTTGCCGTGAACAGTGACAGGCCGACGAGGAACAGTCTCCGTCGGCCGATCACATCGCCGAGCCTGCCTGCCGGAACCAGTGCCAGCCCGAACATCAATGAATAACTGGCCAGAATCCACTGCACCTCGGCGGTTCCGGCATGGAGCGATGTACGAATTGCCGGAATGCCGATACCGAGAACCGCAGAATCGAGCAGGGTGGTGAATCCCGCTGCAGCGCAGACGAATACCTCTGCGCGTGATCCGGCGGAGGTCTGTGGGTCAACCCGCAGCGTTGATATCGATATCACCCGATTTCATGCCAGGCTCTTCTCGAACGGATGCACGCCGACCTCATCGGAGGGAAGTGTCGTGTCGTACAGCGGGGTGTAGCCGGCAGCGAGATACAACGCCACCGCCTCGGGCTGGTTCCATCCGGTCGTGAGAAAGATTCGGCGATAGCCACGGTCGATCGCGATCTTTTCGAGTTCTGCCACGATCGTCTTGCCGTAACCGCGGCCACGGAACGCCGACGACGTCCAGATTCGCTTGAGTTCGGCAGTGGTGGCGTCGTACTGACGGAACGCACCACCGGCGACCGGGACGCCGTCGGCCAACGCGACGATCAGCACACCGCCCGGCGGCGCAAACTCTTCTGCAGGATATGCCCGTAGCGCGCTGTACTGCTCCCCCGGGCTGCGTCCGTAGCGAGAGCTGTACTCGAGCGCCAACTCCTCGATGAGCGGGGCTGCCAGTGGATCGTCCTGATAGACGGTGGCGATCTGCAACTGGGCGGAATCGACAGTGTCCGTGGTCGTTCCGGAGGCGCCACTGCCTAGTGCACTCATTCGTATTTCCCTCCATCGGTCCGGGGGCCTGCCCATTTCACGGGCGAAAATAGTGGTCGCCGGCGCAACGTGCCCGCCGACGACCACTACTTTCAACGAACTAATTCTTATGCGTCGGTACGGGGAAGTCCGGCCGGGTTGACCTCCGAAGTGGTGACGGCCTCGGTCTGCAGACCCCAGCGGTCGATGACCTTCTGGTAGCTACCGTCCTCGATCGCGTGGTTGATTGCCTCGTTGACGGCTTCGATGAGACCGTTGTCCTTCTTCGTCAGGACCCCGATCTCACCCTGCAGTGCATCACCTGCACCGGAGAACGTGCCGACAATCTCTGTTTCGCCCGACGTTGCAGCGTGGTACACCGACGACGGGTTGGGGCCGAAGTATCCGTCGATGCGACCCGAACCGAGTGCCAGGTAGTAGTCGGCGGCGTTCTGGTAGTACACGATCTCTGCCGGCGCGAGGCCTTCTGCGACATTCTGTTCGTTCCAGTCGACCAGCAACTGCTCCTGATTGGTTCCCGAACCGACGCCGATCTTCTTGCCTGCAACGTCCTTTCGGCCGTCGACCTTCCAGCCACTGTCCTTCTTCGCCTCGAAGGCGAGGTTGTCGAGGCGGTATGTGGCGAAGTCGTACTTGTCCTTGCGCTCCTCGGTCACCGTGACGTTGGAGATGAACACGTCGTTCTCGCCGGAGTCGATCTTGACGAAGTTCTGTGACCAGTCAGCGACCTTCAGGTCGACCTTGAGACCGAGAATGTCCGCGACCAGGTACGAGAAGTCGACCTCGGATCCGACGATCGTCTTGTCGTCCGAAGCGTAGAACCGCAGTGGCGGTGCGGTACCACCGGCTCCGGTGACGATGAGCGTGCCGCGGTCGCGGATCGCCTGGGGCACCTTCGCGGCGATGTCGTCGACCTTGTCGACACGAACTCGGGTGGACTGCTCCGGTGACAGGTCGAAGCTCTGTCCGTCGGAGGTGACGACCTCGTTCTCGGCCTCAGGGTCACTGCACGCAGTGGCTGTCAGTGCGAGCGCGACCAACGCGGACGCGACAAACGCGAGTCGCCGGCTTGTTTTGGGCATGTTTGTTCCTTGCTTGTTGAAATTGAGATGGATCAGAGGACGTGTGCGAGAAACGCTTTGGTGCGTTCTTCCCTCGGGGAATCGATGATCTCCGACGGGGTTCCCTGTTCGACGATGACGCCGCCGTCCATGAACACCACCGTGTCGGCGATCTCGCGTGCGAAACCCACTTCGTGGGTCACGATGACAAGCGTTGCACCGTCACGTGCGAGCCCTCGAATGACCTCGAGGACTTCGCCGACAAGTTCAGGATCGAGCGCAGATGTCGGCTCGTCGAACAGAATTACTTTGGGCCGCAGTGCAAGTGCCCGGGCGATGGCAACGCGCTGCTGCTGCCCACCTGAGAGCCTGCGCGGGTAGTCGTGCGCCTTGTCTGCGACGCCGACGCGTTCGAGCAATGCCCGTACCTCAGGCTCGACGTCCGACCGCTTGCGCCGCTGCGCTGAAATCGGTGCCTCGATGACATTCTCCAGCACGGTCAGATGCGGAAACAGGTTGAAGTTCTGGAACACAAAGCCGATCCGCGAGCGCTGTTGCAGAATTTCCTTGTTGCTCAGCTCGTGCAGCTTGTTGCCCTTACGCTTGTACCCCACCAGGTCACCGTCGACACGGACGATGCCGTGGTCGACCTTTTCCAGATGGTTGAGGACGCGCAGGAGCGTCGACTTTCCTGATCCTGAAGGCCCGATGATCGCGGTGACCTCACCCGGACGCACGACCAGGTCGATGCCCTTCAGGACCTCGAGAGGACCATAGGACTTGCGAACTCCCCTGACCTCGACCGCATACTGCGACTTCTCCACCGGCTCGGTCATCGGGTCGCCCCGCGCGGCGCGAAGTTGATGTCCGAGAATCTCTTTCGGACCTTCTGGATCGGAGTCAACGGAATGTTGCGCACCGCACCCTTGGCATAATGCCGCTCCACGTAGAACTGCACAATCGACAGGATCGACGTGAAGACGATGTACCAGACAGTGGCGACCATGAGCAGCGGCACGACGCGTCCGCTGCGCCCGTAAATGACCTGCACCTGGTAGAAGAGCTCAGCGATCGCCATGACCGACACGATCGAGGTGCCCTTGAACAAGCTGATGACCTCGTTCGCGGCGTTCGGGAGGATGCCGCGCATCGCCTGCGGCAGGATGATCTTGAAGAACTCGCGGCGCTTCGGAATACCAAGCGCTGCAGCGGCTTCGAGTTGTCCCTGGTCCACCGAGATGATGCCGGCCCGGATGATCTCCGCCGAATACGCTGCCTGATGCAACGCCAGACCGATGATGGCGGCAGTCGAACCACTGATCGCATTGTTGACGTTGAACTCGAAGAAGCCCGGCCCGAAGGGAACTCCTACCGAAAGAGTCTGATAGAGGTACGCGATGTTGAACCAGAACAGCAACTGGACGATCAGCGGAATGGACCGGAATGCCCAGATGTAGAACCAGGCAATCACCTGCAGCACTGGATTATTCGACAGTCTCGCCGCAGCCAGCGCGATGCCGATCGCGAATCCCAGCAGGGATCCCCAGAAGGTCAGCTGGATGGTCAGCCACAGTGCATGCATCACGGACGGCGCAGTGAAGTACTGCGCGAACGTACTCCAATCCCAGCCCGGGTTGGTCGCGAATCCGTGCAAGAACTGGGCGACGACGACCAGCACGGCAATCGCGATGATCCAACGCCACGGATGCCACGTACGTGCGATGACGAGGTCGACGTCATCCACCTCGACCGAGGCGTCGGGAGTGGGGCGGGTAACTATCTGGGTCACCGTAACCACCGGTGTGTGCGGGCAGCGAGCATCGCTGAAGAAGCCTTCCAATAGGGCAGAGAAAATGTGTGTGGATGTGGTGTGTCAGACCTGCGTACAGACGCAGGTGCCCGCTCGACACAGGTCGACGTGCAAACGTCGCCACAAAGCGCGATCCATAATCGTTCCTCCATCGGTCTTGGCGGTAGCACCCACACGTCGTGGGACGGGGTTGCTGCGACGTCGAAGAGCCAAGTCTCTCGGTCGCTCTGGATGGTCAGGAGGAATCTATGCGCTCGACAGACCAGCCGTCAAGTAGCGGCAAACGATTTGTGTTGTGACACTACGCTTTCCGTTTGGAATCACCGTGATTTTGACCTTGCAGGACACCCCGTACATATGGGCGCAGCGAGGTGCGAGCCAACTACTCCACGTCCTCCGTGTCCACCACAACAGTCCCGCGCCAGCCGCCGACCACGCGCATGACGTGGTAGATCAGCAGTGCCGCGATTGCTCCGAGGGAGATTCCGCTGAAGCTCAAATCGCCGATGGTCCACGAGAAGTCGGCGATACCGATCACCAGCGCGATGGCTGCGGTGAATTGGTTGACGGGCTTGGAGAAGTCCACTTTGTTGGTCACCCAGATATGCACACCCAGGATCCCCACAAGGCCGTAGAGCGCCGTGGTGACACCGCCGAGAACTCCCGGCGGGACCGATGCGATGACCGCCCCCACCTTCGGCGACAGACCCAGCAGTACAGCCGCGATACCGGCCACCCAGTAGGCGGCGGTCGAATAGACCTTGGTGGCCGCCATGACACCGATGTTCTCGGCGTACGTCGTCGTGGCAGAACCACCACCGCTGCCGGCCAGCATCGTGGCGATGCCGTCGGCCGCCAATGCCCGGCCGATCTTGTGGTCGTAGTTGATGCCGGTCATGGTGTTGATCGACTTCACGTGCCCGATGTTCTCGACCACCAGAACCAGCACCACCGGCAAGAACATCGGCAGCACCGAGAGGTTGAACGACGGTGACTGGAAGTCGGGCAGGCCAATCCAATCGGCGGCACCGATGGGGTCGGTATCAACCTTGTCGCGGACCAGTGCGAACAGATAGCCGATGACAACGCTGGTGAAGATCGCGAGACGTCCGAGCAAACCCTTGAACAACACCAACGATGCGATCAGCAACACCAACACCAACGTGGCCGTGACCGCGTCCTGCTCGTAGTTCGTCTTCGCCGTCGGAGCCAGGTTCAAACCGATCAGAGCGACGATGGTTCCGGTCACGATCGGCGGCATCAGCGCGTGGATCCAGCCGGTGCCGGCGAAGTGCACCACCACACCGATGACGATCAGTACCGCACCGACCATCACGATGCCGCCCAGCGCCGACGCGTGCCCGTCCGAGGCCGTCGCGGCGAGTACCGGGGCGATGATCGCAAAACTCGAACCGAGGTAGCTCGGCAACTCGTTGCGGGTGATCAGCAAGAACAGAATCGTGCCGATGCCGGAGAACAGCAGCGTCGTCGCCGGCGGGAATCCGGTGAGCACCGGAACGAGGAAGGTCGCACCGAACATCGCCACGACGTGTTGCAAACCGATGCCGACGGTGCGGGGCCACGTCAACCGTTCCTGCGGCGAGACAACGTCTCCGCTGCCGACCGTCGTCCAGCTGAACAGGGATGAACGTTTCAGATCTTCCTGCGACATGCGCACCAGTCTGCGTCATCGCGCGGCGATTCTCGCGACGTACACGACACATCCACCGCGATAAGGTAAATCTCGGCGCGCCGGAAAGGCTGGTCGGCGGTGCGTTGAACTCGATCACCGGGGCGCGCGCGTGTTTGTATTGTTCACGCCAACGTCAGGACTCCACACAGTGCCACACGATCAGCAAAACCCAGAGCAGAAGCCTCGGACGCCGCTGTTCTCTCATGGATCCTGGTCGGAGACGTCGCGCATCGCCGACATTCTCCGGAAGGAGACAATCGGCGGCGCGATACTGCTGGTTGCCACCGTCGTTGCGTTGATCTGGGCCAACTCTGCGTGGGCGGATTCCTACACTTCCCTCAGCGAGTTCCATGTCGGCACCGACGCATTGGGTGTGCACCTGGACTTGTCGCTGGCCACCTGGGCAGCCGACGGATTGCTGGCGATCTTCTTCTTTGTGGTCGGTCTCGAACTCAAACGCGAGTTTGTTGCCGGCGACCTGCGCGATCCGAGTCGCGCAGCTCTCCCGATAGCCGCGGCGGTCGGCGGAATGATCGCGCCCGCATTGATCTTTGTGGCAATCACCGCACACGTCGGTGATGGCGCCACCCAGGGTTGGGCCATCCCCACCGCCACCGACATCGCGTTCGCCGTTGCCGTCCTGGCGGTCATCTCCACCCATCTGCCCGCGGCACTGCGGACGTTCCTGCTCACGCTTGCGGTGGTCGACGACCTCCTCGCCATCACCGTGATCGCACTCTTCTACAGCGACGACATCAAACTCGGCGCCCTCGCGCTCGCCGCCGTACCGCTGGTGCTGTTTGCGATCTGCGTTCAGCGCCGAATCCGGGCCTGGTGGCTCCTCATCCCACTCGCAGTCCTGACGTGGGTGTTCGTCCACGAGTCCGGGATCCACGCCACCGTCGCCGGCGTCCTTCTCGGCCTCACGGTTCCCGTGCTTCGGAGTAAGGAAGCCGGCGGACCCGAAGCCGGAATCGGGCTGGCCGAACATTTCGAACATCGAATCAGGCCCATCTCTGCCGGCATCGCGATCCCGATCTTCGCGTTCTTTGCCGCCGGCGTCACGATCGGCGGGCTCGGCGGACTGACCGATGCGCTGTCCGACCCCATCGCCCTGGGCATCGTCTTCGGTCTGGTCGTCGGTAAAGCTGTAGGCGTCTTCGGGACGACACGATTACTGGCGGCATTCACCCGGGCGTCCCTCGATACCAGCATTCGCTGGATCGACGTGCTCGGAATCTCGATACTCGCCGGCATCGGTTTCACGGTGTCTCTGCTCATCGGCGATCTCGCGTACGGAGAGGGGTCCGATCGCGAGGAGAACGTGAAGATCGGCGTTCTGGCCGGGTCATTGCTCGCGGCACTGATCGCATCGATCCTGCTGCGAGCGCGAAACAGGCACTACCGGCGGGTCCGCGAAGAAGAAGAACGCGACGACGACCACGACGGTATCCCCGATATCTACCAAGATCTCGGCCAGGACGAAAGCAACAGCTAGGCAAGAGCTTCCGCGACCGCAGGCGTCCCCCATGATCGTCCCCTCCAGGACCCACCAAGGGTAGATAGCCCTCCGTCACCCCAGAGTGGGCCGAAGTTGGCGCGGTCCGCGCCGGGCCGGCCCAAGTATGCGATATTGTCGGCACCGGATCCGGGGGGAGCCAGGGATAGAGGCGACGCTCCCGCAGCGAATCGACCATGACATTTCGGGGGGAATCAAATGGACGTTGTCATCAACAATGCCGTGATGGATCAGCTGGCGGCCGATATCGAGGTGGTGGCAGCCGAGATCTCGGAGATCCCACACCCAGATATTTCGGCCGTTGTAGCCGCATCACTGCCGGACTCACCAATGGCCGATGCCACCGCAACTGCCACAGAAACGCTCAAAGGGTCGCTGGCAGTCGTCTCCGGTCAGTGGGAATCGATGGCTTCGGTGGTCCGCGCTACCCGTGACGGCCTCACCGGGGTTGACGATTTGTCGGCTGCGAAATTCAGCGGGCTCGGGTACCTCCCCAGCGGTGACGCACCGCAATGACCCCCACCAAGAGCCAACTCGACTCATGGATGCCGGACCAACTCACGATGCCGGCGTTGTCCTCGATGGCCTCAACTATGCGCACCAAACTCGACACGGCAGATCGGAAGTTCGATCTGCCGACAACAGATTGGAACGGCGAGGCGCGGATAGCCGCCGAGAATCGCTCAACTGAAGAAGTTACGTGGGGTACGCGGGTTGCCGCGGAATACGAAGCGCTCGGCACAAACCTCAGTGATGCTGCGACTGCAATCGACAACGCACTGACGACAGTCGACAACGCGATCACTGACGCCGCTTCCAATGGGTTCCATCTGATCAGTGACGACGACAGTGCGTGGCAGGTGAGGTATGTCCCCCTCAGCGACGACGAGGACGCTTCCGAGGAAGCGGTTGCTCAACTCCGGCACGAATGGGCCACGTACCTCATAGGAAAGGCCGATCTGGCCGAGCTGACGTGCCAGCAGTACGCCACCGCAGTCACTGGCAACCTGCAGGCACTGGCAGACCTGACACCGGCTGTACTCGGCCTGAGTGCGGCTGATGGACGTACTGCCGCGATGATGTCCGATGACGGCTGGACCAAAGAAGAATTGGGGATTGTCGGCAAGAGCCTCGAGGCAGCAGGGTTGACACCGGATCAGGCTCAGCGGCTCCTCAATGGCGAACGCGTTGACGATCTCCCGGTCGGCGCCCAAGAATTTCTCCACCAGTTCTTCAATAACTTGACGGAGGATCAGACGCTCGAGCTGCAGGACGAGTTCGACCGCCTAGGCGATGCAGAAGGCGAAGCCTATTCAAAGGCCCTTGGTTCCGGATTGTTGATCCTGTCGAACGAGAAGATCGGAACAGGTGATGTCCACGGCGGCTTCGAGAGTCTGCCGCCGTGGGTCCGTGATTGGGCGACACATCGGGCACGCGACGAATGGATCGTGAGCCGCGACGGCAAGCCTGTCAACATCGCCCGGCAGGATTACAAGATCGCAAAGTTGTTGTCCAACACAGGGAATGCGATAGCTCCGGGAGAACGATTCGGAACCGAGCTGATCCGAAAGGCCGAGACCGAAATCGCGTGGGGCCAACATTCACCAGCTGTCGAGGCGTCTTTCCCGGGGGCCGAAGTATCCGATCTCAAGAACAACTACCAGCAGACAATGGAAGACCTGCTGTCCGTCGGGACCCGCAGTCATGAAGCATCCGCTGCGATTCTTTCCGGCCACTACACCGATGGAACCGCACTCGACGGTGACTACGACCGAAATCGCACTGTTCAGAATCTGCTGAGCCACGAGTGGCGCGACGACGGCAGAACCGCCGCAAACCTGACCAACTGGGTGGACGATTATGCCGCGGACCAAACAAACGCATCCAAGTCCGACTTGTCTGCCCGCGCGTTCCGCGGACTTCTCGACAGCACGTCAGGGTCCGGTGAGCAGTTCGGCAATCTAGTCAACATCGGCGATTCACAGCAAAGCCTGGGCGACATCAATCCCGCCCTTGCCGGTGCGATGGAAGAAGCGGTTCGTCCCTATCTGAACGTCATGGCCGGCGGATCTCCTGGGGCGTTCGGGTTCAACGAGAGCACATTCGACGACCTCGATTTCGGCGAAAACAACGATGCGTTGCGAAATCAATCGCAACGGGTCATGGCGTTGATCGCCGGCAACCCGGAAGCCGGCGAACGCCTCATCCACGACGTCCAGACTCAACAGGCACTCAATGCCCACAATCTAGTGACGATGGATTCGACCGACCCAGACACACCCAACGCCGGCGAGATCGGCGCCCGGAACGGAGCGTTACAGAACCTGCTCACGGATGGATTGACAGCCGCTGAGCTCGACAACTGGCATGACGATCACCTCGGTTCCGGAACCGACGGCCTGAGCAACAACGATCGCGCAGCCGTCTCATCCAACGTAGAAACCACCATCAAGAAAGTTGCGAGCGCGATCCCGGTCGTGGGCAACACCGCGGAGTTCGGCCTGGATTTGGCTTCCCCGTACATTCCGACATGGGACAAGGAGCTCGAGCTACCGGATCAGGGCCCATACCCCGAAGACATTCCAGATGCGGTTGAGAATGCGCAACTGCAGCAGTACTACCAAATGTACGCATCCACGAATCCGGTCCCTGACGGGTCCAATCCGCAGATTGACGAACGGCTCTTTGATGGCGAGAGGCTTCGTCCTCTCAGCGAAATAACGGTGTTGTATGGCCCTGATAGAGAAGATCAGATCCTCACTGCCCTTCGGCCTCGGCTCGAGGTCGCGGGCGTCGACATGGGTTCATATGACAGCAGATATGCTGCCCTGCAAGGAGATCCGACCGAGACTATGTCCAATGACGAGTACAAGAATCGGTTGCTAAATGAGTAACCGGATTCGAACCTTCCTTGCTGCGGCGGCTGGAATCCTCGTTGTCGGATGCTCGCCGCCAAGCCCGGACACCGAACCATCTAGTTCATCCAACGCGGCAACGGCGAGCAGCCCGTCTGAGTACGTATTGCCTCCGGAGGTCGGGACCTACACCAACGTATGGGCGACCGACTCGCCCATCGACCTACAATCCGAGCCGATCTCGGTCATCAGAGCCGCAGTTGAAGGTTTTGCGGTCGCGCTTAAGGTTGGCCCCTACAACAGCTATCCCGGATATGGACGATTCGTCGACGAGGGCACCGAGACCATCCAGGGGAAGGCCGACATCAGTGTCGAACTCCCAACCCAGTTGGAGCCTGCAATTGCAGTGTCTGGCACCAAGCACTACCTGTTGTACGACGTGGTCGAAACGGCAACCACGGTCGATGCCAGGATTTGCGAAGTCGCATTCGGCATCTACCAACCGCACCCCACACATCCCCGCAAGCCCTATGAGCCCGCCGACCTGCGGCCGGTAACCGATCCAAGAATGCTCAGCCCCGAGGGTCACATACTCGCGACCCCCGAGATGTGGCGCGTCCGCATCGAACGTGATCCAGAGCGCACCCAGACCGCCCCGTCGTCAACGACCACGATGCCCGTCACAGGCGAAAAATTCTCCGAGCCAGAGCGTTATCCCAACAGGGACATATTCGAAGGCTGGACACTCAAGCAGTATTCCTACGAAAGCATGCAAGAACCGCCATGCAACGACTGGGCAGTTGAGCAATACCCCATGGCACTCATTGACGGCCTCGGCCTCGTTTACCCGACCAATCCGATCGACGCCTCCTACCTGCCGACACTGCCGCCCTACCCAGGCTGGACACACGGCCCGTCGATGTAGCAGGGCTCACCGTGGCGGCTCATGCCCATTCGACGAGGTCCGATTCGCGTCCGGGCAAGTAGTGGTGAACCCGGACCGCGCTATGGACCAACAAAACCAACCCAGCCAGTTCAGAGTTCCTCGACCGTGATGAGGCCATCCTGCAACGCCCTGGCCAACAGGGTCGACTTGGAGGCTGCGGGCCGACCGACCGCGTCATATTTGTCACGAATACGTGCGACGTGAGTGTTCACGGTCGCAGGAGAGATGAACAGCGAGCGTGCAGCGACGTCTTTCGAGTCGCACACAAGCCAGGCACGAAGGACTTCAATTTCCCTCGCACTCAAGCTCGGCCTGGCTACGATCTCGGCGGTTGCCTCTTTCATCGTGAACATTGGCGATCCGATCTGTAGGTCGACAGCCGGAGGGTTGACTGCCTGTCTTCAATGAAAATACCGGCACCGTCCGACAACTGCTAGCCGAATGCGGCCTTACCCTAGAATTACGGGCACCGTTAACGGTCAAAACGAGTCTTTCCGAACGTCGCGAGGCCCCCTATTTGCAACAGAATTGCCAAACACACTCCCCCGGTGACCTTTTCGCGACCACTGAATGAATTGATCGTCACGTTCAATTTCGACTTATTCGCTCACAACCCGGGGGCAGGGAACACCATCCGGCGCGAAATCGGGGACTTTTGGCCCTAGTTAGGTGGGCCCCAAATATTTCGAATAAAAGGACGACGTGTTCCTTCGATGGAACCGAAAGGAACCCGGCCCATGTTCGTTGAAGTCTGGGCTTTCGCAACACCAGGGTTGAAATCACCCTGATCTCCGCTCACTCGGCCACCTCCCAGGCCGGCATCGTCGCCCAAGCGACAGGCACGGTGCACATCGTGTTTGAGATCCCGAATCCTCGCGCCACACCGGGCGATCGATCGCAAAACCGCCCGGTGTGCGAGACGCATTGCTAGTCGGCAGATACCGGAACGGCCGACTGCCGCACAGGGCGTTTGGACGCGAACCGCCAGATTGCGTGCTCGGTGTGCTCCGCGTTCCAGCCCTTGTATTGGGCAACGTCGCGAATGAGCTCACTGGCGGTCGCCGCAGTCACCTCGTCAACGGGAACGTCCAAGGTCCGCGCGACATACCTGACGATGGCGCGGTCGGCCTTCACGCTGGAGATGCCGGCGAGCATCAGCACATACGTCCACGTCACACCCGATCGTTGGCCCGGCACGGTGAGCCACGATTTCTTGACGGCGTCGAGCGCATCCGAGTCGGCCACCTCGCGCAGGTCGGCGGCTGTGTGAATCCCCAGGTCGACCAGTCGACTTGCGGCATCATTGACCGCCTGTGCCTTCAGCGGCGCACCCGGCGTCGATGACGTCGGCCTCCGATTGCCGATCGTTGCCGCCCACTCCGACGCGTCGCCCAACTCACGAAAGGTCTGGAGCAACTCCGGAGCTCCGTCCTGCGCGATGTCACCGCCTTGCGCGGCGCGGTAGATGCCGTACCGCTCGAAGATGTTCTCAACAGTTGCATGACGCGCCCCCGTCGAATAGATGGCATCGATGATGCACAACGCCAACGCATTCGGATAACTACGTGGAGTGATCCATTCTGCGGAATCCCCCAAATCGCGTTCGCATGCACTCACCAGAGCACTGACACGAAAATCCACCCCTGCTGACATGTTCTCCCCCTACCTACCGTCACCCATCCCCATGGGCAACTCGTCCGCAGACCGTATCTCCGGCCACCGACACATCCGGTTATGGTCGCCTTGTGCACAACCTCGACGCGCGTGATCCGCTGGCGCTCGGACAGCAACTCATGAGCGTCCTCGAGGGCGGCCGACGCGTCGCGACCTACAAGCTGGCTACTCTCCTGGCGTTGCTCGACTATGCGGTCGAGCACACCCCCTCCGACCCGAACGCTGTGGTCGAGGTCGATCTCGACGATCTCGCCGACCGGGTGATCGCGCTCTACTGGCGCCAAGTCCGCGACCTCGACGGTCACCACCTGCGCCAGTCCACCACCGCGACCGCGCGCATTCCTGATGCGGTGCGCAAGCTCAAGGCCTCGACATCACCACCACGCTTCGAGATCGCCGTGGACGTCGCACGCCGCCGTGAGCCAGAGATGTATGCGTCGACGCGCACCGCCGTCAAACTCACGCTGGTGCAGCAGCCCCTCCACCGGTTGCAGCGGGTCACAAAGGACCAGGAATATACCTGTTTCCTCTACGACGACCGCTGGATGCACGACAAGGTGTCCGCCGCCGCCATTGTCCAGCAGGGCAACGTCATCAGCCTGTTTTCCGGTGTCGCCCACGCATTGGCGCGGTTGTCTGCGCTGCTCAAGCCTGCTTTGCAGATTGCCTGGGTCGACGATGTTCGACGGTTGAACCCCTTCCTCCGAGACGACGCCCCAGATCTTGCCGGGCACCTCTTCGGCATCGACCGGGTCTCGCTGAATCGGGCTCGGCTGCTGTTGTCTCGCGAGTTCGGCTCCCAGTGCTTCTACTGCGACGGAGCGGTCGGCGCCGGTGCGCACGTCGACCACGTTCTCCCGTGGTCGCGCGTCGGCATCGACGGTCTTGCCAACCTCGTCCTCGCGTGTCCTCAGTGCAACGGAGACAAATCCAATCTCCTGCCGGCGCCGGTACACGTGCAGGGCGCACTCGACCGAGGCCAGGAGAGACTCGACGCATTGGCCGCATCCATCGACTGGCCCAGCCAGTACGAGAGAACTGCGGCGGCCGCGCGGGGCCTGTATTCGACGCAACCCGCGAATACGCCGATGTGGCTCGGACGTAAATCCATCGAACTCTTACAGCCAGATTTTCAGTGGGATACTCCACGCACGATGTGGTCATCAAAACCCTGACCTGGCCGAAATCGGGTTCATCCAAAGCCCGTTAATGACAGGCCGTATTTATTCAGCGAATCCGACGCCTGTAATTCGAACCAATGGGCCGCGCAGTCCCGGACCTGCGAAAACAGATTCTGAAGGATTTCGAGACCGCAGACGGTAGGTGATATACATACGTCTGGCTTCGCACGGGTTTGGGGGTAAATCCGTTGGCGGCCGGCCAGCATCATCGTTATCGAAAGGCTCTACCCCCGTGCCCGACCCATTTGTCATGCCGTCCAGTTGGGACCGACCACCGACCGGATCCCCGTACCCGAAGCCGCCCAAGAAAAAGCGCTGGCCGTGGTTTGCCGGCGGCGGCGTCGCGCTGATAGCAGCGCTCGTGGCATTGGGATCGACGTCAACGGACGACACCGAAAACACCGCCAACGTCAAGCCTGCCCAATCAAGCAGCGCCACTTCGACTTCCACCACCACGGTCGTGTCCACCTCGGCGACCGTAGAAGCGCCCGCGGCGACTGCGACGCCCGCGGCCCAGATCTCCACGGCCGTCGCCGCATCGGCTGCACTGGAAAAACTCGACACCTTGCCGGTGAAGGGTCGGGCACCCAAAACCGGTTATGACCGTGGACAATTCGGCCAGACCTGGACCGATGACGTGACGGTCGAGGGCGGCCATAACGGTTGCGATACCCGCAACGACATCCTTCGCCGCGACCTGGTTTCGATCACGATCAAGCCGGGTTCCCAGGGCTGCACGGTGACGAGCGGAACCCTGAACGATCCGTACACCAGCACGTCCATCAACTTCCTCCGAGGCGAGACCACGTCTTCGGCCGCCCAGATCGACCACGTTGTCGCGCTGTCGAATGCATGGCAGACCGGCGCGCAGCAACTGACGTTGGAGAAGCGCACAGATCTGGCGAACGATCCTCGTAACCTGCAGGCCACCGACGGTCCGACGAACCAGCAGAAGAGTGACGGTGATGCCGCAACCTGGTTGCCGCCCAACAAGTCCTACCGCTGCACGTACGTCGCCAGGCAGGTTGACGTGAAGGCCGCCTACGACTTGTGGGTGACACCGCCCGAAAAGGACGCCATCACACGGGTGCTCACCGACTGCGGCGCCGTCTCGTCGACACCGTCAACGCCGTCGACCACCGTAAACGTCCCCGAATCCACAACTCAGACACCGATTCCAGTGGCTCCGCAGACTGCTACTCCCGTGTACACACCGGCCCCAACGCCTGAGTACACGCCGCCGCCCCCAGCGCCGGTCGTCGATGCACCGTCGTCGACTTATTACCAGAACTGCACCGCGGTGCGAGCTGCCGGCGCGGCACCCATCTACGCGGGTCAACCCGGCTACAGTTCCAAGCTGGATCGTGACGGCGACGGCGTGGCCTGCGAGTAGCAGTTATCGTCCGATAGATCACGAATGCCCGATTCGCGGCTTCGGCTGGAAACCGTCGCGAAATTGATGCGGGTCGGTCGTCGAAACGTCAGGCTGTATGTGGCACGGTCAACTAGCGTTCGAGCCCAGGACGGTAGATCGATCACACACCCATATGGTCTGAGGGGTAACCGCAATGGCGACCGATGATGCGACGACCACGACGCAGAAGGCAACACCCGGTCTGCGGGAACTGACGCTGCGAGGAATCATCCTCGGTGGGCTGATCACCCTGGTGTTCACGGCCGCGAACGTCTATCTCGGTTTGAAGGTCGGTCTGACGTTCGCCACCGCCATCCCGGCGGCAGTCATCTCGATGAGCATCCTGCGCTACTTCTCGAACCACTCGATCATCGAGAACAACATCGTCCAGACCATCGCGTCGGCGGCGGGAACGCTGTCGGCGATCATCTTCGTGTTGCCCGGTCTGATCATGATCGGCTGGTGGACGGGCTTCCCGTATTGGACGACGGTGGCGGTGTGCGCCATCGGCGGCATCCTCGGTGTCATGTACTCGATCCCGCTGCGGCGGGCATTGGTGACCGGATCTGATCTGCCCTATCCCGAGGGGGTGGCGGCCGCCGAGGTGTTGCGGGTCGGCGACACCACCGCGGGAGCCAACGAGAACAAGGGCGGCCTGCGGATCATCCTGATCGGCTCGATTGTGTCCGCGGCGTTCTCGCTACTCGCGGCACTGAAGGTGATCAGCAACTCGCTGGCCGGGGCGATCAAGGTCGGTGCCGGCGGCACCATGTGGGGCGCGAGCCTGTCCCTCGCTCTCATCGGTGTCGGACATCTGGTGGGACTCACGGTCGGTATCGCCATGCTCGTCGGACTGATCATCTCGTTCGGCATCATCCTGCCCATCCAGACCAACGGAGAGCTTCCATCCGGTGAGACTCTGCTCGACGGGGTCAGCAGCATCTTCTCCTCCGATGTCCGGTTCGTCGGTGCCGGCGCGATCGCGGTGGCGGCGATCTGGACCCTGCTCAAGATCATCGGCCCCATCGTCAAGGGCATAAAGACCGCGCTGGTGTCCGCGCGCAAGCGCCGCGAAGGTGACTCGGTTGTCCTGACCGAGCAGGACATCCCCATCAACTACGTCGCGATCGTCATCCTCGTCGCCCTCATCCCAATCGGGTTGCTCCTCTGGGACTTTGTGCACGACACCGCGCTGCATGGCACGGCCGGCGGCATCATCGCCGTCAGCATCATCCTGGTGTTCGTGATCGGACTCGTCGTCGCGGCGGTCTGCGGCTACATGGCCGGCCTCATCGGCTCGTCGAACAGCCCGATCTCCGGGGTCGGCATCCTGGTGGTGATCATCGCGGCCCTGCTCATCAAGATGGTCTACGGCCCTGCCTCCGACGCGGAAAACACTGCGCTGATTGCGTTTACGTTGTTCGTCTCCGCCGTGATCTTCGGTGTCGCGACCATCTCCAACGACAACCTGCAGGACCTCAAGACCGGTCAGCTCGTCGGCGCGACACCGTGGAAACAGCAGGTCGCCTTGATCATCGGTGTGCTCTTCGGATCCGCGGTCATTCCCCCGATCCTGGAGCTCATGCAGACCGCGTTCGGGTTTGTCGGGGCCCCCGGTGCCGGCGACGATGCGCTGGCCGCCCCGCAGGCCGCGTTGATCTCCTCGTTGGCGCAGGGCGTGTTCGGTGGGGATCTGGATTGGACGCTCATCGGTGTCGGCGTGGCCATCGGCGTCGGAGTCATCATCGCCGACGAAGTCCTTACCCGGACGACCAAGAAGTTCAGCCTGCCGCCCCTGGCCGTCGGCATGGGTATGTACCTGCCGATCGCGCTGACCCTGGTCATCCCGATCGGTGCCATCCTCGGCACGTTCTACAACAAGTGGGCCGACAAATCCGGCGGCGACGTCGAACGCAAGAAGCGGATGGGCGTGCTCCTGGCCACCGGTCTCATCGTCGGTGAGAGCCTGTTCGGTGTTGTGTTCGCCGGCATCGTCGCGGCCACCGGTGATGACAATCCGATCGGCATCGCCGGTGCCGACTTCGAGACCACATCCGAATACCTCGGTGTGATCCTGTTTGTCGTCGTTGTGGCGTGGCTGTACAAGAAGACTCAGCAGATCGCGTCGAAGCCGGTGGAGGACGTCACCGTCTCCAAGGACTGAGCCGGCTCAGAGTTCGTCGATGGTGATGTGACCATCCTGGATGGCGCGCGCAAGCAGTAGTGACTTGGTGACCGCGGGACGGCCGACCAGGTCGTACTTGCCACGGATCCGCGTGATGTGGGTGTTGACCGTCGCCTCGGTGATGAACAACGTGCGCGCAGCGGCGTCCTTCGTGTCGGAGATGAGCCAGGTCCGAAGGACCTCGATCTCGCGATCGCTCAGGGACGGCCGGGTGACTGGTGTGGCGGCTTCCATCGTGTACACGGTGTTCCGTTCTTCGGGGTCGGCAGCTGCGGATTGACTGCCGGATATCCCAAAATTAGGTCCGCGACCTGCTGTTCGCCAGACGCATCTTTCGGGGGCCCCAATGCGGGGGGCACCAGAAATCGGGGCATCGAAAACACCTTGGCGACACCGCCTCCGGGCTAGATCTGAACCTCGGCGCCGGAGTGATCGAATGTTATTCGTCGGGTTCCCACACTGTCATGAACATAGATCGATGCCAAAGCCGGCCGGTCGGGCGGCAGGATTCGCACGCAGATGTCGCCGTCGCGGGCGTCCCGGAGGGTCTCGGTGATCCGCTCGCGAAGCAGGTCGCTGATGCCGGTCGGTGTCGCGTCCATCCCGTGATCGTCGATCAAGATCACCTCGACTCCTCGACCGCGGGCCACCCGCGCCGCCGCATCGATCTCCGGGGTCGTCAATGCGGGAGCCCGGAGCCGGTCCCGCAGGTTCGCCTCCACGAGTTCGTAGGTCGCCGACTCCTCCGGTGTGAACTCTTCGGCCGTCGCGATGCGTTCGAGGAGAGGCCGGGCCACCTCATCGAGCTGGTGGAGACGGGCATCTCGTTCCTCGGCCGCGGCCTTCGCGGCGGAGAGCGCAGCGATCCGGGCAGTGGCGGCGTCTCGCAGCTCGAACACCGCTTTTCCACTGGGCCGCAGTGTAAAAGACAGCAACGTCGCCATCGCCAAGGGAGCAGCCTCAATGAACACCAGGCTCGCACCGAACAGAAATCCCTGGTTTGTGAACGCGGCCCAGAGTGCGTACACCAGCACCATGCCAAGCAAACCCCACCACGCACTGATCCACCGCCCGCGAACGGCCATGAAACACAGGATGGTTGTGCCGGCGCCGTGCGTCCACGCTTGCAGGGGCACCTCGAAGGGAACCGGCATCACCCACAACATCAGCGCCGCTGCGATCGGTCCGGCCGCGGCCAGACACCAGGTCGCCGGCACAGGCAGAGGATCGCCCGGCACGGCGATGAGCCCAATGGTGCCGGCCGCCAAGATCACCAATCCCAGCGCTACCGGCCAGAAGGCACTGATCCCCTGTCTGGTTTGGACGGCAACGAACGTGATGGCGACGAGATACACCGCGACAACACCTTTGGCGGCCGGCGTGTGCATACCCAGGATCGCGGTGATGTCCCGTGGGGCCTCGTGCCGGGTACGTGTGGCCATCAGGGCCGCGACCACATGATGCTGATCCGCGTTCCACGCCCGGGGTGTGAATCGACTGTGGCGCTACCACCGTCGAGTACCGCGAGTCGACGCCGAATACTCACCGCGAGGCCCAGTCGTTGCGGCGGCACGCTCCGTGGATCGAAGCCGACGCCGTCGTCGACGACATCCACCCGAATCGAGTCGACCTCGAAGGATGCCGCGACCGTTCGGCTTGCTCCTGCCCCGGCATGAGTCACGCTGTTGCGGACGGCTTCTGACGTGGCAGCCGCGACAGTCAGGACAACGTCAACCGGATACGAGCCCGCCTCGTCGCTGCGGGTGACGTCGAGCGTCATCGTCGGATCCACATCGACCACAGCGCTTCGCAATTGCGCGACAGCGGCATTGGCTGGGACGACATCGGTTCCCGAGGTTTGTTCCTGAAAGCCGTCCATGTCGGCAAGGGTTCGTTTCGCCTGACTGGCAAGGCGCTCGGAGGCGCCCTGCCGAGCGGCGCCGAGCAGAGTCGACATCACACCATCGTGGGTCAGCGCATCGAATCGGGTTCGTTCAAGCGCTCTCGCCTGGGTCCCAGCGGCTTCGGCCGCAGCCGCATACGCCGATTCCCGGGTTGCATCCAAAATCCCCGCCGTCCGAATACCCATGACCGCTGCGGAGAACGGAACCAGGCAGAACGCGAAGCCCCAGGCCATTTCCGGCAACACCGGTCCATTGGCCTCTGGTACCCGAATCTCATGATTGATCAGCTGGCACACAACCGTGACGACAACCAGGTACACAAACGCCCAACGTCCTCGCCACGCCGCCGCGGCGACAATGGCCGCGAGCCCGTTGAATTGCGTGAACCACATGCCCCTCTCACTGTCGATCAGATCTCCGGTCCACCCCAACGGCCACAGCGCCAGGGCCACCAAGAATCCGATCGCCGCGATGGCTGCGGTTCGGCGGAGCACTTCGATGCTGCTCCGTAGAGCGAAAATGCCCACGCAGAGCCCGGTTCCGAAGATCAGAACGACCGCGGTGACGGTCCACCACGTGTCCATCACATCCATCGCCTGGGCGATATTGGGCATCACCAGCACCAGATAGAACAGGTAACCGCCGCCGACAAACAGTGAGAACAGTTGCAGGATTCGCTGTCCGGCCGTTCTCGCGTCGTCCTCGACAGCGGCGGCTACCGCCGGAATCGTCGCGGAATCGGTAGCCATCCATCCTCAATCGCTCGCTTGTACAGGTCGGTCTTGGTTGGTGCGGGTCTTCCGGCATCGCGGTACTTCCGACGGATCCGGTCGACGTAATCGCTGACAGTTTCGGGCGACAGACCGGTTTCACTCGCCACCCGCGCAGTGGGCTCCCCCGAGGCATACAGCTCGAGCACCTGCCGCAACCGCGGCGACAGGTCGACAAACCCCGGGTCCGAATCCAATGCGGCTGCCCAATCCACCGACGCCACTTGTCTTCCCGCACCGGCGGTCCGGATCGCATCTTGGATCTCGGCCTTACGCGCGGACTTCCGGATGACCCCGAGGACTCCCGCTGCAGCTGCCTCCCGCACGAGAAACGGCTCATCGCCGGAGGTGTAGACCAACGCTTCGATCTTGGCCTCCCGCAACCGCATCACATTGGAATGCGGCGACGATCCGTCCGACAAACGGAGATCCAGGATCGCCAGATCGATACCAGTGGTCAACAACAGCAAATCATCGACCGTCTCCGCACCTCC
Organism: Nocardia sp. 348MFTsu5.1; assembly: GCF_000383535.1. Classification (NCBI taxonomy): domain Bacteria; kingdom Bacillati; phylum Actinomycetota; class Actinomycetes; order Mycobacteriales; family Nocardiaceae; genus Nocardia; species Nocardia sp. 348MFTsu5.1. Next base: position 159,123 of record NZ_KB911519.1, read on the forward strand.
TACAAAGGCCATCTCATCGCCCTCCTCGATGATTGCCCGCAATCCCTCGACCACCGACTCGTGATCATCGATCACGGCAACCTGCAAGACCCGGCGCGCGGTCACCGGTTGCACCGGCCGCCATGAAGACACATCTCCACATTCTGACCTACGCGCTCACATTTCGCGCGCGCCACGACTACACCGAGAAGTTACCTAAGGCAACTACCTCTGCTTCTGAATCGCCGCTGTCACAACACCATCCATAAAACGGTCTCACGAATAGTTCATCGACTATGTAATGCGAACGTGTGGTCATCAGAACCAATCCACCCACACCAGGTTCAATTACCAACCAGCGTGCGCCAGGACAGATGGAATCATCCCACCGGTCGACGAACCCTGCCACGTAGACTCGGTGCCGTGGCCGAGAACGAGCAGATCGCCGCCGAACAAGCTGCCCGATGGAACGGTCCGTCCGCACAGACGTGGATCGAGAATCAGGATTTGCTCGACCGGCTGTATCGACCGTTTGAGGACCTCTTGGTTCGTTTTGTCGGCGACGTATCGAGTCACCGTGTTCTCGATATCGGATGTGGCACGGGGAGCACGACTTTGGCGGCAGCGCGCGCAATCAGTGGCAGGGCCGTCGGCGTCGACATCTCCGAACCGATGATCGCCGTCGCCCGTGAGCGGGCCCACTCCGAGCGAGTCGGAGCGGAGTTCGTGTGCGGCGATGTTCAGAGTCGCAACTTCTCGGAGGCACAGTTCGACACCGTCATCTCCCGTTTCGGGGTGATGTTCTTCAGCGACCCAGTGGCGGCGTTCCGCAACATCCACGAAGCTGCCGAAGGAGGCTCACACCTGCGAATGATCGTGTGGCGGAACCCGGACAGCAACGACATCATGGTGATCGCCGAACGCGCCGCGGCATCGCTGCTGCCTGATGTGCCGCCGCGCCAGCCCGGTACTCCGGAAACACCCGGTCAGTTTGCGTTCGCGGACCCCGCTCTCGTCACTCCCATCCTCGAGGCGAGCGGGTGGCGTGACATAACGGTCGAGCCCCTCGATGTCGAGCTGAGCCTGCCCCGACCCGACATGCTGCGATATGTCACGACGTTCGGCCCGGTAGGCGGTCAGTTGGGGACGGTCGATAAAGCGACCCATGGTCAAGTGATAGATCGGTTGGCAGATGCATTCACACTGTTCGAGGTTGGTCCGGACGTGCGATATAGGGCAGCTTGCTGGGTAGTCAGCGCTCAGGCGTGATCGGTCGGCGCGTGTTGCTTGGCTGACCGAACGAGCGCACAGCCTCTTCCCACGATCAACGCAACCGGATGGAACCGCCGTGCGTCCAATGACATACGGGTGGCGTACGGCGAAGGGAAAATTGGGTTGATGGGATCACAGTTCGAGGCAGCCGACCGGCCGATGATCAGGAGGAAGCTGGTCCTCATCCCGTCGGCGATCGTGGTCGTAGCCTTGATCACCCTCGGATTCTTCGCTACATGGGAGCACCACAGCCTGGATCGGACCGTCCGCGATGCAGCGAAGGAATCCCAGGTCGAAGTTCCGGGTACCGCAACGGAGGTATCGGCGACCTACGACCGGGTCCGGATCCAAGGTGGATGTTCCACACTGTCATTCCTGATGCCGAAGCCACAGTGGCGCAACTATGTCAGCGCCCACATGATCGAAATATTGACCCCGACTACGTTCGGACCATCATCGGGGTGCGAGCCCATCCCGCACGATTGCGTCGATGACGTCGGCGCCGATGGTCTCACTGGATATACGGCCGGTGACCGCGGCGGCGAGAGCGGTGACGCACGGACGCTCTATGTGATCCCGGACTGCGAGCCCGGCAAGGCGCTTATCGCTTGGAGCGCATTCGACCTGTAGGACGCTGATCATTCACCGCTACAGACGAACGAGTCTGCGAAACCACCCGATGACGCCTCCCCCATTGTCAACGGGCTCGTCGGCCACCCTGCGGTTGATGTCGTCGACGTCGTAGAACGCCTCCGCTCGCGCTCGAATTGCTTCCGCCGCATCGGGACCCGGGTCAGGCACCGAAGCACGGTGTTGCGTTCCGATCAATCGGACGCGAAGGGCGGCCACGCGCTCGGCTTCAGCGGAGCGCAGGGCGAGACGTGCTGTGACCTGCTTCTGACGCGCAAGCCTGTCGTCCACCGACCGCGCATGCTTGGCGGCTTCCTCCAGAAGTTTCACCCGTTCATCGAGTTTCGAACGCTGAGCGTCCAGCCACTGTTTGCCGTCAGCGGCGGCCTGTTTGTCCGACGGACGTCGAGAAGGCTTCAGCTTGTTGATCAGCGCATTCATTGCACTTGCCTGGACTGCGGTGGTGGCGATCCAGAACAGATCGGGTGCGAAGTCGATGTCGCCGAGCCAGCCGTCGGTGGCCGCGTTTGACGCAGCGATCAGCGCCGTCGCCGACCGCGCCTTCTCGACATACCCGCGGTCCTTCTTATGGCATTGCGCCACTTCCCTATTCGTGACGAGATAGCCGGCCGCAACCAAAGCAGCCTTGTCCGAATCCCTTTCGTTTTCCAGACCCTCACGCACCCAAGCTCCGGATGCCAGGACGACCATCGCAACGAACGCACCGGCAAGCAGGAAGCCGATGTGCACCACCGATGCCGCAACCAACGCGATGGCGACGCAGACAGCCGCCACGTTCATGGTGACCGTCCGACTCGAGACCAACGTGAGCACCGGTCGACTCCGAGGACGCGGCGCGCCGACGGCGTAGTACTCGTAGGGGTCGCTCATGGTCAGAGTTCCTCCACCGTGATCAGACCGTCCTGCAGAGCACGCGCGAGCAAGGCTGCCTTAGTGTTCGCGGCTCGGCCGGCGGCCTCGTACTTGTCGCGGATGCGAGTGATGTGGGTGTTCACCGTCGCCGCGGTGATGAACAAGGTCCGCGCGGCCGCCTGCTTGGTGTCGCAGATCAGCCAGGTCCGCAGGACCTCAATCTCCCGATCGGTCAGCGTCGGCCGCGTGGCCCTGTCGGCAGCTGCCTCATCCATCGTGTGCATCACGGATCCGATCTTCTTGGTCGACAGCCGGGAAGTTGACTGCCAGTGAAGCGTGACGGTAGCGGCACGGTACGACATTGAAATCCGTTGCGAGACTGTCATTTTAATGCCATCGATGTAGTTTCGAACACATGATCGAGCCGGGCTGCTGGTCACCACAAATTGTCAGACCCCCTCGCTACCCTTGCCATACAGACGACAGAGAGGGAGGTGCCCGATGTCCAACCTTTTCGACTTCGACGCTTCCGTTGCCGATGGATGGGCAGCATTCCGTGACGAGCTGACAACCCAGCTGACCGAGCTGCAGGCATCCGGCTCGGTGCGAGTGACCGCGCCGAACGCCGCCTTGAACGGCTCCGGTCCGTCTGCCTTTTTCACGATCACCGCCGACGATGAAGTTCGGTGTCACCTCAGCCCCACGCCCCTCGGGCTGGATCGCGACCTTGATGACGACGAAGTGCAGCTACTGATGGACCTGGAGTGGGATTCGATCAGCCAGGACGAGTGCGTTGTCGAGCGCGGACGTGACGAGGTCGAGCATGTGGTTCTGGCGGCCACCGTTGTGATCCAAGAACTTTGGCAGGTGGTCCACCCGACCTTCCTTCTCACAGTTCAGGAGTGGGGTACCGGACCCATCCAGCACATCGGGTTTCAGGCTGCCGGCCAGTCGCAACTGCGTGATCTCGTCGATGACGCCCTCGAACGCATAACCGGCTCCTCGCCGAACAAGGACGATGACGGCGACGTAACCTTCACCGGCAATGGCGTGATGTCGTGGTTGTGCGTCGATCCGAGCGATCCAGTCATCGAGATGTTCACCAATCTCGCTGTCGAAGTCCATGATTCAGCGGCTGCCAGCGAGGCCCTCATGGAGTTCTCCCGCCACTGGCCTGACATCAGGTTCCTTCTCATCAATGGGTGCGTTCGCGCGTCGATCCGGATGGACGCGACCGTCTTCACCGATGCGGTGCTCCGCTCGACGCTTATCAAGTGGTTCGACTTCCTGACCGACGGGGCCGGCGAGGTCGCCTCGGCCATCGCTGAAGTCGACACCGAACCACAGGAATCCGACGAAGCTCTGCCGGTGGGGCTGTTATGTCTGATGGAACTCGACGACGATGACGAGGGCCCGTTGTCACCTCGCGAGATCGCGACCGCTTGCGAGTTCGACCGCGACGCAATTCTTCATTACCTCCAAGTCAGCCAGAAAATGGAACGAACCTGGCGCCGATCGGTTTTCGACGCGCGCGAATGCGAGGATGAGGAGGAAGCCCGAGCCTGCGAGCATGAGGAGCAGTCGTGGTCGAGGAGAACGAAGCGTCTCCGCGCAGCACTGCGACTGGTGGTTCTCTCGAGCCCTTTGAATGAGGTCAGGTAAGGCGATGGCCAAGCGATCGACGGTGCCGGCAAATGCCGCTGAAGTCCCGTGTCACGTCGTTCTCGCCGAGCCGTGGTCAGCCTCGGCGATCGAGGCAGATGAGACCTGGTGGAGTTTCCCGGATGGCGTCGCCGACGGCGACCTCGTGATCACAGTCGCCCACGCCCGGGTGCCGGCGATACTCCAAGTCGCCGAACTGTGGCTGGATGACAACGAAGGTTGGGGTCTGAACACCGTTGAACCTTACGTGCCAATCGGCATCGCGATCGCCGCACTGGAGCGACGACTTGGAACCCGCTTCTCGACCGAGCCGCGCACTCTTCCGGTGGGCGTTACCGCGGACGTACTCGCAGCAATCACCTCCGAAGATGCAACACCGACGCCGTGGAGCAGCCTGCCGCATCGGTGTCTCGATGCCGACGACTCGAAACTTGTCCAGAATGATCAATTCTGGGGCTGCAACGCCTGCGGCGCCTACGCTGCATCGCGGTATCGCCCACGCCTACAAGCTCATCGGGAACCCAGAGGCAACGACCCGCAATTCTCTGGGGCATTGGCCGTCTGTCCGTCATGTCACGACATCCTGCACCAGCCATTGGGACCGACGTTCGATGAATTGATGTTCAGCTATCGTCCATCGTGTCCGCGCTGTGACGCTAAGCAGACGTTCAAGCTGTTGATGGGTATGCCACCCGGTCCACCACCCTACGGGACACATTCCGGCGGGTGCGCGATCAGTGCGCCCGACATCCCGTCCTACATTTGCCAGGCGTGCAACTTCGAGTGGTGATGTGCGCAAATGGTGCCGAAGTCGGTTCAAGGGACAAGTGGGTCCGCCGAGTGCACGGTGGGAATCGATCGGATCCCCAAGTCGTCGTTGCGGGCATGCTGATCCCGATACGATCACGCAGCCAGGATTCCAGCGACGACCGGGGGCAATTTGATGGACGTTCCCAGAGGTCCGCGGGCGCTTGAAAGCGACCGTCTACGCTCCGAACGTGCAGCGGCGATCAGGCTCCCACACGTGCGACCCATCAACGATCTGATCGACGAAATCGGCCGCGACGTCGGCGTACACCACCTTGCCTACAACGACCCGACCTTCGGTGGCATCAATGCCGAGGTTCTGTTCGTCTTGAAAGCGCCCGAGGGTGCCAGTTCCGACGGCAATAGAGTGAGCTTCCAGAGTTTCGACAACGTTGACGCCGGTGCCGCAGGGGGTCGCGAGCCTTCGAGGCGGAGACCGCTGCGACGAGATCGGTCGCCGATGGACTACTCACAGTTGACGATCGTCCCCCCTACCAGTCCGACAATCAGGGCGGGCCGGTCTTCGCGTACCCGGGCCGATCTCGCGAACCAATGTCACGTTCTAAGTATCTGCGATACAACCGTACTAATGAATTGGGACCAGCGAGTTTGATCTGGCGCGGTCTCCGATGCGAGCGGGACTGCCCCTGGTCGCGCTGGTGTGTCGGACGAAGTCGCTAAGCTGAGCGGCGCCCCGACGGCGGTAGATATCAAGAGACGGAAAGGCATTTGGATGAAGCTCGTCTACTTACACGGAGTCGGTGATGGCGATGCCGACTACGGATGGCTCAGTGCACTGAATGACGGCCTCGTAGCCCAAGGGCTCACCGCAGTCGACGAAGTCGACGTTATCGCACCATCCTATTCCGACATCTTGTCGTCACCGGATGCAAACGCCGCGGTTCCGAAACCGACCGCGCAAGGCGAGAAAGCTGACGTCTCGTCTGAGCGTGCAAAGTTCTTGAATCGACAGATCGAGGCCGCCAGGGCAGTCGGCGCGGACCCCTCTGTGCAAAGTATCGGGTTTCCACTACTGGACCTAGACCCGTCACATGCAGCACTAGGCGGATTGGCGAAAGCACTACCCAACAAGCTTTTTGCGAACGAGATCCATCAGATTGAAGCTTATGTGTACCAGAAGGGCATGCGCGGCGCTGTTCTGCAACGTGTCCTGTCTCAGCTCCCTGAGCGGGGGGAGGTCGTCATCGTCGGCCACAGCCTGGGGAGCGTAGTAACAGTCGACCTCATTACTCGACTTCCGCAAGACATCGTCGTTCGACGTGTTGTCACCATCGGCAGTCCAGCCAATACGGCGCTCTTCGCGGCATCACGAAGGGAACTCATCGGGAACTTTCCCTATAAGTCAACAAACTCATGGCTGAACTTTTTCAGTCCACGAGACCCGGTAACGCGCGCGCGTGGACTCGCCGGGGTGTTTGCAGACGTTCAAGACTTCCGCGTCGACATCGGCGCGGCTGGGCACGGCTCGAAGTCTTACCTGCGAAACACAGCCGTCGCACGGGCTGTCGGGACGGCGTTTCATCAATCGTCCAGGACCCCTCGCCGCACAACGCGAGTCACGACAGCGCTGACCGACGACGTGGCTGCGCTGATCCTCGAGTTGCACTTCCGGTATGCGGTGCGTGACTCGATCAACGACAAGAAGGTTAGCGCCCGATACTCGGAGGCTATTCGCATTAAACGGGCTGATCTAGTAGCCCAAGTCTGGGACGCCGACGCAAACGGCATTCCGCTCCCGCGTGAACTCCACCAGCTTGCTGAAGGCGACACGCCCAAGATCCCCGATCACTGGACGGTCGGTGGGCTGATCGAACAGCTCACCATTCTCGCTCTCAGCGACTTGATCGCACCGTTCGAAATTGATATCGACGATGCAGCTTTCAAAGCTCTGCCCCAAATCACCGAAAAGGCGGGGCAATCGACGTCGTTCGGCTTCGAACTCCGATCGATCGTTCGCGTGTTCAATGAATCGATCACAAAGATGACCAAACCTGGGGCCAACTGGGGACGCATCGCATTTGCAGCCGCCGGAGTCGCGGTAATCGCGATAGCGCCGTACAGCCTCATCGCACTAGCGCCAGCAGGCGCGGCAGGCGCCGCAGCGTTGACGGGCGGGTTGGCGGCGCTCGGGCCAGGAGGAATGGTCGGAGGACTCGCTGCGATCGGCGGTATCGCTAGCACAGGCGCTGCCATCACCACCGCCGCCGCTGTTGGCGGACGAGGAGAAAGAGGCCAATTGAACTCCGGGCAACTGCTGTTGGCGACGGCAGTCGCCTATGCGCAAAAGAGCCTTGGGCACGAGTTCGACGACGCGATCTGGTTGAGAGCATCTGCGGCCGCCGCAGAGCTATCGGCCCAAATAAATACAGTGGAAGCGATCAGCGACAGTAAGTCCAGGTCGCTTTCAGCGTTGATTTCGGAGCGTGACCTCGCACAGAACCTCATCACTTTCATGGAAGCGAATAACCTCACGCCAGCCGCCACCCCCCAGCTCGCTCTGGAGTAAAGTCCTCTGCCTAAAAGGCTCTTCGGCGTTAATCGGCGCTACAACAGTGCCTCTATGAACGCTCGGGTTAAGCCGGCTATGGCGGATACGACCCCTCTGAACAGCTCCCAGGCCGAGCAAAGAAGCGGCTCGAGCTGCAAGCCATTCATTCGCCGCCGGTGTTGTGCCCGCGACCGTGTGACTTGGGCCGTTCAGCAGAAGCCAGCGGCGTGAGTAGTCGATCGAGGGTAGTTTCCGGCTCCAACCACGACGTGGCCAGTGCCGAGGATGCGGCGCCTGCCTCGGAGTCTTCGTCCTCTACAAGGGCACAGCGGCTACTAAGGCCACACTGTCTCTAGCAGGTCCCCGACCCTCGGGGACCTGCCACTAACATAAACGCCGCCCGCAACGCGCCCTCAGCCGCGCACCCGTCATGATCTCGAACTACTTCGCTCAACAGTCGCAACCACGGTCCGGAATTCACACATCTCCGCGAGTCAACTGAACCCGGGGCGGCCCTAAAGCTTTGACAGGCTGAACAAACCATCGCGTGGTGATCAATGTGTACCTCTCACAGTGACTCAGCGAAATCGACTACGCGATGACCCAAGACCATTCTGCCTTGTTCGCCCAACGTGATGCACTCGCCAGTGCCGATTCAGCCTCCGTGTTTGGCGGCCTGATCCGCGCCGGCCTGCAAGTGTTGATCGAGGCCGAAGCCGCCGAGAAAATCGGCGCCTGCCGCTACCAGCGCACCGAAGAGCGCAACACATTGACCGAGCAGTCAATTCGCCCCGGCCCAGTCAAGCAGCGCTCTCATCAGCGATGTCGCTCCACGTCCATTAACCAGTACGAGTCGGCTCGAATCAACCACAGCCGTGTTGATGGCGCCAGTAGCCGCGTGCGTTGCGTGACTCGTTTGAACGAGCATGACATCGACGCCCTGAACCAACGAAACAAGCGACTTGCTATTGACCTCGCTCGAGGAGTGTTTAACGGTCACTCCTGGCCAGCGCGCCTCAATCCATGACCTAACAACCCGAATTGAGTTCTCCTTCAGCGAATATACTCCCACAGATGTGAAAGACCTGACGTCGGAATCCGGCACCACTTCTGGCTCAGGGAAATTCGACACTATACCAGCGCCCCGGAATAGCAAGCCCAGGAGAATCGCGTCCTTGTGATCGATCATGTCGTTCCACGAGTGCACAACACCTGATGCACGTGCGATTAGTGATGATCGTTCGACTGGATCCGGGGCGGCGTAAGCGAGCAGTAGGTCGACAACCTGCGCCAACCACTGCCCATCCCTCGGTCCGATCACGGAAAGTTCACGCGAAATAGCATCCAGCACTTCGCGATACTCTTCAGTACTGCATCCGACGTCGAGCACGCCCTCCAATAAGGAAAGTGCTGCTTGACGTTCCGACCGACCTGGCTCACTGGAGAGCATGATATCGAAGATTGTGGCAGCGAGCGCCACCCCAGAAGATGGAATACCACCCGCTATCAGCCACTCCACAAAAACGGGAACTCCATTACGCACGCGAGGTCGTCGCGCATCGTTGAGTGCGTCGATCAACATACCGGCAAGTTCATCGGAGGTAGCCGTTAGATCGTCAGCAGTTCGCGACCAGTGACGCGACCACTCAAATAGCAGGTCTGGCCGATCTGGCCAGTCATTGGCCAGCCAATCTAGCCAATCGCTAGGAACCCGGTCATCGGAGGTTAGGGCTTGAAGCTGTTCGAAGAAAAGTCGCTCGACAACGCTATCGAGAAGGCCTGCCCGCTCGGAGTCCGCCAGCCGTTCAACTACTGCCAACGCCTTTGCTGCAGATGGTGAGTCCTGCAGGTTTACCGCCGCGGCGAGCGCAATCGCCGCAGTCGAGCGATTGGGAAGTTCTGTGTATGCGAGTTCAAGCGCGGACTCGTATTCTCCGGCATAATATAGGCCGGATGGAGTCAAAGCCTGCTGGACGGGCGCCCCCGAAGTCCTCGTAGCAGTTACTACCCCCGCGATGACAGGATCGTCCGGGTAGCTCGCTAATATCTGCCCGAGATGTCGCTCATGGGGACTTCTCACAAGTAGCTGCCCGAGTGCGTAACAGCGCGCTGTTGCAGCGGTCGTTACTTGATGGGTATCTGTGACCAAAGAAGGCCAAACGAGATCCAATCGTGTTGCCGCGCTGCGCAATATCTCGTCGTCCGAAAAGTCCGCAGTCGCACCTAAGAGCAACGTATCAGCTGCCTTGGCCAAGTTCTCTGTAACCGCGGGAGGGCGGACTAGCAGTGAAATGCCCTTCAGTGAGGGTTCATCCCGTAACTCTTGCGGAGTCCCCAATGAACTCAGCAACTCGATACGCAGGAATCTCAGATTTGTGGCACTGAGGAGTGCTCGTCCGCGTAATTCGTCGAGTGCTGCTTCTCCGCCCGCGCGGTCATCTCCGATCAAGCTCTCGTAAAATTGGCGAAGAATCCGCCCTACAGGGCGCGGTTGGTCGACGCCTCGATCAGGAGTCAACGACCACACGTCGTGCAGCGAGATCACATTCTGCCGGACTCGCTCTGTCCACCCATGCGCAACATCAACTCTCAGTACTGCACCATCGGGGACAAGTCCGAGCGCCAATTGATCAATCGGGTCAGAGGAATTGTGTGGAACGATTGCTTGACCCGCGGTCAGGGGGCGAGCGAACCAGCAACGCATCTCTTCTCGAAACACTCTCCCGTCGCGCTGGGTCGGCGCCACGCCATACCAACGCGTAGTCCCTGACACCCTCGCTGGAAGCATCGTCCTGGACTCCAAACGATCCAAACGGCGTCGAAGCATATCGAGCAGTTGCGCCATATCTCCCGTCAACCGCGAAGGAATTATTTCGTTCGGTGAAGTGAAGAATACGGAGGTTGGCTCGGTCATGCCACACCCCATCTATCTTCATACGCGTGCCGCGCGCGAGCGACTGAATCAGCGTCGTTCGTGATTTGAATCGACTCTTCAAGTCTGCGAATGCCATTATACGTAAGGTTCATCGACCCACTAAGCAGGATAGAACCGGACAGTATTCCCTTCTCGTGCAAATCATTCGCGTACGTGCATTTGAGTCGCTTTGCGAGATCGCCCTCGGACGCTGCCCTGGCCTGAAAAAGCTCAACGAAGGTTTTGTTATGTTCGTCGGGTCGACATACAATGACGACACCCCCACCGCGTTGCATCTGATTGAGGAGTACCTCCGACAACCTGATAGGCCTTTGCGGTAAGTCCGGGAGTAGGCCGGTAAATAGTCCCGACCGGTTGTCAAGCACAGCAATGTCGGATATCCACGGAGTTATAAGCCACAGCGGAGCACTCGGTTCCAGTAACTCAGCAATAAATAGTGCTTGCAAAGCGTCGGCAAGTTCCTCGCGGGAAGACAGTGCTGATGTACGAAGGCTTCGCGAGCTCATTGGCGTGCCTCACGCAATTCGACGCGGATGTCGACTCCCGCTACTGAACGCGACAGGCCAGTGACTCTCGGATGAAATTCAAGGACGTCGACGACCGTCGGTTCGGTGAGAAAGGCACGGACAACGTCGGCCGCGATCGCATCCGTAGGGACGCGCACCATCGCATTCGCCGCTTCTCTAAGACGCATGTCAACAGCATCTCGCCAGTCCAGGGTGGTCCCATCTACCACCGACTCGGGCGGCTGAACGATGTTCGAAAACAGGAGTCGATCGGTGGGTTCGAAACTCCTGAACGGCGAATAAGTCTGCAGGGACGAAGACCTGAGTCGGTAGCCCCGCGGCCACAGTAGCGCTACTATCTGACCGACCTCCCAACCCGCCTCCCCCGAATGGCCTTGTGTCAGGCTTTGTAGTCGTCGCCTGATTTCAGAGTCCGATGCCGCGACATACGCAAAGACCCTCAGTTCGACATCGAAGCCGACTCTCGATTCGATGGCATCCCAACGGGCTATCAGATCCGCAGTCAGAGCGTCCAGACCAGGACCGCTTCCCGGACGTAGTATACGAGTCGACAACGCCGACACGATCGCATGATCGCATGCCAAACCAATCTCGAAAAGGCATGTCCGCAGTTTCTGCCAACCAACTGTGAGCGTTGCGAGATCGTGCGCGGAACGAATTTCAGCTATTAGTCCGGCGATTGGATTCGACGTGGCCTGCCTCAGCAGACTCCGGACATTCTCATCTACTCGCTCACCGTCGCATGGACCAAGTCCCGAGTCGACCAGCGACCAGAATCGCCTAGGGTCTTCGCCATAGTTGTCAATAAAACTTTCGATGACACCAAGCCCGCCAGGCTCGTCCTCATTGAGGTAGATCACTGCCGATCGCAGATCGGATGATTCATCCAATGCAAGATCGATTCGAAGATCGCTAGCGTCTACCTCGGGACATGTAAGTTGAATTGCCTCGACCAGTGCGGTGGCGAGCGTCGTCGAATAACGCTCATCGAGCCATTCCCTCCAATCCTCCGTCGGGCCACCAGAGAGTGCCTCAGCTGCATCACGCAACTCAGCGGTCACACCGGGAATCCGCAGGGCCACACCGAGGTCTACGACGAGACCTGAATCGGGTCTGCCACTTCCAGCACCTGGAGGAGTCCCGACGTCAAGTACACCGAACACCTCACGCGCCGCGTCGACCACCATCGCTATCAGTCGGTCGTCAGACAAGGAAGCGAGTGTGTCCTCAATTGTCCCGGCCTCGCTCTGGATGACAAGCACCGAGAGCAGAATCTGATGTAACCAATCTCGCGTGAACGCGGATGGAACCAACCCGCTCAGCCTGTCGCCATTGCGAATGAGATATTCCATCCGCGCCACCCTTAGCGACTGCAGCAAAGATCGGTCTGCGGGGGGCGCGTCTGGAAGTCGAACTGTCAAAGCCAGTCCGTCGACGTCGATGACAAATCCAACGCTGACAGTGGATCCATCGAAACTCACTGTATGTTGCGTCACGGGAGGGGCACTATCATCATTCCTTCGTACTGTGAACCGATCGGCATACCGCCATACCGTTTGAGCGCAACGATGCCGATGCGTGAATGCTTGAAGGCTCTCGACGACGTCCCCCCAAGGAGTTCCTTTCGGCATGTCGAGAGCCACAGGATCGCCATCGTGTTGGAAAGAAGCCGTCCAGTTCCATTCCGCGTGGGACGAATCGGATGTCGTGTCTGTTGGGGTAGTTGCAATCATCGTCCCCGGCTGAAAAAGGCGGACTGCCGGTTGAGATGGCGGCGACTGCAATTCTACGAACTCACCGCAGAAACTCGACAGTTCAAGATCCGACTCATGAGGCAACGGAGGCTCGACCCATAGCCGGTCACGCCGTCCGTTTCGCGCGTACCGATAACTAACTCGACCCGGCGCAAACATCCGCAGTCCCTGAGATACCGGTTCAGACTCAGCTGCGGCGCCATGCCCAGGCAGGATCACCTCTATCTCCGGGGTCTGCAGCGGAGAGAACAATGTTGGTGGGAGGAAATCCTTGAGTGGCTTCGACCAGTCATCCCCAGCGCTCGTAGGATCTGAAGCTGCGACCTCGAGTCCTCGAATTAGGGTGGGAAAGACGGACGGAACAAGCCCACGTGGATGGTCCCACAAGACCGCGCGCAGATCCTCGTCCGTCAAGGCCAGCGCACGTTGCAACTGCTTACCCATCCGATCGATCGCGCTGGAATTGAGCTGTCCGCGAACGTGACTCAGCATTCGTTCGGCCAGTTCACGCTGCTTCTCCCGAGACTTTTTCCAAGGCTTGTCGATGATGTTGAGCAACGACGTACCTGAACCGAAACGTGAGAGGCGATCCAACAACCACCAGGTGGCCTGCATCTTCAAAATACTTCGATTGCGAAGCGGCAATGCCACTCGAGGCACGACAGGGTCGAAAAGAGCCTCGTAGGACTGAAATGCGAGTCGATCTCGACCGAAGTCCGATAGCACGACGATGGTCCACGGCCGCATAGCGGGGTTTCGACCTGCACGTCCCCGTCGCTGAATAAATTGTGCAGGGTCCCGTGGGGCCTTGTGCTGAATCACGGCGCCTACCGCAGGGTCGTCAAACCCGACCTCCAGCGATGCGGTTGCGACAATTACGTCAGCTTGGGGATCAACTCCGCCATCTCGCGACGTTGTCCGTGCGATCCGAACTGGTCGATCGATTGTCCCGAGGTCCTCTGCGATACGCCAAACCTGGCCAGCCTCGTCGCGGGACCTCACGTCCTGTCCTGTCGACGCTCGAAGTGTCGCAAGGCTACCGTTCGGTTTGCGATTGACACCCCCCACCCGCCAACCTTCGGCGTCCAGCAACTGGGCATAAAGTCTGTTCGTCACGTCCAAATCGTCCATAAACACGAAGAGTTTCGATCCGAAGGCCCCCTGGCTAGGACCATTCTGAGTCGGATCGAGTGTCCGCCGTAGTAGCAACGCCGTCTGGATAGTGGTCGACAACAAAGAAGTCTGTGAAGCCGGATCACCACGCAGGGCGAGGAAGTACTCACGACCGAGTTCCACCATCTCCTGCGGATCCGTTCGAATGACAGCGATATTCGAGTTCGAGAGCCCTGTCAAGTCCGCAAAGAATCCGATTGGATCGGCCAGTGTCGCCGAGAGTCCAACCACATGCGGCGGTGTAGCGACTTCCGCACGCCACCTCCGCAATAGGTTGGCTACCTGTGCTCCATGGGTCCCTGCGTACGTATGCACTTCGTCGAGCAAGACGAACTCAGGCGATCTAGAGTCGTCTCCAACCAAGACACGACGGTAAGCCTTAGAGCCCAACTCCCGGTTGACCATCTCAGTCGTGGTGAACAAGATTGCTGGCGGGGACGCCTTGATTCGGTCGCGAGTGAACGTCAAAACATCGGGACCGACCACAGCCCCACACTTGTCACACACCAGTCTTTCGGTCGAACCCGAAGTGGTAGGCCAAACTAGTCCCCCGTTACACCCTTCCTCAAGGCACCCGATGATCGGACAAAGTAGCCCTCCAGGAACTTTCTTCCATGTCGAATACGATGCGCGCTCGGCATCTTCGCGGTCATGGGGAGTTGCACCATAAAGAACGCCGACTCTCGGTGCCGACTTACCGAGCAAACGACAGGTGATCAGGATGTTCAGTAGTTGGTCACGTAGCAGTTCGATACGCGGGTAGATTGCAATGATCCGCGGGACCCCGCTTGGCCGATCTGTAGCAGCCAAGTGGGCTAGCGCAGGTAGGTAAAAAGCCAGTGTCTTTCCCGACCCAGTGCCAGCCGAAATTACTGTTCCCCGGTGTCCAGACGCAGGCTGAGACAGTCGGGTGAGAGCTCGCGACTGAAACGCGGACACCTGACGACCAGCCAGAATGGCATCGATCGCCGCTTGATGGCGATCCGACCAATCGGTACCGCTTGCCCTCAGTGTCTCGCGAAGCGATTCCACAGTGATATCGCGACGCGGTACCACCCGTGGTCGACTCAAGAACCGTGCGTCTGAAACAAGACTCGATGCCGATGTCCATGGCTTCCCGTGGAACCATTGGCGCAACCGTACGGCCAGACGAACCGTCTCCGCCATCCGACTCCTGAAGCGTTGATCCGTAACGCCAGTGGCGAACAAAAGACGTCGATCGAGCAGTTCGTCGATCACGCTGTCGACGTCTTCTCCCGGAGCCACTCGCTGGATCAGTTGCTCGAGTTCAGTTTCTGTAAGAGAGCCGTCACTCACGCCCCAACTAAGTAAGGGAAGTTCATGACTTTCAATATCATTCAGTATTCGGCCTAGGTCCATGTCCTTCACCGCCGCCGCACCACGAGGTCACCGGCCACGCCGGAAACAAGCAACTTTTCAAGTACGTCAGCAGTGAGGAGTTCCAGCGAAAATCCATCTGCCGACGACGCAATCCTCAAAACGCTCTGAACTTCGGGCGTTAGGGCGTCACGTTCTTCTTTCAACAAATCCAGCGCACGCCCGAGTTCGTCGGCGAGTACGCTTAGATGACCACGCCACGACGCTTGCACGTCCCCACCGCACAGGTCCTTCACAATCTTCGCCTCATCCGTAACAGGATTCTGGCGTCTAAGCATCCCGATTTTGGTAGCGACTCGTTCTGCCGTTCGACGGTTCACTGAGTCGCCTATTAGACGGCCAGGTTGGGCGCTGTCCAACAGTGGTTGATACTCATCAATCAGCGACGTCCACACCGCAGCCGCCCACCCCATGGACCGCTTACGTTGGTCTTTGGCGGCATCGACCAACTTTGCTGCGGGTTGCTGTTGAAAAGCCTTGGGGCCGTGCCTCGAGACACCTGCACGGAAGGCTCTCACGGCCGCGGTCGCTGACTTGACGTCGACTGACGGCGAACTAGTACTAGACATACGCGACATGAAGAGTTCAATGCTGGCAAAACAAGAAGACGCTGCGTCGACTGCATCCACCAAATTGTCGGCCTTAGCGACCAAGTCGATATTTGAGTCCTCTACTTGCATCGACTTCAGTCGCAAATCCAACTCAACGGAATAATCGTAGAGATTCAAGGCGCGAACTTCCTTACCGCTTCATCAAACCGTTTCGTGGACTCCAGAACGCGCGTTGACGCCTTCTCTAGGGCGGACAAATCCCCTCCCTCGGTATGTCTCGATGTGAGGCTTCGCTCCACACTTTCCAATGCAGTAGACGCCCGGACAGCAAAGTGGCGCACTGTTGCAACGTCACCGGGAATCTCACTCGCTAGAATCGCAAGCTTCTCGTGTAACGTGACAGTACTTTCCACTGCGTCAACGGCATTCGCCAACGAGCGCACCACACGTGTCGGATCTCGCTCTGCGAGCGCGGAAAGTTCTTGCAACGCTGTTGGGTCCGATACTCGCCCAAGATGGTGCGCCGTCCGCAAAGTCGCTAGTACTCTTGCCGCTTGCTCCTCCCACGACCGTTTGAAGTCGATCAACCCCTCGATCTCAGACACCATCGCCTGCAATGCTGCCCACTCGTCGTCCACCGCGGGTACAACCGCCCGCAGGAACGTACCGTCGGCCGCATCGCTCGTGTCAAGATCCCAGGTTGATACGAAGTCCTTAATAATTGGCAGCAGAATATCCGCCTGCACCAGACGAACTCCACCGACCCTTCCGCGCGATTCGCCAAATTGCGCTTCGATTTGTGATTGCAATTGACGTTTTCGCTTCGTTGCCCTATCGACCAGTACATTCCACTTTGCAGATCTTTTGCTCAAGTCTGCGTCAACTACTTCTGACGCGAATAACGACGAAATGTACTCGACATCCGTGGGCGAGCGACTCAGTCCACCCAGTACCGCGGAGGCAACGATTGCTGCCCGAACGGCCGCCACCGTTGACGCCTCAACGGGAACTCGAGTCAACCTGGCACCGATTGTCGCTGTCCAACCCTCGACCGCCGTCGCAAGTACCCGGCGATAGTCTGCACTTTGTGGCCAACTGTCCGAATCGACTTCTTTGAACAGGATCAGCGCCTGAAGGACCGCTGCGTTAACCTCATTCCGATCAATAACGAGTACGACGTTATCTCGCGATTGACTCACTGATCCCTCTATAGCGATATCCGTTTCTCCAAAACGGTACTGGTCGAAGCCCTCGCCCAAATTAACCGGCAGGATTCCGTACTCCAGATTCAGTTGAATGGTAGCGTGAATGGCCTTGCGGAGGTAGTTTGTTGCTGTTGCCGACAATTCGGTTTGGTTCTTCGACCAAGCAGTAAGCTCGGCAAAGTGCCTCTGTGGCCCCGGCCTCAGTCGCGCCTCAATCCGACTGCGACTCCCCGTCGACCCATGACTCCGCCCGGTAGTCGATGCGTCTTCGTCCTCAGGATCCATTCCAGATGAATCGTTCCGACCTAACTGCTCTTGCAGATTCTGTAACGAGTGCAATCCCGTAGCAAAGTCTGAGATTCCAAAAGCTTGCAAGACCGACTCACTCACAGCGACAGAAGAATCTGCGTTCGACCAGAAACGCAGCACGTTACCGATTCGATCGAAGTCGGCCGGGCGAAGGCTCTTCACTCTGGTGGCAATTAGGGGCGAAATTGGTTCAGTGTTCTGGTCAAAAGCGGCGACAACCGATGCCGATGGAAAACTTTTTCGACTCAAGTCGCTCGATCCTCGGAGAAGGAATCTATTTATTACTTCTCGAACAACATCACGCGGATCGAAACGATCCACAGACAACGCACCGACGAACCGACTTGCGGCGTCCCTATTCAATGGATAAAGGCCATAGCCTTCACGACTTTTTCCGAAGGTTTCGTGGCATACTTCTTGGTGGATACATGCGGTACATGCGTTCGCGAGCCAGGTACTATCATCGGCCCGCCGATCCGTCCAATCTGTAGCGAGTCTCCGCGGGTCTAGTCGAGTCGCATTGAGGTAGCGCGCGACGAAAGACAATGCCTCCTCTTGGTCCACGCCGTTGTCACCGTAAGCGGCATCAAGCCAGTACGCATCCTCGCAACGCGTCCGTACCGTGTCGAGACCGTCGAAATGACCTTCTGTTACCGCAAAAATCATCCGAAGATTGCACATCTCACCTTCAGCAGAATGCGTCGGTTCGACAATTGCATCGAGAAATTCTCGCTCCACCCCATGTAGGACAGTAAGGTCTTCGACGAAGAACGCGAGTTGCTTACCCTCGCCGTGCAAAGCTCTTCGAACTTCCCTAAACACTTCGACTAGATCGACTTTGTTCGAGACCGCAACGCGCTTCTCTGCTGCCGGCAAAGCCTCGTTAATCATGGCCACTGCCGCGGCTTTGAGCGGCGGGATTGTTGCGAGCTTTCCCAGTAACTCTCGGGCGACTTTGGTCGCATCACCGATTTCCTCAAATGTGAGCGGAAAATCCGATTCTAAGAAGTGCGTGGCGTCGTCATCGAGACCATCACCCTCTTCACGTCCGCGAAGTGCGAGTCCAACTAGGCGCTGGACAACAGCGCCATCAGCTACGAGTTTCCGGCGCACGACAGGGTCGCGCAGCAAATCCGGCAAATCTTGGGATAGTTTCTTTCTTATCTGCGCGGCGCGCCGGTCTTCTGCCCCGGCGTGCACGCCCACATCCATCTGACTCACCAAAAGGGCCAATTCATCGATCAGTCGCTCAGCCAACACCTCGTCGGACTCTGAGTACGATGGCGCCTCTAACAACGCCGAGCGCGCTTCGTCTATCTTCGGTCCATTTAGACCGCGAATCACAATCTCAATTGCACGCCGAAGGCCGGTGCGGTTCTTTGGAAGATACCTGACTTCCCAATTTGGTTCACCTTCAACTTGATCTTTCACCCAGCGAACTAGATGAGATTTACCTGTACCGGACCCACCGACGATTGGGATAAAGAGGTATCCGTCGGGACGTAAAGGCCCTTTCAATGCATCCAGCACATCCTCTTCCTTCGACCACTCTCCGCCCTCACGTTGATCCAGTCGGCGTCGACGAAGTCGCAATGGATGATGAATAGCCTGAAAATGCGCGTCGGTCAGACTCGCGGCGTCCCGCGGGCTGACAGCCAACACAGCATCGTCGCTCCAGCATACGTATTCCTGAAATGTTCTGGTCACGACTGACGACCGATCCGAACATGGGAAAAAGTCAAACCGTCTGATTTTGCAAGGCGCGCCGCGTCGGCGCGGTCGTCGACTAAAATTGCGCCTTCGATTGTCAATCTGTCAAGCGCCTCAGTAAGTGACGCGGAAATTCCCCGTGACTCCGATGGAGGGCGTTCCCAGTTCTGAATGACAAACTGTTGATATCGTCCCCGATCCATTATCGGCAAGCACGCTCCGACCCTGTCTACAAAATCGCTTGCCGTCAGTTCGACGGCACTTGTAAAGATCTCCGAAAGCGCGTCGCGCACAGCTGGCGTCGGATCTGGGACAAGATTTCCGTTCGGACTCACCCATGCGAACCCGAGTGAGCAGGCCCACCGGCGAAATGCATTCCATCTCGTGGCGTTGCCAATCGGCCAATTCGAGGACTCATCCGCCTGCCGGGGCCCGAAGTCACGCGATTGCAGGACCTGGGCCGAGCGAGGTGCATTCTCCATCTGAGTGGGTGACTCCGATGGCGAAAAGGTAAGAAACCAACTGAGGGCATTAGTCAAGTCCCGCGCGCCAACCTGGCTGGGCCATACAGATGAATTGAGATGATCGACGAGGACACATTCGCGCAACACTTTCGTCGCCGCAACCGGACCTGCTTTCATTGCAGACTGCAAACCGTCGGCGAGGCGTACCGTACCGTCTAATTCCACGACCATACCTAGCTCAATTGCGGCTGTTAGATTTGAGCTAACGTCGCGCTGCGGGTCGGTCCCACCGAGCGTTTCGGGCGCCATAGTGGCAAGTAGGCGTTCTCGGGTATCCTGTTGAGCACGTTGAGTGCAAAGGTATCGAGTAATCGCCAGGATCACGCTGGGACGCAGTTCAGGTGGGTTCAGCAGTGCCAATTCACACTCTCCTATTGAAGTTCATCTATATCGGCAAGTGAATAGCAACCGTCTTGTGCGCTCAGCGTTAGTCCACTTCGTCCGACAGGAGACGTGGAGGCACCTAAAACAACGGTTAGTGGTGACCTGCTAAGTCCGTCAAGCCAATTCTCCGCATCATCGCTCGCTGCCAAAATCACCAACGTTGATACACCGGTGGTAGCAATTGGATCGAAGTCGCGCATTGAATCAACCATCACTGAGTTCACAAGCGCTGGTGATTTCGCGACGGTGGCTCGCGTTATGTCGGCAAGGTGGTCTGCTGCGACAATCAGCCTAGCCCCCGAAGCAGCGACCAAACCGTTCAAGAGGTTACGCATCTTGCGTGGGCTGTCGTATGCCGTCGTATCCAGGTGAATAGCCAGTCGCCGACCATATATTCCATTGGTTGCCAACCGATCTAACGGCGCCCGTCGAGGGAGGTCAACAGCGATTGCCGCCGGTATCGGGGATGGTGAGGTCCAACGTAGTTTCCCATGCGCGCGGCACCATCGACATCCTCCGCACGAAGCAAGACAGCCGGCCCTGTACTCGGGGGGATCCTCGATTGTGAAACTTTCGGCTATCAGAACACCTGCGCAAACCGTACCGTTGATCGCCTTGCGCAGCCGGGCAAGTCCCAAACGAGACCTCTCTCCCATAGCACGTCGAGTCGGTTCAACAACGTCCCGCCAGAATTCGACGGTCTGATGGTCACCCCTCACCAATCGCACAGTTATCCATCCGCTATCCGATTCGAGGTCCCCGTTGTCGTCGCGTCCGGAGAACGAAAAGTCCC
The DNA here is from genome assembly GCF_000383535.1 of Nocardia sp. 348MFTsu5.1. Classification (NCBI taxonomy): domain Bacteria; kingdom Bacillati; phylum Actinomycetota; class Actinomycetes; order Mycobacteriales; family Nocardiaceae; genus Nocardia; species Nocardia sp. 348MFTsu5.1. The sequence continues at coordinate 180,118 of NZ_KB911519.1, forward strand.
ACTCAACCGCGCCAGTCCTCGCCAGCAGAATCAGCGTAAACAAGTTCCAACGCTCGTTGTACTCGCTGTTGACCGCGACGTCCTCTGGAGTTGCTGTGAGGGGAAGTCGCAGAAGGCCATCCCCCAAGTTGCTCGAGGCATTTAGCATCGACGTCCAGCGTTGACGTGCTCGTTCCGAAGTAAGGTACCGGGGCGACGATAGACTGTCAGCGACTGCGACGTCCTCCACCGTTGCTAAGAGCACTGAAACCGAAGCACTCCCGTCTCGACCGCCTCGTCCGACTTCCTGGTAGAAGCGATCGATACTTTCCGGCAGACAGATGTGGATCACGGAACGAATGTCAGGCACGTCGATGCCAAGTCCAAAGGCAGATGTCGCCACCACCAAATCGATCGTCGATTGCACATCGCCATCGGCCCGTAGTCCGTGGAGAACTCTCTCGCGATGTGCGGTCGACGATCCTCCATCCACAATCTCCATTCGCCGGAAACCCGCATCTCGAAGAATGCGCTCGGCTCGCCTAGGTGTCAATGTTCCCGGCCGCTGTTCCTGGCGAAGGGTCGTGTATACGATTGCGGGCCGCGGAACGTTTCGCAGGGTCTCGATTAGTTGATCTTCGCGCTCGTCGATGCTCAGACCTGTACTTTGCCAAAAACTTGGCTCTGGTCTCAGCACGGGAGCTGCCACTTGATAGAAGGGGCCAGGTTCACCGAAGAGCGCCCGTAGAAGAAGCAATACATCTTCGTTCAATGTCGCACTAGCAAGAATGGTCTTGAAAGGCTCCTGCCCCGCAACTTGAGATTCTCGAATCAGGTAGCTTCTTAACCCGGCCAGGCTGTGAAAATGTGGTCTAAAGGCATCTCCCCAAGACCCAACGACATGCGCTTCGTCTATGCCCAGCATTGCCAACCGACCACCCCGAGCGGCCTCGGCGAGCGGTCGAGCAAGAGATGAAACGACCGCCTCCGGGTTAGTGAAGATCACTGTCTGAGTTCCGGACCAAAGGCCTTCTTTGATTGCTTTCTTCGTTCCTTCGTCTAGCCCTCCGTGGTATGCCGTCCGAGGAGAGTCAGGGTTCTGTGCTCTGTACCGTCGCTCCTGGTCGAGCGCTAGCGCAACTGTCGGTACCACAATGACGGATGTCATTCCGGGTGGAGTGATTTGCACTGCCGCAAGCATCGCCAAGGTCTTACCTGCTCCGGTGGGCAGATTTACTACCAGTGTCGCACCAGGAGGTAGAACGATCGCGCTCCGTACAGCCGCGCGCTGTCCCGGCGACTTATACGCTGCGAACGACGCGTCGATTACATCCAGGAACGGATCGCCCCGCACGCTCTCATCGATCCGACACGACCTCCCTGAGGATGGGTCGTCGTCGACTCCCACGCCAGTTGGAACATCGAGCCAAGGAGGTGCCCACCGATCGGCCACGACTCTTACCCGACGCGCTCCCCTTGGTTGCGATTGCAGACCATACCTGGACCAGTCAAAGGTCTCCGGGAACAACGAACAAAAAGGTACTTCGAGCCACGCGTGCACGAAGTCGGAAGGGTTCGTCACCGATTGCAGCCGAGTTTCGTCATCTACTCTCAAGCACTGACGAATTAGGACTGCGATATCGGCGTAACCATTCGTAGAACCGGGTCCGTTCTCAGAGAGAGCAGATGCCAGTCGGCTCTTAACTTCGAAACTCGCCCCTGTCGACCACGCATCGATGGTCACCTGTGCAAGGTCCGGTCGAATCATGTCATACCGAGAATCGCAGGATCACCTAGCAAGATTGCACCACATCCAAGCGGTCTCACGTCGACGACCAGTCGTTCCGGCACGAGCGCTTCAAGGCGTATAACGTCGTCGCCGTCAACGTCTCTGTCAACTAGTCCGGCCATCCCTCGTGCTCGATTGCGATCAATACGCCGTCCAATCAACTCCTTGACGCGAATCGCTGCCTCGCGCGGACCGTGTGCCACTGGCGGCCGCACTTCTAGCAGGTTCCGAGTTTGCTGAGCAGCATTGCGGCACAGGCCTGACCAGTCCAACGACGCGGTCATGCTGTCAAACTGCTCTACCCGCGACATGAGGTTCAGGTCCCCGCGTTTGGGATCATACGGCCTTAGCAGCGGACCCTCCGTTACCTCCTGCCCCGCAGGACCCATCATCACTCGCTCGACAACAGGAGGAGCAAGGTCCTGTAGCAACTGATTGATCCACGATCGGAGGCCCAATTCACTAGCGGCGTCGACGAACTCACTATTGAACGATGCCGAGACCAAGAAGTCTGAACGGAATGCAACTTCGGTGGCCTGCAGGTTTGGCCACGGACGGAACATAGCGAAAGCTACACCCCTATCATCGCTCAAGAGATGTTGAGCGATCGCGTCCAGCATTGGGTGTCCGGCCCGCAGGATAGGCAATCGCCGCTCCACACTGGCTGGTCTCGCGACCGCGATAGCAGAATTCATGTATGCACCCATCTTGGACTCCAGTTCGATGGGAACCTGAGGTCGGGGGCGCGAATTGATGTGGACGATATTCTTGTCTTCCCAGCTAATTCTGGTCCCGACTCCGTCCAACCAAGTAATGAGTCGGCTGGTAAGAACTGGGTTCTGATCGCTCTTGATAAGTCGCCGATCGATCGATTCACCCTCGAAGTCGAATACATCGACTTCGAGTTCGTCCAGAGCATCATGCGCGACGATCCGGACGTGCTCAGCTTTGAGTCGGTCCAACTGCACGAAAGCCGCATCACCAAGTGCATCCGGTCCTTCGCGAAGCAGTTTCGCCTGGGCCTCGCGCTCAGTGTCATTCAAAACGTACTGAAGCGACGATAGCGACCGTGTGAAAGCTTCGCATCCGTCGCTAGCGAACTCCAGCCAACCCATGGAGTACGGCTCGTCACCGAACACGACGACCTTCGACTCAATAGGGCCCATTGGTGTCGGAACGTGGCGGTCACAACGCCCAATACGTTGCTCGATACGAAATGACTCCCACGGCAGATCCAGATGAATCAAGAGGTCGGCAATTTGAAGGTTTGCACCTTCTTCGGCGCTTGCGTCCACGACCAATATCGAGCAGGAACCGCCCTTCCTCCATCGCTCGACGGCCTCGTGGTTGTCATCTTCGCTGTTAACTTGCAGATGAGTTGCGACTCTTGTTCGACCCCACCGTCGACTCATCTCGGCCGACACGGCAATCGCTGACTCTGTGAACGACGACGCCACAACGACTCGTGATTGGGTTCGCGACCCAGTGAACGGTGCGAGTGCATCCACCATTGCAAGCGTCCGATCTGCCCGTACAGCGCAGATCGCGTCGAGCAACGGATCCAAATTAGACAACACGTCGCGACTTACAAGTTGCCGGAACAGTAGGACCAACGCGGGTGCATTACCGGTCTGGGAGGACAGCAACGGTAGTAACGCCTCGGGGAGCGAACCGGTGCGCTGTGCTACTTCACGGAAGACGTCGACACATTCATCTACTGTCAGTTCGCCGACCTCCGATGCTGCCAACAGATCGAGGCGTAGCCGATCAAGCAATTGGGTGCGCTGCGAATCTGAGGCGTTACCGACGGAAATAAAGAACGAACGCGAACGTTTTCGACCTCTCACACCGAATGTAGACATCACTTCGGGAGTTCGTCGCGTGCGCAGGACCCGACTGTGTAGGCGATATGCTTCAGACAGATGCTGTCGTACCCGGGCAACTGCGGTTGGTCTCGAATCATCGTCGGCGGAGGTGGCCGAGGCCAAGAGTTCGCCTAGTAGTCGATCTTCAGGGTATTCACTCTCCAACTGCTCCGCATAGAGGGTCAGATCGAACTCGTCAATATCGGATACCAACCCTTGGCAGATCAACGCGAGGCTGTCACGGTCTTCAACGCGGCGAGTAAACGCCTCTACCTGGTCGGGTTGGTAGTGTACTGGGTCCAACAAGTGCAGTAGATCGAGAAAACCCGCCTCGTTCGACCTCACCGGCGTCGCGGACAACAGGTACAATTCTTCCGCGCCATGGGCAAGATCCGCGATTCGTCCTCGTACTTCGTTAGTCAAGGAACCGTTCCGCGTCACCCGATGTGCTTCGTCGATTACGACCAGGCCGATCGACTCCGCCGGCCAATTGGAATCGTCCTCGAGTGAACGAATCCTCAGCGTGGCATCTTGAAACCAACCAGTCCGGAATCGGACCACCAATTCTTCCGCCCATTGATGCCGCAGGTGTTGTGGTACGAGGACAAGCACGTTGCCGTGTCGATTTTGAGCGAGGAATCGCCAGATCAGTGCGGCAGCCTCGATGGTCTTACCCAGGCCTACTTCGTCGGCCAGCAAGTACCTCTTTACTGGGTCACTTGCCACCCGGCGCACGACGGCCAGTTGGTGGCGGTGAAGTTCAACCGACGCTTGCAGGATACCCTCGACACCCGCAGCTGCCGCGCGTTGTCGCGTCCACTTGCGCAGGAAGCCTAGGCGAGACTCCGACACTATTGGACTCTCACCACCAAGGGTCTCAAGGAAAGTAAAGGGGTCATCAACTGGTTGGTTCCACCGGACCTCGAACGCCTCGTGCCCCAGTTTGGCGCCAACACGATTTGGGAGGGCGACGGCATAGATGCTTCGCTCATCCGGCAATCCGTCGATTCGCCCAATCCGCCACTGGTGTCCGTCATGCACGTAAACCCGAGTGTGAGGACGGAGTACTGCCGCGTTCACAGTCTTCGCGTCATGTTCACGTTCGGTGTACGGAGAACTACTGGGCCCGGTGAAGTAGCGCACGCGCGCGGTACCGGCCTGAACACCTATCAGACGTCCAATCCCGCAAGCTGACGTCTCCACAAGATCGCCCGATTTTGTGGACGGCATCAACTTGTTAACGGTCCTGCAATCAAAGTGAACACACCCGCCTGCTCCTCAAACCTCAAGGCCGCCCCAGAAGCACATGTCTGAAAGTCATTACCCCACTTCATTCTTGGACCATATACGAGCGCGAAAGTCGAGTCTGTCCGAACGCAAGATTCGCCTCCATGCCTGTAGATTGACTAGGACTGCGCGCGCAAGTCCAACCGGGAAGGTACGCCTGTTCCAGTTGACCACCGACATGCCGAGCGCACTATCCCATCTTGGCTTGCACACTTCACGCATTGTTGACTAATTGAAGTGGTCACAATTCCACGGAACACCGATACTGGTACGTTCCACGGCAATCGCCGCAGGTCATACCCATATTTGGACTACTCTACGACTGTGCGGCAGTCGCAACATCCACCGGTGGACCTAGTATGTACCTAGCAAAGGCCACAATTTGCCGGAGTCGATCACGATTTGCCGGAGTCGATACGGACTCCTCGACGGCTACATCTACCTAGCCCGCGAGCGACGACGGACGACACGAAGTAGGACATTCGTCAAGAGTTTAACGTCGTTTGGCGTATTCTGAAGGGCGTTCCACCGTCGGACATCGTCCGGTCCCAACTGCCACGAGCCATCCATCCAGGCGGCAACTTCGGCGATCTGGCTGAGCTTCTGGTCGAGGCCAGCGTCGGGAAGGCCGTCAGCGCGCTTTCCATCGGTTAATACATCCATTACGTACCCCAGTGACTGGATGCCCACCCCGTGGGTCAAGCGCGATTTGCGTGGAATCTGCTTCCACTCGATCGGCCATGTGCTTTCAACGAGTGACCAGTAGATCTTGAGGTGAAGCACCATCTGTTCGATATCGCCGGTGCCGTCTTCCGCATTCCTGTACTGATAGAGCGCGCCCTCGTATAGACTGTTCTCAATCATTTTCAACACACTATTGTCTTTGATGTAGCCGTCTGGTGACGTCGGCGTCGAGATAGCTCCACGGAATGGGCTATCTTTGTCCAGGTTTAGCCTCGTCATAACTTGGGCGGGAAGTTTTCGTCGGGCATACTTCGGTGGCAGATATCCAGAGGAATCTGGAATCAATTCATGAATAAGTCCTTTGGGTAGAGGCTTCGTATTGTTCACAAGGATGAATTGTGAACGCTGCTCGTCATCTCCATCAGCGATAAAACCCACGGCGGCAATCGGAAATTCCGCTACATCAGCATCGCGGATTGCTGCTGAACGTTGCTGACCGTCGACGAGGAGCGCAGGCTTCTCGGAATCGTGGAGCGATTCGTCCACCGGAATTACAAGTTCTCCCGGAATCGAATATTCAACGCTCTTCTTTGTCCTACCTGCGATGAATTTAACTCGAGAATCGAATGCAAGCACCACTGCGTTAGGAAGCATGGCATTGTCAGATTCAAGATAACGTCGAATTGCTCTGATGTGCGACAGCACCTCAGGTCGCTGATAGCCGCGAAGGTCGCCGTCGTCATTCCTGTTTACCCGAGATACGGTCGCAAAATCTAGCAACTGCTTTCCGTCTACTGCGAAGCAGAAAATGTGTCGCGAACCCTGCCTAACCTGCAGTGCAGGAACCCGAATCTCATAGGGCTTTCTCATGGCGCCTTTCAGTAGCTAATCGCTTAAATGGTAGATCTGCAATCTTGTTGGACAGAATCGAAAGATTATGAAATCCGCGTCGCTTGTTTCGCTCGGTGCCACGAAATATTGCTATATCAATACCGTGTTTTTCGCACAATCCACACTGACAAGAACGCCACGGACGAGCAGTCAATGTCCTACGGTACTCATTTTCGTAACTCTTCTTGACGCCCACAGTAGTTTCATAATCAAGTACCGCGCTCAGCGTCTCTTCGAGGGAACATTTATCCGCGTCGTAATCCCTCAATGCTTCCAGTACTTTGCGTTCCAGTCGTACTGCATCACCCTGGGAGACCCTGCCCGATAAGATCGCGCGTTTTAAGGTGAGGTTCCCGTCAACCTGAGGTATTCGGATGGCGGTGAAGTCCTCGGTAATGGTGTGGTAGTTGTCGCGATCATCCATGAATGACTGTCGGAATGCAGACGTACTATCGAAGCTTGTGACTCCCAAGGTCGAAAAATCTTCGATCGAAGCGACTCTGGTGATACCAAGGAGATGCAATTCAGTTTGAGCGTCCCTGATTGAGTCGATCTCTATGAGGCAGTCGAGGATGTCTGGGGTCTTCAGCGGCACCATTCCTCCGAGTGCGATGCGCTTGTACCCCATATCTTGGAGTTCGCGAACGCTATCACTGTAACTTTTGGGGTCCCAACCCTGTGCGGCTCCGACCGGTTCGACATCAGTGTCACGACGGTGCGCAACTTCTAAAAAGGCCTCCGCGTAACGAAGCGAAGTAAGCCGGCGCTCACGCCACTCATCCGGCGGGTCAGTGTCAACCAGCCCGGGTCGCTGATAGCCAAGTATGACGTGGTCAGGACTCACGCCTGCGTCAAATCCGCAGGACTCGTAGAAGTCGATCACCTCTTCTGCGGAGTATGGCGGCGCCGGTTCATTGATATACGAAAAGGATCCGCAGTCGCCGAGCGTCGCGACATCCTCAGGCAGGCGAAAGAAGTCACGGACTCCCATGCGGTACAACCTTTGGCGCTGCGGCATCGAGTACTTTCCGACACCCCGAACGGATCCGTCCACGACAGCTTTGGAAACCAGGATGCCGTCGTATGCTGGCAGCGATAGGACCTCATGGGCATAGCGGTCGTCTCGTTGCCGCACCCGCAGCGGCGAGTATTCGTCGTGGACAAAGTCATACGTCGGACTGATGAGGTCCTGACTATCAGGGAAGTAGAACCTCATCGGCTACTCGCTCGAGACTCGACATATGCGCGGGCGAGAAAGTTTGACAGTGCCGAGATGTGGCGCGGCGTGTTCTGCAACTCATTCCAGGGCAATCCAAGTTCGTCCCACGTGCCATGGGTCCAGTGGCATGCGTGTTCGATTCGTCGAAGCTCTCGCGTCGCCGCTTCGCGAGCATCGTCCGCATCGACGTCGACTTGCGCCATAATTCGGTCCATCAGACGACTCATAGCTCGTATGCCGACGCCACCCATGAGTCGCGACTTCGACGGCGGCTTCCCCCACGCATCGGGAAAGAGGTCACGCACTGCTGTCCAGTAGATTACGAGTAGTTTACGAATACCCTCGGTGTCAGTCTGGCCCGTCGCAATATTTCGATACGGGAAAAGCACACCCGACGGAGACTCCAAGGATTCTTTGAGGGCCTCCACCAGACTGGTATCGGTAACGACAGTCTGTTTCTTCGCCGCCACATCGGTTGACGCTCTTTTGATCAACCCAGCAAACGGTGAGGCGGGATCCTGATTCAACATATCCACCAGAGCAGACGGCAACCGACGAGCGGAAAGCCTCGGAGACGGTGCGGTGAAGACTTCTGGCAACAACTCAGTGACCAGATTGGCCGGTAGCGGTGAGACTGTGTTGACTCGAAGGAATTGTTCGCGTTGCAGCGCCAACGTCGACGCCACGAACCCTGCGATGGGCACCGGAAAACGCCGGTTCTTCGAACGCGACAGCGCAAGGCTTCTTTGTTGTCCGTCGACGATCCACGCGGGACGTGGATCGTCCGGATGATCGGGCAGTGGAATCTCCAGAACTCCGCTCGTCGCCAGACCGTCACTTGTGCCCGGGCCACGACTCGATTTGAAGCGAACGGTGTCCGGCAAAGCCAGAATCAGGCCGTTGGGGAACACGACGTCGTTCGAGTTTAGGTAGTCGAGAATTTGTTTGACGTGGCTGCGTCGCTCCGGGCGCTGATATCCGATCAGTTTGCCGGCATCATCGCGCGAAATTCGTGCGACGTCGGCCACCATGTCCACCTCCTCGGCTGCGAGCGCGAACAGGTAGACGGGCATCTCATCACTTTGGTGGATCTTGAGCGCCCGACGTTCGAGTGACTTGGGCATGGTTGCGGTCATAACAACTCCTTCACGAGTTGCGCGTGTATCCGGTGAAAGCGCTTCTGTTCACACGCAAAGCCAGACGATCTAAGGTGCCGTAGCGCGTGGGTCGCCGACGCGGCAGGCTCGTCGACGAACAGTTTCAGGATCAAAGACCGCACATCGTGGTCATCCAACTGTTGACGATCGTAACGTTCAACCTTACGTGCACCTTGAGACCAGATCTGCCAATCCCGATGGTCTTTATCGGAATACAGTGCACTCGATCCGCGTCGGTCTACCCACGCCCTTGCCATTCTCAGGTTCAAGCTTGACACCGTCCCTCCCAGAACTTCACGGAGCGCACGGTCTGCAGGAAGTCGCGGACAGCCGAGCGCACCCGCGGATCCGCCTATGACCAACATCTCAGCAGCAACGTCCGACATCCGGTTCAAATCAGAGTGCAGGACGCGCGCGTAAGACTCGGATAGCACGGCGAGCACTGAGGCGTCACGAAAGCTCAGGGGATCGACGGTATTCGGAGTCTCATTCACGAGTTCCCACCACGCACGCGAATCATCCAAAGATGTTGCCACAGTATCGTCTTGACCACTTGAAAACGTCGCGGCATATGCCGGAGCCGAGGCCTCTACAGGTCGCAGTCCAAGTCCGGCCGAAGCGACGAACAACTGAGCTGAGAACCCCGCAACGGTAGCGTCTCGGAGTAGCAACTTGGCCTGCGTCCAAGCTTCTCCGTTGTAGAGTTCGATAAGGTCGCAGGTCGGCGGTGCCGCGTTAACGCGACCGACCCACTCGCGAGCTCGATCACTCACGGATCCCTGCGGTAGCGTTCGCACAGAGAGATACTGGGTCGCGCTGACTGACTTACGCTGCGTGCAGTTGACGAGAATCGCGAGTTTCTGCACCGGCACGCCTCCTTGTCGGGGATTGAAACTACACTAGTGTGAGTTCTACAGTTAGACGTAGTTTCCAACCACAAAGTTGCAACTTACAGGAGGATGTCATGGTCAAACCATCAGCGGTGGTGCTGCTGAGCGGCGGTTTGGATAGCACGACGACACTTGCTATGGCAAACGACCTGGGCTACATCTCTTACGCGCTGTCATTTAGCTACGGGCAGCGCCATAGCGTCGAACTAGACGCAGCGAAACGTGTTGCAGAGTCACTGGGCGTCGAACGGCATGTGATCGCAGACATCGACTTGAGGACCTTCGGGGGTTCCGCGCTTACGGCCGACATAGATGTGCCCAAGCACGACGATGTGGCCGAGGTCAGCGCAGACATTCCTTCAACGTACGTCCCCGCCCGGAACACGATCTTCTTGTCGTTCGCGCTGGCTTACGCCGAAACTGTCGGCGCGAAGGACATCTTCCTCGGTGTCAATGCCCTCGATTACTCCGGCTACCCGGACTGCAGACCTGAGTACATCGAGGCCTTCGAGAAGATGGCCAACCTCGCCACCAGAGTCGGCGTAGAAGGCGCACTCTTGAAGATCCACACCCCGCTGATCTCCATGACGAAGGCTCAGATTGTCGAGAAAGGTCTGACGCTCGGCGTCGACTACTCGATCACGTCCTCATGCTACGACCCTGACCATGACGGACGTCCCTGCGGACATTGCGATTCATGCCTCCTCCGTCTTCGCGGTTTCGCAGAAGCAGGCCTGGCTGACCCTCTGTTGTACCAGGGCGCTCTAGCGTGACCTACAAGGTCAAAGAGATCTTCTACACCCTGCAAGGCGAGGGAACCCACGCCGGAAGACCTGCAGTCTTTTGCAGGTTCGCTTCATGCAACCTCTGGACCGGGCACGAGAAGGATCGCCATCGCGCTATCTGCCAGTTCTGCGACACCGACTTCGTTGGCACGGACGGACCTGGCGGCGGTAAGTTCGCAAGCGCCGAGGAGTTGGCCGCAGCGGTCGACGAAAAGTGGCCGCACCCGGATCAAGGCGAAAAAATGGTCGTCTGCACCGGGGGTGAACCGCTCCTACAGTTAGACGCCGCTGCCACGACAGCCTTACATGCGCGCGGCTTTTACATCGCCGTCGAGACGAATGGGACTCAAGAGGTGCCCGATGGCATCGATTGGCTCTGCGTTAGCCCGAAACTAGGTGCCGGACTTGTCGTGAATGGCGGTGACGAACTCAAGTTGGTCTATCCGCAGACCGGCGACGACCCAGCCGACTACGAGCGGCTATCTTTTGATAACTTCCGCCTCCAACCTATGGACGGCGACTCAGTCATTCAGAACACCAAATCGGCGGTCGAGTACTGCCTTGATCATCCCCGATGGAGACTAAGCGTGCAGACCCACAAGTGGTTAGGAATTCCGTGACCGAGCATATGCAGGTGTTCCGCGAGTTCAAGTTCGAAGCAGCACACCGACTCCCGCATGTTCCACAGGGCCACAAGTGCTCCAGACTGCACGGTCACTCGTACCGCTTCACCGTATTCGTTGGCGGTCCAGTTGATGCCGAACTTGGATGGGTGATGGACTTCGGAGACATCAAAGCAGTGGTCGAACCTGTCGTAGTCGATCTCGATCACTACTACCTCAACGACATCGATGGGCTAGAAAACCCCACGAGCGAGGTCTTGGCGCAGTGGCTGTGGGATCGTATCGCTCCTGGACTCCCGGGACTACTGTCGATCGAGGTTCGGGAGACTTGTACGTCCGGATGCAAGTATTCGATGAAGTAATCTCTTCCACATCACCAAATCTGCCCTGGTATTCGCATTTATTTACTGCATTCACTCTACAGGCCCGAGTGCGTGTAGCACCTAGCGGAAAGCTGCCAGGGCAGCACGCCCGTCCACTTGTAGTCGCCATGCTTCGGGATCGCGGTAAGTTCGACCAAGTCAGATTGCCTGTGGCAAACTTCACACCGCCCCTGATCGCAAATTGCAAAATAGACGGCGCTTTCGCGTGCCCATTGGTGGCGTTCGCCCCCTGTCAGTGCGCAAAGGGCCGACCCAACCCGCGAACCGAGGATCTCCCATTGCCTTCTAGCTATTTTTCGACGCGTATTGCAGAACCCGCAGACAGCACGTAAATTTGACACTTTAGTTGGGCCGAGGGCCATCTCGGGACGAATATGGTCGACTGTGAGACGTCTGTACTCTGCTTTCGATGGCTTCCATTTGTCCCTGAACCGCTCAGCCGGTGTATCGCGTGCGAGCATGAAGTTCGACGAAACTGCGATAGCATACCTGTCTGCGGACATGTCGTCAGACCTGAAATGGTAACCACAGTCACCACAACGCAATTCATCACTCGGATCGTAATTTTTTTTCAGTATATCCTCAAATATATCGAGAGGGATTTTTACCTTGCCATCCTTTCGGACCACTCCGCCTCGGATCGTCTCGACAAAGAAGTTCATGAGAGGATCGGAAGGGTCAGCGATTCCAACTGCTTCGAGGATTCGCCTTACCTCTGTCGCTTCTCTTCCCACGTAAACGGCAGGACTACGTAGTAGAGACATCATCTCGACGTTTGAGAGCAGAGCCATCTCTAAAATCCGCACCAATGTCGCAACGTGCGCTTTCCTGGCGAGAATAATAGCCTCTTGTCCGGCAATATTCTCGACCAATTTTTCAAGCTCGCCAAGCTCCCCATAATGCGGAAGCGACTCCAAATGTAAAGAATCAATTGCGTCCGTCATTCTAGGCGCGGTCCTCGACCGCAAAGATTTCTTTGTTCTGCGCACGATAGCGTTCGTGTCTTTTCGATGTCTCATACGCCTTCCTCAATTCCTGACGCAGATTATCAATTCCGGCTTGATCGTCCAGGCTTGTGACCCATGGCTTCTCGAAGACGCGAACAGGAACGCCATCAGCAAGGAATTCTTCGCGAACCTTGGTTCGAAATACATCCACGTCCGACGGCAGTGACCTTTTTTTGATTTCGTCTAGGACGACATTCTCAATTTCAGACTCACTCAAGCGGTCCTTCAGCGCCGCCCGTAGCGAATCTGCGGCGGCAAGAGCACCCTTAGCTCCCTCGATAGAGATGTTTATAAAAAGTTCCTGCATCAGACGCAAAGTCACAGATTTTGTAAGGTTGGTCTGAACCGAACCCCAAAGCAGTCCACTATCTGACTGTTGATTATAGAATTTTCCGACTTCATCCCAAAAAGCGAACCAGAACTCCCGCCAATATCCAGAATTCCACGATTCCCATGCAGCAGAATCTTGGATGGTCGGTCGGATATAGTACATCAAGAAGTCGGGATCAGTTCGCCACCCCGGCGTCGATCCCCTCCCACCCTCAATTAGCTGGCGAATCGTTATTTCAGTGACAAATCCTTGCGTACCTATCTCGCCTCCGAGTTGCAACTTCACCATACCTAGAAATGGACTTTCGGGATGCTTTCCCGCGATTACCGCAGCGATCCTCGGTTCAACCTCCACATTTGATTGTTCGAGCCAATCCCTGACGATACCTTGCTCACCTGGAGTCAGCGAGTTTCCAAAGATATCGGTCAAGAGATCCGTTTTTACACGCTGCGCCTTCTCATTGACGACAACAAACTGGTAGATTTGATCTATCCAACCCGCTTTTGGAATCAAGACAACAGGCAAAGAGACGGCGTGTTTCGATTGGGCAGCCCCGAGGAGTCGATGCTGCCCGTCAACGACCAAGGCGGGACGACACAACGCCTCGAGTGCTTCGATCAATTCACCGCGCTCGCTTATCGAGACTTCGTTGCGCGTGCAGAAAGCCTCTGGATCATAGGCGATCTGAGAAATCTGAATTGCGGATTGCAAAACATGATTGGGTTCGTATTCATCCGGCACAAATGCGAGATTTTCGCGAACATCCTGCAACTTTTGAACTTCTACTTCCGTCAGACGTGGCACTATCGAGATAAGCGCGATATTAGCGACTTTCGCCAATTGCTCGTATTCTGAATCCGCGGTCGAGAACGGAGGGGAATACGACAACATTATACCTTCATCGGTAATATCGAGTTCGCTTGCCGAGGCCAACGTCAATGCAGTTGGTCCTAGTAGATATTTTCCGTGTGGGCCTCGTATCTCGCCTGCTCGGTCCCAAAACTCCGTTACCTCTCGCGATCTGCCTGGGGTGACCCAGCGCTGATACAGCAGTCGAACCCTCCACCCCTTGCGGGGTATCCCTGCCCAGCGAGCTAGTTCAGTCGCCGGGGCAGCGAACATGTACAGTTCGTCTGCGTCCGTGTCGCTGCCATACTGGTTAAATCGCAGGACTTTGTAGCGGTTTGTCATGGCCCCACCATACGGTCTGGCGGGCATTCTGAAGTGTGAAACAAGTCAGCGATAGCGAGTCGTAAACGTTCTGCGATAGGTACATGGCACGACTAGCGACGCGATTTCGATGACTGTGCTCCCACGCCGCTGCAAATGCCATCACGATCGCAACATCAAGATGCCCCAACAATCTGCACTCCCACCCACCTCACGCACGAGTCTCCCCCACCGACACGCTGATCCGGTATTGCCAGTCCACACGTTCGCCGGATACGAGATCCTGCCAGCGTTATCCGCCACCAGTCGCCCTCGCAAGCCGACCGGCAACCGTGCCACAGCACGGAAGTAGCAAAAGCCGAATGCGACCGACGGCGGAAGATCTTCCACCCATTCGTGCAAACACTCGTGCAATGATTCACCCTAATCGGCACGGAACGCGAACTACCGCACCATCGTCGACCGGCAACCAGTGACCTGATCGCCGACACCTGGTCCATTCCGATCGCAGGGTGACCAGGCGTCTGAACGCTTGTCTACGCCGCGACGCCAACTCGGCAGCAAGATCTACCCGACCCAGTGCCCGAAAAGCTTTGGTGTACTTGGTGATCAGCTTCACCTGCATAGCCTCGTCCAACAACCCCAAGCGGGCAGGGTCGGTATTGTCGGCCAGATCTGCGAGCTTCACAGCCAGTGCCACGGGATCATTGACGATCGCCGCGTAGTAGTCGGTGTCCGGAACGTCCTTGTGACGGGTCAGCAACTCGACGGCAGCCACCACTGTCGCGGGAATTCCGCGATCGACAAGGTCCGAAGCCGTGAACTCCGAGTCTTCGATGACGTCGTGGAGCAATGCCGCGGTGACCGCTTCCACGTTCGTGGGGTCGACCCGGCGTGATACCGACCGCGGGTGTTCGATGTAGTCGTTACCGAGCTTGTCCGTCTGACCTCGTGCCCTTCAACTGCAATAGCATCGGCAATCGCGACAATGTCCAGGTCAATCTGCTTACTAGGTTCACTCACGGTGATCTCCTCTTTCTTGTTGTTCGACAATCCATCTATGACGCGCCAACTGCTCCGCCTCCACCCGATCGCACAGCACACGCAGCGGCACATCTTGGTTCTCCCCGACCAGCTTCCCGAGCGACTCATACTTGCTCACGTTCGAACCAAATCGGCGAACAAGGTAGTCACCCTCCTCGGCATAGATCGAATGATTAAGTGGCACAACGCCTGCTTCTCCGAAGGTCAGCAGCCGTTCAGATACCCAGCTTCTCGGCGGCGTGTATCCCGGGTTGATGTAGGCGCGCAGGATGGGTCGCAACGCTGACAGCACCTCACCCAGGCCCTCATCGGCGTAATAGTAGGTCGACGCATGACGTCCGAGCGTCAAAAGGTATTGTGCCGTGGCAAAATCGGCATCTTCAGGACGCGCGGCGACCGACCCGCGACCGAACAGGCACGCCTTGAGAGTCTTCAGTGGATCGACCGGATCTGACTGCCGTGCCGTCGCAGCCCGCGCGATAACACCTTCTTTTTGAAGGATCTGGTCAACAACCCAGTTGGCCGTGCTGTTGCGATCCGCAGCCTCATCGCGCGCCGCCTGACGATACCGTTCGATCAGCGCCAGTTCCCGCGGCCCCAGGTGTTCTTCTCGAGACGACCCCGGCGGTGGTTCGGCGACAATCTCCTGGCAGACAAGATCACTGCCTCCGAGACGAGTCACGCACCGCAACAGATCAATTCGACGCAACTGATCCGAATCGAGGCGTGTACGTAGCAACGCGATGCGACCGGCCGGCACGTCTGAGCGCGCGAGGTACAGCGCCACAACGTCTGCAAGTTCATCCGACGCGGCATTGGCCGTCCACTTCCCCGGAATCTTCATCGCCGACTTGATCAAGGCATCGTCGCGCCACAGACACTCCCAGGCTTGCTGGTCGGTGAGGTCGTCGCGCTGAACGAGGTCGCGCCATGGCTGACGCTTCGGACCGGCGGTTTCGACCATCCATGCGATCACCTGTCGCGGCAATGTGATTGTGGCTCTGCACATTGCGTGCATCACTGATTCCATATGCGCTCCTCACGGGCAGCGTTCGACGTTGAAGGGTGCTGGCGCTTCAGGCCAGATAGGCCCCGCAGCCGACGCGTCAATCACCCATCGGCGGCAGGAGCTCATCGGGGTAGCTGTACTCACAGCCGAGGTCGTCGGGCGAGCGGACTCCCCAGTTTTCCCGGAACCAGGTGACACAGGTGTCGGCGACGAGCTGCAGATCGCGGCTGAACAGATAGCCGTCGGTGCAGTCTTCGAAATGGTCGTTGAACAGCCACTTGTCGAGCGGCAACTTCACGGATGAATAGTCAGCGATCAACAGACGACCTAGCACCGAGCGCGAGCGCCGGAGCATCATCACGCCGTCGGAGAGCATCTGGACCTGGACGCACACAACGTCGTCCTCGTCATCGTCGGTGTAGACGTAGTCGCCCGGTCCCATCTCAAAGAGGAAGCCGACCGGCTTGTCGGCGAGCGACTCGACGATCCACGCTGCCATATCGGACCACTGATCCACGTTCGATGACTGTTCCGATTCGTCCACGATGGCATCCCGTCCTCAACTGTTCTCTAGTGACAAGATAGCGCCGGGTACCGACAAATCTCTGCGACGACGCCGTAGATTCGGCCACCGCCGACGAGGATCGATTTAAGTCTCGACCAGGCCAGATACACTGGATGTGCGGTTGGACCGTGATGTGAATGGCCGTCAATCTGGTCGTAGACCGGGGGTACCCATGGCACCAAAACCAGCACCCTCACCGGTACCCGCCGCACCTGATGATGTGGTCGCGAGTCTGGGACGTATGACGCCCGATCAGCGCGCAGCATTCCTGGGTTCGATGAGTGCCCAGGACCTGCAAGCACTGATCGACGCCAATCCTCAGGTCATGGGCAATACCGACGGAGTGCCCTTTCCAGCGCGGATTGCCGCGAACAGGATAAATATCCACAACGCGCTCAACGACGAACAACAAAAGCCCAATCCAAGTGCCGCCCGCATCACCCAACTCAGAGCGATGCTCGCGCCGATCGAAGACCCCGAGTTCGCCCGCGACCACAGCGCCACCGCAGAAGGCACGCAGGGCAACCCCTTTGATGGCTTGATGAACCGACAATTCGTCGCCTTCTCCCATGCCGGCGGTGGGCGGATGATCGAGATGATCGGTAACCTTCACCCCGGCAACAAGGGAGTGAGCGTCTACGTGCCCGGCATGGGCACCAATCTCAACGGAAGCAGCGTCAACCACAACGCCGCATGGAACCTCGCTCGGCTCAGCAACTCTCCCGCGTTTCTCTACATGAATGGTGAACTCCCGCAAAAGCTTCTGCCCGAAGCGGCGTTTCCCGGCGATGCCAGAGCCATGGCGCGGGGGCTTGTCGAGTTCGGGAAAGAAGTCGACCGCGCGGTCAAGGACAACGCACCAGGCACACCAGTCACCTACATCGGCCACTCCTACGGTGGATCGGTCGTCGGTTCAGCCGAACAACTCGGGCTCCGCGCCGATCGCGTCCTCTACGCCTCATCCGCCGGAACCGGTGTGTACGACGGCCCGTGGGTCAACAAGAACCCCAAGGTTCAGCGGTTCTCGATGACCGCGCCCGGAGACCTCATCGGCGCGACCCAGTCCCTCGACAAGCGAATCAACCCACACGGCTCCGATCCCGACGAAATGCCCGGTGTGACAAGGCTTGACACCGGCTACTACAGCCAGAGCAACCGGGATCATCCGGGCGAAATCGTTTTCGGACCTGACGGTCACGGCGATTATTGGAACGATCCCGGGTCGACCGCGTTTGCAAACATGGCCGGGGTGATCAGTGGGGGCGACGTCACCGGATATGTCGAACGGGGCATCGAGTCCAACAAAATCGACGTGAACCTCGGCGACGAGGGCCATTGGATCGATGAAGGTATCGACGGTGTGAAGGGTCTGGTGTTACCGCTGATCTCCGGACTGCACCTCCCCAGAATCCCAGGGATCCATCGGCCTATCGTGATCCCCCAATTCGCAAAAGACCCCTATGGGAACCCTCGTGTGACCGACCATCCGGAGCTGGGACCCACCATTGACATCAAGTGAATACCGGTGCGGCCGAGGTACATCGAAGCGACGGCAATTGTCGCATTCGCCTCCTCTGAACCCATTGGTCTGATCAGCCGCAACGTCGCCGCTCCAACTCCACACTGAGTTCTGCTGCAAGGCTTATCGATGCGTTCAGCACCGGCATGAACTGTTCGATTGCCTGCCGCTGGCGTACGCCGGCTGCTATCTCCTCAGGGCTCCCGCCCGCAGCGACCCATGTCTGTTCGATTACGTTCATTTGTTTGATCTGGTCGGCAGCGATGCGTGCATATCGACGCAGCATCGGAGTGTTGGCTCGGCAGGATCGCACGATCGTGTCAGGTGTGATCGCCGAAGGGTCCTGGTCAAACCGGGCGACCCAGTCGATCAGACGGTCCGGAACCCTGTCGGTCGTGCAGTCGAGGGTGTCAATCACGCCGGGTTGCAGTTGCTCGATGATGTCGTTTGCTCCGTCGCCGCAAAACTCCTGCCACGCCTGCAACGCGGCCAACAGATTGGTGTGAGAGAAGACTGCTGCCTCCATCGCGCGCACCGCAAACACGTGGCCTTTGGTGACCACGATCGACACGTCCGGCCACCGCGAGGAGTGTTCGGCGACCACCGCACCGAGCAGGTCCATGTCCGGGATCTCGTGCGCCAGAACTGTGCAGAACTCGAGGCGAAGGGACTGCGGCGATACCAGGATATTGGTGTGAAGCGCAGCATCGGTGGCGAACCCAATTACCTTCTGGTCGAATGCAACTCGTTTACCGAAGCGCGCCGACAGGATCTTGCGGGTCATCTCCAGCAAATGCGTCGCATCGTCAGGCACGATGCCAACACCTGCGGGCGCGCCCGGCGTGCTGTTGGCCCCCGTGACCGGCGGTACGAATGAGAGTACGAACGGGGGCGGATCCGGTTCTTCAGATCGCGGGCCGAAGGGGTCACGCACCGTCAGGACCGACGGATCGTCGAACTCCCACACCTGCCTCAACGATTGGATCGCGGTGGCAACGAGGCTATCGATGCTCCGCTTGCCGGCCTCATGAATGAACGTCCGATTGCGCAATACACGCCAACCACGCCCCATCAGTGCGAAGCGCTGGGTTCGTTGTACCGAAATCCAGCCGTCGACACCGTAGGTCGTGAACGCCGAACCGTCGACCGTGCAACGAAATCGCCCCGAGCCCGTCAGCGTGAATGTCAGGAGCAGGTGGTACCCGCCCACCATGTCGGTGCGCGCCACCTCGACGAACTCCTTGCGTTGAAGTGTCGCGAGCCGTGTGGCCAGCTGATCTGCGAGCGCGCGCCAAGCGGCTTCCACACTCTCGTCGAAGTTGGTGTTGTCCCCGAAATCAGGTCTCATCTTGGTGCCCTCCCCGGTACCGTTGATCATCGGTGATGACCTCGTGGGAAACAGTAGAGCTCGCCTCCGACACGACCCCAGCGATAGGATCGCCGTGCCATCAGTAGTCGAGGACGACCGCTGTCACCGGACGTCGACATGCTCGTCGGTCAGCCAAGGAGAACGACATGCCAGTGCTCGGAATAGGCGGAATCTTCTTTCGCGCACAGGATCCCGAGGCGCTCAGCGCCTGGTATCGCGAGCAGCTCGGTGTCGGAGCCGGCTGCGCCGCTGAAGGTACCGGATCACCTGATGAATGGTCATGGAAGGTGCAGGGTGGCCCGGTCGTCTTCTCGCCGTTCGAGGCGGGCACCGACTACTGGGCGGCAGACAAGCAGTTCATGCTCAACTTCCGCGTCACCGACCTCGACGGCTTACTCGCGCAGCTGAAGGATAGCGGGATCACAGTGATCGTCAAACCCGAATGGGACTCCCCCGAAACCGGACGTTTCGCGCGGATCCATGATCCCGAAGGCAACGCGATCGAATTGTGGGAGCCGCCGACCGCGCCTGCGGACTGAGCGTCGGTAGCTCCACGAATCGCGATTTCCTCACCAAAATCCGACCCCGACAACACCGGTCTCACTCTGCCGAATCCGTTCCAGTTCGGCGGGTAGTCTCAGCCCCGTGCCCTCCGATCAAGAGACGCTGGATAGCCCGCCGACCCACGACCTCGCGGTCGGACGGCGCTACCAGCTGCGCATAACCCTCGACGGGATCGAACCCGAAATCTGGCGAACGATCGAGGTGCCGGCTTCGATCACCCTTCCCGATCTGCACGACGCGCTGCAGGTGGTGATGGGCTGGGAGGACTATCACCTCCACAAGTTCGTCCTCGGAGACAACCCCTGGGATTCCAACGCGGTGAGCTTTGTCGAACAGACCGAACTCGACGAGAGCTACTTCGACGATGTCGGGAGGGAGCGACTGGCCGAAGGCGTTCGTATCGAGGAGATTCTCATCGAGCCGGGTGACGAAGTCCTGTATGTGTACGACTACGGCGACGGCTGGCTACACCACATCGCGTTGGTCGAGGTGCGCAAGGACCCGGACCAGTCTGTCGTCTGTCTGGAGGGCGTGCGAGCGTGCCCGCCTGAGGATTGCGGTGGAGAGTTCGGCTACACAGAACTTCTGCGCGTGCTCGACGACCCGGAAGACGCCGAGTACGAACACCTTTCCGCTTGGGCGGGCACATTCGAGGCCGAACACTTCGACGTCATCGCCGTGAATGCGCAACTGGATCACAGCGCCCGACGGAAAGCGATACTCGCCACCGCAGCCGCGGCGTCGCCGTTGGTCGGCGCACTTCTCTCTCGCGTCCACCCCATTTCGGTCCCGCTCCTCATCGAGGCACTCGATGCGGCACACCTTTCCGAAGCTGTCGAGATCGACGACACCGATGCGGCTGTCGCGCTGGCGAAGATCATCTGGCTGATCGACCACATCGGCGACAAACTCAAACTCACCCCCGCCGGATACCTCCCACCGACATCCGTCGCACAGATGCGTCACGAATTGGATTGGGCAGCTTGGCCCTTTATCGGAGGGAATCGGGAGGTCGACCACTTTCAGGCCACACTATTGCGTGAGTCGATGATCAAATTCGGCCTCATCCGGAAGATCAAGGGCGAACTGCTCCCGACGGCGCGGGCCACGAAGCTTCGCTCCGAACCACGAAAGCTCTGGGAACACGTGGCGTCCCGTATGCCACGGGGCAACGACGATGCCGAACGAGACGCCGGTGTTGTCGCGTTGATCGCAACCGCAGCCGGGATCGACGATGCCGATCCGATTATTCTCGAAACCATGCCCGCGCTTGGGTGGCAAGCGAACCACCCGCGGGCCTTCACGTACGCCGCCGCAACCTCGCGCCGGTTCCTCTTTCTACTGGGCGCCCCCAGCTCCACCGAACGCGCCAAACTCCCGGTGCCACCGTGGATCCCACTGTTCGCTCGCGAAGTCCTGCGCAGGGACAATCGCGTCTAACTTCCTCGCATCGACAACGATCACAACGACCGGCCACGCTCTGACTGGAGCAGCGCCGCAGATTCAACAACCTTCCTTGACTACTGATCGCGGTCGGTCACTCCCAGCAGTTCCCTGATGTCATCAACACCGATCGCACTCCCGAACATCTCCCCCTCGTCCATGACGGCGGTGAAGAGTTCGCGTTTACGGTCCTGCAGCGCAACAACTTTCTCTTCGATGGTCCCTGCCGACACCAGCCGGTACACCGTGACCGAGCGGGTCTGGCCGATGCGGTGGGCGCGGTCGATGGCCTGGGCTTCAGCGGCCGGGTTCCACCACGGGTCGCAGACGAAGACGTAGTCGGCCTCGGTCAGATTGAGGCCGAAACCACCGGCTTTGAGGCTGATCAGGAACACTTTGGTGGTGCTGTCGGTGAACTGCTGGATCGCCTCGGTGCGCTGCCGTGCGTTCATCGACCCGTCGAGATAGCTGTACGGGATGTCTTCGGCATCGAGGTGCTCGCGAATGATCCTGAGGAACCCGGTGAACTGACTGAAGACGAGGGCGCTGTGGCCCTCGGCAATCAGTTCTGGTAACTGCTCGACCAAGAACTCGATCTTGGCCGATGGCAGGTCTCGCTTCGCCGGGTCGACCAGTCCGGCATGCAGACTCAGCTGACGCAGCATCGTCAGTGACCGGAAGATCTCGAAACGGTTCTTTTCCCAGTCACCGAGCAGGCCAAGGACTTTCTGCCGCTCGCGGGCGAGTCGGGTGTCATACATCGTCTGGTGCGGCTCCATCAGGGCGACCGGCACCACCTGTTCTTGCTTGGGTGGTAGGTCGGTGGCGACCTGATCCTTCGTGCGCCGCAGCATCATCGGCTTCATGCGACGGCGCAACGTTGCCAACCGTTCGGGATGGGCTCCGCTTTCGATGGGCTTCCGAAAGAACTCGGTGAATCGCTTCGGTTTCGGGAACAGGCCCGGCGCGGTGATCGACAACATCGACCACAGTTCCAAGAGGTTGTTCTCCATCGGCGTACCGGTGATTGCCAATTTGAACGGCGCTGACAGCTGCCGCGCACATTGGTGGGCTTTCGCTCTGTGGTTCTTCACGAACTGCGCCTCGTCGAGAATGAGCCCTGCCCAGTCGACGGCGTCGAACACATCAAAGTCGATGCGCAACAACGTGTACGACGTGATCACGATGTCGACACCATCCACTCGCGCTTGCAGCGCCCCACGGCTCTTCGCCTCGGTGGCCGTCACCGCGACCGCTGTCAGGTCGGGGGTGAACTTCGCGCACTCGGCCAGCCAGTTGGCAATGACGCTGGTCGGCGCCACCACCAGGAAGGGCCCGGAGGTAAGGCCGTCCTCGCGGATCCGCCCGATCAGCGCCAGGGTCTGCAGAGTCTTGCCCAAACCCATGTCGTCGGCGAGGATGCCGCCTAAACCGTTGTCCCACAGAAAGCTCAGCCAGTTCAGTCCGTCGCGCTGGTACGGCCGCAGCTCGGCGCGCAGCATGGCCGGCGGGTCGATGTCGGACGGAGGTCGGGCGGCACGCAACCTCGCCAGATTCTCCTGCCAACCACGGGTCTGTTCGTCGACCGTTCCCAGTTCGAGCAGTTCCTCCCAGAGTGTGACGTTGAACGAGTCCGCCTTTACCTGCCCTGCCTCGAACTCGCCGAGTGCCCGGCCCTCCGCAAGGAGCTCGACAAGCCGGACCAACTCAGGCGTGTCCAGCGAGAAGTACATGCCGGACGGGAGCAGCATGTGGGTGGCTCCGGACGACAGCTCTCTGATCAGATCGGCGAGTGGAACCTGCTCTCCCTCAACGGTCACGGTGATCCGCAGGTCGAACCAATCGTTCCCTGCGGTCTGCGCATCCGGAGCCGAGAAATCGAGCTGCGCAGGAGATTCCGACTGTCGATAGTCCGTTGGGTCATCGGACAACTCGACCACGATGTCGTCGCGGTCGGCGATCTGTGGCAACACTTCGACGTGAAAGCGCGCCGCTTCCACCCCGGACAGTTCGACGCCGGCCAGCAACGTACGTACCGACGGGGCCTGCGCGGGCTCCTGCCAGGAATCCGCGCTCCTTGCCACGGCTCCCAGGATGTCGCTGTTCTGTTGCCACACCTCATCTTCCGCACTCTTGTTGCGGTAGAAGGAACGGGGGCCCTGCGCTGTCGGATCGACGTCGCGTTGGTCTCCGTTGACGTGGTACCGGATGGTCCAGCGAGCTCGAACTCCGACGTCTGTGGTGGAGACGGTGAGAACCGGTGTCGGACCGGTGATCTCAGGTGGTTCGAACAGTCGGTCGGCCACCCGCACCGGAACGGATGCCTGCAACCGCGGCAGCACGTCGTTCATGAAGTGGTCGGCGTCGGTGACCGGGATCTGCGCTGTCAGCTTGCTACCGGCCAGATCCAGCAGCGACTTCGGCGGAAGGGGTTCGAAGGGAGCGAGCGTCAGAACCCGGTCTTCGACGTGAAAAACGCCGTGGGGGTTGGGTTTACCCAGCATGTAGGCGTGGGTCAGATCCCACGGTTCGTCGTCGACGAGCAGGCGCGCGTCGAGGGAAGCGGCGGCGGTCGTGTCACCCGGGCCGATGTCAAGGCCCAGCACTGCGCGCGTCGCGATCTCGACGCGGTCGGCGAGTGACGAACTGTCTGAGATCAGAGGAATGCCCGCGGACACAACATCTTCGAGCGCAGTCCAGATCGCCGCCGACGTGGTGGACAGCTCGAGGTGATCGTGCGGGCTCGAGTTCTGAATGCCATCATCGGCCTGGGCAAGGTGTTGCAACGCCCGGTACTGAGCTGCGTCGAACTCGCTGTGGACGTCAGGACCTTGGAGCACCCGCCAGGAGACACCCGTTCGTACCCAAGCGCCATTGGTGTCGGTTGTCATGGGCCGAAGACGCACCGCAGGGCTTTGGATGGTCTCGTCCTGTTCGACGACAACCAGCAATGCGAGTGCTCTGGCCGGGGCGTGTTCGGACTCCGAGATGATCGATGTGGCCACCGACTCCCAGGATGGTGACCCCTCCGGAACTCCCTCGCCTGCTGCGGCCAGCAGAACCACTACGCAGTGTTTGCAGGACATCCTGACCGGGCAGGTGCAGATTGCCGTAGCGATCGACCAGTGTTCGCCCACCGCGGCGAACCTGATCGTGACGTCGTGGGATCCATCGTCCGGTCCGACGCAGGTGCCGCTCAGGGTCTGGATCGTTCCGCTTTCCCACGTGAGGTCGCGAACCGTCGAGTCGGTTGCGTAGCGCTGGCCCCGCGCCACGACGTTGGCACCGAATATGGGTGTCAGCCGTTCCGCGGTGATGGTGTTCGCCCAGCTGAAAAGCACTGACTGAGCCTATCTGTTGGCCAACCGGACACTTCCGACCAGTCACAGTTCAGTGCACCTCTTCGGTGGTCCGAGAGTTGGTGAGCATGAGCGCGCCACCCGCGGAGATCAGGCCGACGACGATCGCCAGGATCGCGTACGTGATCGATTCACCGCGGAAGAACGAGTCGACGAGGCTGCTGCTCCACGTACCGGTCGGCAGTTGGGTGGTGACCAGCGCCGCGATGAGGGTGCCGACCACCGCAGTTCCAAAGCTGGTGCCGACTTCTTGCGCGGTGTCGTTGAGGGCTGTTCCGATCGAGGTGCGGTTGGCCGGCATGGCCTCCACGAGAGCGACCGCACAGATCGTCATGACTGTGCGCAGTCCGATGGTCATGACCACCATGCAGACAGCGATGGCGAGGTATCCGTGCTCGACGCCCCACGACAGACCGGCCAGCGAACCGGCAAGGCAAGCCGCGCCGACGAGGCAGGCGATGCGGTGGCCGAACCGGGCGCCGAGCCACTCCGAGAGCGGGGTCGCCGCGATCATCGTGATGATGATCGGCAAGTTCGCGAGACCGGCCTTGGTCGGGCTCCATCCGTAGGCATACTGGAAGTGCAAGATTAGCCCGAACATCACGCTCGCCATGGCGACCGATGTCCCGATCTGGGCGATGGCGGCACCGCGGACGGTGCCGACCGAGAACAGGCTCAGGTCAAGCATGGGTGCCGCGCTGCGACGTTCGTGCCAGATGAACGCCACCCCTGCGACGATGGCGCCGAGGATGGACGTCACCGTGACCGTCGAGCCCCAGCCGTGCAGGACACCACTGGTCAGCGACCAGCAGGCGAGGCCGATGGTGCTGATGCTCAGCAAGGCACCGGGAATGTCGAGCCGATCGTTGGTCAGGTCGTCGCGGCGGTCGGCAGAGACGCCGAACCAGACGCCGAGGCCGGCGATCAGCGCAATCGGCGCGTTGACGACCAGCAGCCATTCCCAGCTCACGTGGGCCAACACGGTTCCACCGAGCACCGGGCCGAGAACGAATCCGGACATGCCGACGACGATCATCACCGTCATAGCGCGCATCCGCAGTACCTTGTCGTCGAACAGGCGGAACACCAGCGAGTTCGTGATCGGGGCCATCATCGCGGCGGCAATGCCGAGTGCGGCACGTAAGGCGATGAGCTCGCCTGTCGTCGTCACGGCCACGACGAGCAGGCTCAACGTGCCGAAGACGCCGAGTCCGATCAGGAGGACCTTGCGCCGGCCGAACCTGTCGGCTATCGACCCTGCGGTGAGTAGTAGACCTCCGAAGGTCAACGAATAGGCACCGGTCACCCATTGCAGGTCAGTGGTGCCGCTGCCGAGGTCGCGGCCGATTGTCGGCAGCGCGATCGACAGAAGCGTGTTGTCGACCATCTCGACGAAGAAGGCCAGGCACAGCGCGGCCAGCGGTATCCAGGCCGCAGCGAGCGACGGGTAGGTGCGCGACGGTGTGGCGGTCGCAGTCTTGGTGGTGGTGGGCATCATGATCTCCTAGCTCGCGTTGATGGAACTGACGCTAAGAGATGGCCCTTGCACCGCCCTGCCATGAGCTGTCACGCGCTGTCATGGGCGGGGTGGCGGCCTGGACGGTAAATTTCGTCCCCGGATGGAGCCGGGGAGGGCGTATTCCCCTCGGTGGGTGCTGTGTGGGACGAAAGTAACGTGTCTGGGGATAGCAAAATACCCCGTATTCGCAGTCCGGGGACTGTGAATACGGGGTATCCGCAAATTGTGTTCGGCGGTGTCCTACTCTCCCACACTGATTAGGGTGCAGTACCATCGGCGCTGGTAGGCTTAGCTTCCGGGTTCGGAATGGGACCGGGCGTTTCCCTACCGCTATAGCCGCCGTAACAATGTGAAACAACCATCACGCACAAATCGAGTTAATGATTAGTGCTGATCATTTGTTTGTTTGTGTGTTGTTTCAGATATTGCACAGTGGATGCGAGACAATCAAGTCTTCGTTTTGGTTGTAAGTCCTCGGCCGATTAGTACCAGTCACCTGCACCCGTTACCGGGCTTCCAGTTCTGGCCTATCTACCCCATGGTCTGTGGGGGGCCTTAACCACGCAAAGGTGGTGAGAAACCTCATCTTGGAACAGGCTTCCCGCTTAGATGCTTTCAGCGGTTATCCCTTCCGAACGTAGCTAACCAGCGGTGCCCTTGGTAGGACAACTGGCACACCAGAGGTTCGTCCGTCCCGGTCCTCTCGTACTAGGGACAGGTTTCCTCAAGTTTCTTAC
>NZ_KB911520.1:0-203323 GCF_000383535.1 Nocardia sp. 348MFTsu5.1
CCTTTGGTCAACCGCAACTCTTTGCGCGTGAAACCAAACAAGGAGGAATACCCGGCCTTGGTATACGACGACCGGTCCGACACCTCCAACAACCGACCCAAACCCGCGAACTCCACCTTGCGGGCGACCCTTTCATGCACCCGCACAAGCTCATTCACCTCGGCATCAGACATATCCGACGACGAACAATCCGCAATATCAGCCAGCAGCACCTCCAACTCGAGGTACTTACCCACCAACACCGAAACCGACGAAACATCCCCACCAACATCGTCAACCATCATGCCCCCCAGCACATCTGATCGAAACCTTTCAACCAGCCTACCCGGAGAATCGCGTCTTGTCGAACATTCTTTCGAACTATTTGGAATCGTTTTTCACAGCCACAGCCAATCTCCGAACCGCCTCGTGTAATCCATCCGGCGCCAGCGCAGAGAAACTGAGTCGCAGGCAATCACTGAAGTCGGCATCCACGCCAAAAGCCGTTCCCGGCACAAATGCCACTCCCGCATTCACCGCGTCAACCAGCAACCGCGAGGTATCGATGCCAGGCATCCGGACCCAGCAGAACATGCCACCTTCAGGTTCCGTGAACTGAACCTTGTCGCCCAGTTCGTGGCGAAGCGCACCAGCCAAAGTAGTTGCACGCAAGCGATACTCAGATCGAACGTGATCAACATGAGAATCCAGCCAGGCGCCGTCGTCGAGCAACTCGGCGACGATCAACTGGCTGAAGGTCGATCCACAGAGGTCGGCACCCTGGCGCAGCAGTTCCACCATCTCGATCACTTCTTTCGGACCGCTCATCCAACCAACCCTTAGCGCGGGTGCCAGAATCTTCGATGCCGAGCCCAGGCGAACAACTCGATCACCATGCGCCGCAATCGGCTCGATGTCAGTGCCGGAGAACCGCAATCGTCCATATGGGTCGTCCTCGACAACGATGAATCCGTATCGATCGGCCAACCGCGCGAGTTCGATCCGGGTTGCCGCAGTGGCCGTCACTCCGGCAGGATTGTGAAAGTTGCTGACGGTATGGACTATCCGTGGACGCTCGCCCGCTTCGAGCAATTCTCGCAATGCGTCAACATCGAGCCCAGCTGCGGTGATCGGCAACGCCCGCACTCGCGCCCGCACCGACTGGAATACCTGTAGCGCACCCACGTACACCGGATCGTCGACGACCACCAGGTCGCCGGGATTCACCAGCGTATGGGCCAACAGGAACAACGCCTGTTGCGAACCATGCGTCAACAAGACCCCCACCGGGTCATCGACACCGAGATACCGAGCCACTGCTTCACGGCAGGTGTACACACCCGCACTCACCGTGTACTGCAACGCCTCGGGGTCCGCACTGATTCGAGCGGCCGATTCCGAAATACGCTCAGCGGGAATCAGTTCGGTCGCCGGCAATCCGCCTGCCAAGCTCAACACGTCGGGCTTCTCGGTCAGCTTCAACAGGTCACGGATCGCCGACCCGCGGACATTCGCCAACGCGTGCGACGGTTTGTAAGAGTTTTCGACAACAGACATGGGCAACACTCTCCACAGCAGCAGGAATCAACATGTGTGGTGATGAGAGTGGTCACCAAATCAGGCGCGCCAGTGTGAGTCGCAATGCCCACGCTAACGCGCCTGATGTGAAATATGAAGTTGATTTCCCAAATAATGGGATGATTAGTCCAGATCGTCGTGGCGAACCAGCTGCCGAGCAGCCTCCGTGATCGACCCGGACAGCGACGGATAGACCGAGAACGTCTGAGCCAAGTCGCTGACCATCAGTTTGTTCTGCACCGCGATCGCGATCGGAAGGATCAGCTCAGATGCATTGGGGGCCACCACAACTCCACCGATGACCACACCCGTTGCCGGTCGGCAGAAGATCTTCACGAAGCCACGACGCAAACCGCTCATCTTGGCGCGCGGGTTGGTCGCAAGCGGCAACATGATCGTTCGGGCCGGGTACTCACCGGAGTCGATGGCCTGCTGACTGACGCCGACCGTGGCAATCTCGGGCCGGGTGAAGATCGCGGATGCCACGGTCTTGAGGCGAATCGGTGACACACCTTCGCCCAGCGAGTGATACATCGCAATTCGGCCCTGCATCGCAGCGACCGATGCCAGCGGCAACAGGCCGGTGCAGTCGCCTGCGGCGTAGATCCCGGGCACCGCCGTCCGGGAGACCCGGTCGACTTTCAGGTACCCACCGCGGTCGAGCTCCAGCCCGACATGCTCGAGTCCGAGATCGTTTGTGTTCGGAACCGATCCCACCGTCATCAGGCAATGCGAGCCCTCGACGGTGCGGCCGTCGGCAAGACTGACCTTCACCCCATCGGCGGTGCGCTCGACCTTGTCGGCCCGCGCATGCTTCACCAGGTTCACGCCGCGTTCTGCCAACACATCCTCGAGGACCAGCGCCGCATCCTCGTCCTCGCCGGGCAGCACGCGGTCGCGGCTCGACACCATTGTCACCGGCACACCGAGCTCGGTGTACGCGTGCACGAACTCGGCACCGGTCACGCCGGATCCGACAACGATCAGATGTTCGGGCGATTCGTTGAGGTCGTACATCTGTCGCCACGTCAGGATCCGCTCACCGTCGGGCTGTGCGGCGGGAAGGACGCGGGGCGACGCGCCGGTTGCGACCAACACCACATCGGCGTCGAGAATCTCCACTTCCCCGTCGCTGCCGTCGGCCTCGATGGGTGTTGCGACAACCTTGTGACGGGCGAATCCGACCTCGGGATCAGCAAGACGCCCACGGCCGTGAATGATCCGGACACCCTCGGTCAGAAGCCTCGAGCGGATGTCGGAGGACTGCGCGAAGGCGAGATCTTTGACACGGTCGTGGATCTGCGGCAACGACACGACCGCATCGTCGTATTTCAGGTTGATTCCCAGGTCAACGGCGCGGCGGACGTCGGTCCTGATCCCGGTGGAGGCAATGAAGGTCTTCGAAGGCACACAGTCCCACAGCACACAGGCACCACCCATGCCGTCGCTGTCGACAATGGTGATGTGGGCACCGTAGGTCGATGCAGCAAGGGCTGCTTCGTAGCCGGCGGGTCCTCCACCGAGGATCACAATCTTTGTCATTTTCAGGTCAACTCCCAGGGATGTCGGACGGGCCTGCCGGCGGGGTGGCGCCACTTGAGAATCTAGTCGATCACCCCTCGCACTTTCCCGATGGGGAGCTGACCATCTAGGCTCCTCTCCGTGCCTATCTACGCGGCCTACGGCTCAAACATGCACCCAGAGCAGATGCTCATGCGTGCCCCCCACTCTCCGATGGCGGGCACCGGATGGCTGTACGGGTGGCGACTCACGTTCGGTGGCGGCGACATCGGTTGGGAAGGCGCACTCGCAACTGTCACCGAAGATCGTGACGACCCCGAGGCCCGCGTGTTCGTCGTTTTGTACGACGTGACCGAGGACGATGAATCCAGCCTCGATCGCTGGGAGGGCTCCGAACTCGGGATCCACCGCAAGATCCGGGCCCGCATCACCACGCCCAACGGGCCGAACCTGGCCTGGCTGTACGTCCTGGACGCGTTCGAAGGCGGTCTACCGTCGGCGCGTTACCTCGGCGTCATGGCCGAGGCAGCCGAAATCGCCGGGGCACCAGCCGATTACGTACATCAGCTACGGCTCCGCGAGTCACGCAACGTCGGACCCGGACCGGATAGCCCGGGGCCCGACCACTAGCGGTTGCGCAGGCTCGCCTGCAGAACGACCCCGGCCAGCGTCCGCACGCCCACCGCGAGCGCACGCTCGTCGAGGTCGAAGTTCGGCTGATGCAGATCCACCTGCTGGCCGTGCCCGGACCAGACGCCGAGCCGCGCCATCGCACCGGGGACGTTCTCGAGGTACCACGAAAAGTCTTCTCCACCACCGGATTGCGCGGTGTCTGCCAGCGCGTCGGGGCTCACCGACAAGATCGCGTCGCGGAAGATCTCGGTGGAGATCGAATCGTTGACGACGGGTGGGACGCCGCGCTTGTAGATCATGTCGTAGCGCACGCTCAGTGGCGCCAAGAGTCCCTCGATGATCTCGCGCACCAACGGTTCGAGCAACGCCCAGGTGGCGTGATCACCCGTGCGGACGGTGCCCCGCAGGCGCCCCTCCTGAGGAATCGCATTGGGCGCATCGCCGGCATGGACCGATCCCCACACCATCACCGTGCTGGTCCGCGGATCGATGCGCCGCGACAGTATGCCCGGCAGACCGGTGATCACGGACCCCATCGCATAGACGAGGTCCGCGGTCAGGTGCGGCCGTGAGGTGTGGCCACCGGGTGAGTGCAGGACGAGTTCGACGTGGTCGGCCGCCGACGTGATCGGCCCACGCCGCAAGCCCACTTTGCCGACCTCGAGCTTCGGATCGCAGTGTAGGGCGTAGATCTGCGACACGCCTCGCGTCACACCGGCGGTGACGGCGTCAAGGGCGCCACCGGGCATCACTTCCTCGGCCGCCTGGAATATCAGTCGCACACCGATCGGCAGGTCCTCCATCGACGCCAGCGCCTTGCCCACGCCCAACAGCACCGCCGTGTGCCCGTCGTGCCCACAAGCGTGCGAGACACCCTCTGCGGTGGACGAAAACGGCAGCCCGGTCAGCTCGGCGATCGGCAGCGCGTCCATGTCGGCACGCAGCGCCACCAGCGGTCCGGCCGGGCCGATGTCGCACACCACACCAACACCCTGCGGCAGGATCCGCGGCGACAGTCCGGCCTTCGTCAGTTCGTCGACAACGATGCCGGTGGTACGCAGCTCACTGCGCGACAGTTCCGGATGGCTATGAAAATCCCGGCGCCAGGCCACCAACTGCGCGGTGTTGGCCGCCAGCCAGTCGTCCAGGTCAGTCAGGAAACGTTCCGCATCCACGTGTTGCCCAGTCATGTTTCGTTACACACTCATCGTCTTCTGCCCGCGTCACGCGGGACTGTACCTGTTCGTTTCTCCTGCTGTTGCAGGAGATCTTCACGCCACTGCGGGTCGGCCGCGGCGCGCGCGGCGGTTGCCGTGAGAGCAACCGCTCCGTCGACCACCGCCTGATCCGCCGACGGCGACGCAGCTGCCGCGGCGAACTCGATCTCATGGGTGCCGGCGCCGTTGCTCTCGATGCCGATCGTCGGGTGGATGGAAGGCAACATCTGGCTGATGTTGCCCATGTCGGTACTGCCTAGCGGCCGCAACCCCTCGAGGGCGGTCGGCATCACCTCGCGACCGAGGTCGGCGATCGCACCGCGGTATGCCTCGAGCAGGCGCTGATCGTGCCGGAGTTCGACGTACGTCGGCGATACCGTCGAGATCTCGTACGTACAACCCGCGGCCAGCGCTCCCGCCGCAAAGCAGGCTTCCGCTCGCTCACGCAGTTCGCTCAGCGACGACTCGTCAACGGCCCGCAGATAATAGAGGAGCTCGCTGTGCGCGCTGACGATGTTCGGGGCACTGCCGCCGTTGCTGACGATTCCGTGCATCTGCTGCCCGGACTTCAGGTACTGACGCAACAACCCGAGCGAGACCTGCGCGATGGTGGCCGCATCGGCGGCGTTGCGTCCACGTTCGGGCGAGGCCGCGGCATGGGCTTCGACACCGGTGTACCGGATGGCCAGATCGTCCAAAGCCAACGAGCTGCTGGCGATCTCGTCCATCCGCCCCGGGTGGACCATCAGTGCCATCGCGACCGGATCAAAAACCCCGGCCTGCGCCATCACGATCTTTCCGCCACCGGTTTCCTCGGCGGGGGTGCCGAGCACCAGGACGGTGATGCCGAGTTCATCGGCGACCTCGGCGAGTCCACGCGCGGCACCGACAGCGCTGGCGGCAATCATGTTGTGGCCACAGGCATGCCCCAGCCCGGGCAACGCGTCGTACTCGGCGCACAGACCGACCACGAGGTCTCCCGAGCCGTATGTCGCGGTGAACGCCGTCGGCAGGTCCGCCACGCCGGTGGTGACCTCGAAGCCATAACCGTCGAGCAGGCTGGTCACCTTGGCGACGCTACGGTGTTCCCCGAACGCCAGCTCTGGTTCGGCATGGATTGAATGAGACAACTCGATCAGGTCACCGGCCACCGCCTGGACGGCATGCGAGCCCCGCTGCCCGATCGTTGTCATCGGCTCATTCTCTCACCATCGCGATAGCGAACTGAATCGAGTTAGCCAACCAGGCTGGCCGGCGTCGGGTCATCGAGATCGGCAAGCAGGGGCGCACGCAGCCCCTTCTTGATCAATTCCAGCGCCGGACCGGTCAGAGAGCTTCGGGAGGCCGCGATGTCGGTGGCCGTGGTTGTCAGCACATCGATGTCGACGGCTTGCTCCACGATGCCGGCAGCCACCGAATCCAGGCCGCCATACCTACGCCCCGTGGTCATGGCCTCGGTGGCGGTGGCGTCGGTCAGGCGGGTCCGGAGCAGCGTCGCCATACCTTTGGTGAACGGCATACCGAGCTGCACTTCAGGAAGCGACCAGAATCCACGCTCGGTCCGCATGATCCGATGATCAGCACACAGTGCCAGCATGGCGGCCGCACCGAACGCGTGGCCGTTGATCGCGGCGACAGTGGGCTGCGGGAACGTCAGAATCCGCGTGTACAGCGCATGGACGCGATCGAGGTAAGCCGGAAGCTTGTCTCCGTTGGCGCCGATGTACTCCACGTCGAGCCCGTTGGAAAAGAACTTGCCGGTCGCGGTGATGACAAGTGCGCCCGGCTTCGCGTCGACGACCTCATCGAGGCACGCATTGATCGCGTCGAGCCAATCGATTCCGAACCTGTTGTCGGTGTCACTCTCACCCTCGATGCCCAGATAGAGCGTGTGCACGGCGTCATGTGTGGTCACGTACGGCATGCCGCGAGCCTAGCGGTCCGGAAGGAACGCGATGTGACGGCCACAGCGAACCTGCGAGCGCGAACCGTTTTCGCCTTAGGGTTGGTTCCATGGCAATCGAAGGACCCGACGTGGTTTCCCCCAGTTCCGATCCGACGATCGACCCCATCGGCGCAGCGCAGGCCGCAGCCGACGCGATCGCCACGGCAACAGGAAAGCCGAGCCACGATGTCGCCGTGGTTCTCGGTTCTGGCTGGGCCCCGGCCGCCGCCGCGTTGGGTACCGCTGACACGAGCATTCCGATGGCCGACCTGCCGGGCTTCACGCCGCCGAGCGCGGCCGGGCACTCCGGCACCGTGCATTCACTGCGTATCGGCAACCGTTCGGTTCTCGTGTTGTTGGGCAGAACCCATGCGTACGAAGGACATCCACTGGCCAGTGTTGTCCACGCGGTGCGAACTGCGGCCAGGTGTGGCGTCGAGACGATGGTCCTCACCAACGCGGCCGGCGGGCTGCGTCATGACATGACGGTCGGCCAGCCGGTCCTGATCAGCGACCACCTGAACCTCACCGCCCGCTCCCCTCTCATCGGCGCTCAATTTGTCGACCTGGTCGACGCCTATGCACCTCGACTTCGGAAGATCGCCCAGTCCGTCGACCCCTCGTTGGCCGAGGGTGTCTACGCGGGACTGCCTGGCCCCCACTACGAAACACCCGCCGAGATCAACATGCTGCGCGTCCTCGGCGCCGACCTGGTGGGCATGTCCACCGTGCACGAGACCATCGCCGCCCGCGCCGAGAAGATGTCCGTCCTCGGCATCTCATTGGTGACCAACCTCGCGGCAGGTATCACCGGCGAACCGCTCAACCACGAAGAAGTTCTCGAGGTCGGCCGCGCGTCGGCCACCCGGATGGGTCACCTGCTGGCCCAGGTGATCGAACAGATCTGAGATACCGATGACCACGCCCGATGCCGTTGCGGCCTGGATCGACGCCGATCCCGACCCTCGTACCCGAGCCGAACTCGCCACGCTGGACTCCGCCGCATTGAACGAAAGATTCTCTGACACCCTGCATTTCGGAACCGCCGGCCTGCGGGGGCCGGTCCGGGGTGGCCCACTGGGGATGAACGTCGCCGTGGTCACCAAGGCGACCTCCGGCGTCGCGCAGTGGCTGATCGATAACGGCCACACCGGCGGTACCGTGGTCGTCGGCCGCGACGCCCGTCACGGTTCCGAAGACTTTTTCGCCGCCACGACGGAAGTTCTTGCGGCGCAGGGGTTCGACGTCGTGGCATTGCCCGAACCGGGACCGACCCCGCTGGTCGCGTTCGCGGTCCGGCACGTGGGTGCCGTCGCCGGAATCCAGATCACCGCATCGCACAATCCTCCGGCCGACAACGGCTACAAGGTCTACCTCGAGCACGGCGCGCAACTGGTTCCACCGGCCGACGCGGAGATAGAGGCATTGATCGCCGGCACCGGACCTGCGATCGACATCCCACGGACAGCGGTGGCGCCGGATGACCGGGCGCGCAACAACATCGGACACTATCTGGCGCGCATCGTCACCCGGTTCGGTCACCGCGAACATCGAACGATCAGGATCGCCCTGACAGCGATGCACGGTGTCGGCGGCGACCTCGCCGTACAAGCCCTGCGCGAGTGCGGTTTCCACAACGTCACCGTGGTCGGATTGCAGCACGCCCCCGATCCGGACTTCCCGACGGCCGCGTTCCCGAATCCCGAAGAGCCGGGCGCCTCGGATCTCCTGCTCGCATTGGCGGACGACATCGACGCCGACCTCGCCATCGCCCTGGATCCCGACGCGGACCGTTGCGCCGTCGGCGCGCGGATCGACGGCGTCTGGCGGATGCTCACCGGCGACGAGACCGGTGCGCTGCTCGGTGCCCAGATCGTCTCCGCACACGTCGGCCAAGACGTATTGGTGGCCAACACCATCGTCTCCGGCAGCTTGCTCGGCAAGATCGCAGCGGCCGGCGGCGTCCGCTACGCCGCCACCCTGACCGGTTTCAAATGGCTGGTCCGCGCCGGAGAAGGCCTGGTCTACGCCTACGAGGAAGCCATCGGCCACTGCGTCGACCCGGACGGTGTGCGCGACAAAGACGGCATCAGCGCCGCGGTCGCACTGGGTGTCCTGACCCAGGAGCTCGCCGATTCCGACCGCGACCTCGCCGACCGTCTCGACGAGATCGCAGTGGAGCACGGTGTCCACCTGACCGGTCAATACGCGTTGCGCGTCGACGACCTCGCACAGATCACCGAGATCATGGCCGACCTGCGAACGAATCCACCGACGCAACTGGACGGGATCGTCGTCGACGCCGAGGACCTGCTCGAACGTGCACCAGGCGCGTCGACCGACGCTGTGCAGCTCACCGGCAACTCGGATACCGGCCAGGTCAGGGTCATCGCCAGACCATCGGGTACCGAGCCGAAGCTCAAGTTCTATCTGGAGGTTGCCGAGGCCCCCGGTCCACCATTGCCGACAGCACGATCCAGGGCGCAGGCGCGGTTGTCCGCGATCACCGCGCAGATTGCCGAGTTCTGTGCCGAAGGTCGCCGGTAGGGTGAGCGCGTGAGCGGAATCCATTACCCGACACCACCACCGAGATCTCCGTGGTCGTCACCGATCGTGATCGGTGCGATCGTGGCCGGTGTACTCGTGCTGGCACTGGCCATCCTCCTCGGCTTTCTCCTGATTCCGGCCGATGAATCCACGCCCAAAGCCGAGGACAGCAGTACTACGACCAGCCAACCGGTGTCGACGCTCACCGTGACTGCCGAGCCGTCGACCGTGACTGCGACGACCACCACGTCCACGCCGACCACGACAACCTCGACGTCGGTCGGTCCGCTCCCAGATGTGCCCGGCGCAGACCAGCAAGGCTTTGTCAGCGGTCCACGCTGCAACACGACGGAGGACCAAGCGATCATGGTCGGCCAGACTGGTGTCTCGAAAATTGTTGTCTGCCAGGTGGGCAACCAGAGCGGTCGATACTATTACAAGGGCGAGGCCAACGGTTTGGGCGTCGAGATCCCGGATCCGACGCGTTCCGGAAACCGGTTTGTGGCATTGAACCGCGATACCGTCTACGAGATGACACCGTCGTCGCTCACCATCACCACCAATGGCGTGGTCGTCTCGCGGGAACCTATGCTCGCCTACTGGACCGATTGACCGTGACACCAACCGAATCGAACAACGCCGCCATGCCCGCGGTTCTGCACGCCGCCGGAATCGACGTGGTGCGCGGTGGGCGATATCTGTTGCGGGACATCAATTTCACGGTTCACCCCGGTGAGCACTGGGCTCTCCTGGGTCCCAACGGGGCAGGAAAATCGACACTCCTGCATATCCTCGGCGCGTTCGGGCACCCGACGCACGGAACGGTCGACGTCCTCGGCCACCGACTGGGCCGAGTCGACATGCGCGAATTGCGCACGCATATCGGACATGTCGACCCGCGACATCGCCTCGACCTTCCACTGAAGGCACACGACGTCGTACTGACCGGACTGACCAACACGCCAGAACTCGATCCTCGCCGCAGGTACACCGGCGCCGAACATCGTCACGCCGACGAACTCCTCGAATTGCTCGGCATGTCGCAGCGCCGGGATTCGGCGTGGACCACGATGAGCCAAGGCGAACGCGGCCGAACCCTCATTGCCCGAGCGCTGATGCCCAAGCCCTCGCTGCTCCTGCTCGACGAACCCGCCACCGGCCTCGATCTCGCCGCGCGGGAACAGTTGCTGACCAGCATCGACCAGCTACGAAACGAGGTCGGCGACCTGGCGAGTGTCCTGGTCACCCACCACCTCGAAGACCTGCCGACGAGCACCAGCCATGCGCTGCTGCTGCGCGACGGCAAGTCGGTCATCCAGGGTGCGGTCGAGTTGTCCCTCACCTCGGCAACCATCACCAAATGTTTCGACCACTCGGTGCTGGTGACGCGAGACCGCGGCCGCTGGGCGGCGCGCAGCAGCTAGACCCGTTTGATCTACCGGGGTCCGAACTGGCGGTCGCCGGCATCTCCCAGACCCGGGGTGATGTAGGCGACGTCGTTGAGCCCGTCATCGATCGCGGCCACCACCAGACGAACTGGAAGTCCCGAATTCTCTAGTGCTGCAACACCTTCAGGAGCCGCCACCACACACACGGCGGTGATGTCGGACGCTTTGCGCGTCACCAGCAACTCGATCGTGTGGATCATCGAACCACCGGTGGCCAGCATCGGGTCGAGGACGAACACGGGCTGACCGGACAGGTCGTCGGGCAAGGATTCGAGATACGGCACCGGCTGATGGGTGTCCTCATTGCGGGCAATACCCACGAAACCGACATTGGCCTCGGGCACCATCGCGTGTGCCTGCTCGACCATGCCCAGGCCGGCCCGCAAGACGGGAACAAGCAATGGAGGGGTCGCCAGCCGGACACCCGTGGTCTCGGACACCGGCGTGGACACGGGGATCTCCGCAACCGGCGCACCGATTAGTGCCTCGTAGATCAACATCTGGGTCAGGTCTGACAAAGCCCCCCGGAACGCCGCGTTATCGGTGTTCTTGTCGCGCAAGGTGGTCAGTCTTGCCGCGGCCAAAGGATGGTCAACAGTCCGGATCTGCATGGCATAACCATACGAGGGGAACCAGACCACCCGCTCGTCGCGTCGTAAACCCATGACCTCGGTATCAGTTGAACCCGCCGCCCTGACCACCGCGGCCGCCCGAACCCGATCGGTGGGTGCCCAGATCGCGGCGTATGCGACTGCCGGTCGCGTCCAGGCGGCCACCCTCATGTCCGCATTCGGCCTGATGGGCGCAGAGTTCGCGGCAGCCGCGGTGATGGTCACCGATCGGCACAGTTCTGAACTCACCGACCTCGCAACCCGGATCGATGCCATCGCCGACGGCCTTCAGCAGTCCGCCGCCACATACTCGGGGGCCGATGACGGCAGCGCACAACAGATCAGCGCCCAGCAGACCAAGGCGCTCTAGATGATCCCCGTCGAGATCCTGATCGCGCCGCTGCAGACATTGCTGACCACCCTCGGGACCGGCGTTCTGCCCGGTGGTGCGCCGACCACGCAATTACGAACTATTGCAACGATTCTCGACGATTCCCGCGCATCCCAGGTCCGGACGAACGAGGAACTCAAACCCCAGTGGTCGGGAGTGGGAGCCAACTCGGCGATCGCGGTCCTCGAAGAGGCGGTCGTCGCTGCGGCGGGCTACTCCGACGACAGCCTCGCCATAGCGGACGTCATCGACTCGGCCGCTGACAAGGTCCGTCGGGCGGCGCTCGAACTCGAAGGCATCCTCGATGCTTTCGTGACGATCGCTGCCGCGATGGGACCAACTCTTTTCTCACCGGCAGGCATCGCCGCGATCCTGCCCGTCGCAATGGACCATGTGCAGCGCGGCATCGATGTTGTCGAACGCACCCGCACCGAATTGAGCGCCGATACCGACCGTCTCCTGCAGATCGGGCGGACACCGGCTCCGGCCGATACCGATTCCGTCGTCTCTCAACTCGCCCGCGTCGGCACCGAACTCGGCAACCTCTCCAATGCCGCGTTCGGCCCCATCGAGGCGGGCACCCAAGAGGCCGCGACCCAATCGGACGCCGTCCAGAATTCCGGCGCTGCACAGACACTGCCGGCAGGGTTGTCCGCGACAAATACCAACGGCACCGGTGTTGCGATCACGCTGCCGGACGGGTCGGTCGCGTACGCCCCCAACGAGCGCGCCGCCAAGGCGGTGCGGGCCGCGCTGAGCCAGCAAGGCGTTCCCTATGTGTGGGGTGGCACCACGCCCGGCGTGGGCCTCGACTGCAGCGGCCTGACGCAGTGGGCGTACCGCGAAGCCGGCGTCGAACTCCCCCGCCTCGCACAAGATCAAGACACCGCCGGAGTCGCGGTCTCACAGGCCGACCTCCAGCCCGGTGATCTCGCGGTGTGGTCCGGCCATGTCGCGATGTACGTCGGCAACGGTCAAATGGTCGAAGCCGGCGATCCGGTCAGCGTTTCAGCCGTCCGAACAACCAACCTGGATCAGACTTTCGAGGGGTTTTACCGGCCGACCTGAGCCTCGAAGACAAATTCATGGCAAAGCCACAGCTGTAATGGCGAGGCGAGGTAGCCCACGGTCAGCATCGGTGACTAGGCTCTGTCCCCATGGCCGGAGACATCGTCCCAATCGAACTCGTGATCACCGAAGGCAACACCTTTACGCTGTGGGCTCCCCGCTGGCGCGAGGGTGATGACGAGTGGGAAGCGTTCCTGGGTCTCGACGAAGACTTGTACGGATTCAGCTCGGTCGCCGAGCTTGTCGCATTCATCCGCTCGGGCGCCGAGAACGATCTCGATGAGCACCCCGCGTGGCAGACGGTCGTCGGGCTCAAGGCCGACGAGTTCGAACCGGCCGACGACAAGTCCTACGACCTCATCGCAGTCCCGGAACTGGCCGCCGAAGACCCCACCCCCGAGGTCATCGCCAAGCTCGAGGACGTCCTCGAAATCGTGCGGATCATCGGCGAGGTCTGCGAACTGGCGCCGATCACCAAGTTTTTCAACGGCAACCCCATCCTGGGCGCCGTCACCACCGGTACCCGCAACTTCATCGGACGCGATGGCGCCGAATTGTGGGAACGGATCGGCACCCTCATCGACAAGCGCTGGGACGATGTCATCGACGCCATCGATGAGGTCATCAGCATGCCGGAGGTCGACGCGGATGCCGTGACGGTGGCCGACGACGAACTCCTCGCTGCCGCCAGCGCAGAAGAAGAGGACGAACTCGACGACGACGTCGTCATCGTCGACAACGAAGACGACGACGATTCCGATGACGACGATGACGATGACCTCGAAGAAGAAGACGACGAGGACTACGACGAGATCGACGAAGACGATTTCTGGGCATCCGTCGGCATCGACCCGATCCAGATCATCACCGCCGAAGGTGAGTTCTACTCGCTCCGTTGCTATCTGGGCGACGACCCGGTCTTCCTCGGCAAGAACGGCAAGATTTTCGCCTTCAACTCCAAGCGAGCCCTGGAGCGGTATCTCGCCGACGACAACGAGCACGACCTCTCGCCGATCGGCACCTTCGAAGACATCCAGGTTGCCGCCACCGATGGTTCCCTCGAGATCGACGTCTACGAAGACAACGTCTACGTTCTGCCGGGGCTGACCGACGACATCATCGACGGCCCCCGTCGCATCGACCGCAAGCAACTCGAATTGGCTGTCGAACTGCTCACGGACGCAGCGGATTATGCCGACGACGATACGGTGGCCGACGCGTTGGGATCCACCACACCGCTCGGCTGGTTTGTGGACTACACCCTCAACCCCGACCCGAAGCGCATGGCACCGAGCCCGCCCTTCGACAACGAGTCCGAAGCCTGGCGGGCACTCGAGCACGACTTCGACGCACGCCTGGAAAAGAAGCGCGGCTGAAACACCCGACCCAGCGCCGATTTCGGCACGCTCGGCGGTGATATCAGCACGCTCGGCGGTGATATCAGCACGCTCGACCGTCGTTGGGGCACGCTCGACGGTCGTTGCGGCACGGTCGACGGTCGGGCGTCAGTTCAGCCGGTCAGCTCAGCCGATCAGGACGGCGTAACCCGGTTTGATGACGTCGTCGATGATGGACAGGCGCTCGTCGAAGTGGATGAACGCCGATTTCATGGCGTTGACCGTGAAGCGTTCCAGGTCGGACCATCCGTAGCCGAATTGGTCGACCAGCACCTTGCATTCACGGCTCATGGTGGTGTCGCTCATCAACCGGTTGTCCGTGTTGACCGTCACCCGGAACCGCAGTCGGGCAAGCACATTGAACGGATGCTCGGCCAGTCCTGCCACGGCTCCGGTCTGCACGTTGGAACTCGGACACAACTCGAGCGGGATCCGCTTGTCGCGGACGTAGTTTGCGATGAGCCCCAGCTCGGCGCCGTCGAAGGCGTCCGCGGCGAGGTCGGCACCGTCGGGCAACGTGATGTCGTCGATGACCCGCACGCCATGACCGAGACGATCGGCACCGCAGAAGCTGATGGCCTCGTGGATCGACGGTAGGCCGAACGCCTCACCGGCGTGAATCGTGAACGGTGCGTTCGACGCCCGCATGTACTCGAAGGCGTCCAGATGCCGGCTCGGCGGGTAACCGGCCTCGGCGCCGGCGATGTCGAAGCCGGCAACACCCTGGTCCCGGAATCGGACGGCCAGCTCTGCGATCTCCCGGGACCGGGCCGCATGGCGCATCGCGGTGACCAGGGTGCGCACCTGGATCCGGCGGCCCCGCGACGCAGCCTCGGCCGTGCCATCGGTGAAGCCTCGCAGCACCGCTTCGACAACCTCGTCGAGCGTCAGTCCGGCCTCGAGGTGCTGTTCCGGTGCAAACCGCACCTCGGCGTAGACAACACCGTCGTCGGCCAGATCCTCGGCACACTCCCGAGCCACGCGCTCGAGAGCCGGAGCGGTCTGCATCACGGCGACCGTGTGCTCGAACGTCTCGAGATACCGGACCAGGGAACCGCTGTCGGCAGCCTGCCGGAACCACGCCCCGAGATCGGCATCGTTGTCGGCGGGCAGGCCTTCGTATCCGACTTCGTGGGCGAGCTCGAGCACCGTTCGCGGACGCAGGCCACCATCGAGGTGATCGTGGAGCAGCACCTTGGGAGCGAGTGCGATGGAGGTCAGATCCAGCGGCATGGATGTCATGCGTCGACGGTAACCCGACCGATCACCCGGGACCCGGATTGCGGCGCTGCCGAACCGATCACAGCAGCGTCGGCAAGTGCGTGAGCTCCCGCCGCAAAACGGTCAGGGGTCTGGGTGTACATCGTGAACAGCGGGTCACCGGCAACGACTTTCTCCCCCGCCCGAACATGCCATCGCACACCGGCTTCGGCTTGCACCGCTTCGCCCTGCCGTTCGCGGCCCGCGCCCAAGCGCCAGGCCGCGACCCCGACCGCCATCGCGTCGATCGACCCCACCACGCCCGATTTGTCAGCTTTGATGACCTCTTCGTGATCCGCCTGCGGCAGACTTGCTCTCGGATCGCCGCCCTGTCCGGCGATCATTGCCTCCCAGACATCCATTGCCTTGCCGTTGCGGAGATTCTCGGCGGGATCGACGCCCGTGATCCCACCGGCGGCCAGCATCTCGCGGGCCAGTGCCAGGGTCAGCTCCACCACGTCGGCGGGACCACCACCGGCGAGGACCTCCAGCGACTCGGCGACCTCGAGCGCATTGCCCGCCGTCAGGCCGATGGGTTCGCTCATCGACGTCAACAGCGCAGAGGTCCGAACACCCGCGTCATTACCTATCTCGACCATGATCTGGGCGAGCTCGCGCGCATCGGCCTCCGACTTCATGAATGCACCGGAACCGACCTTCACATCGAGCACCAGCGCACTGGTTCCCTCGGCGATCTTCTTGCTCATGATGGAACTGGCGATGAGCGGTATCGATTCGACCGTCCCGGTGACGTCGCGCAGCGCATAGAGTTTCTTGTCCGCGGGCGCCAACGCCGCACCGGCCGCACAGATCACGGCGCCGACCGATTCGAGTAAATCGGTGATCTCAGCGTTGGTGAGGTCGCACCGCCATCCCGGAATTGCCTCGAGTTTGTCGAGTGTCCCACCAGTGTGACCCAGGCCACGTCCCGACAACTGCGGCACCGCAAGACCATAGGACGCGACCAACGGCGCCAACGGCAACGTGATCTTGTCTCCCACACCACCGGTCGAGTGTTTGTCCACGGTCACCAACGGCTTGCCGCCACGATGCAGATGAGTGAATTCCATTCGCTCACCCGTATTGATCATCGCTTCGGTCCAGCGCGCGATCTCGCGACGCTCCATGCCGCGCAACAGGATCGCCATCGCCAACGCCGACATCTG
The DNA here is from genome assembly GCF_000383535.1 of Nocardia sp. 348MFTsu5.1. Lineage (NCBI taxonomy): Bacteria > Bacillati > Actinomycetota > Actinomycetes > Mycobacteriales > Nocardiaceae > Nocardia > Nocardia sp. 348MFTsu5.1. Next base: position 16,762 of record NZ_KB911520.1, read on the forward strand.
CTCGTCGTGCACCAGGCCGGCGGTGTAGGCGCTGACCACCCAGTCGATCTGGCCGTCACTCAGCGCCTGGCCGTCCCGCTTGGTCCGGATGACCGACACCGCATCGAAAACCTCAGCCACGATGCCCTCCCGACACTCGTCCGGCCGCCAGGTCCGAGGGGCCGAAATGGTCCGGGAGCAACTCGCCCAAGGGCTTCGGACCGCCCGGGTGGTCGATCAACATCTCCGGTCCGCCGTGCTCGAGCAACACCTGCCGACAGCGCCCGCAGGGCATGAGGATCTCTCCCCGGCTGTCCGTGCAACTGAGGGCGACCAGACGTCCACCGCCGGTGGCGTGGAGGTTGCCGGCAAGTGTGCACTCGGCGCACAGCCCCAAACCATATGAGACATTTTCCACATTGCAACCAGTCACAAGACGACCATCGTCGACTAATGCGGCCGCACCCACCGGAAAGGCCGAATAGGGTGCATATGCCCTCCCCATAGACTCAAAAGCATTGTCCCGCAATAGTTTCCAGTCAATTTCCGGCGTCACAGAGCAGCCCTTTCGCTATTGACACCCACAAAAGCGGACATCACGTACCCGCAAAAACCTTGGTAAGGCAAACCTAATTCGAGTTGTGTTGCAGCTCATATCCACTCGGGCAGGATTCTTTCTCACAACAGCTTAGGTTTATGGTTTGTGACGTGGGTCCACGATCGAGCAGCCGGAACCGCGCTCGACGCGTCCATCAACGATGTTGGAGGCCAAATTCTCGATGAGCATTCCTACCGAGACCGCGCCCGTTCCGGTGCGCAAGCGCTCGTTGTACCGGGGCGACCCAGGCATGTGGTCCTGGGTGCTGCACCGGATTACCGGCGTATCTATTTTCTTCTTCCTCTTTGTACACGTACTCGATACGGCAGTGATCCGGATTGATCCGGACAAGTACTCCGAAATCATCGAGACGTACAAGAACCCGATCATCGGTCTGATGGAGATCGGCCTCGTTGCCTGCGTGCTCTACCACGCGCTCAACGGCGTCCGGATCATCCTCATCGACTTCTGGTCAAAGGGTCCGAAGTTCCAGCGACAGATGCTCTGGACGATCTTGACCTTGTTCGTCATCATCTTCGGCGCAGCGGCCATCCGCCTGCTGCAGCTGCTCGTGGAACACATTTAGGAAGGCGCCGCAGATGACCGCATCGCAAGCACCTCGGATCGCCAAAACCTTCGGCACCGACCACGATCGTCCGGCCAGCCTCGACAACCCGCGCTCACCGCGCCGGCCCAAGGGTGGAAACTTCGAGAAGAACGCATGGCTGTTCATGCGCTTCTCCGGTATTGCTCTGATCATCCTGACCATCGGTCACATGTTCATCATGCTGGCGTGGGACAACGGCGTGCACCGCATCGACGCCTCCTTCGTCGCAGCCCGGTGGAACGAGCCGTTCTGGCAGGTCTGGGACCTCTCCATGCTGTGGCTGGCTCAGCTGCACGGCGGCAACGGTGTGCGCACCGTGATCGCCGACTACTCCCGCAAGGACTCGACCCGGTTCTGGCTGAACGTTCTGCTCGGCCTGTCGATGATCCTGGTGCTGCTCACCGGCACCTACGCCCTGCTTACCTTCGACGTGAACAGCGTCTAGACCCGGCCCGAATCGGAGCAATAAACACATGCAGGAACATCGTTACGACGTAGTCATCATCGGCGCCGGCGGCGCCGGGATGCGCGCGGCCATCGAGGCCGGACCCCGTGCCCGCACCGCGGTGCTGACGAAGCTCTACCCGACCCGCAGCCACACCGGCGCGGCACAGGGTGGAATGTGCGCAGCACTGGCAAACGTCGAAGAAGACAACTGGGAATGGCACACGTTCGACACCGTCAAGGGTGGCGACTACCTCGCCGACCAGGACGCAGTCGAGATCATGGCCAAAGAGGCCATCGACGCCGTGCTCGATCTGGAGAAGATGGGGCTGCCGTTCAACCGCACCCCTGAAGGCAAGATCGATCAGCGCCGCTTCGGTGGACACACCCGCGATCACGGCAAGAGCCCGGTTCGCCGCGCGTGCTACGCCGCCGACCGCACCGGCCACATGATCCTGCAGACGCTGTACCAGAACTGCGTCAAGCATGACGTCGAGTTCTTCAACGAGTTCTACGCACTCGACATCTGCCTCACCGAGAACGAGCAGGGTGAGCAGGTGGCCACCGGTGTGGTCGCCTACGAACTCGCCACCGGTGAGATCCACGTCTTCCACGCCAAGTCGATCGTCTTCGCCACCGGCGGTAGCGGCCGGATGTACAAGACCACATCCAACGCCCACACCCTCACCGGCGACGGCATGGGCATCGTCTTCCGCAAGGGCCTGCCGCTCGAGGACATGGAGTTCCACCAGTTCCACCCGACGGGTCTGGCCGGCCTCGGCATCCTGATCTCCGAAGCCGTCCGAGGCGAAGGCGGAATCCTTCGCAACGTCGATGGTGAACGCTTCATGGAGCGCTACGCACCGACCATCAAGGACCTCGCACCCCGCGACATCGTTGCCCGTTCGATGGTGCTCGAGGTCCTCGAAGGCCGTGGCGCCGGACCGAACAAGGATTACGTCTACATCGACGTGACCCACCTCGGCGAGGAAGTCCTCAACGAGAAGCTCCCGGACATCACCGAGTTCGCCCGTACCTACCTCGGTGTCGACCCTGTCACCGAGTACGTGCCGGTGTTCCCCACCTGCCATTACGTCATGGGCGGTATCCCCACCAAGATCAACGGTGAGGTGCTGCGCAACAACGACGAGATCGTCCACGGTCTGTACGCCGCCGGCGAATGTGCCTGCGTCTCGGTTCATGGCGCCAACCGTCTCGGCACCAACTCGCTCCTCGACATCAACGTGTTCGGCCGTCGCGCCGGCATCGCGGCCGCCGAGTACGCGCTGTCCACCGACTTCACCCCGCTCCCCGAGGCACCGACCGCCATGGTCGATGACTGGCTCGAGACGATCCTGTCCGAGCACGGACACGAGCGCGTCGCGGACATCCGCTCCGAACTGCAGGCCACGATGGACGCGAACGCATCGGTGTTCCGCACCGACGCGACGCTCACCAAGGTCCTGGGCGACATCCACGGCTTCAAGGAGCGCTACAACAGCATCCGCGTGCACGACAAGGGCAAGCGCTTCAACAGCGACCTGCTCGAGGCCATCGAGCTGGGCTTCCTGCTCGAGATGGCCGAGGTCACCGTTGTCGGTGCGCTGAACCGCAAGGAAACCCGTGGTGGGCATGCGCGTGAGGACTTCCCGACCCGCGACGACGTCAACTACATGCAGCACACGATGGCCTACAAGAAGGGCGACGGACTGATCGCCCCGATTGAATTGGACTACAAGCCCGTGGTCCAGACCCGCTACGAACCGATGGAGCGGAAGTACTGATGACTGCCACCACTGATACCGCTGTCCGGCACGACGATCCGCCGTTGCCCCCGGTCCCTGAAGAGGCGACCATGGTCACGCTCAAGATCAGCCGGTTCAACCCGGAAGATCCTGACGCCCAGGGCTTCGAGAGCTTCCGGGTCCCGGCTCTGCCGACCGACCGCCTGCTCAACCTGCTGCTGTACGTGAAGGGTTACCTCGACGGCACGCTGACGTTCCGTCGGTCGTGCGCCCACGGCGTCTGCGGCAGCGATGCCATGCGGATCAACGGCGTCAACCGGCTTGCCTGCAAACTGCTGATGAAGGACATGCTCCCCAAGGACAAGTCCAAGGAGATCACCATCACGGTCGAGCCCATCAAGGGCCTGCCCGTCGAGAAGGATCTCGTCGTCGACATGGAACCGTTCTTCGACGCATTCCGCGCCGTGAAGCCGTTCCTGATGACCAGTGGCAACGAGCCGACCCGCGAGCGCATCCAGAGCCAGACCGACCGCGCCCGCTTCGACGACACCACCAAGTGCATCCTGTGTGCGTGCTGCACCACGAGCTGCCCGGTGTACTGGAACGAAGGCAGCTACTTCGGTCCGGCCGCGATCGTCAACGCTCACCGGTTCATCTTCGACAGCCGTGACGAAGGTGCCGCCGAACGTCTCGACATCCTCAACGACGTCGACGGCGTGTGGCGTTGCCGCACCACCTTCAACTGCACCGACGCCTGCCCGCGTGGCATCCAGGTGACCCAGGCGATCCAGGAAGTCAAGCGCGCGTTGATGTTTGCTCGCTAGATCGCACTGATCTGATCTGACAAAAAATGGTCGCCGCCCTTTCGAGGGCGGCGACCATTTTTTGTGGTCGAACCGGCGATCAGTAGTGGTAGGTATCCGACGGTGCCGGCATGTGGTCCGGATCGTCGAACTCCTCGCTGAACTCGATGCCGTATGCGCGGGCCAGATCCAGGATCTTCGTACCGCGGGCGATGCGCGGCAGATCCGATCCGTTGCGGATCTCACCACCATCGCGCTCGTATTCGGCGAAAAACTCCAGGGCCCAGGCGATCTCTTCATGCGACGGCGACAGTCCCTCGTTCACCGCGGCGCACTGATCGGGTGTCAGGCAGATCTTTCCGGTCATGCCGAACTCCGCACTGACCGCAGTGGCCTCGCTGAGCTTCAGTGCCGACGAGCCGACCGTCGGCCCGTCGATCGCGCTCGGCAGGTGTGCCGCCTTGGCCGCGATCGTGAACCGCGACCGGGCGTAGGCCAGCGTCGCCGGCTGATCACCGAATCCAGTGTCTCGACGGAAGTCGCCGATCCCGAAGGCCAGCCGGAAAGTTCCCTTGGCCGAGGCGATCTCGCTGATCCGTTCGAGGCCGCGCGCGGTTTCGACCAATGCCACGATCGGCACACCCGGCAACCGCTTGGCCGTTTCGGTGACATGGTCCACCGACTCGACCATCGCCAGCATCACGCCACCGACCTTGACTTCGCTCAGAGCGGCCAGATCCTCGGCCCACCACTGGGTTCCGAAACCGTTGACCCGCACCCAGTCACGATTGCCCGCGGCCAGCCACTCGGTGACGTGGTCGCGTGCGGCAACCTTGTCCTTCGGGGCCACCGCATCCTCGATGTCCAGAACGATGATGTCGGCACGCGAATCAGCGGCCAGTTGGAAGCGTTCACTCTGCAAACCGTGGACCAGGAGCCAACTGCGAGCCAGCACCGGATCGATGCGTGTCCCGATGTCGTCGGGGTTGCCCGCCGGGGCAGGGATCTTGGAGTCATTCACAAATGACCATGATCCCCTACTGACCGAGGTCGACGCCATCCTCATGGGCCATCCAATGCACCAGGCGATGCAACGGGTACATCGCATCGTGTGGATTGCCGATCGTGCTCGGACCCGCCTCGCCCAGGTGAACGATGCGCTGTGCACCGCCGCTGGCGAGCCGATCGCGGTAGTCGGACATCCGGTCGAACGGGTAGAACCCGACGGTCTGGGTTGCGACGTTGACGTACTTCATCGCGTCGTCGAGGGAGTCGACCCGCACCACGTTGGCGGTCTTGTTGATCGGATGGAAGTCAACCGGCTCGTCCGAACGGATCACCAGGCCGGTGCCGTCGGTCTTGCCCCACACCCGGAACTCGTCGTCGAGCATCATCAAGGTGTCGACCTGTTCGCGCAGGTCCATCTCCAGCGGCCGACTGTCCCCGGACTCCGCCGCCTTGGCGACGATCCGTGCATGGAGGCGATCACAGAACCGGTCGGCGTCTTCCTGGTTCGCCTCGACATGCACAAAGCGGCTGGCCACGCACGCTTCCTGATTCAGGATCATGACGTCGGTCGCAGCCAACTCGGCAGCGAGGTCCAGCGACTCATCGGAGGCAAATGCTTCCTTGCCGACCATCGAGATCGAGGTCTTGGGGTCGAACGACACCAGCTGGAACCCCGGGCCGAGGTATTTGATCACGTTGTTGATCGCGTCGCCGCCACCCCACGCCACGATCTTGTCGTAGTACTGCGGGCGATAGAGCACTCGCTCCACCTCGTCGTCGCCACCGCGCCAGTAGACCGCCGACATGGACTTCACGATCGCGTGGTCCGGATCGATCTCGGCCATGGTCCGCAGGATCGCGACGGTGGTGAACGGATCACTCGATGACATCTTGAACAGGTTGACTGCCTTGACCATCGCACCCTGGGCGATGGACTTCACGGCGACACCGGGCGAGTTGCCCGGCAGGACATGAACCAGGCGCGGAGCGAACGCACGGACAAAACTCTTTCGACCGGTGAAGTCCCCCTTCGGGATCCACTCGTCGAGTGCTTTGGGGTCGGGGAAGTTCTGCTCCACGACGGTCTCGAGCACCCGCTTGTCGAGATAGGCGGCAGCGCCCTGGACCTGTGCCTCGAGTACCCCGCGCGGCAGAACGTGCGTGGAGGCCATCCGGTCGATGCAGTCCTGCACAAACGGGTTGCAGGGATCCTTGATGCGCCGGCCGGTCTCGACGAGGAAGTCGATGATCTCGGCGAGCGGCACGTTGAGCAATGGTGGCAGTTCGGTGCGCGGGTGCACCACCTTGTCCATCGCGATCCGTGGAGTGGTGAACGTGACCCCGAGATCGCGCGACCGGTGCGCGACCTCCCGGCCCTCGAACAGTTCGCCGCGCAGGAAGAATGGCGCCGAGACCGCGGTGTCCACTGCCGCCCGGTCGGTATCGATCGTTGTCATGACAGACCTCTCACATATGCGTCGACGGTGCCTGCACAGCCGATCTTGTCGTCGCCCTTGATATCCGCATAGCGGGCGATGTTGTCGCGGATCGATGCGCCCTTGCAGCCACAGGCACACGGACTGAAGTCGAGCGAGATCTTATCGCCGGTGATGACCCCACCCCACCGGCCGTCCAGTGACAGATCGAAAAAGGCTGCCCGCCCTTCGATCTCACCGGTCTCGTGTGGAAGCAAAGTGTCACCGGACTCGTCCAGGACGAAGGGAACAATCCACGGCGGTACGTGATAACGCTCCCCCGCTTGGCATTTGGGCATTCCGGAGTTGAGCTCCTGCATCGAGTAGTTCTGGAAATCCCGGTTCGCCGGAATGTTGAACGTTTGGTGGACGAACTCCTGATAGTCGGGTGGCAGCTGCGCCCGCTTGAGTCCGCCGCCGACGTAGATGCAGTTGTCGGGATGAAAGTCCTTCGCGGAGAAGCCCATGTCTCGCACGAGCTTGGCCAGCTGATACAGCGAGTTCCACATTCCCGAGATGTAGAGCTTTTCGTGGCGATACTCGATGAGCGCCTCGGCGCCACTGATCATCGCCTTGTCGAGGCCTTCCTGACGCTCCAGGGAGGTCCGCTCGAAGTCGGCAAGTTCTTCGGGTCGGGCGGTGCCATCGGCGATCTTCTTGCGCAGCACCACCATCCGGGTCAGCGAACCGACTGTGATCGGTGGGATCGGCAACCGAAACCGCTCCCGGGCCGGATCGCCGAATGCCGCGAGCTGAGCCCCCGCGATGACCTCGTTCTTGGGGACGGACGCCGTGGGCGCCAAACCCATGATCCGCCGGTCCGCGGCCGGTTCGACGCCCGACCCCCACGAGAAGACGTTGACCGTGTCGATCCGCGACCACGCCATGTCTTTCTCGGTGGCCGGCAACATCGCCGATTTCCCGGTGGTACCGCTGGAGCAGGACACATAGTGCCCGGCTGCCGCGAGGCGCCCGATCCACTCGTCGATGTCACCGATGTCGGCGGTCTCGATCGGGCTGATGGGATACGGGGAGACCGTCCCGAGCCATTTACCGAGCCGGTCCCACCTCTCCTCGATCAGGAAGCTCTCGGGATAGCTCTTGTACGCGGTGTGCGGAAACAGCAACGCCACCATGTCCTCGCGGCTGCGGACCTCGGTGATACCGGCCTCGCGGGCCCGGTGACCGAGCAGTTTGATGCGATCTCTTCGTTCCGCGAAGCGCTCCTCGAGCGCTTCGATCTGGGTCGGCAGCAGGTCAGCAGGCGAATGGTCGAAGCGGTCCTTGGCATCAACCAAACTCACCAGCTTCTCGGTGGCTGAAGTCACTAGGTCAACCTTTCAACTATGTCGAGCTGATTCCGTTTAATGGCACCTTATGCGTATCATTACTACTCGTAAGCGATGCTCATGGCAAGAGGCAACTTCGGCGAGGGTGCGATGACGAACACGGATCCATCGGTTCACCGTGGGGCAGGCCGCCCCACGCGCGAGCAGGCAGAAGCACGCCACCAAGAGCTACTCGACGGAGCGCTCGACCTGTTTCTCGAACACGGATACGAACTCGCGACGATCGAGATGATCGCCGCGAGGGTTCACATGACAAAGCGCACCGTCTATGCGCGCCACCCCGACAAGGCCTCCCTGTTCCATGCCGCCACGCAGCGTGCCATCGAACGGCAGGTCGTGCCCGACGACGCACTCGCAGATGCCGACAAAGGTGACCTCGCCGAAACCCTCGAGACGATCGCCCGGCTGCGTATCCGCCAGGTGATGACACCCAATGGTGTTCGGCTGCAACGCATCATCAACACCGAGAGCTACCGGTTCCCCGAGCTGTTCGCATCGAACTACCGGCAGAGCGCAAAACCGGTGATCGACTTCGTCGCCGGCCTGTTCGACCGTGCGGTCATCGCCGGACACATCGCCCCCACCGACTCCGACCTCGCCGCTCGGGCGTTCTTGAGTCTGGTGGTCGGCGGCTGGGTGCGTGCCATTGTCGCCGGCCGAGAACCGACCCCGGCAGAGCTGGACGAGCAGGTTCATTTCACCGTCGGCCTTCTACTCAACGGCCTACGAGCACGATGACGACACACGAGGAGACAACCATGGAACTCGATGCGAATAGTCCGGTCGCTGTCGTCACCGGAGCCAGCGCAGGAATCGGGAAGTCGACCGCCGGCAAACTGGTGGCGATGGGCTGGCAGGTGATCGGTGTGGGCCGCGACCCCGGTCGTTGTGCGATCGCCGAGGCCGAGATCGCCGAATCAGCGGGCGCCGGCGGGAGATTCAGCATGCTGCGCGGCAACTTCGACCTGATGGCCGACGTTCAACGCGTGGCCACCGAGATCACCGAATTGACGAACCGCGTCCAAGTGCTCATCAACAATGCCGGCGGTGTACGGGATCAACGGATAGTCACCACCGAAGGCACCGAGGCCACCTTCGCCGCCAACCATCTCGCCCCCTTCGTGCTGACCAGAGAATTGATGCCGCTGCTCGTGGCGAATACCGACGGTTCGGTTCCTGGTTCGACACGAGTGGTCGCGGTGTCTTCCAATGCCCACAAGATGAGCCGCGGGATCGATTGGGACGACATGCAAAGCCTCACCGGGTTTCGTTCTGCCGCGGCCGCATACGGGCAGGCCAAGCTCGCCAACATCTTGTTCACCCGCGAACTGGCGCGGCGGGTGGCCGCCGATGGGATCATCGCCCAGGTCATGCACCCAGGCGTGGTTGCCAGCAACTTCGCCTCGCACGGAGACGAATACATGCAGGCGCACATGGCTTCTGCCGACACCGTCTCCCCCGATGAACCCGCCGAGACACTCTGCTGGCTGGCCACCGACCCCGAAGGCGGACACGACAGCGGACGCTACTTTCATCGCAAACACGAAGAACAGCCCACCGCGGTCGCCCTCGACGATGTCGCGGCGGCCCGTCTGTGGATCGAGAGCGAAAAACTATTGGCCGCCCTAGGTATATAGACCTGGCCAGCTGAGTGGCCTAGAAGGGTGGCGGCTTATCGTCGACTTCGATGGGGATCTCGTGGGTCTGTTGCACGGGCTCCACCGCTGGTTCTTCGAGCCTTCGACGATTGCGTTTCCGTTCAGCTTGTCGCCGAGCGTGTTTGCGGGCCAGACGAGTGCGCGTGCGGACCTGGGTATCGCCAGCCGCAGATCTCGATCTCGTGCCGGTCCATGTCATGGCGGTCAGTGCGGGGAACAAGTCCTCCCCTGTCCACGCCGGGCCTTCGAAGCGCTCACCTTCCGGGCTGACGAAGACGACCCTGCTTCGCCCGTCTTCGTCGAGCTCCTGAACGTCAATCCACTCACCAAACGACTTCAGCAGGTGGTGGAACTTGCATAGGCACTTGGTGTCTTCCGGGCAGGTCTGTCCCCCGGCATCGGGGTTCTCATGGTCGTATTCCTCGGTGTGGTCGATCTCGGATCGCCATGCCGGTCGATTGCAGCCGGGAAAGACGCAGTACGCATCGCGAATACGCACGAACGCGCCCAAGGCTGTTGATAGCCGATAAGGATTCGACCGCATGGTCATCGGCATGGGCGATGAACCGGTGCCGCGAATGTAGACGCGTTCACTCCCTGCGGTGCAACACTGCCGCCTTGGTCTCATCTCTGTATCGGGACAAGGCGACGGCCGCGGCTTGGCAGGTGGAGCCTCACAGCCGGCAACGATCGGACCGTTCTTGGTCCTCGGCGTGGCTGCGGATTCAGCGTTCGCCGGGCCGGTCTCCGCATCAACTGGTTCGGGTTCGACAGCCACCTCCGATCCGTCATCGACTGCTTCGCTGGGAGCGAGGCTCAAATACTGCGTCGCAGCAGAATCCTTCGCATTGCTGTCACCGAACTTGGTCAACCGTTTCCATTCGGCGAGTCGTTCAGCTGTTGTCGTCTCCGGAGCACGGTCGGGAACCTTGGGCGCAGACGCACTCACATTCGCCCTCGACGCATTGTTGCCGGCCACGTCTTCAGATGCCCGATTCTTGACCAACTCGCCGCCGAGTGGCCGAATCCGCGCATCGCGACGGCGAGCGATATCACCGGCGTGATCACCTGAGACCACTCCGTGGCCATCGATGAATCCAGGGTTACTCGCCCGTCCTTCTGCAGTCGCCTGATCCATCACCACATGAACAATGAATCGTGTCGACCCATCCGCGTCATCGCTGGAATCACGAAATGCGTACTCACACTCCTCATTGCCGCATTCACAGGCGAAATCGACACCCATAGTCGCGCAAAAAAGCGCATCAGAAAGTCGTTGCGGCTTGGTTCTGGGGTCAGCATTGCACACCTGGACCGCCAGCTCTTGAACTCGCTTATCCAACAACAACGCATTCTCGGCTGTCATGGAAGCGACAATGTCGGCCATGCCGTCTTGGGTGGGATATCGCCGGAAGCTCCGGCCATCCTTGGCTCTTTCGCGACGTTCTCGAACGCCTTCTGGATCATGCCGAAACACGATCTGATCGACCATGTTCCGCATCCGATCGATCGACCACGACCCGTCGCGCCACAACATCTCGGCAATCTCAGCATCAATCGCCGCTGCCCACGGCATACCCTCGACAAGCTCTGTGCGCGAGATGATGTCGGAAATATGATGCGGTGCAACTCTGCCCGATTTCAATGCATGGTTGACGAGCGGCAACCGGTCGCGCAACGCCAGTGCACGCCGGAGTACCCCATCAGCGGACCCCGGAGTCAGGTTCAGGCACGCGGCGATTCGCGCGGAGCATTGCGCCCATCCATCAAGTTGACGGAGATCCTCCGTCTCGGCAGGCTTGGCAAGCTGCCGATGAATCTCCGCCGCAGTGGAGTATTCCGCCCATGCCGCATAGCCTTTCGCGTGAGCAACCTTCCGTAGCGATCGCACCAACTCCTGCGGACTCAACAGAGACGGGGACGACACACCCAGGTCCCCGAACGCTGCTTCCACTTCATTCTCGAACATGTGTTCTACTATGCCACGGGCCTACGACAGCACCTACGACAGCACGACTGCGTCGAACCCAAATCTGTGGATAGCTGTCGGGACTGTGGATAGACCCCGACGATCAACGGGACACCCGCAGTTCGTCGCCGATTCCGTCTGCCGATCGCCATACCTACGACTGATTTAGTCGAAATGTTACCGATTTGGAAATCATTCCATCGTTGCTCAGCGCCAACACTACGAAAATCGTAGTGTGAGCGTGTTCGAATCCCTCACCCTCGGGAGACAACCATGGCCATTACGGAAGTACCGGGTCCGACCGTTCCGGACAAAGGCCTGCGCGCCGGGGCCCTCGGACTCTTCGGCAACGTCGTCATCGGACTCTCGGCGGTCGCACCCGCCTACAGCCTGGCGGCCACACTCGGATTCGTCGTCGCAGCCGTGCACGAGAAGGCGCCGGCGATGTTCGTCCTGGCCTTCATACCCATGTTGCTGATCGCCTTCGCCTACCGGGAACTCGGCGACGACACCCCGGATTGTGGCACCACCTTCACCTGGGGCACCAAGGCTTTCGGTCCGTGGGTCGGCTGGATCGGCGGCTGGGGTCTGGCCGTATCGGCGATCATCGTTCTCGCCAACGTGGCCGAGATCGCCGGCGTCTACCTGCTGAAATTCCTGAACCTCGACTCATGGGCGGAGACGCTCTGGATCAAGGTCCTTCTCGGGTCCGTCCTCATCGTGATGATGACGTGGGTCAGCATCCGCGGCATCCTGATCAGTGAGCGAATGCAGAACGTGCTCATCATCATCCAGTTCGGCGTTCTGATCATCGCCAGCGTCATCGCACTGTTCAAGGTCGGATTCGACAAGGCCGGTCCGCAGGCCATCGACCCGAGCCTGTCGTGGCTGTGGCCCAGTGGGCTGTCCGCCTCGTCCATCGCCGAGGCGGTAATCCTGTGCATCTTCATCTACTGGGGCTGGGATGCCTGCCTGGCCATCGGCGAGGAGACGAAGGACTCCGCCAAGACACCGGGCCGCGCCGCGGTCATCACCACGATCATCCTCGTGTGCACGTACGTCCTGGTTGCCTACGCCATTCAGTCCTTCGCCGGATTCGGTGAGGAGGGAATCGGTTTGAACAACCCCGACAATACCGATGACGTCCTCACCATCCTCGGCGATCCCGTGGCCGGTTCGGTGATGGCATCGCTGTTGCTGCTGACGGTCTCGATCTCCGCCCTGTCATCGACCCAGTCGACAATTCTGCCCACCGCCCGCGGAACGTTGTCGATGGCCGTATATGGCGCCATCCCGAAACGCTTCGCGAGTATCCACCCTCGATACATGACACCGGCATTCGGCACAGCGGTCATGGGCGCCTCGGCACTGATGTTCTACGTGGTGCTCTCCCTCGTCAGCGAAGACACACTCGGCGACTCCATTGCGTCCCTCGGCCTCGCCGTCGCGTTCTACTACGGCATCACCGCATTTGCCTGTGTCTGGTACTTCCGGCGGACACTTTTGCAGTCGGCCCGCAATCTGTTCTTCCGCGGAATCTTCCCGCTGATCGGCGCGCTCGCCATGACGTGGGCATTCATCCAGAGCGCGATCGACATGTATGCCGTGGACTACGGATCCACATCGGTCGGCAACGTCGGCGGTGTGTTCATCATGGGCGTGGGCATGCTGGTCCTCGGTATCCCATTGATGTTGCTGTGCTTCGCTTTCGGACCCAAGGACTTCTGGAAAGGGAAGACCCTCAATGCCGACACCGAAGTCAAGGTGCCCGATGTCTACTGAGACCATGAGGCTGACAGTGGGTTACCTCTACACCGACACCGGAGACGACGGGGTCAACCTGGCGATCGCGATCGCGACATCGACCGGCGCCGCCATCGACCTGGTCTGCGTGGTCCGCGCAATCGAGCCCGACGGCACACCGGGCCGCACCGGATTCCAGGAAGCCCTGGTCAACAAGGCACAGAAGTGGCTCGAAGAAGGCGCAGAAGACATTCCCGACGACATCGAGGTCACCTTGCACACCCCGGTGGGCGAGTCATTTCCGCAGGCGCTCATCGACTTTGCGGTGCAGTCCGAAGCCACGATGATCGTTGTCGGTGGAACCAGCGACGGCATCTTGGGCAAACACACACTCGGCAGCATCTCCTCGGCGCTCACCCATGCCTCCCCGGTACCGGTGGCACTGGCTCCTCGGGGCTACACGGTTTCCGGGCGCCCGGTCATCCCCACCCTGACAGTCGCCATCCCTACCACCGAGTCCAAGGACAGCCCACTTCCCTTCGCCCTGGATGTGGCAAAGAAGGCGGGCCTGAATCTTCGACTGCTGTCACTGGTTTCACACGATGACGTACCCGGTGAGGACGAGGAGTCGATGGCTGTCCGGCAACGTCATATCGCAGCGGCAACCGAGAATCTCGAACTCGCCATGAAGAGCTGCGGTGACACCATCGAGATCGAATCCCTTGTTGCCGAAGGCAATACCGTCGAAGAAGCTCTCGAACAACTGAACTGGTCCCGCGGCGATGCCCTGGTCATCGGATCCGGACACCTGGCCCCGCCCCGGCGTGCGTTCCTGGGATCCATGTCGGCGCGCATCCTCAAGAACACCAACGCACCCATCGTCGTCGTGCCCAAGGACTACACCCCCTGACCCCCGACACCCGGGCCTAGGAGTCGAATCCGAGGCCGACGGCGTCCATTGCCTTGAGCCACAGACCGCGGCGACCCTGATTCCGGTCGGCGCGGGCGAACGCACGACGCGTCATGGTGATCCCGAACCAGCGCAGCGGCTCCGGCGGGAACGGGATCGGTGTGGACCGCACCATGTTCAAACGTGTGCGTTCGGTGTCACGTCCATCGACGAGGTCGAGTGCGGTTCGGGCGCCGAAATGTGCCGCCCCCACGCCGAGTCCGGTGAATCCCAGCACCGAGCAGACCTTGCCACCCATGCTGACGTCCCAGAAGTTGTTGAACCGCGAACACGTATCGATGACGCCACCCCACGTATGGGTCGCGGTGATGCCTTCGAGTTGTGGGAACACCTGCAGCAGGTGTTCGGCGAGCAGACCGAATTCGCTGGGCTTCTGGGCACGACGCGGATCGGTGTCACCGCCGTAGTAGTAGACCGCATCCCAGCCACCGAACAGGATCCGGTTGTCGGCAGTGAGACGGAAGTAATGGAAGCGATTCCCCGAGTCCGCCAGCCCCTGACGTCCGGACCAGCCGATGTCGGACAGTTGTTTGTCGGACAGTGGTTCGGTCATGAGGGCGTAGTCCCACACCGGCACCATCAGATAACCGAGCCTGCGCCGCAACGGCTTCGAGGCCGACGTGGCCACCACCACCCGTGTCGCATCCACACTCCCGTATCCGGTCCGGACCGCTACCCGATCCCCCACCGAGGTCAACGACGTCACCTTGCTGTGCTCGAAGACCCGGACCCCGAGACGCTCCGCCGCCGCGGCCAACCCCCATGCCAGTTTCGCCGGGTCGATGATCATTACGTCCGGGTCGTACATCGCGCCGTGTGCCAGGGGGCTGCTCACATGCTTGGCGAGTTCGTCGCGGCCGAGGAAGCGCAGCGGCTGGTCGAGCCGGCGCCCTTGATCCACAACCTCTTTGAGTCCGGACACCTGCCATTCGAAACTCGCCAGGTTGAGCTCGCCGGTTCGCTCGGCATCAGCGTCGATACCGAGCCGGCTGATCGTATCGGAGATCGCATCGAGCGTCTCGACTCCCATCCGAAGCAGGTCCGGGAGTTCGTCTTCGTAGCGCTCCATGCCGTTGACCAGCCCATGGGTCAGGCTCGCCGAGCAGAACCCACCGTTGCGACCGGATGCACCCTCCGCGATCCGATCTCCTTCGAGGAGAACAACCGACCGCTGCGGGTTCGCCTCCGCGGCCTGGACCGCAGCCCACAGGCCGGTGAAACCACCTCCGACAACAACGAGGTCGGCGCTGCGCCGCCCCGACAGACGAGCCCGCGCGGCCGGGCGCTCCGGCCTGTCGAGCCAGTACGGAGCCGGGGTCGCACCGGCCACCATCGCAACCCCACGCGCGGTGGGCTGCAGTGCCCACTTCGCCTCCGATCCCGCGGTGTTCATCGGGGAAGCGTGAAAATCGTTCGGTG
Organism: Nocardia sp. 348MFTsu5.1; assembly: GCF_000383535.1. Classification (NCBI taxonomy): domain Bacteria; kingdom Bacillati; phylum Actinomycetota; class Actinomycetes; order Mycobacteriales; family Nocardiaceae; genus Nocardia; species Nocardia sp. 348MFTsu5.1. The sequence goes on from NZ_KB911520.1 coordinate 32,529, forward strand.
CCATGGCTTCTGCGTCACTCCCGTGATGTCGCTCATCACATGTTTGATGGTGAGGTATTCATCGAGCGAGTAGGTCGACATGTCTTTACCGAAGCCCGATGCGCCCATGCCGCCGTGCGGCATCTCGCTGATGATCGGGATGTGATCGTTGATCCACACACATCCGGCACGGATGTCTCGGGAAGCCCGTTGTGCGCGATACACATCGCGTGTCCACGCCGATGCGGCCAATCCGTAGACGGTGTCGTTGGCCCTGCGTAGTGCATCGTCGTCGTCGTCAAAAGCACTGACGGTCAGGACCGGTCCGAAGATCTCGTCCCGGTACACCTCCGCGTCTTCGGGTACATCGGCGAGAAGGGTTGGGGGGTAAAAGGCACCCGGGCACTCGGGCGCCCGGCCACCGGTGACCACCCGGATCCCGGCCCCACGTGCGCGGTCGACCATCGCGGCTACCTTGTCCCGATGTCGCAGCGAGATCAGCGGTCCCATGTCGGTCGCCGGATCGGTGGGATCACCGACCCGCACCTTCGACATCAGTTCGCCGACACCGGAAACGAAGTCGTCGTAGAGCGCACGGGCGACGATGGCCCTGGTCGCCGCGGTGCAGTCCTGGCCGGAGTTGATCAGCGCGCCCGCCACGGCACCGTGGATCGCGGCCTCGAGGTCGGCATCGTCGAACACCACAAACGGCGCCTTGCCACCGAGTTCGAGCTGAACCCTGGTGCCGTGGGCGGCGGCCTGCGACATCACCTGCCGCCCAACGCCGGTGGACCCGGTGAACGTGACAAGATCCACCCCGGCGTGACCGGCTATCGCGGCACCCACCTCGGCGCCGGTTCCGGTGAGCACGTTGAAGACACCGTCTGGGATACCCGCCTCCGCGGCGAGCCGGGCCAGGGTGAGGGTGGTCAAGGGGGTCAGCTCGGCGGGCTTGAGTACCACCGTGCAGCCCGCGGCCAACGCCGGGATCACTTTCCACACCGCCATCTGCAGCGGGTAGTTCCATGGCGTGATCGATCCGACCACACCCACAGCCTCTCTTCGAATCGACGACGTGTGGTCGCCCGAGTACTCGGCACTCGCCTTACCCTCGAGATTGCGGGCCAGTCCGGCGAAGAACTCGGTGTTGTCGACGGAGCCCGGGACGTCGAACTCGGTGGCCAAGCGGGTCGGCTTGCCGGTCTGACGCACCTCCTCGGCGGCGAGTTGATCAGCAGCGGCCGACATCGCGGACGCCAATGACGACAGTGCCGCACTCCGCTCGACGGGCGTTGCACTCGACCACTGCCCCAGTGCATTTCGCGCAACGCCGACGGCGTGGTTCACATCCGCGGCGGTGGCCAGCGTGGTGGATGCGACGGCGACACCGGTCGCCGGATCGACGACATCGTGAGCACCACCGGCACCGGACAACTCGCGTCCGTTCACCCATCCGGCGGCAAAAGTTGTTGAACCGGTCGTCATATCAGTCCTCGCGGGCGATCGTCTTCGGTAAGGGGTTCGGCACCACCCTACCGAGTGACTGCGCATTTCGCGATCAATACCGTCCTTCGACAGCGAATTTCCTCCGAATCGGTTGCAGACTATTGCGGATTCCGTAGCATGTGAAGCGCAACAATCGAACCGGACAGCGCATCGAGAAGAATCGGGGCCATGACCGAGCAACCAATAGTCCTGGACAACATCTCGAAAAAGATCATCGAAGAGCTACAGGCCGACGGCCGTCGCTCCTACGCCTCGGTGGGCAAGGCGGTCGGACTCTCGGAAGCAGCGGTGCGCAACCGGGTTCAGCGCCTGAGCGAGGCGGGCGTCCTCCAGATCGTGGCGGTGACCGATCCGATGCAGGTGGGCTTTGCCCGGCAGGCGATGATCGGAATCCGTTGCACCGGAGACACAGCCGCGCTGGGCGAGGCACTGGCAGAGGTCGACGAGATCGACTACGTGGTTCTCACAGCCGGATCATTCGATGTGGTCATCGAAGTGGTCTGCGAGAACGACGAGCATCTGCTCGAAGTACTGAACAAGAAGGTGCGATCGCAGCCCGGCGTGACCGGGACAGAGACGCTGGTCTACCTGAAATTGGTCAAACAACAATACAATTGGGGTACCCGATGACCGAAGTCGAGAACACCACCACTCTCGGCGCCCGCTCGGCGCGCCATCTGTGGGGTCACTTCTCCAGGCACGGAGACAGGACCACACCCCCGGTCATCACTCGCGGCGAGGGCGCCCGGATTTTTGACGACCGTGGCCGCAGCTACCTCGACGGACTGTCGGGACTTTTTGTGGTGCAGGCCGGACACGGCCGCGTCGAGCTGGCCGAGGCAGCGGCCAAGCAGGCCAAGGAGCTCGCCTTCTTCCCGCTCTGGTCCTATGCGACACCGCCGGCCATCGAATTGGCCGAACGCCTGGCCCACCACGCACCGGGAGACCTCAACCGGGTCTTCTTCACCACCGGCGGCGGCGAGGCCGTCGAAAGCGCGTGGAAGCTGGCGAAGCAATACTTCAAGCTGACCGGAAAGCCCGGCAAGCACAAGGTCATCTCGCGGTCGATCGCCTATCACGGCACACCGCAGGGCGCCCTGGCGATCACCGGCATCCCCGCACTGAAGGAAGCCTTCGAGCCACTCACACCGGGCGCATTCCGAGTCCCGAACACCAACTTCTACCGCGCCGGTGAACACGGCGACGACCCCAAAGAATTCGGTCTCTGGGCGGCCAATCGCATCGCCGAGGCCATTGAATTCGAGGGACCGGACACGGTCGCGGCGGTCTTCCTCGAACCCGTGCAGAATGCCGGAGGCTGTTTCCCGCCGCCGCCCGGTTACTTCCAGCGAGTCCGCGAGATCTGCGACAAGTACGACGTCCTCCTGGTCTCCGATGAGGTGATCTGTGCGTTCGGCCGGATCGGTTCGATGTTCGCCTGCAACGACTTCGGCTACGTCCCCGACATCATCACCTGCGCGAAGGGCATGACCTCGGGCTACTCCCCGATCGGCGCGATGATCGCGACGGACCGACTCTTCGAGCCCTTCGACGACAACACCACATCGTTTGCCCACGGTTACACGTTTGGCGGACACCCGGTTTCGGCGGCTGTCGCGCTGGCCAACCTCGACATCTTCGAGCGTGAGGGTCTCAACGACCGCGTCAAGGAACTCGCGCCGGACTTCCGGCAGACGCTCGAACGCCTGCACGACCTGCCGATAGTCGGCGACGTGCGAGGCGAGGGTTACTTTTACGGCATCGAATTGGTGAAAGACAAAACCACCAAGGAAACATTCACACCCGACGAGTCCGAGCGGGTCCTGCGCAATTTTCTGTCGACGGCCTTGTTCGACGCCGGCCTGTATTGCCGTGCCGACGATCGGGGAGATCCGGTGGTGCAACTTGCACCTCCATTGACCTGTGGGCAGACCGAGTTCGACGAAATCGAAGAAATCCTGCGGTCGGTATTGACCGAGGCGTACACAAAGATCTGATTCCGGGCCGAGCAGTTATCGTGTTGCGATCAGACTGAATTCAAACGGTGGCCACCTGGTCACGCCAGGGCACACTCGATCCCATGACAGAACTGATTGACTCCCCGGCCACATCGACGAACCACCACGCGCTGGCGGTGACGAAACTCGGCGAACATCTCGGCGCCCGGGTGGACGGTGTCCGACTGTCCGGTGACCTCGACGACGCGACCGTGCAGGCGATCCGCACTGTCCTCGCGACCCACAAGGCCGTGATCTTCACCGGTCAGCATCATCTCGATGACAACAGCCAATATGAGTTCGCGTCGCTGCTGGGGACGCCCACCAAGGCGCACCCGACCGTTCTGTCCCGCGGTGCGGATCTGCTCCCCATCGAGGGCGCCGCCAACTCGTGGCACACAGACGTCTCGTTTGTCGACCGGATCCCCAAGTTCTCCATGCTGCGCTCCACCGACCGGCCCGCATACGGCGGCGCCACGATCTGGGCGTCGACGGTGGCCGCCTACGCCGGGCTTCCCACGCCGCTGCGCGTGCTGGCCGACCAATTGCGGGGCGTGCACACCAACAACTACGACTACGCCGAACATCTGACCACCGGAGTCGGCTCCGACCCCGCCTATCGCGCAGAGTTCGTCCAGAATGCTTTCCAGACCGAACACCCCGTCGTACGGGTACATCCCGAAACGGGCGAGCGAGCCCTGACACTGGGACATTTCGTGAAGTCGTTCGCCGGTTTGAAGACCTCGGAATCCACGGATCTACTGCGATTGTTCCAGGCCCGGATCGAGCGTCCTGACAACACTTTCCGCTGGAACTGGAACGACGGGGACGTGGCGATCTGGGACAACCGTTCCACCCAGCATTACGGCGTGGCCGATTTCGGCGATCAATTCCGTCGGGTGAACCGCGTTACGGTTGCCGGCGACATCCCTATCGGCATACATCATGATCGGTCGACGATCATCGAAGGCGATGCGACCGAATACTCGGTTGTCGAAACGCCACAGCCGCTGGTCGGATGGGTGCCGGCAAGCACGGCGAGTATTCGCGGTTTTGCCGACGAGTAATCGAACAGCTATTCAACCCGGATAATTGTCTTCGGCACAACTGAACGAGTAAGCACCAACTCGGTAACACCGAAAGTCCAGACACGCGTTCATCTGCGGATAATTGTTCTGAACGCATACGATTGCCGGGATGACTACGGCATACAGACGATCCATTCGCGCATTTGCCGTGGTCACCACGGCAGCGCTTGTCGCAATTCCGGCGTTTCTGATTCCCGCGGCCACTGCGGCACCGGGCGATGGCGGGGCACTCGCGCAGGCGCCCGTGGTGGCCTTTCCCACCCTCGGCCGGGATTCGACGGTGGCGATATACGGCGAGCAGGGTGAGACTTCTCTGACCCTTCCGGTCCCGCCCGGTCTCACTCCGGCCGCAATACAGGCCACGGCGGCGGTGCCTCCGAACCTGCAGCGAGCAACCCTCACCGCGATGCAGGGCACCGACACCCTCACCCGCGTCGAACTGCCGGTGGGGGCACCTGCACCCGTCACGATCGGACTGACCGGCGCGAAGATCGTCGACAACGCCATTGCGCTCACACTGCGAACCGATCTGGTTCCGATCGAGGGCACATGCGTCGTCGACACGGATGTGCCGGTCGCCCTGACGGACGCCGCGGTCAACTTCGTCGCCACTGAGTCCAGACCACAAACCATTGCCGACTTCTTGCCGCCGGTGCTCGAGAAACTCACCATTGCCATTCCGGCCGCACCCACCCAGGCAGAATCCGACGCCGCCGTTGCCTTGACCGCGTCTGTGGTGTCCCGATACGGCTCACAACCGATCGATGTTGCGGTGCAACAACTCCCCGATGGCCAAGAGGCCCTGGCCGGACTGTCGGCGGCATTCGAGCGCCGCATCACCATTCTCGAACGTCCGGAGAGTGCCGTGACGCTCCTGGGTTCTGTCGGGGTTCCGACCCTGCTGATCAGCGGGCCGGCCACCGATCTGACCAATCAGACCAACCTGCTCACCAGCAACCTGTCGGAACTTGCAGTCAGTTCCAAGGCCGTCGCCGGCCCACTGCAGGTCACCCCCCAGTTACCTCCTTCATCGACCACACTGCTCGCCATCGGTGAACCAGGTCAAAGCGCCACGGCAATAACCAATCCCCAGGTCACCATCGGAATCGATCAGACGCGACTCGGCCGCAGCGCGAAGGGCATCAGGGTCAACCTGAAAGGCTCGTACACCCCGTTGCCACCGAATTACGGAGGGCAGGTGGTGATCTCGGTCGGAGACACCGTGATCAGCCGATGGGCCACCGAAGCAGACGGTGTCATCGATACGTGGGTCGACCTACCCGATGACCTTCTCCAGCGTTTCACGGATCTGACCGTGGCCGTCGATGCCGCCGGAAACACCGGCGGTTGTGGCCAGAGTGCCCCTCTCACCCTGACCATCGACGGAGACAGCCCGGTCCAGAGCACGAACGCGGACCCGCCGCTTCCGACCGGCTTCCAATCGATCCCGCAGGCGATGATGCCGCAGATCGAGGTGGGAATCGGTCCCGACTCCTTCGCGGACACGAGCCGAGCAGTGACCATCGTCGAAGGTCTGCAGCGCCTGAGCGCGGTACCGATCAGCACCACGGTGATGCCGTTGGAGCAGGCACAGAACTCGTCGAATCCGGCGATCCTGATCTCCGCGGACAGCTGGGATGACGACGACCTGGTCCTTCCGGTGAGCAAGACCTCCTCCGGTCCGATCGAGCTGACCGGAGTCGACGGCAACAACACCCCGACGACACTGACCCTGGAACCAGGTGTGAATTTCGGCTCCTTGCAGACGGTGTTCGACGGCACCCGCACCGCGCTGGTCGCCACCTCGACCGACGCACCCGGACAGTTGGATGCCTTGCTGGACTGGCTCGACGAAGATGAGGACCGCTGGGCCACCCTGCACGGCGATGCGATTGTGCAGGTACCGGACCGCGACCCGATCACGGTGATCGCCGACGGCGCGGCAGCACCGCAGCAGTCCGACGACAACAACGATTCGGTGATCCGCTGGATCGCCGGGGGCGTACTCGTGGCCATCGCCATTGTGGTCGCGATCATCGTGTTGCGAAACCGCCGCCGCGAACCGGGGAGCTGATCGATGCCGGCCGCAGGATCGGAACTGCTGCCCAATCTTCCCCCGGTCTACCGAGTTGCCTTCCGCTGGACAGTGATCGGCGTGCTCACGCTGGTTGCCTTCTGGCCGAGCTTCGACAGTCTCATGGAGGAGACCTTCTCCGGTGCCATCGTCGGCTACGTCCTGGCCATCCCGTTCTTGACCTTGGTCGCCGCGCAAGGTGTGGCGAGGCGACGTGACGCCGAGTTGCCCATCCACGATCGTCAGACCGATCTCATCGTCGGATTCATGGGAATGGTCCTGGCGCTGCTCGTCAAAGGCGTACTGCTCGAACGGTATGCCGACCAATACCACTTGCTGCGGCTCGACATGCTGGCGATGTGGTTGTTCGTGGTCAGTGCTTCGGTGACGATGTTCGGTCTGCGCCCGGTCGCCCGGTTCGCCTGGGTGTGGCTGTTGCTCCTCGCAGCTTTCCCGATCGGGTTCCGCATCCTGGTGATATCGCTCGGTGGAACCCGGTACGCGGCAGGATTTGTCATGGTCTTATTGGCCGCTGCAGCCACCGCGCTCGCGGTCGGCCGGACCCGCCGCCGAGGATTCGTGGGCGCCGCCGCCACCGCTGTTCTCGGCAGCGCGATCGTGCTCGGGATGATGCTGCTCTTTCCGGACGCACGGGTCATAGCCTATGAACTGATCCCTTCGTTGACGGCAACAAGTGTGGTGTGTTCGGTGATGTACCTGAGTTCACGCCGAGGTGAGACCAAGGCACCGTTCAATGGGCCCATCAACTCGTTGTCGGCGAAGACCATTCAGCTGGCCGGCGCCCTGGTTCTGGTGTTCGCCGTGTTGTTGGCACTGATCAGCCCTCCCACCTCCTCCGCACCGCCGGTCTATCGCGAAGATGCGCTCGAGTTCGGCACGCCGCTGATCGCACCGACCGGATGGCAGACCACCGACACCAGCGAATTCGACTTCGTCAAACGGTTCTTCGGACGCGACTCAACCCTGATTCGCCAATACATGACGGCCGAGGAAGGAAATCCGGCGTGGGACAAGCTGTCCCGCCCGCGCACCGTGGTCGTCGACAGTGTCACCTCACCCTCGCCTGTCAGCTTCACCGTCTATCCCGACAGCGTCATCTACGACATGAAGGCAGTCCGTACCAGCGAGGGCCGCGAGGTCGACCTCGGAAACGGCGTCGTCGGTGAGATGTTCACCGTCATCGACGACACCCTGCACGTGACCTGGACGAAGTTGACGTGGACGTGGCGCAACAAGAGCCAGGCCCAACGTGTCACCCTGCTGACGGTCGACAACCACGATCCCGGCGCGCCTTTCCCCGAACCCGAAGACGCGCTGGTGTCCAACCTCAACACCGTGTTCATGGTCCTCATCCGCGGCAATTCCGTGGCGACCGACGACGACCCCGACTTCAAGGACGCCGGACTGCTGACCGTGTTCGGCCGGGATCTGGTGGCCACACAACTCGCCGCGGCGACGGAATCATCATGATCGAGTGGGGCGGATCCGGACAACCGCACAACGTCGGAATGACCACGGAGGGCATGGATCCCGACAGCGACGAGTTCAAGGAAGCGGCGCTGTTCGACGCCATCGAAGGTCTAAGGACCGTCGATCCACTGCGATCGGCATCCACCGCAATCGTCGGATGGCAAAAGGCTGTCCTGATCGTGTTCTGTGTGGTGGTGATCGGATGTGCCGTCTGGCAACCGATCGCCACCGTGACAGTCCTGATCGGACTGTGCACGCTGCTATACGTCTGGTCAATGGCCGACCGGTTGGTGCTCTTCCGGCGTGGACTCGCCTCGGGGCCGATCACGATCAGCGATGAACGTGCCCGCGCCGTACCTGATTCCGAACTCCCGGCGTACACGATCCTGGTGCCTGCCTACAACGAACCGGAAGTGGTCGCCGATCTCATCGGGGCGATGGGCGCACTCGAATATCCCGCCGAAAAGCTTCAAGTCCTGTTGCTCCTCGAAGCCGACGACGACGTGACGATCAATGCGGCGCAAGCCTGCGGCGACGTCGACACGATCACGATTGTCCTGGTCCCGCCCGCCGACCCGCGTACCAAACCGAAGGCGTGCAACTACGGACTTCACCTGGCGACCGGTGACATCGTCACGATCTACGATGCCGAGGATCTGCCGGACCCATTGCAACTGCGCCGAGTTGTGGTCGCCTTCGCCGAAGGTGACGACACAATCGCCTGCGTGCAGGCAAAACTGGCGTTCCACAACGGCAGACAGAATCTGCTCTGCGGCTGGTTCACCGCCGACTACGGTCTGTGGTTCGGATATCTGCTTCCCGGACTGATGAGGAGCAAGTCTCCGATCCCCCTCGGCGGCACCTCGAATCACCTGCGGCGTTCGGTTCTGCGCGAGATCGGCGCCTGGGATCCGTTCAATGTCACCGAAGACGCTGACCTCGGCGTCCGGATCGCCGAAACCGGTTACCGCACAGCGGTGATCGACTCGGTGACGCTGGAAGAGGCGAACAGTGACCACATCAACTGGATCCGGCAGCGTTCGCGCTGGTACAAGGGGTACCTCCAGACCTGGCTGGTGCACGTACGGCGGCCCGTCACGCTCTGGAAGGCCATTGGTACCGTCGGGTTCATCCGATTCACGCTGCTGCTCATGGGCACACCCATCATCGCCTGTCTGAACCTGATCTTCTGGTTGATCACGGTGATGTGGTTTCTCGGACAGCCGGCTTTCATCGAAGAAGTGTTCCCCTGGTACATCTACTTCCCGGCGCTGATCTCGCTCATCTTCGGCAACGGTGCCACCATCTACATGAATCTGATCGCCATCCGGGAAGACGACCGTCCCGATCTGCTGGTCCCGGTCCTCACCGTTCCCGTCTACTGGGTGATGATGAGCATCGCCTCGGCCAAGGGCTGCTATCAGCTGATCCGCAATCCGTCATACTGGGAGAAGACTTTCCACGGCCTGTCGGTCAAGACCGATGTGAACCCGGACGATCCGGCGACAGAGGCGGGCAATGCTCAGTAGCCGTCGCCTGAGCGTAATCATCTACCTCGTCACCGCAGTGGTCTACCTGGGCGTCGGATATTTCCTGGGCGTCCACCACGGATTTCTTCTGGGTGATGCATTGTCGCGGGTGTCCGCGGCCCAATCGGTCCTCTTCAGTCGCGATCCGCACGTCGCCGCCATCGGTTTCATCTTCACGCCGCTGACCGCCCTGGTACAGCTCCCCACTGTCGCGCTCAGCGGGATCTGGCAGCCGATGACCGAGTTCGCCTATTCCGGCTCGATCATGTCCTCGCTGTTCATGGCGGGCGCGGCGGTTCAGATCTTCGGAATCGGTTCGGACCGTGCACTTCCACGCACTTTCACCCTTTTCATCACAGCGGTGTTCGCGTTCAACCCGATGATCCTGTTCTACGCGTCGAACGGAATGAGCGAAGCTCCGTTCATCTTCTTCACATGCTGGGCGGTCCGACGCCTGATCGCCTGGGCCACAGACGACGACGTCCACCACCTCGCCGCCGCCGGAATCGCTTTGGCACTGGGCTATCTCACCCGCTACGACGCCGTCGCCGCGATCGCCGCTGCGTCCATCCTGGTCGGTGCGATCACGGCGGCTCGCAGTGCCAAGCACCTACGCTGGAAGCGAGCAATGCTCGACGGTGGTTTGATCGTCCTGCCCGGGTTCTTCGCCTTCCTCGGCTGGGCCGTCACGAGTTGGCTGATCACCGGCCAGGCGTTTGCCCAATTCAGCTCGCAGTACGGTAATTCGGCGATCTTGCAGCAATCAGGTACACAGACACCCACGGAGTTCATCCCCGGCCTCGAGTTCGCGTTGACCTCGACCGTGATGCTGGCGCCGACGTTGATCCCACTCGCGATCCTGTCGGGTGTGGCCGGATGGTGGCGCCATGACTGGGTCCCATTGCTGTTCCCGCTCTTTGTGTTCGGCGCGGTCCTCACCTTCCAGGCATACAGCTACGCCAGTGGTTCGACGTTCGGATTCCTGCGGTTCTACATCCTCGCCCTCCCGATGGCGGCGACCATGGCAGTGCTCCTCCTGCCGCCGAGGGCCTGCACCATCACCAAACGGCGCGGCAAATATGCCCCCCGGCAATCACTCTCACCCGACCGTTTTCCGGGGTCGCCAAACCGGACCGGCCGGCTCCGGGTATGGTCCGCATTCACGGCCTCGGCACTTCTCCTTGCGGTGACCGTTCCGAGCTCGGCCTGGGCGATGAGCAATCCCGAACACGCGCCGCAGGAATACGGCCTCGGAGCCATCCTGGCGCCGGAGCCCGACAACGTCTCCGAGCGCAAAGCAACCGAACACCGGATCGCCGCCACTTTCTCCACCGAACGAGGGATGGCGGAATACCTCGATGGCCTCGACCTGCCCGAGGGCTCGGTCCTCGCCGACACGGTGTACGGATTCGCGGTGGTGGTCGCGTCGACGAAACCCAAAACCTTTGTGGTGCCCTCAGATCAGGACTTCACCGCGATCCTCAACGATCCGGCGGCGAACAATGTCCAGTATCTCCTGGCGGTGCCCAATTCCGGACGCGGCGAATCGGACGCGCTCAACATTCGGTATCCGACGCTCTACGAGACCGGCGCCGACATCGCCACACTCGCCCTCGAAGTCCCCAATGACGGTGAAAACCAACCGGAATGGCGCATCTACCGAGTGCTTGCCGAGGTCGAGGACTGATCCGGCAGCTTCCCGAGGAGACCGAACAGCGGGTCACCGGGCCCGATGTCGAGGGTGCACTCGTCGGTACGCGGGTCCGGCACAAATGACCAGAACAGGGCGCCGGCCGTGCCGGCGGTCCGCTGTGCGTCGACCTTTGCCTTGAGGTCGGCGGCGCGCGCGGACAATGTCCGACACGACCCGGCCTCCTCGCCGATCTCGGCAACGATCAGCGGCTTCCCCACGGCCCTGGCCTGTGCGATTCGCCGCGCCAGTCCGTTGTCGGGATCACCGGGAAGCGGCACACCCACCGGCCCGTAGTCGTGGTAGTCGAGCACGTCGATACCGTCCGACCGGGCGACGAACTCGTACTCCTGTCCCTGCGCACCGCACTGACCTCCCCCGGCCAAGCCGGCCCAGATGGGCGTGTCCGGGTCCAGTGCCCGCAACCGGGCACCGGCCGCGTCGAAAAAGGTCCGCAACACTGCGGCGGCATCGTCCGGACAGACGCGGTCCTGCCACGCGCACGAGTCGTTGCCGCAGTAACTGGTCTCGGGCTCACCCATCAACTCCCATCCGGCCAGCGAACTCCGGCCGCCCCAACGAACAACAGCGGTGTCGAGCCACTGTGCATAGGACATCGACTTCGCATCGGCCCCGGTGGCGACGGCGCCAGGCTCGTCCCAGTGCTGCTCATACCAGTCGCGATCCTTGAATGTGAGGTCCTCACAAGCACCTTCACCCGATGCCAGTACCGGGACCAGAAGTTGATCGTGGCGCTGCGCCGCATCGAAGACGGCGTCGAGTGGACCGAAATCGAGTTGTCCGGTGTCCTTGTCGACCGCCATCGACGAATAGAGATCGAACCTGGTGATCGACGAGTCCGGAAGCGCCTTGAAGTACGCATCCAGATCGACCTGCGCTCCGCACCCCTCGTTGACCGACCAGTCGGTGCCCAATTGGTAGGCGTTCAAACCGGTTGGCCACCAGGGATCTCCGTCGAGAAGGAATCCGTCGCCGGTGGTCTCGACCCGCACACCACTCGGCGGGGGTGTGTCGGTGGAACCGCAGGAGGCGATCAGGACCACCGAGACCATCGACGCGACCACGAGCTTGGGCACCGGTCCACGCACACTCGGCACGTACCGACCGAAGGCTCGTGCGCGGCTCATCACCGCATCCTAGTGCCGGGTGAACGGAAGTCGAGAAGGTCAATTCGACAGTATTCTCGCGGCTCGGAGGTACCGCCGCGCCCCGGCGGCGGTAATGTCCGGTGCGATGATCCGACCCATGACACGCGCCGCGGCACTATTGGCGGCGTCACTCCTGCTCACCGGTATCGGCGGCACCGCATTGTCCACGGCCGATCCCGTGACCACCACGTCGCCGGTGGGCGCCTCGCCGGCGCCTGAAACGGTGACCGACGCGTGCCCATACCAGACCACACCTGTTCCGCCGGTTGACGAATCCGAGGTCGTTCCCGCCGGAGACACCACGCCGGCCCCGCTGCCGGTTCCCGATCCGCCGATCGGTGGAGATGAACTCGGCGCCTGTGGTGTTGTCCTCGCCGCGGGTGCCGCGCCGGCGCCCGAGGGGCTGACCTCGGCCGCCTGGTTGATCGCGGACCTGACCTCGGGGACGGTGCTGGCCGCCAAGGACCCACACGGGCGCTACCGACCGGCCAGCACCATCAAAGTGCTACTGGCCCTCGTGGTGCTCGACGAACTGGATCTCGACGACACCGTCCTGGGTACACAGGCGGACGACGAGGTGGAAGGTGACGCCGCCGGAGTCGGACCCGGTGGCACGTACACCGTGCACGACCTGCTCACCGGGCTGATGCTGGTGTCCGGAAATGATTGTGCGAATGCGTTGGCGCGCAAGCTCGGTGGCACCGAGGCGACGCTGGAGAAGATGAATGCGATGGCTGCGCACCTCGGCGCCCAAGACACCAGGGCCGCATCCGCGTCGGGTCTTGATGCACCGGGGATGAGCACGTCCCCGTATGACGAGGCCGTGATCTTCCGGGCAGCCATGCAGAATCCTGATTTCGTCGAGATCTCGGAGCAAGATCAGGCCCGCTTCCCCGGCTACCCGGGCATGCCCACCGAAACACCGTCGGCGTCCGACGGCGGCAATTCCACCGAGACCGTCCCGGAGACCACACCCACGGGCGATCGTGGCATCGACCTCTACAACATGAACCAATTGCTCTACGACTACGAGGGAACGGTCGCCGGCAAGACCGGCTATACCGACGATGCGCGCAAGACATTTGTCGGTGTGGCCGAACGCGACGGGAGGCAAATTCTGGTGGTCCAGATGTATGGCCTCAACGACAGCTACGGTTCGTACTGGCGTCAGGCCGAGGCGCTGCTCGACTACGGCTTCGCACAGCCGGCCGATCAGAACATCGGGGTCCTGATCGACGGACCCGACGACCTGATCGAGGAATTGTCGGAATCAGACCCTCCGGGCACGGGCGACAACGCATCGGCCGACGACCTGACCTCTGACGGCTTGTCGGGGACGGCCAAGCTGACCATCGGTCTCATCGGCACGCTGATCGTGGTGGCGCTGGTCTACGCCGGGCTACGGCTGGGCAAGCGATCCTGAATCGCCCTGTTCGACCGTCGGGTTCACGTCAGCGTTTGCGTCGCGCGGCCGCCGAAATGCCCAATGCCGCAACCACACCGGCACCGACGGCCGCGGCGGCTCCGCGCCCGGACAGTCCGTCGCGGACCTCGACGCGCGGGCTGATGACCACCCGATCCGGAACCGGTGTGGCCTCGTACTTGCGGTTGCGCGGATCGGTGGCCGCCCAAGCGGTGGCGAACAGGACGATCCGGGTGGTGATGTAGGCGAAGACCATGATGCCCAGGATCGGACCGAATGTGGCACCCGCGGGACCGTTCACGACTGCCTGCAGGTAGATGTTCCCGACCTGTTTGAAGATCTCGAACGCCACCGCGGTGAGCAAACCGGCCTTCCACGCGTTGCGCAGGGGTAGCGCCACTCGCGGCAGTTTGGCGATCACCCAGGTGAACAGGAGCCACGACGCAATGATCGAGAGCACGAGGGATACGCCGCGCAGCGCCCACGACACACCGGGGAGATCGTCGGCGTGCAGCCACTCCAGGACCTGATGAGCAAAGCTGCTGCTGGACAACGCCGACAGCGAGAAGGTGACGAGCATGGCCAGGAACAGCCCGAGGAGCGCGCCGAGGTCGGCGAGCTTGGTTTTCACCACGCCGGCCTTTTCCGGTTCCGGCCCCCATTGGACGGTGAGCGCCATCCGGAGATTGGCCATCCACCCGAGTCCGGCATAGAGGGCGATCAGGAGACCGAGGACCCCGATCGTGGCGCGGGACGCGATGGCCTGGTCCATCAGGTCGGTGAGCTCTTTCCCCATGCTGCCGTCGACCGAGTCTGCGATCTTGTCCTGCGCCTTGTCGAGCAGCTCCGGGTTGTTGGCGAACACGAAGCCGGCCGCGGCGAACCCGATCATCAACAGCGGGAACAGCGCAAAGACACTGAAGTACGTCGTCCCGGCGGCAAAATAGTCGCCTTTGGAACCCTGATATCGCGTCGCAGCTTCCATGATGTGGTCAAACCACCGATACCGGACCCGCTGCTTCTCGAGAAACGACGGCTTGTCCACACCATCAGGCATACGGTTCTCGCGCCCGCCGGCTTGTGACATCTGGTTCCCCGTTCGGTGTTCAGTCGAGCGGTACAGGAGCTACAAATCCCACCTTGTCATAGACAGTTGCCAGGGTTCGTGCGGCCACTTCACGAGCCTTCTGCGCGCCCGCGGCCAGAATCTGGTCGAGCTGCGCCGGATCCGTCATCAGTTCGTCGAAACGGGCCCGCAACGGGATGACGAACTCACTGAGCGCCTCGGCGGTGTCGACCTTGAGCTGTCCGTAGCCCTGACCGTCATAGCCGGCGACGATGTCGTCCACCGACTTACCGGTCAACGCGGACTGGATGGTCAGCAGATTGCTGACACCGGGTTTGTTCTCGCGGTCGAAAACGATCTCGCGACCGTTGTCGGTGACCGCCGAACGAAGCTTCTTCGCCGACCGTTTCGGTTCGTCGAGCAGGTTGATCAGACCGGCATCGGACTCCGCCGACTTGCTCATCTTCGCCGACGGGTTCTGCAGGTCGTAGATCTTCGCGGTCTCGGCGACGATGTAGGCCTCCGGAACGATGAATGTCTTGCCGAAGCGAGAGTTGAAGCGCTGGGCCAGATTACGGGTCAGCTCGAGATGCTGGCGCTGATCTTCGCCGACCGGGACCTGATCGACCTGGAACGTCAGGATGTCGGCGGCCATCAGGATCGGGTAGGTGAACAACCCGACGCTCGATTGATCCGCACCCTGCTTGGCCGACTTGTCCTTGAACTGCGTCATCCGGCTGGCCTCACCGAAACCGGTGATACACGAGAGCACCCAGGTCAATTGAGCGATCTGCGGTACGTGTGACTGCAGGTAGATGGTCGAGCGGGCCGGATCGACACCCAGCGCCAGCAATTGGGCGACGCTGCGGCGCGAACGATCCCGGAGGGCCTTGGGGTCGTGCGCGGTGGTGATCGCATGCATGTCCGGGATGAAGTAGAACGCCTGCTCGAACTCATCCTGCAACGTCACCCACTGCTGGACCGCACCCAGATAGTTCCCCAGATGGAACGAGTCGCTGGTGGGCTGGATACCCGACAGGACTCTCTTGCGCCGGGCGGGCTTGGTTTCGGTTGCCGATTCACTCACGTTCGAATTCTCTCATCCGCCCGCCACCGCATTTCATCGCACCGCACCCGGTACCCGGCGCACTCGATCCTCAGGCGTACTCGACGGTGACCGGCGCGTGGTCTGACCACCGCAGATCGTAGGCTCCGGCGCGATCGACCCAGGACTTCGTCGCAGTCGCGGCCATCGCCTTGTTCGCGAGCTGATAGTCGATCCGCCAGCCGGAATCGTTGTCGAATGCCTTGCCCCGCCAGCTCCACCAGCTGTACGGCCCGGCGACCTCACCGGCGAGATCCCGGGCGACATCACGCCATCCGGAGTCGAGGACCCCGGCCACCCAGGCGCGTTCCTCCGGCAGGAAGCCGGGGCTCTTCACATTGCCCTTGGCGTTCTTCAGATCCAGGGCGGTGGGCGCGATGTTCCAGTCGCCGCCGACCACCACACCCCGGCGTTTTCGGCCGAGAGTGGCCAAGTGCTCACCGAACTCGTCGAGGAAGCGGAACTTCGCGTCGCGTTTGTCGCCGTCGGCGGCGCCTTTGGGCAGATACAGGCTCGCCACGGTCAGAGAGCCGAAATCGGCTTCGATGTAGCGCCCGGTGTCGTCGAATTCGCTGCTGCCGAAACCGACTCGCACCTTGTCCGGTTGGCTGCGCGACAGGATCGCCACGCCCGCGTGCCCCTTGACCGACGACTCGTTGAGGCTCAGGAACCAGCCGTCGTCGAGAATCGGGGCCAATGCCTCGGCCACTTGATCTTCGCTCGCCCGCGTCTCCTGCATCAGCACGTGGTCCGAGTTGGTATCCCGCAGCCACGGGATCAGACCCAGGTTGCGTTCGGAGCGGTGTTTCACCGCTGCGCGAATGCCGTTCACGTTGATCGTCGTCACGATTGTGGTCACGTCGGGCGAGCCTACGTGCGCCCTGCGACAGTGGATCTGCGGGCATAGAGCACGGCCAGCCCGAGCACGGCGAGTCCGGCGAGCGCCAGCCCCGCACCGAGCAACGACGGCGCCCGGTACCCGTAGCCGGCCGCGATCACGAGCCCGCCCATCCACGCCCCACTCGCGTTCGCGACGTTGAGGGCCGAGTGGTTCAGCGCCGCGGCCAGGGTCTGCGCATCCTCGGCGACATCCATCAGGCGGATCTGCAATGCGGGCGTCAACGCGACCCCGGTCAACCCGATGAAGAAGGTCAGGATCAGCGCTGCCCATGGGTTGGCCGCCAGCAATGCGAACGCGATCAGTACCACCATGATGGCGACGAGACAGATGAATATCGCCCTCACCACGCCACGATCGGCGAGAGCTCCGCCGAGGATGTTGCCGGCCACCATGCCCAGGCCGAACAGCATCAGGGCGAACGGGACAAACGATTCGGGTACACCGGACACGCTGGTCAATGCGGTGCTGATGTAGGTGTAAAAGGCGAACATGCCGCCGAATCCGACGATGCCGATGAGGAGTGCAAACCAGACCTGCGGACGTTTCAGCGCCCCGAGTTCGGTCATCGGATTGGTGATCTTCATATCGGACAGTGCCGGCAAGAACATGTACAGGGCCACAATCGTCAGCAGCCCGATCACCACCACGACCACAAACGCCGACCGCCAGCCGAGCGCACTACCGAGCCAGGTCGCCACCGGTACCCCGACGACATTGGCGACGCTCAGGCCGACCATCACCTGCCCCACCGCTTTTGCCCGCGATTCGGGACCCGCCAGATGCGCGGCAACGAGGGCGGCCACGCCGAAGTAGGCGCCGTGCGGCAGTCCGGCGACGAACCGGGCGGCCATCAATGTGCCGTAGTTCTGGGCGAGCACGGTGGCGGCGTTGCCCACGGTGAACGCGACCATCAGTGCAATCAGCAACGTGCGCCGCGACATTCGGGCGGTGAGGGCGGCAATCATCGGAGCACCCACCACAACGCCGAGCGCGTAGGCCGAGATCACGTGCCCGGCCGTCGGCTCACTGGTCCCCAGCGAACCGGCGATGTACGGCAGCAGTCCCATCGCGACGAACTCGGTCGTACCGATACCGAACGCCCCCAGCGACAACGCCAGGATGACCGTGCGTCTACTGCCACGCATCGGCCCCGAGACTTCGGGGACGACAGTGCTGAGCGCAGACATGATTGAACCTCTCGGGCGTGATCGGGGTGCGACGGCGACATTGCCAACGTGACTACGGTGCCAACCCTAGGCAGTCCCGGGTCATTCCGGAAACGGACGTGAACTGACCCACAGCCCGGGAATCTCGAATCTACCCATCAGGGCTAAGGGCGACCGTCCACTTTCATCCCTCGCAGGTACCTCCGAGGGAACATTTCCCTCCGACCCTGCTCGAGGGGACGAAGATTGCGACCTCCACGATGGTGCCGAGAGCCGTGATGCAACCGCGTCAGGCCGCAGCGGGGTCCTCTGTGGCCGCATCCACATCGCCGAATGGCTCGTCTTCAGCCACCGGATCAACGTCCTGCTCGGCGCCGCCACCGGACCGCTCGACCGAGGCGGGATCGGGGGACGGAGATGGGGTGTTCGCGGGCTCGGCATCCCGGGCTTCGACACTCGGGGCCGGCTCGGTCGGGGCCGGCGTGGTCTCCGCAGGTTCCGCCTCAGGCCGGGTGGTCGGCGTCAGGTCATGCGGCTCGATCCACACCGACTCGGAGGCCGCTGAATCCGTGGTCCGCTGCGTCGCATTCGCCACCGTCGGCGCCGGTACGATCCCGAGGCGGGCGCCGTCGAGCTGGTCGAGTTGCCGATCGATCTCCGCGATCCAATCGCGGACGAAGTTCTCCGGGTACCGCAAGATGCTGATCGTGCTGTCGCCGATGGCCTGCCAGGCAGCCGGACTTCCCGACAGTGCGTCGCGAAGGACCCATAGGTCAGGAAGGTACGCGCCATGCCCGAGGTACGGCAGCGGTGGAAGGAACTGATTCACGGCATGGAAGAGCGGACGAAGGACTGCGAGGTCTGGAAACTGCAGAGGGTTGTCGACTGCGATGTATCGGAACGGCAATCCGAGGCTCTCGAGGATGACCCCGATCGCGGGATCGGACGGGATGAGTACGTCACGCGGCGAGTTCTCGCTGGCGTCGGGCCCCTTGGAGATGTCATCGTCATAGGTCAGATGTTTGACGAAGTAGCCGAGCAAGCCGTCGACGGCGCGGAGCGGGTAGTGCAACGGGTCCTGGAGATCGCAGATCGGATCGCCTTCGACGCAGAACTGCGTGACTTTCGCGGCACCGAAACCCTCGCGTGCACCATTCATCGTGATGCCGGGGATCACGGCCGGAAGGATCAGTTCGACCCCGCGGCCTTCGGCATCCCCCGTACGACGAGGATCTGAGTACAACTCACCGGTCACCTGAGTCGGGTCGATCGATACAGGGCTCTCGCCGCGGCCGATCTCGGACAACACATCGCCGGCGATGCGGGCGCCCTGGGAATAGCCGACGATCACGACAGGCTGGTCTGGACAAGCCTCGTGATAGACCGCCACCGCGGTCTCGAGGTTCTCTATACCCAATTCAACGCTTTGGTCGTAGGACGTCCCACCGAGAGGCCACAGGACACCTGGATAGTCGATGATCTCGATGCGGTAGTCCTTGCCTTCGGTTCCGTAGCGAGTCTCCAGTCCCGCTGTGTGGATGGAGTTGGGATCCGCGGTTCCGGGCACGACGAACACGCGCCCCTTCGCGCAGTCGACCGAATCCTCCGCTGCACCAGCCGGCTGAGCCAGGAATCCCAGAACAGGCAGGGTCACCGCCACAGTTGCCGTAGCGGCCATCGCACGACGCCGGGCCGCAGATCGGTCCCGGGCGCGAGCCCGCTTCGTATGCGAACCCATTTCCGAACCCCCTGGATTATCTGACGCGAAGAGCCGAGAGCTTCGAAAGAATGGTCGCTACTCCCGAGAAGCAATCGTAAAAGACAACACCTGTTCTCAGATATCCTCCGAACATGTGAATCCCGAAAACGGAACCCCAGGGCCCGGGGTTTCGGTGCAAGGACGATACGCGATCCATCGGCCCGGAAACGGGGAGCAATTGAGGTGCGCGAGAGGGTTCTCAGCGGCTCCGACGCGTGTTATATCCTTTTGGCCAGGTCCTGAGTGTCAGCGACAAGCCCCGGCTAGCTGACCGGCAACCCTCCATCCGCGGTGGGGTGCTCCGGGTGACGACCAGGTTGCGGTTCGCCGCGGCAAGCGCGGGTCCGGATGGTCGGACCCTCTAATTGGATGCCCTACCGACCAAGAAAGAGAAGTCCTACATGTCTGACACAGACGTCAATCCAGCTGACAACTGGAGCTTTGAAACCAAGCAGGTCCATGTTGGCCAGAGCCCGGATTCGGCGACTTCCGCCCGCGCCCTTCCGATCTACCAGACCACGTCGTACACGTTCCGCGACACCGAGCACGCCGCAAATCTTTTCGGCTTGGCCGAGCCGGGCAACATCTACACCCGCATCATGAACCCCACCCAGGACGCCGTCGAACAGCGCATCGCATCCCTCGAAGGCGGCGTCGCAGCACTGCTCGTCGCCTCGGGCCAGGCCGCCGAGACGTACTCGATCCTGAACATCGTCGAAAACGGTGGCCACGTGGTGTCGAGCCCCCGTCTCTACGGCGGCACATACAACCTCTTCCACTACACACTGCCCAAGCTCGGCATCCAGGTCAGCTTTGTCGATGACCCCGAGGACCTCGACAGCTGGCGCGCGGCAATCCAGCCCAACACCCGCGCGCTGTTCGGCGAGACCATCTCGAACCCGAACAACGAAATCCTCGACCTGCCCGGCATCTCTGCTGTCGCCCACGAGGCCGGTCTGCCCCTGATCGTCGACAACACCGTCGCCACCCCTTACCTGATCAACCCGTTGGCCCACGGCGCCGACATCGTGGTCCATTCGGCCACGAAATACCTTGGCGGACATGGCACTGCCATCGGCGGCGTCATCGTCGACGGCGGCACCTTCGACTGGCGCGGCCAGCGTGACGGTGTGGACCTGTTCCCCGGTTTCACCACCCCGGACCCGAGTTACCACGGCGCAGTGTTCGCCGATCTCGGCGCTCCGGCCTTCGCCCTCAAGGCCCGCGTGCAGTGGCTGCGCGACACCGGTGCCGCCATTTCGCCGTTCAACGCGTTCCTCATCGCGCAGGGCCTCGAAACCCTCAGCCTGCGGATCGAGCGCCACGTGTCGAATGCTCAGGCAGTGGCCAAGTACCTGTCCGAGCACCCGCAGGTGGAGTCGGTGGCCTACGCCGGCCTCGAGTCCTCACGCTGGTACAAGCGTGGCCAGGAATTGGCTCCGCGTGGTCAGGGCGCGATCATCGGCTTCGAGATCGTCGGAGGGGTGGACGCCGGCAAGCGGTTTGTCGACGCCCTCACGCTGCACAGCCATGTCGCCAACATCGGCGATGTGCGGTCGCTGGTCATCCACCCCGCATCGACCACCCACTCCCAGCTGATCGCCGAAGAGCAGCTCGCTGCCGGCGTGACCCCCGGACTGGTCCGGTTGGCGGTGGGTATCGAGAACGTCGTCGACATCATCGCCGACCTCGACTCGGGCTTCACTGCGGCCAAGTGAGGTGAGCATCGACCCGCACACGCCATCACGAACCCATCCGGACTGGGAATCCCTGCCTGATGGGCAGCTGACCAGTGTGCCGGTCGGCCCGATTTCGCTGGACAACGGTGGACAGATCGAGAATGTGACCCTGGCGTTCCAACGCTGGGGCACACTCTCGCCCACCCGCGACAATGTAGTTCTGGCACTGCATGCCCTGACCGGCGACTCCCATGCGACAGGACCCGCCGGTCCCGATCAGCCCTCCCCCGGTTGGTGGGATGGGCTGATCGGCCCGGGCGCCGCAGTCGACACCGACGAATGGTGTGTCGTGTCGGCCAACGTCCTCGGCGGGTGCCGCGGTTCGACCGGCCCGGCATCACTGGATTCCGAAGGGCAAGTGTGGGGTTCACGATTCCCGCACATCACCGTGCTCGACCAGGTCCGCGCCGAGGTGGCATTGCTCGATGCATTGCAGATCGATTCCGTCGCAGCCGTCCTCGGCGGCTCGATGGGTGGCGCGCGTGCCCTCGAATGGGTGGTCGGCTACCCCGAGCGCGTGCGTAGCGGCCTGATCCTCGCCGTCGGCGCTCGTGCTTCGGCAGACCAGATCGGTACGCAGACAACACAAATCGCGGCCATCAAGGCAGATGCCAACTGGCAGAACGGCGATTACCACGGTACCGGCCGGACTCCCACATCGGGGCTCGGTATCGCCCGCCGCATCGCGCACATGTATTACCGAAATGAACCCGAACTCGACCAGCGGTTCGAGAATCTCCCTCAGGGACAAGAGGATCCACTGCACGGTGGCCGCTACGCGGTGCAGAGCTACCTCGAGCACCAGGCCGACAAACTTGTACATCGGTTTGATCCGGGCAGCTATGTGGTGCTGTCCGAGGTCCTCAACCACCACGACGTCGGACGGGGTCGCGGTGGCGTCGAGGCCGCACTGCGGAGTTGCCACGTGCCCGTCGTGATCGGCGGAATCGACTCCGACCGGCTCTATCCCCTGCGCCAGCAGATCGAGTTGGCCGAATTCATGCCCGGCTGCGTCGACGGGTTGCAGGTGGTGCATTCCGACAACGGCCACGACGGATTCCTCACCGAATACGATGCGGTCTCAGAACTTCTCAAGAAGACTCTCGACCTCGCCCGAGGCTGACCGGTTCAGGTCGCGGGCGGCGAGGTCGGCACGGAATCCGACTGCGTGTCACCGGAACCCGGAATATCAGACGGTGCCGGTGGAGCGAAGGCCGGCGGTGGTGGCAGAGCGTCCGGCGATGAATTAGGTTCGGTCGTCGAAGGTTGTTCGGGCGCAAGCGATTCCGGCGGTGGAATGGACGGCGGCACCAGTCCGGGCGGCCATGTGATACTCGGCAACGGGAACGGGATCAGCGACGGATTCAGTGTCCTCGTCGGCGAATCCGACGGACCTGCCGCCGGCGGCAATTCCGTTGTCGCCCAGCCCAGATCCTCTTTTCCGCGACTGGTCGGCGGCACCGCCACCTCACCGGTTGTGGTGGTCGGCGTCGGTGTCAGGGTGACCTGCGAACGGATCGGCGAGGTCGTGGTCTGCGGTGGCGCCGCCGTGGTGGCGGACGGCACCGTCGGAGATGCCGACTGCGTCGTCGGTGTCGACGGATTGCCCGCGAGCGACGATCCGACCGCGTAGACGGTCATCAGGGCACCGGCGAGCAACGCACCGAACATGGCGAGCGGCGCCGCAGACAACCAGTCCCGGCTGCGCCGTCCGCCGATGAAGGTGAGTCCGGCGAGTTTGGTGGTCGCCGCGGCCAGCCTGGCCGCACCGGTGGCCGCAACCGATTCCGGGCCGTGCGGAAGTACCGTCTCGGCACCCACCGCTTCTGAGATGAGAGCGCGCACCAGCGGGATGTTTGCGATGCCACCGATGAGGACGATCGCGTCAGCCCGGGACGCCGCCACGTAGTCGGCAACCGCTGTGGCAGCTGCCTGCGCCATCGGCCGGGCAAGGTTTTCGAACGATGATCGGGTGAGAGTTCCGAGATCTGCCGAGCCACCGATCACCAGTGACGTCGATACACTCACGGACAGTTCTTCTTTGGCGGTCCGGCAGCTGCTGAGCACTGACCTGCGACGCCCGCGTAGGCGACCGTTGTTGCTGTATTCCTGCACGAGCAGCGCGTCGAGGGCGGTGCCCGACATCGCCTGGCTCCGCTGCAGGCCTGAGGTCCGTCCGGTCCGCGGATCAAGCGTGTACATGCTCATTCCGGTGTCACCGAGATCCACGACAACCACCGAGGCGAACCGGCTGATCTCGCCGGTGGAACGCAATTGATGTGCGACAGCTTCTGTTTCGGCGATCAGTTGGATCTGCCGTTTGGCACCGGTTCCGCGGGAAGCTATTTCACGTGCCTGCTCGTCCGTGCGGTAGGCCACACCGATCGGCCCGACCCTGCCACCACGGTCCTGCGCGTTACCCAGCATCAGGTCGATGCCTGAGTTCACACGGCCGGCGCGGGTCAAGCCATCGGTGACATCGACGTCGATGACGCGGTTGATCGAACTCTGGCGGCCATTGTCATCGGTCGTCAGCAGGACACAGTGGATCATTCCACTTCCCGCAGACAAACCCAGTGACGTGCTCATGGTCCTCATTCCGATCGCGGATGGCTCGGTGGGGCCCAGTTGCTGTCTGATTCACACCCCCGACGTGCTCACTGCCGTTGCCGGACAGCCCCCTGCCGCATGATTCCGGTCGGCGTCAAGACATTTCGTCTTTACGATAGTCAACCGAAAAGTGCAGCAACGAGAACCATTGTAATCAATCTGTGCCCAAAGGGTCGATCGAGGTCGACAACCAGAGGATGGCGATGCCCAACGTCACCATCGTCGAGACGTCGGACATCCGTCCACGTACCTCGAGGAGACCGACACGCGAAGTCGGCAGAATCGCCCGCAGAAACGCCGCCAGCAGCGCTGCCGAACCGAGGACAAACGTTCCTCGACGCCAGCGGTCGAAGATCAGGAAAATCGCGGCCACCACGACCAGCGCCATCACGGCGACGAAAGGTATCTGGACCAGCACACCTCGCAACCGCCGGACCCGGTGGAGACGGCGGGCACGCGCACGACTGGCGCTTGTTGCTGCCCCCTCGCCCGCGGCCGACCTACTGCTCATACCGAATCAAATCCGCGGCAATGCGGATTCGGCGCGCTCGACGACATTGGCCATCAGGAAGGCGCGTGTGAGCGGGCCCACACCACCGGGGTTTGGTGAGACATGCCCGGCGACGTCCCAGACGCCGGGATCGACGTCGCCGACCAAACCTTCATCCGTCCGACTGACACCCACGTCGACCACGGCTGCACCGGGCTTGACCATGTCGGCAGTGATGAGGCCTGCCACGCCCGCGGCAGCGATCACGATGTCGGCCCGCGACACCTCCGCAGCGAGGTCTGCGGTGCCGG
Organism: Nocardia sp. 348MFTsu5.1; assembly: GCF_000383535.1. NCBI lineage: Bacteria > Bacillati > Actinomycetota > Actinomycetes > Mycobacteriales > Nocardiaceae > Nocardia > Nocardia sp. 348MFTsu5.1. Next base: position 57,622 of record NZ_KB911520.1, read on the forward strand.
TGTGACACAGGGTGACGGTTGCGTTCTCGGTCCGGCGGGTCAGCAGGAGCCCGATCGGACGTCCCACCGTCACACCGCGACCGACAACGACCACATGTGATCCGGCGATCGGCACGTCGCACCGTCGCAACAGATGCAGGATGCCGCGCGGGGTGCACGGCAGCGGAGCGTCGGACGAGGTCCCCGATCCGTCGAGGACAAGGCGCCCCAGATTGATCGGGTGCAGTCCGTCGGCGTCCTTGGCGGGATCGATCCGCTCCAGGGCCGCATTCTCGTCGAGATGCTTGGGCAGCGGCAGCTGGACGATGTACCCGGTACAGGCCGGATCGGCGTTCAGCTCGTCGATCACCTCGTTGAGCTGCTCGGTGGTGATGTCGGCGGGCAGATCCTTACGGATCGATGCGATGCCGAGTTTGGCGCAATCGTTGTGCTTTCCACGCACATAGGCGTGTGAGCCGGGGTCTTCACCGACCAGCACGGTGCCGAGACCGGGAACTATTCCGGCGGCACGGAGCTTGTCGACCCTCACCTTCAGATCGACAAAAACTTCATCACGGGTTGCTTTTCCGTCCAACACAGCTGCACTCACGCCACCCACTATTTCAGGTCGCGGCCGCGAGGTGTGCAAGCCATGGATCTAGCGGGTCCAAAACCACGCGATCTTCGATGAACCGATACCCGAGATCCACACTTTGCCGCCCGTTTCGACAACGCCGGTGCTCATTCCGAAACCCGGGATGTGCACTCGGTGATCAGCAACAACACGGCCGCCGGGCAACTCGATCTTCAGCAGCCACAGCGGGGTCACCGGTTCCGGCAGGAATTGGTCGGGTACGCGCCAGATCAACTTTCGCAGCCGCGGATATTTGGCGAGAAGTTCCAGCGGCCGACTTCGCATGCCCGCCATCGCCAGCCACATGTGCTCACCGTCGGCGCTGATCGAGGCGTTGTCCGGGAACCCGGGCAGCCGATCGATGGTCACCGCCTGCTCACCCGTCGTCGGGCTGTACGACCTCACGCAATAGTCACCGGTTTCGGCGACGTGCAGAAGCCCGCCGTGCGCGACGATCCCGTTGGCGAACTGCAGGTCATTGATGACAACGGTGGCCGTCGGCCGGAGATCGTCGTCGAACCTGACCCGGATCAGCCGGCCCGTCGCGGAATGCTCGATGATGTCGGCCTTGTAGTGGTCGTAGCCGAATCGCGTGGTGGACTGGCTGACGTAGAGCTCGCGCGGCCGGGGATCGATTCCGCCGGTGTGCTCGGTGACGATCACGTTGGAGCAAAACGTCAACGGCACACCGTCGGCCTCTTCGATGATCGTCTCGATCGCGTAGGTGTCGAGGTTCATCTGGAGCAGGCCGCGTTCACTGTCGCAGATGAACAGGCGCGCACCGAGGACTTCCAGACCCAGTGGTCGCCCGCCCGTTGTCGCGACCGCCTGCCACCGCCCGGAGTCGGGATCGATGCAGATGATGTCGCCGCCGATCGCCCCGGTCCAGATCCGCCCCCGGTCGTCGACAACAACGTCCTCGGGTGAATCGGACTCGACGTCGATGACCGAGATCTCGGGTTCCTGCGCCTGTGGCCAGCCTGCGGTCGATGCCGGCGTGGGCGTCCATCGCACCGGGGAGATCGCAGGCTTTGCCACAGCGTTCAACCTCCGATGTTGAGTCCGTGTGCCGCCGCGAATTCCATCGCCTGGCCGTGGTCGACGAGCGAATCGGTGACCTTGGCCTGCAGCCAGAGCATCGGATCAATTCTCGCACCCCGAAGATTCGCCTGACCCAGCTTCGTCCCGATCGCTCGGACGCCGGTCAGGTCGGACCCGGTGAGGTCTGCGCCGGTGAGATTCGAATCCGACAGGTTCGCCTCGCGCAGGCGACAACGGCTCAAGACCACACCCGACAGGTCCAGGCCGCCGATGGACATGAGTGACAGATCGCTGTCGACGATTTTCATCGGCCGAACCCGGGAGTTGGTGATAACCGACCCCAGCAAACTGCAGTCGGTGATCTCGGTCTTGTTCAGATGCGCGCGTTCGAAGTGGCAGTTCCGGAACGCGCTGGAGACGTGTTTCGAGAACGACAGGTTGACACCGGTGAAGTCGCAGTCGGTGAAAATCACTGTGCGAGTGGATAATTCACTCATATCGGCCTCGACAAAACTGCAGTTGACGAACTCCCGGTCCTCCCAGGTCTCCCCCGAGAAATCGGCATAGTCGAACTGTTCACCCTCGGCCACGTCAGTCATGCCCTCTGTTTACACCGGGGTGCCCTTGCGCCCAAACGCTCCACCTCTCAACCCCCAGAAGTCGGTCCGCAGTGCCGGTGGGGCAAGCTTCACAGGTGTTCAGAATGCTTTTTCACGAACCATGTATCCCGCCCAACACCGGCAACGCGATCAGATTGGCCGCCAACACCGGGTGTGAACTCCACCTGGTCGAACCACTCGGATTCGACCTCTCGGAGCCAAAGGTCAAACGGGCCGGACTCGATTACCACGACATGGCGACGGTGAGTGTCCACTCCGATCTGCTGACGGCGTGGGGTGCGCTCGCCCCCAAACGGGTGTACGCCTTCACCGCCCATGCCGATACGTTTTATACCGACATCAAGTACGAAGCGGGCGATGTGCTGTTGTTCGGTCCGGAGCCCACCGGACTGTCGGACCAGGTACTGGCCGATCCGCACATCACCGAAACGGTCCGCATCCCGATGCTGCCCGGCCGCCGCTCCCTCAATCTGGCCAACGCGGCCAGCATCGTGATCTACGAGGCATGGCGGCAACACGGATTCCCCGGCGCGGTCTGACACTCAGTCGATCGGCAGGCCCCGCATGACGAACTTGCGCAACATGACGGGTGTCGGTTCTGCGATCAGGAGTTCTGCGTTGTCGGCCGGGTTGGTCTCGGTGACCGTCAGCTGCAGTTCGCCGCCGGGCAGGATGTCCGCGGTGTAACCACGTTTGTCGCGTTCCCACTGCATGCTCAAACCACCGGCCGCCGTGGCAGATGGTGTGGACTCGGTCCAGTACGAGCTGCTCAGGCCGTCCCAGTACAACTCGAAGAACGCTTTGGCCGGGGCCGTCGGCGCCAGCGAACCAGCCCCTTTCCAGCCGTCCTCCAATTCCCAGAGATCCTTGATATGGGTGTCAATGACCCGCTTTGCGTTCGCCTGGTCGTCGCCCGACGCTTGCTTGTCGAGATTGCTCGAATACGTGCTTCTCGTGGTCATATACCGAGGTTAGGCTCTTTCCGGCCTCCGGGTATCCCGTGACGCCGACACCCACCATCACCGCTCCGATCGACCTACTCGTCGATCCGGAATCGTTTGATTCGTGAGGTCGCACCGGCGGTCAACGTCACACGGCTCTTCGCGATCCCAAAATGCTTGGCCAGCAATGCCGCAACAGCCGCGTTCGCCTTACCCTCGGTGGCCGGTTCCCGAACGAACACCGTGAGTGCGCCGGCGTCGTCCATTTCGATCAATGGTCCTTTACGACTGTTCGGCTTCACCGTGACCACCACCTGCTCATCCACCGCTTCAGGTTATTACGGCCCACTCGGCGGCTGGTTCGGCACGGTCGGCGGTTCTATCGGCACGCTCGACGGCGGGTGGGTGGGCACGGTCGGCGGCGGGTGGGTGGGCACGGTCGGCGGCGGTGGATCAGGCCCAGTCGCGGGATCTGGTGGCAACACGGAGGTCCATGCGCTGCATACGTTCTGCCACCACGGTGACCGCACCTTCGGCGTTCTGGACCCGGCCACGGATCAGCAACGCCGGCGACGACTGTGCGAGTTTGCGGTATTTGGCCCACAAACCCACCGAGCAGACCACGTTGACCATGCCGGTTTCGTCTTCGAGGTTCACGAAGGTGACACCGGATGCAGTGGCCGGGCGTTGCCGGTGGGTCACCGCTCCCCCGACCAGTACCCGGGAACCGTCGGGCACCGACAACAGGTCAACCGCCGCGACCACCCCCAGCTCTTTCAGCTGAGGCCGGATGAACTCGGTCGGATAGCTACCCGGGCTGACGCCGGTGGCCCACACATCCGAGGCGGCCATCTCCACATCGCTCATACCCGGCAGCGCGGGTGATCCGTTGACCTCGTGCAGAGCCAGCCGATCCGACTTCTCCTGGGCAGCCGCCCCGGCATCCCACAGTGCCTGACGGCGACTGGTTCCAAAACACTCCAGCGCCCCTGCCGTGGCCAGCGACTCCAACTGCCTGGTGCTCACCTCACACCGACGGGACAGATCCGCAGCTCCCTTGAACGGTCCTCCGGCCTCCCGCTGGGCCACGATCTGCTCGGCCAGGTCGATGCCGATGTTGCGTACCGCCCCCAGACCGAGCCGGACATCGAGTCCGTTGTTCTCCAGATCCGCATAGGGCTGCGAAACATTGATATCCGGCTTGTGCACCGCGACCCCATGCCTGCGGGCATCGGCAACCAGTGACTGCGGCGAGTAGAAACCCATCGGCTGGGCTTTGAGCAGCGCAGCACAGAAGGCGGCCGGATGATGCAGCTTGAGCCACGACGAATAGAAGACCAGGGAGGCAAAACTCTGCGAATGACTCTCGGGGAAACCGAAATTGGCAAAGGCAGCCATCTTCTCGAAGATACGATCGGCCATCTCCCCGGTGATGCCGTGCAGGTCTTTCATGCCCTGATAGAACCGGCCGCGCAGACGGTCCATCTTCTCCGGTGACCGCTTGGATCCCATCGCCCGACGCAACTGGTCGGCCTCTGCGGCACTGAAGCCGGCGACATCGGTCGCCAGTTGCATGAGTTGCTCCTGGAACAGCGGAACCCCGAGCGTCCGTTCGAGTGCCGCCTCCATCGACGGATGCTCGCAGGTCGGCGCTTCCAGCTTGTTACGACGACGAATGTAGGGATGCACCGAGCCACCCTGGATCGGCCCCGGCCGGATCAACGCGACCTCCACCACCAGGTCGTAGAACTTGCGGGGTTTGAGCCGGGGCAGTGTTGCCATCTGCGCCCGCGACTCCACCTGGAACACACCGACGGTGTCGGCGCGACAGAGCATGTCGTACACCGCCTGTTCGGTGAGGTCGATCTTTGCCAGGTCGACGTGGATGTCTCTGTGCTCCGCCAGGAAGTCGATGGCGTAGTGGATGGCCGAGAGCATACCCAGACCCAGCAGATCGAACTTCACCAAACCGATTGCGGCGCAATCGTCTTTGTCCCACTGCAGCACACTGCGACCCGGCATCCGTGCCCATTCGGTGGGACACACATCGGCGATCGGCCGGTCACAGATGACCATGCCACCGGAATGGATACCGAGGTGCCGCGGCATGCCATTGATCTGCCCGGCCAGATCGAGCACGTCGTCGGGGATGTCGGTCTCGGTGGATTGCGCGGCGCCATACCGATGCACCTGTTTGCTCCAGGCATCCTGCTGACCCACCGAATATCCGAGGGCGCGGGCCATGTCGCGCACCGACGACTTACCGCGATAGGTGATCACGTTGGCGACCTGCGCCGCGTTCTGCCGGCCGTAGCGCCGGTAGACGTACTGGATGGCCTCTTCGCGCCGATCCGATTCGATGTCGACATCGATGTCCGGTGGGCCGTCCCGGGCCGGGGACAGGAACCGCTCGAACAGCAACCCGTTGCCCACCGCGTCCACGGCGGTGATCCCGAGCGCGTAACACACCGCGGAGTTGGCGGCACTTCCCCGCCCCTGGCACAGGATGTCATTGGCACGGCAGAACGAGACGATGTCGTGTACCACCAGGAAATAACCCGGAAATCCCAGTGAATCAATCACATTCAGCTCATGTTCGATCTGCTGATACGCCTTGGGATGACTCTTCGGGGTGCCATAACGCTCCACGGCCCCACGGGCCGTGAGCTCACGGAGCCACGAACTCTCGGTATGGCCCTGCGGCACGTCGAAAGGCGGCAATTGCGGTGCGATCAGGTGCAGCCCGAATGCCAGATCCTTGGCCAGCATGACGGCGTTGTCGATGGATTCGGGATGCGCCGCGAGCAACCGGGCCATCTCATCCCCGCTACGCAGATGCGCGCCGCCGAGTGGACCGAGCCAGCCGTCCATCTCATCGAGACTGCGCCGCGCCCGCACCGCGGCCATCGCCATCGCCAGACGCCGGCGATGTGGCGCCGAAAAGTGCGCACCCGTCGTCGCCACCGTCTGAACCCGATTGCGGTGGGCGATCTGCGCCAGCATCGCATTCCGCTCGTCGTCTTCGGCAACGCCTTGAGCGGTCAACTCCATCACCACGTTGCCGTGGCCGAACTTGTCCAGCAGATCACGCAGCGCCTTCTCGGCAGCCGACGGACCACCCGTGTCCAGCGCGCGACGCACATCGCCTTTGCGGCATCCGGTCAGGATCAGCCAATGTCCTTGCGCCGCCTGTGCCAACGTGTCGATGTCAAAACGCAACAGCCCCTTCTCCCCGGCTGCCATGTGGCCGTCGGCCAGCTGTCTCGACAATCGCCGGTACCCCTCCTGCCCTCGCGCCAGGACCAGCAGATGAGAACCGGCCGGGTCGGCGACCCCGGTTCGGGATGAGTCGTGTTCCAGCGACAATTCGGATCCGAAGATGGTGGGCAGTTCCCATTCCAGAGCAGCCTCGGCAAACCGCACCACCCCGTAGAAGCCGTTGTGATCGGTGATCGCCAGCGCCTCGAGCCCCAGCCGGTAGGCCTCTTCGGCCATCTCCTCGGGACTGCTGGCACCGTCGAGAAAGCTGTACGAGGAATGGGCATGCAATTCGGCGTATCGGGTGTCGGAGACACCTCTGCGAAGAGGCCCGGCCTCATACGGTTCGCGCTTGCGCGACCATGCCGGACTGTCACTGCCGTCACCGGCAAAGGTCTCACCGGACCGGCCACCGTTTGACGGTCGACCGGACAGTACGCGCTCCATCTCCGACCAGGTCGGAGGGCCATTGTGCCAGCCCATAGCGCATGGTATCGAACACAGTTTCGAATGACAAGCGACCCTGTTGCTCTCGACGGCATCCATGCCGCCACACCGACTCTGGCATTGTTGCCTCACATGACGGAACCCAATACCGGGCAACCAGGACGTGGCGGGCGGATCCTGGCTGCCACCTCGGCGCTCGACACCCCATTCCTGGCTGTCGACGAACAGGTTCTCGACGCGAACATCGCTCGCATGTCCGCCTTCGCCGCCACGTCCGGACTCCGGTTGCGTCCACACGCCAAAACACACAAGTCCCTCATCCTGGGACAACGCCAACTGGATGGCGGCGCAACGGGACTGACTGTCGCCACCATCGCGGAAGCGGAAGCCTTTGCCGGCGGCGGATTCTCAGATCTGTTCATCGCCTATCCCCTGTGGATGACCGAGAACAAGGCGGCGCGATTGCGTGCGGTGATGGCGCGGGCGCATGTCCTGCTCGCGATCGATTCGGTCGCCGGCGCCGAGCAACTCGCCTTCCATCTTCCCGGGGCCCCGGTTCTGGTCGAGGTCGATTCGGGGCACCACCGCACCGGGATCGCCCCGGAACTGGCGGGCGATCTGGGAGCCGCGGCCAAAACCGCCGGACTGGAGGTGCTCGGCGTCTTCACCTTTCCCGGGCACAGCTACCGCCCGGACGGCCCATCCGACGCCGCCGGACAGGAATCGCACGCCCTCGCCGTCGCCGCCGAATCCCTGCGCAGCCACCAGATCACCCCGGTGATCTGCAGCGGCGGCTCCACACCGTCGGCCGGCAACACCGACTCCACCGTCCTCACCGAGATCCGGCCGGGTGTCTATGTGTTCAACGACGCGGGGCAGGTCGAACTCGGGGTCGCTACCATGGCCGATGTGGCATTGACGGCAATCGGCACCGTGGTGCACAGCAACGGGGCAAAAGCCGTTGTCGACGTCGGGAGCAAGGTACTCGGCGCGGACCAGCCGGCCTGGATCAGCGGTGGTGGCCGGCTTCCCGACGAACCCGGGGCGCGCATCACCGCACTCTCCGAACATCACGCGACCATCGACTTCTCGAACGCATCGCGCCATCCGGTGGCCGGCGAACGGGTCCGGATCGCCCCCAATCATGTGTGCACGGCAGTCAATCTCGCCGATGACCTCGTTGTGGTCGGTGCCGATGACGTCCTCACGCACTGGCCCGTCACCGCCCGCGGAGCCAACACATGAAGAACCTCGGAGCCGCGGCCCTGGCCGTCCTGATGCTGGGCATGTCCGCGTGCGCATCGGACGAACCAGCAGACCTGACAGTGGAATTGGCCACCGCCTCTGACGTCGAGTTCGAGGAGATCGGCATCGATGAGGTCCGCGATGCGGCCACCGCACTGGTCGGGTACACCAGCGACCTGGGGATCGACATGATCCGCAGTGCGAAGCCCGCCGCCAATCAGGTGGTGTCCCCCTGGGGAGCGATGCTCACGCTGCAGATGCTGCGGGCCGGCGCCGGCGGCAACACTGCGGCCGAACTCGATTCCGTCCTGGGCGTCGCCGATACCGACGCCGTGGCAGCGCTGATCGGTCAACTCGATCAGGTCTCGGGTGATCCCGGTGGTGTGGACCTGAAGAACCCACCGTCGCCGCCGGTCTTTCACCAGGCATCAGGGATCTTCATCGACGACTCCCTCACGGTCGGTGACGACTACCTCGAGGTACTCGCACGCAGCTTCGGTACCGGCATCTACCCGGTCGACTTCTCGGTGCCCGAGACCGAATCAGCTCTCAACAAATGGATTTCGGTGAACACCGGCGGAGAGATCTCGCAGGCGCCGACCGAGTACAGCACCGACACCGTGATCAGTGTGCTCTCCACCGTCTTCCTCGCCGCTGCCTGGCAGCAGCCTTTTTCGCCCGAGTCCACCTCCCCCGCAGATTTCACCACCGGCGACGGCTCGGTGGCGGAGGTCGACACCATGCACAAGACCTTGGATGTACCGCTGCGGCGAGGCGCCGGCTGGACCGCGGTACAACTTCCGTACTCGCAGAGTCTGGCGATGCAGATCCTGCTGCCCGACAACGGATCTGACCCTGACGCCTTGCTGAACGGAACGGCACTGGCCGATGCGAACAGTGCGCTGCGGGCCGGTCCCGAGTCGTCAGTCGAGGTGAGTCTGCCCCGCTGGGACATCACCGGTCAGGTTGATCTCAAGTCCACCCTCGAAGGCCGTGGCGTCCACGACCTGTTCACCGATGCCGCCGATCTCACCGCGATCAGCGATCAGTTGGTGGTAACCGCTGTCGCGCAGAACAGTTCGATCACAGTCGGCGAGAAAGGCACGGTCGCCGCCTCGGCCACACAGGTCGACATCGGCGTGACTTCGCTCCCGCCCGAACCGGCCGATACCTTCATTGCCGACCGGCCGTTCGTGTTCCAGATCGTGGACACCGCAACCGGCCTGCCGTTGTTCCTGGGAATCGTGGCACGACCCGACAACGGCTAGCAGTCCCACCCGCTTCTGCGACTCGCCTGGTCTCGCCCTTTCGACTTTTGTGAATGTTAGGCTACCCAAACGCCCGGGGGCCTTTCCCGGAGTCGAGCATCGTGAACACGCGTGAAAGTCGAGGTCGCCGACATGGTTCAGACGTTGGCACCTCCGACCACCACAAAGCCGCACGAGGGGTTGATCCAGAACGGCAAGCGCGTTCTCGCACTCGTGGTCATGGCCGGGTTACTCGTCGTGGTGATGTTCCTGAGCGTGTTCATCGGTAGCGGCGACATTCCGGTTTCAGATGTGTGGCAGGCGATCCTGCACGGCAGGGACGGCAGCACCAATGCCGAGATCATTCTTTCGAATCGAATCCCCCGAACACTGCTCGGCGTCCTCGTGGGCGCCGCGCTCGGTGTCGCCGGAGCGCTCATCCAGGCGCTGACCAGAAATCCGCTGGCCGACCCCGGCATCCTCGGTGTCAACGCAGGCGCGTATTTCGTGATGGTCGTGGGTTTCGCGGTGTTCGGCGCCACGTCCATCTCGGGCAACGTCTTGTTCGCCATGCTCGGCGCCTTCGCGGCCTCGATCCTGGTCTACTTCGTCGGTTCCCGGGGACGCGGTGGTGCCAGCCCGGCCAAACTCGTTCTGACCGGTGTCGCGGTGAGTTGCGTATTCCAAGGCGTCGCCTTCGGCATCACCATGGTCGACCCCAAGGCCTTTGACAACATCCGCAACTGGCAGGTCGGCTCACTACAGAAGGATCAGACCGACTCGATTCTCGACACGATCTGGCCGTACATCCTGGTCGGACTGGTGATCGCGCTCCTGCTGACCGCCTACCTCAATGCCATCGCCCTCGGTGATGACCGGGCACGGGCCCTCGGAGTTCCGGTGACCTCGGTGCGGGGAGCAGGCTTCGTGTCCATGACGCTGTTGTGCGGCGCCGGTACCGCTGCGGTCGGTCCGATCACCTTTCTGGGACTGATGGTTCCCCACGCCGTTCGCACGGTGGTCGGTCCCGACCAGAAGTGGATCATCCCGGCCAGCATGCTCTTCGCGCCAGTACTCTTCCTCGGCGCGGACGTCATCGGCCGGGTCATCGCCCCGACCGAGGTACCGGTCGGGATGGTCGTGGCGTTCATCGGTGCACCGGTCCTGATCTACCTCGCCCGCCACAGCAAGTTCAACGAGCTATGAGCACCACGACAGCACGCCCAGAACCCGCGATCTGGCCGAAAAGGACCAAATTCCTGCGGCCGTTCTCCGGCAAGATCAGCATCAAGATCGATCTGCGAACCGTGGTGATCACCGCGATCCTCGCAGTCATCACCGTGTGCGTAGCCCTTTGGTCGCTGACCCTCGGATCCGCCGAAGGCTCGGACATACCCCTGGATCGAGTGTTCGGGGCACTCGCCGGAAACGAATCACCTTCCGTCACCCGAATCGTCGAGGGCCGGTTGCCGCGAGTACTGGTCGCCGTGTTCGGTGGCGCCGCACTGGCTCTGAGCGGTGCGATCTTCCAGACAGTGACCCGGAACCCCCTCGGTAGCCCCGACATCATCGGCTTCACAGCCGGGGCGAACACCGGGGCTCTGATGGCGATGCTGGTGTTCGGTCTGGGCTACAACGGGGCGACCTTCGGTTCGCTGATCGGCGGGTTGCTCACCGGCGTCGTCATATATCTGCTGGCATTCCGCGGTGGGGTGCAGGGATATCGGTTGATCGTCATCGGTATCGGCGTCAGCGCGATGCTCACGGCCTTCAACGGATACCTGCTGGTACGTGCCCGCGTCGAGAATGCCGCGGCTGCCGCGGCATGGGGTCAGGGCATCTTCGAACAGCTGCGGCTCAAAGACGTCATCCCCGTGGTGCTCGTTCTGGTGATTCTCATCCCCGCCCTGACTTACTTCACACCGAACATGCGGATGTTCGAACTCGGCCAGGATTCGGCCCAGAGCAAGGGAGTTCACACCGAACGCGTCCAGGTGTATCTGATGATCATCGGTGTGGGCCTGATAGCTGTGGTCACCGCGGTTGCCGGACCGATCGCCTTCATTGCGCTCATCGCGCCGCAGGTTGCCATGCGGATCACGCGCAGCCCCGGTATTCCGCTGGTGACCGGCGCCGCGGTGGGGGCCACCCTGCTGGTGATCAGTGATGCGATCGCCCGCACCCTGCTGGCTCCGGTCCAGCTCCCGGTCGGTGTGGTGACGACCGCACTCGGTGGTGTGTATCTGCTCGGTCTACTCATCGTCCAGTCCCGAAAGGCAGGCTCGTGACCGAATCACCGACCTATACCGGCCGCCTCACCGGCGAGTCACTCGACATCGGTTACGACAAGAACATCATCATCCCCGATCTCGACATCACCATTCCGGACGGATCGTTCACCGTGATCGTCGGCCCCAATGCGTGTGGAAAATCCACACTGTTGCGCGCACTGTCGCGGCTACTCAAACCCAGTGGTGGCACTGTGCTGCTCGACGGCAAGGACGTTCACGGGTTCAACGGCAAAGAGTTCGCCCGCGAGGTCGGACTGCTGCCCCAGCAATCGTTGGCTCCAGAAGGTATCAACGTCGTCGACCTCGTCTCACGAGGCCGCTTTCCGTACCAGAAGATGTTCAAGCAGTGGACGGATGCCGACGAGAACGCGGTTCGCCGGGCCCTCGCGGCCACCCGGTTGATGGATCTGTCCACCCGCCCGGTCGCCGCTCTGTCCGGTGGTCAGCGGCAACGGGTGTGGATTGCCATGGCGCTCGCCCAGGAAACACCCATTCTGCTGCTCGACGAGCCCACCACGTATCTCGATCTGGCGCACCAGCTCGAGATCCTCGAACTGTGCGCTCGACTGAACAAAGAGGGGTCCACCCTCGTGGCGGTCCTACATGACCTCAACCAGGCAGCGCGGTACGCGACCCACCTGATCGCCATGCGCAGCGGGGTGGTCGTCGCCGAAGGTCCGCCGGCCGAAGTTGTCACCGAGGAGATCGTCGAATCCGTCTTCGGGGTCCGGTCCCGGGTGATCAACGATCCCGAAACCCAGACCCCGATGGTCATCCCATTGGCGAACGGAGCCGTACTGACGGCTGAAGTGCAAGGCGACACGGCCAATTTGAGGGCCGAACTCGATGATCTGGGCTGACGCCGGGACCTACCGGCCTGATGGAAGGGCAAGCGAAATATGAGATCTGTGCGGCGTGTTCTAGGTGCGCTCACCGTTGCGGTGGCGCTGACCACGGCGATGGCTGCGTGTTCATCATCGGATGATTCGTCCTCATCCGACGGCGAGGTGGTCGGTTCGGTCGCGAGCGGTCCCGACACCGTTGTCCGGAAGTCGGGCGACGAACTCAAAGTTGTCGCTTTGGGCTGGTCGGACGGTGAGATCTCGTTGTCCCTGGGCGTCAAGCCGATTGCCATCTATGACTGGCAGGGTCTGGGAGAGTCGAACAAGGGCGTCGGGTCCTGGGCGACCGATCTGTTCGGCGACTACTCACCCACCGTCATCAAGAACACCGGCACCACCTACAACTACGAGCAGATCGAACTGCTCGAGCCCGACCTGATCCTCAATGTCCGTGCGGCATCGGACGAGAGGGTTTTCGATCGGCTGTCCGAGATCGCACCGGTTGCAACCGCGCCGCCGGGAACCCCTGACTTCGCCGTCGACTGGCGCACCCAGACCAAGATCATCGGCGAGGCGATCGGCAAAACGGCTGAAGCCGACCAGGCGGTGGCCGATACCTCGGCGAAGATCGAAGCGGCCGCGACTGCGAACCCCGATTTCAAGGACAAGACCTTTGTCTACGCGGCGAAGTTCGCTGACGCCTACGGCGCATATGTGGCCGGCGATGCCCGGTTCGACGTGTTCGCCGAGATGGGCTTTGTGGCCTATCCCCCGTTGCTGGCATTGCAGCCCAGCGGGTACTTTGCGGCCGTGTCGGCAGAGCAGGTGGCGGCGCTGAACGCGCAGGTGGCCATCTTCACCACGATCTCCAAACCGATGAGCGACCTGACCTCGGACAATCTGATCAATTCACTCAGTGTCGTCAAGGACGGCCGGGCCATCATGCTCGACGAGAAGAGTGAGGTCAACGTCGCGTTGGCTGCGGGAACCCCGCAATCCATCGCGATCGCCGTCGACCAGGTTGTGCCGATGCTCCAGCAATCAGTGGCAAAGATCCCCGCCTGACCCGGTTGTGGTGGGTTCTGGTGAGCGTGACCTGCGGAGATGCTCGCCAGAACCCACCACTTTCGGCTATTCATAGACCCCTTCCACCACCCACTTTCCTTGCTGGTAGAGCAGCAGCAGAGCTCGCGAATCCTCCAGCAGCACTTGAGCTCTCGCATACGAACCAACATTGCCACCACCGTCGGCGGCGGACCACCAGTGTTCGTCGACAGCCCACGGCCCGGCCCACCAACTCAGTGACCAGGTCCGCTTGCCCCAGCACAGACTGGTCGGCTCGGCGCTGAAACTGCCTCGGGCAGTGACCTCGACGGGTTGATCTTCGACGTCGAGTACCCGTACCGGGGCCATCGGCAGGATCGCCGGAGATGGACCGGGCAATCTGCCCGGCCAGGGTGCCGACGGATCCGACGCCGCCGCCAGCTCATCACCCAACGGCACCAGCGTGATCTGCTGAGCAGGCCCCCGACCACCACTGCGCACCGGAACCTTGACCCTCTCACCACCGAGCAGGCCCTGTACCCGGACCAGGGCCCGGCGCACCCGCTCGGCCACCTCACCGTCACCACCGGTCAGTCCACCACCGGTGAATCCCAATTGCATTGCACCCGAACCGATCACCTCCACCGGATCCAGACGGAGCAGCACCACCGGGCCATCCGGGCGCTCGGCGGCACTTCGGCCGGAGAGCCACCCCTCCACCTGCCAGCGGATCCGGTCGGCCGTGGCATCCGGCGTCAACGGCTGGGCACACCGCCAGGTACGTGAATACTCACGACCGCTTTCGGTGACCGCCTGCACGGTCAGCCTGGTACAGGCCACCGACGCCGCCGCCAACAGATCGTGGAGCTGAGCCGACAACCGACGTCCGACAAAGGCGGCCGCATCCACCCGGTCGATCGGCGGGTCGCACTGATGCTCCACCACCAGATTCGGCGGAGGCGCCTGCCCGGAGGCGGAACGCTGCGGCAGGGCCCGCGCCGTGCGGTGGGCGTAGATCGCATCGGCCGCAAACCGGGTTGCCACGTCGGTTGCCGACAACGCCGCAAAGTCACCAATGGTCCGTAAACCCATCCGCCACAACAGATCAACAAGGGCAACCCGATCATCGGCACACATACTCGGCTCCACCGCCAGCTCCGAGATACGCAGCGGCGCCAGGAACCCGGCACCCTGCCCGGGGGGTATCACCAGCCCACGGCGGGCGGCGATGATCGCGGTGAACAGTTCGTCGGCCACCCCGACCTGCGACTCGACACCGCAGGCAGACACCACATCCGTCAGCTTCTCGGCCGCGATTTCCTCACTCCCGAAATACCGGGCCACTCCACGGGCCGGCAGCACCAGCAACCCCGGCCGCAGCACCTCGACCACGGGGATCATCTCGGCGACAGCCGCCACCACCGGTTCGAACAAGCGCGCATCGCGGCCGATGTCCGCATCTGCGAGCACCAACTGCGGACATCGTGCCTGCGCATCGCGCTTCCGCATCTCCCGGCGCACCCCGGCGCCGCGCGCCGCTGCCGAGCACGCGACGATCCGCCCCGACTGCAGCACCGCCACCGGCCGGTCCGGTGAGATGTCGACCTCCGCCGCCGCGGCCACCGCCGGCCAATCGGGGCACCAGACACCGAACACCCGTCCACTCATCTACAGCGCCACCTTGAGCATCTCGGATTCTGAAACATTTTGTCCACCAACACTATTCCGATGGTTTTCGGAGATATCCGAGACCGGTGCGATGTCGGCCGGAGAATCAACCAGCTGAACCCGGTTGTCGCGATGAACCACATCCAGCCGGGTGGTGGCCCCGGCAAACCCCCGGCCCCGCGAACGCACCATCAGAGACACCCCGCCGAGCCGCCCGTGCCCGCGGCGGCGCGGGGACTGCCCTAACCCCGACGGTTGATGCCGGTAATCGCACACCCGGGACTGCACCTTCACATGCGCACCCGACCACTCTCCGTCGGTGACCACCAGGACCGCACCCTTGCTACGGGCGCGGGCCATCACCACCCGACTGCGGGAAGGCGGCACACTGAGCCCACCGAGCCCGACCACCACCAGATCAAGCCCGTCGAGCAAGACGGCCGCGATCTCCACCGGATCCGGCCCCGGATCGGGGATCACCGCGATCCTGGACAGATCCGCACCCATCTCCACCGCCGCCAACAGCCCCAACTGCGGCTGCCCGATCACGGCCACATGACCTCCGTCGGCGCTCACCTGGGCAATCAACGACAACAACAGCGATCGCGCTCCTTCCAGCGCCAACACCGTGCCCCGAGCCAGCCCCGAAGGCGGCAACACCCGCTCGAACGCCGGCGGCACCGGCAGCCGATCCCGCTCGGAGTACTTTTCATCAACGTTCCGAACAGCGGACATCTGACGCTGCGGCACAATGGATTCCGGGCGTGCCCGAGTGGTGGCAGCAGCAAGGGTCTGCCGCAACATCTCCAGCTTCTGCGCCCTACTCGGTACCGCTTCCGGCACCGTCTCGATAGCTTGCATCACACCTCCACATCACTCTCCGCCGAGGCGAAGAAGTGGCACAGGGAAGGTGGGCCACAATCAGAACTCGAATAAAAACTCGAACATGTTTTCGATGACCTGAGCGTAGGTCAGCCCTCCGACAAGCGTCAAACACTCACGGCGCGTCGGCCCCGAAATGCCGGGGCGGGCGGCACACCACCAACACGCGCCCCAGCGTCCACTAAGGTCAAACCCGTGAGCGCCCCTTCGTACCGCGTTCCCGGCCCCGACTACCTCGTCGCCGGGCGATACCGCCTGCGTTCGAAGATCGGTGGCGGCGGCATGGGCGCGGTCTGGCTGGCGCACGACACCCTCCTCGACCGCGAGGTGGCCGTCAAGCAGGTGCTCTCCGTCGCCGGGATGACCGAGGATTCGGCGGCCGAGATGCGGCAGCGCGCGATGCGAGAAGGCCGGATCGCCGCCCGGCTCAGCCACCGCAACGCCATCGCCATGCACGACGTCGCACTCGACTCCGGCGAACCCTGGCTTGTCATGGAATACCTGCCCTCGCGCAGCGTGGCCGAGATCTTGCACCAGTCCGGCACCCTGCCCGTCGATCAGGTGGCACAGATCGGTGCGCAGATCGCCGATGCCATGGTCGAAGCGCACACCGCGGGCATCCTGCACCGCGACATCAAGCCCGGCAACATCCTGATCGCCGAGGGGCGCAACGCCGGACTGGTCAAACTCACCGACTTCGGGATCTCCCGATCCAAAGACGACGCCGCGCTGACACAAACCGGGGTG
The DNA here is from genome assembly GCF_000383535.1 of Nocardia sp. 348MFTsu5.1. Lineage (NCBI taxonomy): Bacteria > Bacillati > Actinomycetota > Actinomycetes > Mycobacteriales > Nocardiaceae > Nocardia > Nocardia sp. 348MFTsu5.1. The sequence continues at coordinate 74,508 of NZ_KB911520.1, forward strand.
ATCACCGGGACCCCGGCATACTTCGCCCCCGAAGTGGCCCGCGGAGAGGATCCCACCGAGGCATCCGATGTCTATTCCCTGGGATCCACCCTCTACACCGCGGTCGAAGGTCAGCCGCCCTTCGGCGTCGACGAGAACTCACTTGTCGTGCTGCACAGGGTCGCCCGCGGTGAGATCATCCCGCCCAAACGGTCCGGACCCCTCGAAGGTGCGATCCTGGCGATGCTCGAACCCAGCCCGGCCCGGCGCCCGACCATGGCCCAGGTCCGCGACCGTCTCGCCCAGGTGGCGGCCGGTGACAACAGCAACACCGCGTTGATCCTGACCACACCAATCGATCGCAGGTCCGTCGGGACCCCGCATCGCACCACCACCCGGCGGATACCGACCGCCACCGAGTCCGGCCTCCCCGCTGTCACCGGTGTGCCCGGCCCCACTCCGCAGACGGGCACCCCGTCGTGGCAGGTCACCGGAGTCTCCGGACCGTCCTACCCGGCGTCCTGGGCTGCTCAGCAACCCCGGAATCAATCCCCACAGCGTCATCTCGGCCTGGCCGCCGCGGTGTTCCTGGTATTTGTGCTGCTGGCCGCCATCGCGATCACCATCATCGCCCTGATCCGCTGATCCTCAGCCATATCCACGTGGCGCAACTGGTGGCGGCGGGCGGCGCTGCTTGTTTGTCGATAATCAGTGAATGTGCCGGTTCACGGCCCAGCGCGTGAGCGCATTGCGGTTCGACTGCTGGGTCTTGCGCAACACATTCGAGGCATGCGTTTCCACGGTCTTGATCGAGATGACCAGATCCTCGGCGATCTCGCGATAGGTGAACCCGCGCGCCAGCAACCGCAGGACCTCCATTTCACGCGGGGTCAGCGAATCGAGCTCCGGATCGAGATGCGGCTCGGGCACCGGCGAGCGGCCGGTGAACGAATCGAGCACAAACCCGGCAAGACGTGGGCTGAACACCGCATCACCGTCGGCCACCCGTCGCACCGACTCGGCCAGCTCGGCGCCGTCGATCGTCTTGGTGACGTAGCCGCGGGCACCCGCCCGGATGGTGGCGATCACGTCCTCGGCGGCGTCAGAAACGCTGAGCGCCAAGAACACCGGCGGATTGCTCGGCGCGGCATCGGCGATCCCCCGGAGTACCGCGATCCCGCCACCGGCCGGCAAATGGACGTCGAGTAACACCACATCCGGCGACGACTGCATGATCCCGGCGATCGCATCCGCCACAGATCCCGCCTCACCGACAACCTGAACATCGGCCTCGGACGCGAGTTCGGCACGGACACCGGAGCGGAAGACCCCGTGATCGTCCACCAAGAACACGCGGTACGGTCCGCTTCTTCCGGTCATCGTTCCCGCTCTCCGTCCACCTGCGTCTCGTCGCCGATGTCCACCGGAGGCTCGACACCGTTGTCGAGCGCCGGCTCGCCGCCGTGCCCACCGCGCGGCATGGCCATCCGAACGTCGACGCCTTTGCCCGGCACCGACTTGATGTCAACGCTACCGCCGTGCCGGATCACCCGGCCCTTGATCGAACCCGACACACCGCGACGATCTTCGGGTACCTCGTCGGGATCGAAACCGACTCCGCGGTCACGGACATACACCACGATCTGCCCGCCATCGACCTCGGCGTACACATCGACCGAGCGTTCGCCAGAGTGCTTGGCCGCGTTCACCACAGCCTCCCGGGTGGCCGCGATCAGTGCGGCCCAGCGCCGGGTGTCGGTGGTCCATTCCGGATCGTCGGCGGTGACATCGCCGACGGTCACCACCTCGACCTCCACCCCGTAGTGGTCCTCCACCTCGGCCGCAACGGATTTGATGGCGGCGGTCAGCGAATCACTGTGTCGGTCAACCTCTCCGAACAGGTAGCTGCGAAGTTCTCGCTCCTGACTGCGGGCCAGCCGCTGCACCTCGTCGGCATGTCCGGAACGCTTCTGGATCAGCGCCAGCGTCTGCAACACCGAATCATGCAGGTGCGCTGCGATTTCCTCGCGCTCGATGTTCCGGATCCGGGCGGCCCGTTCCATTCCGAGCATGCGGGCCATCCGCAACCACAGCGGAATCGTCAGCAGCATCACGCCGGTGAACGTGGCCGCGACCGCCAGCATGACGGTGCTCAAGCCGCCGATCTTGTTGTTGCTCGCCAGCACGACCACCACCAGTCCGATCACCACCAGCGTTGCGCCACCGGTGATCCGCGTCCAGGTGAGCGCGCGGGCCGATGCCGATCGTGGCCGCCAGCTCGAGTCGAGTTCCCGCCACACCAGCGACGCTCCGATGGCAACCACCACCAGCGGGATGAGGAACTGCGCCGGGGTGCCAGAGGCGACAAATCCGACCAGGACCACCGCGACCAGACCGACGATGGCGAGTCCGATCCCTTGCCTACGTTCGGACTTGCTGGGCGGCACGGTGTCGGTACCAGGTGGGCACATGAACCAGAGCAGGCCGTACGCGCATATCCCGGCCCCGGCCAATGCACTGAGCACCACGAACACAACACGCACCCGAAAGGCGTCGACGCCGAGATGATCGGCCACACCGCCGGCGACCCCGCCGATGACGCGACCTCCATCACGTCGGTGGACACGAGCGGCAGTGGACATCACCCGATAGTGGCACGCCCGGGCCGGTCGGCACATCGGGGACATTCCCCAGATCCGAAGACAGGGTGCAAATCAGGGTGAATCCCGATGGTGCACGGGCCCACCGCTCCGCAGAATTGAGACAACAGAATTGAATCGACAGCACAGCACCGATGTATCGAGGCGGAGTCATGACAACCAGCAGCACCGGTACAGGTACCGACGACTTGCAGAAGCAAGTGCAGAAGATGTGGCAGACCCGGCCGGCCCGGGCGACCACCGGGTCGACGGTCGGTGGTGTGTGCGCCGGCATCGGTGCCCGATACAAGGTGGATCCGAACCTGGTCAAGGTGGCGTTCATCGTCGCGGCGCTGTTCGGTGGATCCGGCCTGGTGCTCTACATAGCCGCATGGATCGTATTGCCCGAAGGTTCGACGACCTCGCAGCCGGGCGCCCAGCATCATCACCGCCGGTGGCATGGCTTCCGGCATTCGACATCGCATCCACCGACGGTCGCGGCCATTGTCGTGCTGGTGATCCTCGTCCTGGTGCTGCAGCCCAACATGGCCTGGAGCGGGGGTGGCCTGGCCGGTACGGCACTGATGTTGCTCGGCTGGTGGCTGCTGTATCAACGGACTCCGATACCTGAACCAGGAACCAGCGCAGACACTCTCGGGCAGCAGTCCGGCAGTGCGCAGGCCGTCGGTCCGCAGGCCGCTACCACCGGTTCGTGGTGGGCCAATGACTCCGGTAGCCCGGGTCAGGCGACCGACCAGTTCCAGCGGTGGACCCCGCGGTCGTGGCTCAAAGACGAAACACCGGCCGGAGCGGACGGCCCCGCCGCGGGGGCGGGCGCCGATGCGGCCGCATCCGATCCCCTCTCGCCACCGTCGCCGCCCTCGTGGGACCCGTTGGGAGTTGCGCCTTTTGCCTGGGATCTCCCCGAACCCGCACCTCCGGAGGAGAAGAAACCCTCGTCACGTTTCACTCCGATCGTGCTCGGCCTCGCGATCATCGCGACGGCCGTGACCGCTGGTCTTTCCAGTTTCGTGGACTGGCTCAGTCCGGCCGAGATCGCCTCGGTGGGATTACTGGTGCTGGCCGTTGGACTGTTGATCGGCGCGTTCACCCGGCGCGGTCTGGGACTGATCCCGATTGCCATACCGGTTGCCGGATTCGTCGTTGTCGCATCGTTGATCAGCGGTATCGGCTTCCCCTCGGGTGGAGTCGGTGACCGCAACTGGAAGCCGCTGACGGCTGCGGACCTGAAGGACAGCTACTCCCTTGCGATGGGCAACGGCACCCTCGACCTGACAAATATCGACCTCACCGAAAACGCAACGGTCACTGCGGAAGTCGGTGTCGGCGAGTTCAAGGTGATCGCTCCGGCCGGCATGAACATCCGGGCCGATTGCGACGTCGCGGTCGGAGAGGTCAACTGCCCCGATGGCCTCGACGGCGGTAACGACGGAACCAAAGGTCCCGTCGTGGTCGTCGACCTGAGTGCATCACTGGGAAATGTGGAGGTCACCCGTGAATAAGTTCTCTCCGACCCTGGCACTGAGCGGCATCGGCGCACTTCTGGTCGCGGTGTGGGGTCTCCTCGGAGGCCCGGACATCACCAATTCGGCCACGGCGCTGTGGAGCGCGCTGGTCGTGGCCGTCCTGGTCGGACTCGTCCTGATCTTCAGCGGAGGACGACACGACACGAACGGTCGAGCACACAACCAGGACCAGGAAACCGCAGAGCCCGCCGAGCCCGCAGAGTAGGCTCAGCCGCCGGCGATCATTCCCACTCGATGGTGCCCGGCGGCTTGCTCGTCACGTCGAGAACCACCCGGTTGACCTCGGGCACCTCGTTGGTGATGCGCGTAGAGATGAGTTCGAGGACCTCATACGGGATACGTGTCCAGTCGGCGGTCATCGCGTCTTCGCTCGACACCGGGCGCAGCACGATCGGATGACCGTAGGTACGGCCGTCGCCCTGGACACCCACACTCCGGACGTCGGCGAGCAACACGACCGGGCATTGCCAGATCTGGTTGTCGAGTCCGGCCGCGGTCAGTTCCTCGCGAGCGATGAGATCGGCCTTGCGCAGCAGCTCGAGCCGCTCCGCGTTGACCGAACCGACGATGCGAATGGCCAGTCCCGGACCCGGGAAGGGTTGGCGCGCAACGATTTCCTCGGGCAGACCGAGCTCACGACCAACCGCCCGGACCTCGTCCTTGAACAGCAGACGTAGCGGTTCGACGAGACTGAACTCGAGATCTTCCGGAAGTCCACCGACGTTGTGGTGGCTCTTGATGTTTGCCGTACCGCTACCGCCACCGGATTCGACGACATCCGGGTAGAGGGTGCCCTGCACCAGGAACTCGACCTTGTCGCCGTCGGCGGCCCGATCACCGAGGACATCGCTGATCGCACCCTCGAACGACCGGATGAACTCGCGGCCGATGATCTTGCGCTTGGTCTCGGGATCGCTGACATCGGCGAGTTCACGCAGGAAGGTCTCTTCGGCGTCGACGGTGACCAGGCGGGCGCCGGTCGCGGCGACGAAATCGTGCTGGACCTGTTCGCGCTCACCGGCGCGCAGCAGACCATGGTCGACGAACACACAGGTCAGGCGATCACCGACAGCCCGTTGGACCAATGCCGCGGCCACTGCCGAGTCGACGCCACCGGACAGTCCACAAATGGCCAGACCGTCGCCGATCTGCTTGCGGACCTGCTCGACGAGAGCATCGGCGATGTTCGACGCGGTCCAGGTGGGTGCGAGCCCGGCGACCTCATACAGGAACCGGGTGAGCACGTGCTGGCCGTGCGGAGTGTGCATGACCTCGGGGTGGTATTGGACGCCGGCCATCTGGCGCTCCACACATTCGAAGGCCGCAACCGGGGCACCGGGTGTCGACGCGGTGACCACGAATCCGGGCGGCGGTTCCTGCACGGCGTCGTTGTGACTCATCCAGACCGGCTGCTGGTCCGGGGTTCCCCCGTGCAGCACACCGCCGGTCGTGGTCATCGTCGTGCGGCCGAACTCTCGGCCACCGGTGTTGGCAACCACACCCCCGAGCGCGTTCGCCATCGCCTGATACCCGTAGCAGATCCCCAGCACCGGAATCCCGAGGTCGAACAGACCGGCATCGATCCCCGGCGCATCCTCGGCATACACCGATGCCGGACCGCCGGAAAGTATCAGCGCAACAGGATCTTTCGCCTTGATCTCATCGAGTGTCGCGGTATGGGCGACGACCTCCGAATAGATCCGGGCCTCGCGGACCCGTCGAGCGATCAGCTGCGCGTACTGGGCGCCGAAATCGACCACCAGTACCGGTCGCGGAGCTGCCGCCTGTACACCTGTGTCTACGCTGTTTGCCACCGCACCAGTCTAAACGCGTCCGGGCAATGCCCCGACCACTGGGAGACCATCCTAGGCACCGGCCTGCAGTGGCTTGTTCACCACGGTCAAGGGAAGCCGCAGGGCACCGGGCGCGCCGTCGGGAACCACGGGAGCATTGGGCCGCGTCGGCGCAATCCGGATATAGGGCTGCCCCTGTTCGGGCCGGTTGTCCGCTTCGCCCTTGTTGGGCCACAACGCAACAGCGCGCTCTGCCTGTGCGCAGATCGACAACGACGGGTTCACACCCAGGTTCGCCGAGATCGCCGCACCGTCGGTGATGTGCAGGGTCGGGTAGTTCCACACGCGGTGGTAGGGATCGACCACACCGGTCTCGGGGCTGTCCGAGATGACACATCCACCCAGATAGTGGGCGGTGAGCGGCATGTTGAACACATCGCCCCAGGTTCCGCCGGCAAGGCCGTCGAATTGCGCCGCCGCCCGCTCCGTCGCCTCGTTGCCGGCCGGGATCCACGTCGGGTTCGGTTCGCCGTGGCCCTGCTTGCTGTTCACGAAGCGCCACGGGCCGAACTTCTGCACGAAGGTCGTCAGCGAGTTGTTCCGGTTCTGCATCACCAGGAGAATCACCGTCCGCTGACTCCAGTGCCGCAGCCGGAACAGCTGGATCAGACTTCCCAGCCCTTCCTCACGCACCTTGTCGACGAGTTTGAGCCGACGGGAACGCCCCGGTTCGCCGTCGGTCAACAAGGTCTGCAGCAACGCAATCGCGTTGGAGCCCTTGCCATAACGCACCGGCTCGATGTGGGTATCAGGTGCCGGATGGAACGACGAGGTGATCGCGATGCCTTCGGAGAAATCCTGTGCCGGATCATATTTGCGCCGCATCGCACCGAGTATCGACTCGGAGTTTGTTCGGGTCAGCAGCCCCAGCGCATCAGACACGTCGGGCAGCGCACCGCTGTTCTTGTTCAGGTGCATGATCTTCTGCGTGTTGAACGTGCCCGCGGCGACGATGACCTGGCTCGCGGTCAGAGTCCGGCGGCGTGCACCCACCCGGCCCCAGGCGGCCGACCTATTGGTCTGGACCGTCCAGCCACCATCGGCACGCTGCTCGAGGCCGGTCACCGTGGTGCGGTCGATGATCTTCGCCCCGCGGGATTCGGCCAGACCCAGATAGTTTTTGAGCAGCGTGTTCTTCGCACCCACCCGGCAACCGGTCATGCACGCGCCGCACTCGATGCACACGGTGCGGTCGGGACCGACGCCCCCGAAATAAGGATCTGCCACGTCTTCACCGGGAAGTCCTGTGCCACCGGACTTTTCACCGAAGAAGACGCCAACGGGTGTGGGACCGAACGTATCCCCCACACCCATGTCGTCGGCGACCTTGCGCATCACCCGATCAGCGTGGGTCTCGATCGGCGTGGTCACCACACCGAGCATGCGGCGGGCCTGGTCGTAGTAGGGCGAGAGTTCACTCTCCCAGTCGGTGATGTGCGCCCATTGCGGATCCTGGAAGAACGGCGTCGGCGGCTTGTAGAGGGTGTTGGCGTAGTTCAGTGAACCGCCGCCCACCCCGGCACCGGCCAGGATCATCACGTCTTTGAGCAGGTGGATCCGCTGGATCCCGAACATCCCCAGCTTGGGAGCCCATAGCCACTTGTGGAGCCGCCAGCTCGTCTTGGCGAACTGGTCGTCGGAGAAACGACGTCCGGCCTCGACGACACCGACCTTGTAGCCCTTCTCGACCAGCCGCAAGGCACTGACGCTCCCGCCGAACCCCGATCCGATGATCAGCACATCGAAATCGTGGTCCGAGCGGGTCTCAGGCTGCGTGGGCTGCGAGTAACCGTTACCGCGTGATACAGACACCTTGACATCGTACCTTGTCACATAGGCGTCCGGCGGGGACTCGGAATCAGGCCGACAACGGAACTCAGTCGCAGGCCGAGAGCCCGACCTTCTGGAACTCCTTGAGATTCGAGTAGCCGGCCTTGGCCATGGAACGACGGAGTGCGCCAACGATATTCAGATGTCCGAACGGGTCGTCGGTGGGTCCGTGCAGAACGGTCTCGAGGGACGGACGGCCCTCATCCGAGGACACCGGCAAGAGCGCACCCCGCGGCATCGACGGATGCGCCGCGGCGGCCGGCCAGTAGTAGCCGCGACCGGGCGCCTCGGCAGACGCTGCCAGCGGACTGCCCAGCACTGCGGCATCCGCGCCACAGGCGATCGCCTTGGCCAGCTCACCGGAGGTGTGGATGTCACCGTCGGCGATGACGTGGACGTACCGCCCACCGGTCTCGTCGAGGTATTCGCGCCGGGCGGCAGCGGCATCCGCGATCGCGGTGGCCATCGGCACCCCGATACCCAGCACCTCACCGGTGGTGGTCGATCCCATCGTCGATCCGTATCCGACGATGACCGCAGCAGCGCCGGTACGCATCAGATGCAGGGCGGTGCGGTGATCGTGGACACCGCCGGCGATCACCGGCACGTCGAGCTCGGCGATGAAGGTCTTGAGGTTGAGCGGTGCCGAATCCTCTTGAGAGACATGCTCGGCGGAAATGATCGTGCCGTGGATCACCAGCAGCTCGACGCCCGCGGCCACCAGTACCGGGGTCAGCTCGGCCGCGTTCTGCGGACTGACGCGCACCGCGGTGGTCACACCGGCGTCGCGGATCGTCTTGACTGCCAGACCCAGCAGATCGCGATCGATCGGGGCGGCATGGAGTTCTTGCAATTTGCGCACGGCGGCGGACGGATCGATGTCGTTCTCGGCGATCTCGACCACCTGGGCGATCTTGTCTTCGACATCGCGATGACGCGCCCACAGGCCTTCACCGTTGAGGACGCCGAGTCCGCCGAGGCGGCCGAGCTCGATGGCCGACTGCGGCGACATCAGCGCATCGGTCGGATGGCTCAGAATCGGCGTGTCGAAACGGTATGCGTCGAGCTGCCACGTGGTCGACACCTCTTTCGACGAACGCGTCCGGCGGGACGGAACGATGTTGATGTCGCTGAGTTCGAATGTCCGCCGGGCAGTCCTGCCCATGCCGATATCCACAAGATCGCGCACGTGTGGTGCCTTTCGCGTTGCCGCTGCGCATCACACAAGTCGCGATGCAGCCAGCTGATTTGGCGTCTCCCCTGACGGCCGGTTCACACCGACCAGGTGTTCACCGGGAAGTGTAGTTGGGTGCCTCGACGGTCATGGTGATGTCGTGCGGATGGCTTTCTTTGAGTCCGGCCGCCGTGATCTGGACGAACTGCGCTTTCTGCAGTTCGGAGATCGAACTCGAGCCGGTGTACCCCATCGCTGCCCGGAGTCCGCCACCGAGCTGGTGAATGACCTGCGACAACGGTCCGCGGAACGGAACCCGGCCCTCGATGCCCTCGGGAACCAGCTTCTCTTCCGACAACACGTCGTCCTGGAAGTAGCGGTCCTTCGAGTACGACTTCGCCTGACCGCGTCCCTGCATCGCGCCGAGTGAACCCATCCCGCGGTAGCTCTTGAACTGTTTGCCGCCCACGAGGATCAACTCGCCGGGAGACTCCGCGGTCCCGGCCAGCAGCGAACCGAGCATTGCGGTGGATGCGCCCGCGGCCAACGCCTTGGCGATGTCACCCGAGAACTGCAGACCGCCGTCGGCGATCACCGGGACTCCGGCGGGCGCACAGACCGCGACTGCTTCCATGACTGCGGTGATCTGCGGTGCCCCGACCCCGGCGACAACGCGAGTGGTGCAGATCGAGCCGGGTCCGACACCGACCTTGACCGCGTCCGCACCTGCATCGACGAGGGCAGCGGCCGCTGCCCGGGTGGCCACGTTTCCGCCGACCACCTGAACCTTGGCTCCGACCTCGGCCTTGAGCTTGCTGACCATCTCCAGGACCAGGCGATTGTGCGCGTGGGCGGTGTCGACGATGATCACGTCGACACCGGCGTCCGCCAAGGCCATCGCGCGAGTCCACTGATCACCACCGGTACCCACCGCCGCACCGACGAGCAGTCGGCCGTCGGCATCTTTGGTGGCAAGGGGATGCTGCTCGGTCTTGACGAAGTCTTTGACGGTGATGAGGCCGGTCAGCCGTCCGTGTCCGTCGACGATGGGCAGCTTCTCGATCTTGTGCCGGCGCAGCAGTCCCAGCGCAGCCTCGGCCGACACACCCTCTTGCGCGGTGATCAGCGGAGCCTTGGTCATGACCTCGGCGACCGGGCGGTCCTGATCCACCTCGAAACGCATGTCGCGATTGGTGATGATGCCGACGAGTTCACCGGCGTCGTCGGTGACCGGCAAACCGGAGATCCGGTACCGCGCGCACATCGCGTCGACTTCGGCGAGTGTGGCGGTCGGACAACAGGTGACCGGGTTGGTCACCATGCCGGCCTCGGAACGCTTCACGGTCTCGACCTGCCCCGCCTGGGCCTCGATCGACAGATTCCGGTGGAGCACGCCCATGCCGCCCGCGCGTGCCATGGCGATCGCCATCCGCGACTCGGTCACGGTGTCCATTGCCGAACTGACCAGCGGTACCCGCAGGGTGATCTCCCTCGTCAGCTTCGAGGAGGTGTCCACGTCGCTCGGAATGACATCAGAGGCGGCTGGAAGCAGCAGTACGTCGTCGAAGGTGAGGCCGAGCATGGCCACCTTGTTCGGATCGTCACCGCCGGTCCAAACATGGGCTGGGCCGGCTATCTGATTGTTCATTCCGGGCACGCTCATTCCGGTCAGGCCATCTCGCGGGAGGGCACAGTCGTTTGAATGGCACTATCCTATCTGCTCGAAACCACAACCCTTGACACGGCGGTGGAGCTGCGCATCACACCTCGACATCGACTTCGCACTGTCATCCGGGTAACGGAAACTTTTCACCTACTGGCGCGCGGAGTGGCGCTCGTGGGGTGCGGCTGACTACCGTGGTCAGGGTGCGAGACCATTTGCCACCGGGACTGCCTCCGGACCCCTTTGCCGACGATCCCCGAGGGGACCCTTCGGCAGCTCTCGATGCAGCCCCTCCCGGAGAGCCTTTGGACGCGGCCGAACGGATGGCGATCGAAGAAGATCTCGCCGACCTCGCCGTTTACGAGGCACTCCTCCATCGCCGCGGTGTCCGCGGTCTCGTGGTCATCTGCGACGACTGCCAGCTCGACCACTACCACGACTGGGACATGCTCCGCGCGAATCTGCTGCAGCTGCTGGTCGAGGGAACTGTTCGCCCTCATGAGCCGGCGGTCGACCCGTCGCCCGAGGCATACGTCACGTGGGATTACTGCCGCGGATACGCCGACGCGATGATGCACATCCGCGAAGACGACTGAATCCACAACACATGCGTGCATTGAAAAACGGTGGTGATCGATCCGATCACCACCGTTCTTTGTCTCACCACCGGTCTATCGGTGTCAGCCCGGGGGAACCACCGGAACGCTGCTGCTGGGCGTCTCACTGGTCGACGAGTCAGATACCGGCGGCTCACTGACGCTCGTCGAAGGCGGTTCCGATGACGACGGCACAGGTTCGACGACGACTGTCTCGGAGGGTGTGATCGTCACCGTTTGCGGCGGAATCGTCACCGTTTTCGGAGGCGTGCTCGTCCCGACGATCGGCGGCACCTTGACCGGAATGGAACTGGTCGATGGCGGGGACGACTGCACTGTGGACGGGTCCTCCAGCAGTCCGCGCAACTTGTTGATCTTGCGCTGCAAGGGCGCTCGGTCACCGACGGATTGCACATCACCGAGCAGCGATTCGGCGGCGTCCAGGTGCTTCAACGCAGCTTCCTTGTCGCCGGCCACGAATGCCTGTGCGGCAAGCTCGATCTTGGTCTGGACGTCCGCCATCGCCATGGTGGACGACGCGTCCGCGCCGAACATCACCTCTTTGACGCCCCACAGCGCGTCACCGGGCGCCGCGTTATGGGCGACAACACTCACGCCACCGAAGACGAGAGCGACCGCGGCCGCGACGCCACCGGCATAGCGGGCGAGACGAAGTGAACGTCGCTGGTTATCGCGGCGCCGCGCGGCGTCGGCGATACCGGCCTCGATCTCATCGAGTGTCGGATGCGGACCGACCGGCTCGGACAGCACGTCATTGCGCCAGTTCGAGAGGAGCCCGGCGAGTTCGTAGTCGACCCGGCTCCGGGTCGGAACGATCGGCCTCGAGAGCAGTGCCTCGATGTACTCGTCATCGGCGCGAACAGCACCGAGATCGACCGGGGTCAGGTCTTCGTCGACCGAGTCTTTGTCCACCGCGGCATCATCCGGCGAGGGCATGGCTCCGAATCCCTTGTCGACACCGCCGACCCTGCGATCACGCTTTCTGGACACTACCCTCACCGCCTTTCAAGAGCTCTTTCTTCAATTTCGCGAGTGCCCGGTGCTGGGCCACCCGCACCGCGCCCGCGGTACTGCCGATGGCAGCGGCTGTCTCTTCCGCAGACAGTCCCACCACCACTCGCAGTATCAGGACTTCTCGTTGCTTCTCCGGAAGTTTGGTGAGCAGTGCGTTCATCCGCCGGCCCGCGTCGGAGTCGATGGCCCTTTGTTCAGGGCCTCCACCCGTGGCCAACTGCTCAGGCAACTCCTCGACCGGTTCTGACTTGTTCCGGCCTGCTGCCCGGTGAGCATCCGCGACCTTGTGCGCGGCGATACCGTACACAAACGCCATGAACGGCCTGCCCTGGTCCTGATACCGGGGCAGTGCGGTCATGACGGCCATGCAGACCTCCTGGGCGACGTCGTCAGCGGAGAGCGAATGCCGCTCACCACCTCCCACCCGGGCTCTGCAGTAGCGCACAACCATCGGGCGGACACTCTCTAAAACATCGGAGAGAGCTGACCGATCGCCCTGCGTTGCCGCAGCGACCGCCCGGTCCAACTCGTCACCTGTAAAAATCATCGCTCGTTGATGTCTCCGCGTTACTTTTCGCCGAATGTCCTGGGTCCACGCGGGGACCATCCCCCAGCGAGTCACCCCGGGGGTTCGCCCCCGGTCGTCGTTTGCAAGCTTAGCCAGCCCCCCATCGCGCCGTTGACGCTAACGCATCGCCCCACCCCGCTCGGCGAGTACACAACCCAGTCGCTCCGCCCGAGCCGCCCAGTTGTCTCCCGCTCCGACCCTCCGCACTCCTATCCCATCGAGCAGTTTGGCCGCCGCCCACTGCAGCGGAAGCTGACGGGCCGTCTCCGCCGCGTCGGCAACGCGTCCGGCCCGTTCCCCGGCCTCCTGGACGTCACCGGACGCCGCTGCAGCGGCCGCGCCGATCAATTCGGTCTTGATCCGATGACGTAGCGACGGACCGGCCACTGCGATCACCTGGGCAGCGGCCGCATGTTCGACGGCCGCCGCCGGGTCTGATGTGTACATGGCGAGCTCGGCCCGCACCCAGCGCCATCGCAGATCCAGCCGCTGTCCCCAGATCCAGGCCACCTCGTCGCCGGCGGGAACCGTGTCGCGATCACCGAGGATTTGCTCCACCCGACCGAGTAGGAGGTCCGCAGCCCCGAACATGCCCCGTCCGAGGTTGTCTGCGGCCAATCCCGTCAGTGCGTCGCACCGGGCTGCCGCCACCTCAGGGTCGCCCAGATCCCCCTGGCCCACGATATATAGGGCGGCACCGTCATGGACCGCCGCGCGATGGTGACGCCCGCCCTGCCGCAGGTGAGCCGCGCGTGTGCTCGCTGCCAGCGACCTGAGCACCGGACCACAATTGCTGTCCTCCATCCGACGCAACTCGGTCGCCGCAACAGCATAAAAGCCCTGCCCACCGAGCGAAACCGCCCGCAACCACCTCGTCCACGGGTCGTGGGCCGGCAGTATGGCGTTCGCGCTCGCGCTGCCGCCGAACGCAATGGCGGGTAGTGTGATCTGCATCGCTCTCCTGGCTCGGGAAGTTCGAATTAGCGCAGATTTAACTTACCGGCGCCGGCCCAAACGTCGACTCGATGTCAACGACAGATGGCCGCATTGTTTCCTCCAGGTTAATCGGCAACAGTTTCCGCGTGCCTTCGTAACGCGCCAGATCCGCGATACTGACGTACGCGTTGATCGCATTCACTGCCCGTGAACTGCACTGATTGCATTCAGCCCAACCTCTGACATCACAAATTCCCCACACCAGCCATGGTGACTCCGTTAAACGAATGGTTAACACAGATCTAACTTATCCATTCGGCAGCCCCCAAATATCGGGCTATTGACTCCATTTCACCCGTTTGCATACGGTGTGCAGGACGACGAGGAAAAACGTCGAATCGGTTTCATAAAGCTCACAATTAAGCCGCAAAGGCACGTCAAAGAGGAGCAAGCATATGCCTCAACCAAACCACCTCCCAGGACCCAACGCCGACGTCTGGGATTGGCAGATGAAGGGCCTGTGCCGCGGAATCGACTCGTCGATGTTCTTCCACCCGGACGGCGAACGCGGTCGGGCCAGGGCCCAACGTGAGCGTCGTGCAAAGGAACTCTGCCACCAGTGCCCGGTCGTAGCGCATTGCCGTGAACACGCACTGGCCGTGGCAGAGCCCTATGGGATCTGGGGCGGACTCTCCGAGTCCGAGCGCGGGATCTTGATGAAGCGCGGCGTCGGACGCCGCATCGCGAGCTGAGAGCCGCGGCGCACCCACAAGTGAACAGCAGACAACATCGTGATGTCGGCTAATTGAAATCAGTCTGAATACAATTCTTTTCAGGTGTGGTTTCAGTGGAATATCAATTCAGAACCAGACAAAACAACGGTGCCCCGGCTGATTCCAGCCGGGGCACCGTTGTCGGTCGGGGCACCAATGCCCCTGCGTTCACGAATCAGTGAGCGTGTCCGTGATGACCGTGTCCGCCGCCGGCAGGTGCGTCGGCGGGCTTCTCGGTGATCGTGCTCTCGGTGGTCAGCACCATCCGCGCCACAGAAGCAGCGTTGACGATGGCCGAACGGGTCACCTTCACCGGATCCACGACGCCATCGGCGAGCAGATCACCGTAGGTCAGGGTGCCGGCGTTGAAACCGTGTCCACGGGGCAGCTCGGCAACCTTGGAGACCACCACGGCGCCATCGGCACCGGCGTTGCTCGCAATCCAGAACAGCGGTGCCTGAGCAGCCTTCTGGACCACACGGACGCCGAGAGCCTCATCACCTTCGAGGCTGTCCGCGAGATCGTCGAGCACAGCCGCAGCGGCCTGCACGATGGCGGATCCACCACCGGGAACGATGCCTTCTTCGACAGCGGCCTTGGCCGCGTGAACCGCATCCTCGACCCGGTGCTTACGCTCCTTGAGTGCGGTTTCGGTGGCCGCGCCGACCCGGATGACCGCGATGCCACCGGCGAGCTTGGCCAGCCGCTCGGCGAGCTTCTCCTTATCCCAGTCCGAATCACTGGCCTCGATCTCACGACGAAGCTGATCGGCCCGGTTGGCGATGGCCTCGGTGGTGCCGGCACCGTCGACGATGGTGGTCGAATCCTTGGTGACCACGATCCGGCGGGCACTGCCCAGCAGATCGACTCCGGCATCGGCGAGGGTGATGCCGATGTCCGAGGTGATGACGGTTCCGTCGGTGACCACGGCCAGATCCTCGAGGAATGCCTTGCGTCGATCACCGAAGTACGGGGCCTTGACGGCCACCGCGCGGATCGTCTTGCGGATCGAGTTCACGACCAGCGTCGAGAGCGGTTCACCCTCGACGTCCTCGGCGAGGATCAGGACCGACTTGCCGGTCTCGACGATCTTTTCCAGCAACGGAAGGAAATCGGGCAGTGAGCTGATCTTGTCGCGATAGATGAGGACCAGCGCGTCTTCGAGGACGGCTTCCTGGCTGTCGATGTCGTTGACGAAGTACGGCGACAGGTATCCCTTGTCGAACTGCACACCTTCGGTGACTTCCAGGTCCGTGATCAGACCCGAGCTCTCCTCGACGGTGACGACACCGTCGACACCGACACGATCCATTGCGCGTCCGACCATCTCGCCGACCTCTTCGTCACGCGAGGAGACGGTGGCGACCTGTGCGATGGCCTTGGCTCCCTCGACGGGGGTCGCGGCGGCGATCAGGGCGTCGGACAACGCATCGGCGGCTTTGCCGATACCCGTTCCGAGTGCGATCGGGTTGGCGCCGGCGGCAACGTTGCGCAGGCCTGCCTTGACGATCGCCTGTGCCAGCACGGTCGCGGTGGTGGTGCCGTCACCGGCAACATCGTTGGTCTTGGTGGCAACGGACTTGACGAGCTGCGCACCGAGGTTCTCGAACGGGTCCTCGAGGTCGATCTCACGGGCGATGGTGACTCCGTCGTTGGTAACGGTGGGTCCGCCGAATGCCTTGGCCAGCACCACATGCCGACCGCGGGGTCCCAAGGTCACCTTGACCGCGTCGGCCAGGTGATTGACGCCGCGTTCGAGCGAGCGCCGGGCCTCGTCGTTGTATTCGATCTGCTTGGCCATAGGTGTTGTGGCTCCTAGAAAGTAAGTGAACGTATAACGAAACCGCCCCGGCAACCCCGCAGGGGGACGCCGGGGCGGTGATCCAATTCAGGTTCGATTGCTCGAGACCCGGTGAATTACTTGGAGACGACTGCCAGCACGTCACGCGCGGACAGGATCAGGTACTCCTGGCCGGAGTACTTGATCTCGGTGCCGCCGTACTTGCTGTAGATGACGGTGTCGCCTTCTTTGACGTCGACCGGGATCCGGTTGCCCTGCTCGTTCACGCGTCCTTCGCCAACGGCGACAACGGTGCCTTCCTGCGGCTTTTCTTTCGCCGTTTCCGGGATGACCAGGCCGGACGCAGTCGTCGTTTCGGCCTCGATGGCCTGGACGAGGATCTTGTCCTCAAGCGGCTTGATGTTCACGCTCGCCACGATGTGAGCCCTCCACTTTCGGGGTAGTTCGGGCCCGAAGCGGACCCGTAGGTGTATTGCACGTATACGGCGCCTGGATCGGTCCCGTCGTCGCGGGTGCCGGAACCGAACTGGGTGCCGACTAGCACTCTATACATGCGAGTGCCAGCACTCAAGGCCCGAGGGTGCAAGTGTCTCAAGCTGCGACCGCCACCGTCCGCCGTCGACCGGCGAGGATCACGCCGACCGAGGTCACCAAGGCGACCACCGTCAGGATGGCGATCACCGTGATCGCCGGGACCATCCCGCCGATGAGTTCCCCCGGCGCACCGGGTTCGGAACTGCGCAGCATCGCCGTGGTCACCGCCATCATCAGAGCACCACCGATCTGGGTGCTGGTGTTCACCAGGCCGGACGCCAGGCCCTGCTCCTCATCGGCGACACCTGCCGTGGCCTGCGAGTTCACCGAGGGAAAGGTGACCGCAAAACCCGCCCCGAGGAAAAGCACTGTGGGTAGCAGGAAGACCACATAGTTCATCCCGGGCTCTACCTGCAGGAACCACAGATAGCCGATCAGGAAGGCCACGAACCCGCCCGAGATCAGGAGTTTGGTGTCGACGCGGTCGAGCACCCGATCCATGAACAACGCACTGGCCACGACCAGGATCCCGGCCGGCAGGAAGCCCAGCGCCATCTGCATCGGCGACCAACCCAGTGAATCCTGGAGGTAGAGCGTGACCACGAACTGGAACGCGACGTACCCGCCGAACATCGCGGCGGCCGAGAAGTTGGCGTGGACAAGCGCGATCGAACGCAGAATCCCGAGCCGCACCAACGGGTGCCGATGGCGTATCTCGATACCCACGAATCCGGCGGCCAGGAGCGCAGCAACCACGAACAAAATGATCGTCGACGGCGCCAGCCATCCCACTTCGGGAGCCTGGACCACGGCGTACACCAGGGTGAGCAGCGCCGCGGTGGACGTGATCGCACCGAGGGCGTCGAATTGCGACCAACTGAAGTTCGTCGGCGCCGACTTCGGGATCACCCTGGCACCGACAACCAGGAGCAGCAGCGCCACCGGACCCGGGAAGATCAACGTTGCACGCCAGGACAATTCGGTGAGCAATCCACCGAACACCAGGCCCAGCGAAAATCCGCTGGCACCGCAGACGGTGTAGATGGACAACGCCTTGTTACGGGCGGGGCCCTCGGTAAATGTGGTGGTGATGATCGACAGCCCGGCCGGAACCGTGAACGCAGCGGCCACACCTTTGACGAACCTCAGGGCGATGATCAAACTGTTGATCTCGGTGGCCGCGCTGATCACCGAGGCCACACCGAACACCGCGAGGGCGGTCAGGAACACTTTCCGTCTGCCGAGCAGGTCGCTCGCGCGGCCGCCGAGCAGGAGCAGACCGCCGTATCCCAGCACGTAGGCACTGACGATCCATTGCAGTTGCGATTGGTCCATGCCGAGGTCGGACCCCATGGACGGCAGGGCAACCCCCACCATCGAGACGTCGAGTCCGTCGAGGAACAGTGCTCCCGCGAGGACAACCAGAAGTAGCCAGGTCTTTCGGCTCCACCCACCGGCAGAGGTCACTTGGTCGGGCGGCACTCCGAAATCGGTGAGACGCGGTTGCGCAGTCTTTCGGTTCAGGTCAACAGACATGGGAGAAACTATATGCACTTGCATCTTATCTGTCTACATAAAATGCGTATACATTTAATGTCATTGCATGTGATACACTGCGACCATGTCCCACCCGCACCGAAGCGACGACGAGCTGGCGCAGGCCTGGCACGCGCTGTCGGTGCGCTATCACAGACTGCAGTGCGACCTCGACCGCGAACTACAAGCCAGTCAACAGATCTCGAGCAGCGAGTTCGAAGTCCTCGAACTCCTCGCCACCGCCGACAACTGCAAGTTGCGGATGAGTGAACTGTCCCGCCAGGTCCATCTGAGCCAGAGCGCGTTGTCCCGACTGGTGTCCGGCCTGGAGAAAGACGGACTCGTCGAGCGGACGATGTGCACCAACGACCGCCGGTCGGTGTTCACCGAACTGACCGGTTCCGGCCGCACCCGATACGAGGCCGCGAAACCGGTACAACGCGCCATCCTCCGCGCCGAGGCCGGCGAGGACAGTTCCGGATCACTGTGCAGTGCAGCAGAACTGGATACGCCTGCCAAGTCTCGATAGCGGCGCCGCCCGATCAGCGCCGCCGAGCGACCACAAGTAGTTCAACACCGGGTAGTTCGATCCCATCGGCGTTCTGATACTGGACGACGGATTCTCGGAGCCTGCCGCGCAGCGACTCCCTGACCTCTGGCGCCAAATTTTTGACGATCGCGACAACCGGTCCCGATATTGCCGTGATATGACCCCACCATTGCTCGAAATCTTCTGCGACATAGGGATTATCGACATCAGTGAGCGTGACGTCCAGAAATCCTGCCCCGTCGACCAATCCGGTCAGTGCGGACTTGTCGGCGAGTGAAAACGGTCCCGGGACACCCGGTGGTGGTACCTCGAAACCCAACTCGGTGGCAACGGCATCCAACATCAGGCCGAGCCACGGGTTCCTGTCTCGCGCCGCCCAGACCGAGACAGCCATCCGGCCACCGGGTTTCAGCACGCGATGAATCTCGGTGAGAGCGCGTCCGGGGTCGACCGCGAACATCAGCCCCTCCCGGCAGAGCACCGCATCAAAAGTGCCATCGGGCATCTCGATCTGTTCGATGTCGAGCACTGCGGTCGCGACATTGGTGACACCCAATTGCTTTGTCCGGTTGACTGCGACCTCAACCATGTCGGGTGCCACATCGGACATCGTGACCATCCCGTCCGGACCTACCCGCCGCGCTGCCGCGATACCCGCGGCACCGGTTCCGCAGGCGAGTTCGAGGACTCGATCTCCGGGCGACAGGGCGAGCCCGTCGAGCATGAGCTCGGCAACAATCGATCCGCGTTCCTCGATGTCGTCGACCTGCGCGGCCCATCCTCCGGCCACCGAGTTCCACACCGCATGGACCTGATTGCGCAACGGACCGATATCCTCGTGCTCGCTCATCGTGGCCTCCCGCCGACTACACGAGAATGCGCCCAATCGGCGTTGTTGTCACGGATCCGGCGGCACAAATGTCTCCGCGATGGACTGACCGACGGTGGTTCAGTAGGTGCTGACCTGCACCGACAGGCCCGGATCGGTCGCAACGGTCAACGCGGACGGCGCTGCTCCACCGGCGATGACATGTGCGCCGAGGGTGGCGATCATGACGCCGTTGTCGGTACACAGGCGTGGCTTAGGGATCCGCAGCGTGATGCCCGCGGCCTCACACCGCTCCTGGGCCATCGACCGGATCCGAGAGTTGGCCGTCGCCCCACCGCCGAGCACCAGGGTGTCGACACCGACGTCGCCGCAGGCCCGGATCGCCTTCATCGTCAACACATCGGCAACGGCTTCCTGGAACGACGCGGCGATGTCGGGGACCGACGGCTCGGCACCGTCACGACGACACTTCTCCACGTACCGTGCGACTGCGGTCTTGAGCCCGCTGAACGAGAAGTCGTGGCGGGCATCGCGCGGCCCGGTCATACCACGTGGGAACTTGATCGCCTGCGGATCACCATGTGCGGCAGCCGCATCCAGCGCCGGACCACCCGGAAATCCCAGGCCGAGAAGCCGGGCGACCTTGTCGAAGGCCTCCCCCGCCGCATCGTCGACCGTGGTGCCGAGTTCGGTGATGGGAGCCCCCAGATCGGTGACGTGGAGCAGATGTGTGTGTCCGCCCGAGACCAGCAATGCGACACAGGGTGGCATCGGCCCGTGCTCGAGGGTGTCGACCGCCACGTGACCACCGAGGTGGTTGACCGCATAGAGCGGAACATCCCACGCCGCGGCGTAACCCTTCGCCGCCGCCACCCCGACCAGCAACGCGCCGGCGAGGCCGGGCCCGATGGTCACCGCAATGGCGTCCGGCACCTTGATGTCGGCTGCGTCCAGCGCCCGCCGCATGGTCGGCACAATCGCTTCCAGATGTGCACGGGATGCCACTTCCGGGACCACACCGCCGTAGCGGGCATGCTCTTCGACACTGGATGCAACCTCGTCGGCGAGCAGCGTGGTGGTCTGATCGGGGTTCCACCGGACGATGCCGACCCCGGTCTCATCGCACGAACTCTCGATACCCATGACGATCATTGCGAATCTCCCGACTGTGTCGTGTCACCGATCGCCGGGCGTCGCATGGTGTACGCGTCGGCGCCACTGGGCTGATAGTAACCGCGGCGAACGCCGATCTCGTCGAATCCGTTGCGGCGATACAGATCGATGGCGGTCTCGTTGTCGGTCCGGACTTCGAGGAACACCGGTGCCTTTCGGCTGTCCGCGATCTCGAGCAATGTCGCGAGCAATGCCCGACCGTGCCCGCGGCCCTGGAATTCCGGGTCGACGGCGATGGTGTGGATCTCGCACTCCAGGTCACCGTCGAGCCCGAGCACGGAGATCCCGGCATAGCCGATCAATGTCTCGCCGTCTCGCACTGCGAAGTAATGATTATGTGGCGCAAGGATTTCCGAACGGAATGCCTCGGCGGGCCACGGCGAATCCCCCTCGAACAGCAGCGCTTCGATCCTGGCGCATCGAGCCGAATCCCGGGCGACGAGCGGACCGATCATTTCTTCCGGTCCTTGAGTTCCACGGCGTCGGGACGGCGGAGATACAACGGGATCAACGGTTTCGGAGCAACACCCGACAACAGGTCGGGCAGTGCCACCGACACGAGTCCCACCGCGGTCGGTGCGGTCGGGGTGAGCACCGGGTATTCGAAAAGGCTTGTGTGACTCGGTGAGCCCACGCTTGCGTCGATCGACTCACCGACCAGGCCGGCACCGAGTTCGGCCGGCGCCACCACGTCGGGCCCGTGGGTCCGGACGCCCTGGGCATAGCGCGCCCAGTAGACCTCGCGACGACGGGCATCGGTCACCACCAGCAGCGAGGCGACATCGGTGGCCTGCGCAGCGATGGCGTCGAGTGAACACACCCCGTGGACCGGCAAACCCAGCGCGTCACCGAACGCGGCGCCGGTGGCCAGGCCCACGCGCAATCCGGTGAAGGGTCCGGGGCCCTGACCGACAACCACGGCATCGAGATCGGATCGCGCCAGCCCGGCCTCGTCGAGGCATTCCAGGATTCTGGTGGTGAGGATCTCGGCGTGACCACGCGTTGTCACCTCGCTGCGCTGCGCGCGGACCGTGGGCGCCTCACCTATTTCTGCGGTCACTTCAACGATCCCGGTCACAACCTCGGGAGTGGCGGTATCGATGGCGAGCACAAGCACGATGAGCCAGCCTACCCGCCTCCCGATGATGTGCCGTTTTGGCGGAGCTCACCTGGGCTTTTGTTCGCCAAAACACCACATCATCGGGGGTGGGAGTCGATCCAGCCGTAGGTTGCGGTGCGTTCGTCGGTGTCGACGTCGCGGGACAGCCGAACCAGCAGATGCCGGCGGCTCAACCGTTCGGCCACACCCTCACCCCATTCGACCACCACAACGGAATCGTCGAGGTCGGTGTCGAGGTCGAGTGCATCGAGCTCGTCGAGGCCGCCGAGGCGATAGGCGTCGACGTGGATCATGCCCGGCCGACCATCGGCACCTGCCCGGTGCTGACGGGCGATGATGAACGTGGGCGACGACACCCTCCCGATCACGCCGAGTCCGGCACCGATACCGCGGGCCAGTGCGGTTTTGCCGGCCCCGAGCGGTCCGTCGAGGATCACCACGTCACCGGCGGCGAGGTCTGCCGCGAGTTCGCGGCCGAACGCCTCCGTGTCGGCGACGTCCGGCAAGGTGCACTGATGTGGCAGGACCGGGTTCATGGCTGCCAGACCCGCTCGACCAGCGCCTCGATGGCGTCGGTGATGACATCCGGGTTCTCCAGCATCACCATGTGCCCGCAATCCGCGACCCCGACCAGCTCGCATCCCGAACCCAACCGGTTGTGGAGCTCGACCGAGTTCGGCAACGGCGTGACCTTGTCCTCATAACCGCAGGCAACGAGAGTGGGAATCCCGGAAAGGACTGCGAGTCCGGAGGTTTCATCGTGTTCCTCGAGTGCGCGCAGGAAGTTGACGACGGTATCGATCCGGGTCCGCTGAATGACCGACTCCACGAACTCACTCACCGCCGGCGAATGAAACGTCGAACCGAAACTTCCGGCCGTCAACACCGGCGCCATCAGCATCCTGGTCAACCCGCGGCCGGCTTCCACCGCACGCGGCGCCCGCCTGACGGACGTCCGGAATGCGTCGACCAGCGGATTCTGCAGACCCCGTCCCAGCCCCACCTCCGCGATGCCGTGCGCCGCCGACGCCACCAACCCGACACCGAGCACCCTCGTTCCGAACAGTTCCGGTCGACGGCTCGCCAGTGCCATGACCGCCATCCCGCCCATCGAATGGCCCATCAGGACAACAGGACCGGTGGGAACCACAGTGCGCAGGACCGCTTCGAGGTCCGCGGCCATCTGAGTGATGGTGCACGACCCGGGCGAGGCCTGTCCGGACTCCCCGTGCCCGCGATGATCGAAGAAGATCATCCGAACGTCACCGCCCCAGCGCTTTTCGAGGTCGCGCCGCTGGAAATGCCAGGTCGACATCCGGAGACAGAATCCGTGGACGAACACCACCGTCAACGGCGCGTCGGCCGGACCGACTTCCCGAACAGCAAGCGGCACACCATCGTCGGCAACCACAATGCTGGCGTGATCGCTGTAGATCAGGCCGAAATCCTCGATCGAGTTCGGGTCGGGAGTGGTGGGTTTCCTTCGCGTCAGAGAGCGGGCCGCGGCTCCGATGGCCACTGCGCCCAGCGTCGCGACACCCGCTGTCCCGGCCAGGATCTCAAGCCGTCCCGATCGCTCCATCAGACCACCTCACCGGTGATCGGACCGGAGACGTAGGTGCGCACTGCGCGGCCACGGATCCCCGAGACGATCTCGTAGTCGATGGTGCCGATGGCTTCTGCCCATTCCAGCGCGGTCGGGCCGTCGCCGGCGCCGGTACCGAACAGCACAGCTCGGTCCCCCGCGCTCACCCCCGCGGGGTTCTGGCCGAGGTCGACCACCATCTGGTCCATACAGATACGACCCACGTTGCGATACCGATGTCCGTTGATCTGAACGCTCAGCATGTTCGACAACAACCTCGGCACACCGTCTGCGTACCCGGCCGGGAGCAGCGCAACGTTGGTGTCGTTCGGGGCAACCCAGCTGTGGCTATATGAAACACCTTGTCCTGCTGGAATCTTCTTGACCGACAGCACCTCGGCCGACAGTGTCATCACCGGGACCAACCCGAAGTCGCCCAACTCGGGTATCGGTGAGCGCCCGTAGACGGCGATTCCGGGACGCACGAGGTCGCGGGCCAGATCTGGACGCGTCAGGGTGGCCGCCGAATTCGCTATGTGCCGCACGGCAACCGGAGCCCCCACCCGGGCCAGGTCGTCAGCCGCCTCGTCGAGGCGCTCGGTCTGCAGATCGTTGAGGGGATGATCGGGTTCGTCAGCACGCACGAGATGACTCATCACACCGTGCATCGTGATCACCTGCTCGGCAACGGCTTTTGCCAGCGCATCCCTGGTGTCGTCCCATTCGGTGATGTGCACGCCATTGCGGGCCAGACCCGTGTCGACCTTCACCGTCACCGACGCGGTGCGTCCGGCGGCACGCGCCGCGGCCACCACCGCATCGAGCTCCCGGGAGGAAGAGACGCCCAGTTGGACGTCGGCCTCGATGGCCGAGCCGAAGTCGGCATTGCCGCCGTGCAACCAGGCGAGCACCGGCGCGGTGATGCCGGCGCGGCGCAGTTCGAGCGCCTCACCGATCGTTGTCACACCCAGCTGGGCGGCACCCGCGGCCAGGGCAGCGCGCCCGACCTCGACGGCGCCGTGGCCGTAACCATCGGCCTTCACCACGGCGACGATCCCGGCGCTGGTGTGCGCGCGCAGGACGCCGATGTTGTGCGACACCGCTGAAAGGTCGATCCGTGCTTCGAGTGCCGGAGTGTTCATCACGTCCCATTCTTTCACCTGCGGCCGCCCAACAGTGCACGCAAGGTCGGTAAGAGGGCCTTGAGCAGGGCTGATGCCCCGATCGGTGCCGCGTCACCCGACGCGGTGCGTGCCGCCAGGGCGTGCACCCGCGCTGCGGCCGCCGCGGCGAGCGTTGTGTCGATCCCGGCCGCGAGCAGGCTTCCCGCGACACCGGAAAGGATGTCCCCGGCGCCCGCTGTCGCCGCCCAGGACGACCGGGCATCGTTGACCAGGGTGAATCCGTCTGCGTCCGCAATCACCGTCGCCCGCCCTTTGAGAAGGACCGTCGCCTGTAGTTCGGCAGCCAGCTCGCGAACGGCGGCGATCCGATCGGGACCCGGCACCGATCCGGTCAGGCGGGCGAACTCGCCGGCATGTGGGGTCAGCAGTGTCGGTGCATCGCGGACCGTGACCAGATCGCGGTGGGCCGCGAGGAGTGTGAGTCCGTCGGCATCGATCAGGACGGGCAGATCGGTCGACAACACGTACGCCAGCCGCCGCAGCCCGGCCTCGTCGGTGCCGGCACCGGGACCCACCACCCAGGCCTGCACGGTCCCGGCGTCCTCGGGTTCGTCGGCGACCACGGTTTCGGGGAACTGCGCCAACACATGTGGGCCGGCACCGCCCGCGTACCTGACCATGCCCGACGTCGCCGACACCGCGGCCCCGGTACACAACACTCCGGCGCCCGGGTACCGCGCCGAGCCGGCGATGATCCCGACCACACCCTGGCTGTATTTGTCGTCGGCCGGCCCGGGAATCGGCCAGAGCGCCGCCACGTCGTCGTCGGTGAGCTGACTGATCGACGGCTCGCCGGCATCTATACCGATGTCCGCCACCACAATCCGGCCACACTGCGGCGCTGCCATCACGTGCGCGATCCGTGCGGCGCCGAACGTCACCGTGACCGCGGCCTTGACCGCGGGGGTATTGACGTACCCGGTGTCGGCGTCGACGCCGGAGGGCAGGTCCACCGAGATGATCGGCGCCTCGCAGGCGGCGAGAACGTCTGCCGCCGCAGGTCGCAAGGGACCGGTTCCGCTGAGACCAACGATACCGTCGATGATCAGATCAACTGTGTCGGAAAGCTTTTCGACGATCACACCACCGGACTTGCGATACGCGGCCAGGCCGGCGGTATGCGTGCGCTCACCCCCGAGGAGGACCGCTTGCACCCGCACCCCGCGACGACGGAGTTCGGCCGCCGCGTACAGCGCGTCACCGCCGTTGTCGCCCGAGCCGGCGACAACGCCGACGGATCGGCCGTAGCATCCGCCACAGCGGGATTTCAGTTCGGCGACAACCACTCCGGCGACCGCATGTGCGGCCCGGCGCATCAACACACCATTGGCCAACAGATCACCGGTGGCCTCCTCGGCCACCCGGATCCGTTCGGCGCTGAAATAGTTGATCATCGCCTGCGAACCTCGACCTACTCGACGGTGACAGATTTGGCCAGGTTGCGTGGCTTGTCCACGTCGTAGCCCCGCGCCTGTGCGACCGCGGCGGCGAATACCTGAAGCGGCACAGTCGAAACCAGCGGCTGCAACAGTGTCGGTGTCTGCGGGATCCGGATCAGGTGGTCGGCGACATCGACCACCGACTCGTCACCATCTTCGGCGATGACGATGGTGGTTGCGCCACGTGCCTGGATCTCGCGGATGTTGCTGATCATCTTCGAGTGCAGCACAGCACGTCCGGTCAGCGACGGCATCACGATGATGACGGGCAGGTCGTCTTCGATCAGCGCGATCGGGCCGTGCTTGAGTTCACCGGCGGCAAACCCTTCGGCATGGATGTACGCCAGCTCCTTGAGCTTGAGTGCGCCCTCGAGCGCCACCGGGTAGCCGACGTGGCGGCCCAGGAACAGCACGGTGTCGCAGCCCGCGAGGTCGCGGCCAAGTGCGCGAACCGGTTCCATGGTCTCCAGCACCTTGCTGACCAGTGCCGGCATGGCTTCCAGGGCAGCGAACTCTCTGGCCACCTCGTCGGGATATTTGGTACCGCGGGCCTGCGCCAGAGCCAGGCCGACCAGGTAGGTCGCGGTGATCTGCGCCAGGAAGCATTTGGTGGAAGCAACGCCGATCTCGGGTCCGGCGTGGGTGTAGAGCACCGCGTCGGATTCCCGCGGGATCTGCGCACCGTTGGTGTTACAGATCGCCAGCACCTTGGCCTTCTGGTCCTTGGCATGCCGGACCGCTTCCAGGGTGTCGGCCGTCTCCCCCGACTGCGAGATGGCGACCACCAGAGTCGAACGATCCAGCACCGGATCCCGGTACCGGAACTCACTGGCCAGTTCGACCTCGACCGGAAGGCGGGTCCAGTGCTCGATCGCGTACTTCGACAGCAATCCGGCGTGGTAGGCGGTACCGCAGGCGACCACAAAGACCTTGTCGATGTCGCGCAGGTCGTCGTCGGTCAGGCGCTGCTCGTCGAGGACGATCCGCCCGTTCTCGAAGTGGCCGAGAAGGGTGTCGGCGAGCGCCTGCGGCTGCTCGGCGATCTCCTTCAACATGAAGTAGTCGTAGCCGCCCTTTTCCGCGGCAGCGAGGTCCCAGTCGATATGGAACGGCTTGCCCGGTGCGGCGTTTCCTTCGAAATCGGTGATCAGGTAGTTGTCGGCCGTGATGACCACGACCTGGTCCTGTCCTAGCTCGACCGCGTCGCGAGTGTGCTCGATGAATGCGGCCACATCCGAGCCGACGAACATCTCGCCGTCACCCACACCGACAACCAACGGAGTCGACCGGCGCGCGGCCACGATCGTATCGGGGTGATCGGCGTGCGTGAACACGAGCGTGAACGCCCCGTCGAGCCTCGCGAGGACTGCATACGCACTGGCCACGAAGTCGCCCGCGGTGGGGCCGGAGGCATATTGCAGGTGGATCAGGTGCACAGCGGTCTCGGTGTCGGTATCCGACGAGAACTCGATACCGGCCTGCTCCACCTCGCCACGCAGCGCGGCGAAGTTCTCGATGATCCCGTTGTGGACCACAGCGATCTTGCCGTCGATGCTGGTGTGCGGATGCGCATTGCGGTCGGTGGGCCGACCGTGGGTTGCCCATCGGGTGTGCCCGATGCCGGTGGTGCCGGCAAACGACTCGCGGCCGATCGCGGCGAGTTCCTTGTCGAGATTCTCCAGGCGACCGGCCTTCTTCTCGACTGCAGCGTTGCCCGCGCCGTCCAAAATCGCGACCCCGGCCGAGTCGTACCCGCGGTATTCCATCCGCCGCAGCGCCTCGACAACAACCTCGAGGGCATCGCGTTTGCCCACGTATCCGACGATTCCACACATAGTGCTACAGGGTACTTGCCACGTACGGCAGGAGTGAATCGCCGATCTCCCGATGCTGCCCGCCACCGGATTTCTGATGCGGACACCTTCGGGAAGACTCGAAGTGGCCGGACAACGGCCTACTGCCGTTGGTCGGGGTGATCACCTAGAGTCAGACCGTGGCCAATCCCAAGAAGCTTCTTTCGCAGCTGTCCAGAACGGGACCGCACAAGGTTCTGCGCGGTGACATGGCGATTGTCGGGCTGCCCGGAACCATCTACACACCCGCCGAAGGCAAAGACCTCGCCGGCATCGCATTCGGACACGGGTGGATGACCGGAGCAAAGCAGTACTACAAGACCCTCGCGCATCTGGCGTCGTGGGGCATCGTCGCGGCCGCGCCGTCCACCGAGAAGGGCATGCTGGGTTCGGACGAGGGACTCGCCGCCGACCTCGAGACAGCGCTGGCCGTGATCAGTCAGGTCCGGCTCGGCACCGGCCGCATCACGGTGAACAAGCATCGCCTCGGACTGGTCGGACACGGTTTCGGTGCGGGGGCGGCCACGCTCGCCGCCTCCCGGAGTGATCGTGCGAAGGCTCTGGCCGCGCTGTATCCCGCGCCGACCAGCAAAGCGGTCCTGCCGGCTGCCGAAGCGATCCGGATCCCGACGATGATCCTGACCGCACCGGGCGAACTCGAGTCGATGACCTCGAACTCGCTGGCGTTGCGCCGCGCACTGCCGGCCGAGGCCAATCCGGTCTTGCGCATGGTGCCCAAGGCCGACAATCGTGGCTTGGCCGAAGGATTCAGCATTCGTGGAACCCTCGGCGCCGGTGGAAACAGCAAGGCCACCCAGCGCGCCACCCGCGGCGTCCTCACCGGATTCCTGTTGCATCAGCTGACCGGCGACAAGACCTACTCCGCGTTCAGCGAGCCCGAAGGTGTACTTGGCAAGCTGCACACCGTCGATCCCGAATCGTTGCCGCCGGGCACCGAGGACGTCATCGACCCGCTCACCAGGTTGCTTCGCAAGTAGTCGCCGCCCGGGCAACCTCAGCGGTCGGACAGCCAACCGCTCTCGTAGGACGAGTCACCACCCACGGTGTCCACGGGGTCATCATCGGCCGTCGTTGCGTCTGCGGCGGTGCGGGTCTCGTCGGCAGCGCCGCCCGCCGTATCGGATATCGGAGCCGGACCGGACATCGGACTGTGCGGACTGAGGTCGATGTCGTCGGCCGGCAACAGAATCGCACCGCCCCGGGCGACCGATTCCCTGGTGACACCGCGACGATGTCGGTCGTCTTCTGCCCGAACACGCACCCGTTCACCGAATACGGCCATCTGTTGGTCGTAAGTCTTTGTGGCAGAGTCGGTTTTACGTCGCGCCGCGGACACGATCTCATCGAACAGATCGACGACGCTCATTGCTCACCTGCCAATGCCAGCTGCCCATCCTCCGGTGGCGGGCCCGCGTCGTCGGGCGCAGACGATTGTGGCGACACGGCCGTGTTCGGGTTCGGGGAGTTGTCACTCACTCCAGGGGTCCGGTGTGTGAACCCCGGCACGGGCAGGGCCGGGCTCTGAGGCGACACCTCCGGACCCGGTGCCACCTCTCCCGGTTCGACGGGCGGACACGGTGTTTCGCTCGCTGTCGGCGGAACGACGCGACCATCGAGCGCAGCCTCCGCATCAGGTTCGACATCAACCTGCACGCCTTGCGTTTCGACTGTGGGTTCGGAACCGTCCTGCCCGGTTGCCACGACCTCTCCGGTACCCACCTCCGGCGCACCGATCGACCCATCGGGCCGTACTTCGAGCACGTGCGTTTCGGCATCGCCACCTGCCCCGGTCACCGTGAGATTCACCGACGCGCCATCCGGACCCGCTGCGATTTCGATGACCTTGTCCCCCAGCGTGATCGAGGCAGTCGCATCCAATGATCCGTCGACCGCGGCGGGCCCTGCCGAATCTCCCACCGGTGCCGTGTCGATCATCCCGCCGACCGACAGGCCGCCCTGCGCGACCACCGTGGTGATCGCTTCGGCCAATCCGGTGACTGCTGCGGACGCGATGGTGCCGACAACGCCGAGCAGCGGACCCAGGAGTTCGGACGCTGACTCCCCCGCCAGCCCACCCGAGAAAGTCCCGGCACCCTGGGTCATCGGACCACCACTGGCGACCGGGGTGGCGCCGGACTGAGCCCCGCTGCCCGCTAGGGTCCCACCGCCCGCCGGTGTCCCGCCACGTACCGGTTGGTCCCCGCTACATTGCTGATCCGATGGTGCATCGGCCACACCGGTGAGTTGACCGACCGGCCCGGATCCAGTCGCTGGATAGTCGGAGGTGTCGACCTCGGCCATGGCCGTGCACAGACCCGAGAGGATCGCTTCGATGGCCTCGTCGCAGGCGCTCACCGCAGTCCCGAACAGCTCCACGGTCGCCGCGATCGCTCCCCGGAGTTCGGTGTGGTGTGCAATGCAGGCCATCGTCATCTTCAGCCACAACGTGATCGGTACGCCGAGCAGATTGTGCGGGTCGATCCCGGCGATGCAGGTGTACTGGATGAAGCGTGCGACGTCGATGCAGTCTGCCGCGACCAGCATCCCGGTGCCGATCCCCGAGATCGCGGCCAGATCAGCCTCCGCCCGCGGCAGAATCGATTGGAGTTGTTGCTGTGCAACGATTCCGGAGCCATCCGGCCACGAACAGGCCAGTGCACCGTGCTGCTGCTTCTGTACGTCGACCTGCGAGGCCAGCGTGGCATGCAGTTGTTGCATCACCGCGCCGTCGGCGCGCAGTTGCGCCGTGCTGAGGTCATCCGTCTGGCAGAAACGGCCTTCAAAGACCGAGA
Source organism: Nocardia sp. 348MFTsu5.1 (assembly GCF_000383535.1). NCBI lineage: Bacteria > Bacillati > Actinomycetota > Actinomycetes > Mycobacteriales > Nocardiaceae > Nocardia > Nocardia sp. 348MFTsu5.1. Next base: position 105,518 of record NZ_KB911520.1, read on the forward strand.
ACTCGGGAAAATCTGTGATCCCGAGGCGCGAAGCCAACGGCGCGACGTGCGCAAAGAACTCGAGTCCGGATTTGGCAACCTCACGTGCAGTGGCCAGTTCGAACTGCAGATCAGCACCGGTGCCTGGCCCCTTACCCACGACCGGCTTTCGCTTCGACTATCGACCGGCCATTCGCCCGGTCCTGTCCGTCCAAGGTGTCGGCGGCATCGACCAGACCGTCACCGAACTGCCGCGCCGATTGCGCCAGCTTTCTCACACTCTGCGCGATCGCCAGCAATCCCTCGGAGTAGGCGAGCTCGTGGTGCCCGTATCGACTCCCGAGGTGCGCAGCCATATCGCACTCGCCCAAACCCGTACACGCAACATCGGCCAGATGCGCGGTGTCCCCGAAGACACCGCCGACACGACGTATCTCCGGCGGATCGATCCAGGTCTGACTCCCCATGGTCACCTCCCGCCAGGTTGGACGCACCGGGCCCGAGTCCGGTTCCGCGGATCGCGACTTCGGTCTGCAACCACACTCAGCCCGGGAAACGGCGATGTCCGCGTCCCGAGAACTCGGGACGCGGACATCAAACAAGCGAAGTGCAGGACCTACGCGGACCTAGGCGCCAAACAACACTCCTGCGTTGTCGATGAGGAACTGGAAGATGTCCAGCCACGCGAACTCAAATGTCGAGGTCATAGTGAATTACCCTTCGTAGTTGTGGGCGGAATGCATTCCCCCACAGCGACATACATAATTCGGAAGCGGCCTGGGTCTAAACCGATATCCGACCATAATGTTTCACAGCCAGACATATCTGTCACGACGAGAACGCGATCAATAGCCGACCTAGCCATCCGAACGACGGTAATCAGCAATTCATCGAAAAATTCCTTGCACAATGAAGGGAGACTGTATCAATGCAGGCCAGAGGTCTACCGAGGGATAAACAACCATAGACACAATTGCCCGTCCCGGTATATCAACATTCTTATCAACAGTCACAAACCGGACAAAACGCAACGCTGCGATGACCCCGACATCGGGGACACCAATTCCGAAAACCCCCGGCCCGGAGCATGAATAGGCCTGCAGAAATTCGTTGAATAGACCAATATATGCGTGCGCAAGAATAATTACCGAAGTGTTTACACCTCGTTCGAATCAACCGAGTCACCCAGACTAATTGTGATCTACATCACATACCGCAGATAGCGGCCACGTCGCCGGTGAAAGGTCGGCTGTCAGGCAGCCTCGACGACCGCCGCAATCCGCTCTGCGACCGACTGTGCCTGCTCTGCGGTGGCGGCCTCGACCATCACCCGGACCAACTGCTCGGTTCCGGACGGACGGAGGAGCACGCGCCCGGTGGCACCGAGTTCGCCTTCGGCGAGGGCAACCGCCTGTTTGACCGACTCTGCTTGTGCAACGACATTCTTGTCGGCCACCCGGACGTTGATCAGCACCTGCGGGAGCGCGTGCATGATCGACGCCAGCTCGGCCAATGATTTGCCGGTGGAAGCCATGCGGTCCATCAGCGCGAGACCGGTCAGGATGCCGTCGCCGGTGGTGCCGTAGGACGGGATGACGACGTGGCCGGACTGTTCACCGCCGAGGGCGTAGCCACCGGCCCGGAGTTCTTCGAGTACATAGCGATCACCGACACCGGTGGTGCGGACCGCGATTCCGGCCTCGGTCATCGCCAGGTGCAGTCCGAGGTTGCTCATGACAGTGGCCACGAGGGTGTTGTCGGAGAGGGTGCCGGCGTCCTTCATGGAGGTGGCGAGCACCGCCATGATGGCATCGCCGTCGACGATCTCACCGGTTGCATCCACTGCCAGGCAGCGGTCGGCATCGCCGTCGTGGGCCAGTCCGAGATCGGCACCGTATTCCCGGACCGCGGCCTGAACCTGATCCAAATGTGTTGACCCACAACCATCGTTGATGTTGTTGCCATCGGGATCGGCACTGATCGCGATCACCGTGGCACCGGCCGTGCGGTAGGCGCGCGGTGCGGCCAGATAGGCGGCGCCGTGGGCGCAGTCGACCACCACGGTCACGGGATTGAGGCTCGTATGGACGATCCCGGCCAAGTGCCGGAGATAGACGTCCAGTGCGTCGTCGGCATCACGAACGCGGCCGACGTCTTCACCGGTCGGACGCTGCACTGCAGCGTCGAGCGCTGATTCGATGGCGTCTTCGGCTGCGTCGGCCAGCTTGTGGCCCCCGGGGCCGAAGAACTTGATCCCGTTGTCGGGCATCGGATTGTGCGAGGCCGAGATCATGACACCGAACGCGGCGTCGTAGTGGTCGGTGAGGTAGGCGACGGCCGGTGTGGGCACCACGCCGACGCGCAGGGCATCGACACCTGCTGCGGTCAGTCCGGCGCACACGGCTGCCTCGAGCATCTCCCCCGATGCCCTGGTGTCACGGCCGACGACGGCGACCGGTCGCCCGGACCCGCTGCGTGCCGACGCGAGTACTCGCGCTCCGGCCTGTGCCAGTGATAGTGCCAGTTCCGGTGTCAGGTCGGCGTTCGCCAGTCCCCGAACACCATCTGTGCCGAACAGGTGCCCCATAAACCTTCCTCAGTTCCATGCACACAGGCAGGCGTCCAGAGATCGGAACGCCTGCCTGCGGTCAAGACGAGCTTTGTAGTTCTCGCGATGAAGTGATCAGCGCTTGCTGTACTGCGAAGCCTTACGGGCCTTCTTCAGGCCGTACTTCTTGCGCTCCACGGCACGCGGGTCACGGGTGAGGAAGCCGGCCTTCTTGAGGGCCGGGCGATCATCCGGGGTGACCTCGATCAACGCGCGGGCAATGGCCAGACGCAGTGCGCCGGCCTGTCCCGACGGGCCGCCACCATGCAGGTTGGCGAAGACGTCGAACGAATCGCTGCGCTCCACGGTGACAAACGGAGCCTTGATCAGCTGCTGGTGCACCTTGTTGGGGAAGTACTCCTCCAGGGTGCGTCCGTTGAGCTTGAACTCGCCGGTGCCGGGCGACAAGCGCACGCGCACAACGGCTTCCTTACGACGGCCGACGGTCTGAATCGGCTGATCGAACTCGATCGGCGCGCGGGTGACGGCAGCCTCTTCGGCCACAGCGTCATCCACGGTGTAGTCGTCGGCGCCGACCTCGGCGTCTACGACTTCAGCAGCCACAACTTCGGTTTCGGTCTGATCGGACACGTTTTGCTCCTCCGGCGCCGTCACTGGGCAACCTGGGTGATCTCGAAGGGCACGGGCTGCTGGGCCGCGTGGGGATGGTTGGGTCCGGCGTAGACCTTGAGCTTGGACGCCATGGCGTTACCGAGCTTGGTCTTCGGGAGCATCCCGATGATCGCCTTCTCGACGAGGCGCTCTGGATGGGTGGCCAGGGTCTCACCGACAGTGCGGGACTTCAGGCCGCCCGGGTGACCGGAGTGGCGGTAGAGCAGCTTGTCGTCGCGCTTGTTTCCGCTGACGGCAACCTTCTCGGCGTTGATGATGACGACGAAGTCGCCACCATCCATGTGAGGGGCGTAGGTCGGCTTGTGCTTGCCGCGGAGCAGGTTGGCGCTCTGCACGGCGAGGCGGCCGAGCACCACATCGGTGGCGTCGATGACAAGCCACGCATGCGTGATGTCACTCGCCTTCGGGGTGTACGTAGGCACAGATAGTCCTCTGTCTGGTGTTACGGGGCTGGTCCCGATACGCGGCAGAGGTTCTCCTGGCGACCAGTGGGGACCCAGGCCTCGACTCGTCCGGAATCCCGGATGGCCGCGCACCAACGAATAACAGTACCGGTCGGCCGTCGCCATGGTCAAAACGCCTTCGACCAGCGATCGCGGCGAGCCAGAGTCAGCGCTCGGTGACCCGCACCGATCCGACGGCAGCGCGGCACTGAGCGTCGACGGATTCGCCGGCAGATCCGCTCTGGCAACCGATGCTGACCTGCAGGCCCCGCTCCACGGTCAGGTACCAGCGGATCGGCCCGCCGGAGACCGGGACCTCGCGATAGCTGATCACTTCGCGACCCGCGAATTGAGTACTCGGGGAGAACTCCTGGACCACCCCGTCGCCGCGCTGGTCGATACGGTTGCGCAGACTCACCGCGACCGACGCCAGCGTGGAGGTGTCCCGCACGGTGTTCTGCAGGACGATCAGACGGCTGTCGTCGTCCGGGGCCGCAAACGTTGTCCTCGACACGACACCTTCGGCCGGTGGCTCACTGCTCTGGCGCCAGCTACCGGGAACCGTGAGGCTCGCGCGTCCGAGGTCGACGGAACGATCCACCGCCGCTGCCGGCGCCGGTGAGGTCGCGTCCCGCATCGCCACGACACCCACGGCAACCGCGGCCGCGATCAGCACCAGCGCCGTCGCTGCTGTCGCGACGACCCGGCCCCGGCTCCGCGTGGTGGCCGGAGGCAGTGCGTCATCGACCCGTGGGGGCGGTAGTTCGGCGCCGCCGAATCGGCGCAACAGGGTCCGGTCGACCACCAGAACCCGGCCGACGATGGTCGACTCCTGTGCGCTCCGGCACACCGCTTCGACCGCCGCCCGATCGCGACCGTCCACCAGGATCGCCTCGACACTGTTGTCCACGACACTGCGCAGGAGGTCGGGCAGGGCGTCCGGCTCGGTGAGTACCCGTGTCGAGGCGATCCGCCAGCCGTCCGCCGACGAGCGGAGTTCATGGACGTCGATCCGCCCGTGGACCTCGATGATCACCGCGCACTGTGCCGCCGACTCGAGATGAGAACGCGCCACCGCCACCGCTCGTGGAACGAGCTCGAGCTCGCCACAGTGCGCCGACGCCGCGCCACGCAAGATCTCGGTTCGCCGGCGGCCCCAGGTGGTCGGGTAGGTCAGCGTCACCGCACCGCGCCCGTCGATCGCCGAGGCGAACAACCGCGACCACGCCTCGGTGGTGTGCATCCGCCGACCGTCGATCGTCAGCCCGGCGGAGTTGATACCCGAGACCAACGGGGCGATCGGAATCGCGCTGCCCGTACCGACCGCGAGTTCGTCGTAGGCGATGTCGGCCACCACGGCACGGATACCGGGATCCGGACTCCCGGCGCTGCCGTTCAGCACCGTCGTATTCACACTGTTTCCGTTCACAGCGGCGGCAGGTAGGCGACTTGGATCATTTCCTGCGGTCGCGACCGCGAGACGAGTTCACCGCGGCCGGGCACCAGCTTCTGCAGACGGACCCGACCCAGCAGGTAGCCCTCGTCCCGGTCACCGCTCATCAGCAGGCCATCGGTCGACAGGTCTTTGAGGCGCCCGATGATCGTGTCGAACAGTGCGCGCCCCGCACCACCCGAGCGTCTGGTGACGATCAGGTGCAGACCGATGTCCCGGGCCTGTGACAGCAGGTCCACCAGTGGCATCAACGGATTGCCGCCACCGGTTGCCACCATGTCGTAGTCGTCGACAACGATGTAGACGTCCGGGCCCGACCACCAGTTGGCTTCGCGCAACTGTTGTTGGGTCACGTTCTCGCCGGGTATGCGGGCGGTGAAGAACGCCACCAACTCGGTCACCATCGGCGCCAGGGTCTGTGCCGAACTCGCGTATCCGGCAAGGTGATCCGATTCGATGACACCCAGCATGGTTCGCCGATAGTCGACAAGGACGATCTTCGTCTCGTCGGCGGTGCCGTTTTCGACGAGGCCGGCGACGATGTTGCGCAGCAGCGTCGTCTTCCCGTGCTCGACGTCGGCGAAGGCCATGAAGTGCGGGTGCGTCCCGAAATCGAGGATCACCGGCTCCAATTCGGCTTCACCGACACCGATGGCAACCTGCTTCGGGCCCAGCGTGATCCCCCGTTCCCGCACGCTGTTCAACACGTCCTCGCGGTCGAGGTGGGATGCAAGCTTACGGACCGCCATCGCCCCACCGCCGGGGTAGACGGCACACAGCTTCGAAACCGTGTCGGCCAGTGCCTCGCCAAGCGACTCGATTCCGGTCTCGGAGTCGGTGCGCGGCAACGCGATCAGCATATGCAGTTGCTGCGGCGTCAGGCCGCGGCCCGGTCTGCCTTCAGGGACGAGCCCGGCGACCTTGCGGCCCATCTCCGAATCGAGCGGGTCGCCCAGGCGTAATTCGAGCCGGCTGCCGATCAGGTCCTTGATCGCCGGACGGACCTCGGCCCACCTCGCGGCCGTCACGATCACGTGGACTCCGTAGGACAATCCCTGCGCCACAATGCTGTTGATCTGTTCTTCCAGGAAATCGAACTCGCCGCGGATCACCGCGTATCCGTCGACCACCAGGAACACATCGCCGAACACGTCCTCGGACAGCGTCTGATCACCGGCGCGCCGGCGGTTCCGGAAATCGCGCATGGATTCGATCCCGAGAGCTGCGAACCGCAGCTCGCGTCGCCGAACCAGGGTCGCCACCTCGGCGACCGTCCGGCGCACCGCATCCATGTCCGCGCGTCCGGCGACCGAGCCCACGTGCGGCAACCCCGCGATACCGGCGAGCGAACCGCCGCCGAAGTCGAGGCAGTAGAACTGCACCTGCTGCGGACTGTGCGTGGCCGCAGCCGCAAGGATCAGGGCGCGCACCGCATTCGATTTGCCCGACTGCGGGCCACCGACAATCGCCACATTGCCACGCGAGCCCGATACGTCGATGGTCAGCACGTCGCGGCGCTGGTCGTAGGGACGGTCGACGATGCCCAGCGGGAACTCGAGTCGGCCAGTTTGCGGGGTCTGCCAGTGCGGGGCCAGCATGTCGATCGTCGGCGACTGGTCCAGCGGCGGCAACCACACCTCGTGCGCGGCGAGGCCCTGCCCCTCGATCTGGCCGACAACCGTCTCGAGCAACGTACGGGTGACCACTGCCGCCACGGCTTCGGGAACCTCTTCTGGCAGGGCAGGTTCGGGCGCCACGACCGGATCGAGAGGAACCCGGCCGGCGGTGAACATCTTGAGTCGGCCGGTGCCACCGGCAGCCGTCGAATACACCGCATCGATCGCTTCCTGCGGCGCCGTGTAGGGACCGGACACATAGCAGGTGTTGAAGCGGATCGGTTCGGCCGAATCACATTTCAGGTATCCCGACCCCGGCACATTCGGCAGGTGGTACGCGTCAGGTACGCCCAGCACCGACCGGGATTCGTTGGCCGAGAACGTCTTCAGACCGATCCGATACGACAGATGACTGTCGAGCCCACGCATCTTGCCCTCTTCGAGGCGCTGCGACGCCAGCAGGAGATGTATGTGCAGCGAACGTCCGAGTCGGCCGATCGCAACGAACAGATCGGCGAAGTCCGGCTTCTGTGCGAGGAGTTCGGAGAACTCGTCCACCACGATGAACAGTGCCGGCATCGGTTCCAGCGCCGCACCGGCGGCCCGCGCCCGTTCGTAATCACCGACGTTCGCGAAATTTCCGGCGGCCCGCAGGACCTCCTGACGCCGATTCATCTCACCGGAGAGCGCATCGCGCATCCGGTCGACCATCGACAATTCCTCTTCGAGGTTGGTGATCACCGCAGCAACATGCGGGGCCGCATCAAGACCCAAAAATGTTGCGCCACCTTTGAAGTCGACCAGGACGAGGTTGAGTGCCTCGGGTGAATGGGAGGCGACCATCGACAACACCAGCGTGCGCAGGAATTCCGATTTCCCCGACCCGGTGGCCCCGATACACAGACCGTGCGGGCCCATGCCACCCTCGGCCGCCTCTTTGATGTCGATCTCGACCGGCGTTCCGTTGACCGAGTAGCCGATCGGCACCCGCAGCCTGCTGCGCGCGGTCCGCGGTGCCCACACACTTCGAAGGTCCAGGTGGGTCGCATCGGGGATGCCGAGGAGGGTCATCAGACCCGGATCGGTCGGCGACACCTCCTGTTCCAGGCTGACGAGCTGGGCGGCGGTGGCGAGGCGATAGCGGGCCATCGCGCGGGCGAAGGCCTCGGCCTCCGGGACGCTCAGCGCATCCATGTCGGCGAACTCTTCGACACCGAACGCGCTTCGCGCGCCGACCTTTCCGTCCCGGATCACCAACTGCAGTCCGCGTCGGACAGCGAGACCGTCCGGCGGCGCGGACAGGTCGAGGACCGAGACGGCCTCCATGCCGGCGTCCCCGACGATCCGTTCGTCACCGGTCACGTGACCGTCATCGATGACCACCACGAGGTGGGCGCGGCCGGCTGCCGGCGGCGCCGAGCGCGAGAAGCGGCCACGTTCGAGGAGATCGACGGCGAGGTCGTCCTCGAGATCTGCCAGCGACCGGTAGATCATCCGGACCGATCCGACGCCGTCTCGCTCGTAGGGATGCTGAACGTGCGGCAGCCACTTGCACCAGTCCCACGATTCGGCGGCTGGATCGGCTGTCACCACCGCGACCATTATTTGATCGGGCCCGTGAAAGGCACACAACTCCAACATCATCGACCGGGCGAGCTGGCGGGTCTCCTGCCTGGCGCCCTCGATGTTGATCGCCGGGAATCCTCTCAGGGACACGGCGGTGGGCAGTCCGTGCACCACGGAATGCGTGCGCACAAAGCGGCGGAGCGCCACCGCCGACACCGGTTCGATGTCTTCGAGGGGCCCGGTCTCCGGCGGCATCAGCCGGGTCGCGAGGCGCTGCGATCCGACCCCGACGCGGACATGACCGAAATCGTTGTCGCCGCGGCGGCGTTCCCACATCCGCCTGCCGCCGACAACCCCGAGCAGGGCGGCGGGCTCGGGATGACTCCATTCGAGGGCGTCGCGTTGGGCCGCGCCGGTCTCGTGAACCTCGTCGCGGACCTGGCACAGGTACCGGAAATAGTCCTTGCGTTCCTCATTGAGTTCGGCTGCGCGCTTGCCTCCGCGGTTGCCGCCACCGGCATACATGCCGAACATCGACATCAGCATCATCATCGGGAACATCATGGTCAGCGGATTCGACAACATGTTGCGACCGCCGGTCACGAACATCATCGCGATCATGCCGACGACGGCGAACACCATCACCACGGGCATCATCTTCATCAGGAGATTGCCCGGAACCACCCGCGGCACATCCGGTGGCACCTGCAGATTCACCTCGCCACCAGGCGTCCGCGGCGCCGGCACCCGAGCCCGACGGACAAAACCCTCGGTTGTACCCGCGGTCATCGCGACATCATGGATTTCAAAACCCCACCCCCGAACCTCAACCTGCTCCCCTGAGCGCACATCATTCCTCATCGAATTGCCGGCGGCACCGCGAAGGGCCCAATTCATCCACATCGAGGGCGGTCGCAGGCGTCAGATGTCGGAACGGTTCGCTATGGTCATCGGTACTTGGTGGGGATCTCTTGGGGGGGAATCATGACCGCTGCTGACCTTTTGGCGGAGCTGGACGCTGCTGCCGGCCGCGAACCGTCGCTCGCGCGGGTGTCCGTGATCGGTGGGACAACGCAGTTCGACGTCGGTCTGCCCGCCGCCGTCGCCGTGGCTGCGCTGATCCCTGACCTGGTGGCCCTGATCAGCACCCGGGCCCCTGTCACCGACGACGAGAACGAGGCCAGGCCCGGTCCGATCCGCGACCACTGGACGCTGTCGCGGGTCGGCCACGACCCGATCCCACCCAACCGAAGCCTGAGCGAGGCGGGAGTCCGCGACGGCGACCTGCTGATCCTGCGAGCCGTACCGGCGCGCGAAAGTGCCGTGCTGTTCGACGACGTCATCGACGCGGTCGCCCGCCTCGGCGAGGCCCAATTCTCCAGCTGGAATGCCGCCGCCGCCCGCGTGATGGGATACGTGGTGGCAGTCGGTGCCTCGACACTGTTGTCGCTGTCGTTGCTCCACGAACGCGGCGCCCGTGATCTGCTGTGGCCCATACTCATCGCCGCTCTGGCCGCCGGCGCCTTTGTGGTCGCCGGCGCGATCGTCGGTCGCTACTACGACGATCCGGGTACCGCGGCGATCACTTCGTTGTGCGCGATGGCCCCCGCGATGGCCACCGGAATGATGGTGCCACCCGGCGCATATGGCGCCGCCCACCTGACACTCGGATTTGCGGTCGTCACCATGCTGGCAGCACTCTCCTACCGCATCTCCACCGCCGGCCCGCTGATCCATTCCGCCGTCGGCACCGCTGCGGTATTCGGAACCTTCACATCGCTTGCGCAACTCCTCTTTTCACCGGGTGCGGTCAGCCTCGGTGCCGGTCTGTGCGCGGCCGCCATCGTGGCGATCTCGATGGCGCCGCGCATCACGATCCTGCTGGCCCGACTGCCGTTGCCCCCGGTTCCGACCGCGGGTGCCGCGATCGATCCGGCCGACTCGGCACCTCGCCCCGCGATTGAAGGCATCGGGGCGATCGGTGCCATGGCCCTGCCCTCGGCCGCCGCGCTCGAACTCCGGGCGAGGACAGCCGCGCGGTATCTCACCGGCCTCCTTGCCGGCACCTCCGCGGCCGCGGTGGCCGGGATGACGATGGTGGCCTATTCCGTCGACGAATTCAGTTGGCGTTGCACGGTATACGCATTGATCATCGCCGCGCTGCTGTGTCTACGCGGACGTTCCTATGCCGACCTCGCGCAGGCATCGACCCTCATCGGTGCCGGAGCCATCGGATTCGGTGTGACCGCGGGCCTGGTGGTTCTCGGTCCCGGCGATCATGCGGCGGTTGCGATGTCGGCACTCGCTGCGGTCGCGGTACTGGCGCTGCTCTGTGGTGTCGTGGCGCCCCGGTCGTCGTTCTCTCCGGTGATGCGCCGCATCGTCGAGATCACCGAATACGTGCTGATCGCCATGATCGTGCCGCTGATGTTCTGGATCATGGACCTCTTTGCCGCGGTGCGCGACCTGTGACGGCTCCGGTCAACATCCGGAACCCGCACCAACCGACGCGTCGCAAACGTATCGTTCGGCTTGCCGCACTGGCCGGTGTGGTTGCACTGCTGGGAGCACTTCCGGCACCGACCGCCGGCGCGATCACCCCACCGGTCATCGAACCAGGCGCGCTGGTGCGTAATGCCCCGGTGGCACCACCGGAAGCCACCGAACAGAAGATGTTGTGCGCCAAGCCCGTTCTGGCACCCGGCACCGACATCACCGTGCCGTCGGCCGCGCAGACCATGATGCGCTTGCCCGATGCCTGGCGTTTCAGCCGGGGCGCGGGCCAGAAGGTGGCGGTCATCGACACCGGCGTCACCCGCCATCCACGTCTGCCCCGCGTCCAGGCCGGAGGCGACTACGTCGCGCGCACCGACGGCACCGACGACTGCGACGGGCACGGCACCCTGGTCGCCGGAATCATTGCCGCACAGCCCTCTTCGACCGATGCGTTCGCCGGGGTGGCGCCCGAGGCCTCGATCATTGCGATCCGGCAGTCGAGTGGAGCCTTCGAGGCCAAGGATCGGCGACAGAACACAACACCTGACCCGACGATCGGATCCGGCTTCGGAACCGTGCAGACGTTGGCCAATGCGATTGTGCGGGCGGTTGATCTGGGCGCCACGGTCATCAACATCTCTGAGGTGGCCTGCGGTTCGGCCGGCACCGACCTTCACGACAAACAACTGGGCGCAGCTGTGAAGTACGCGTTCGACCGCAACGTGGTCGTGGTCGCAGCGGCAGGCAATCTCACACAGGGTTCGGCCTGCTCGACGCAGAATCCACCGCCGAACCCCGCAAATCCCCAACTCGACGGATGGGACACCGTCACCACCGTCGCCAGCCCTGCCTGGTACGCGCCGTACGTCCTGAGTGTGGCGGCGGTCGATTCAGAATCCGGTTCGCCCGCCGGGTTCAGTTTGTCGGGACCGTGGGTGGGCGTAGCGGCACCCGGCACCGGCATCCTGAGCCTGGACAGCGCCGGTGGATCGAACAAACTCGTCAACGCCCATGTTGGAGACCAGGGACTCACCAGCATCGACGGCACCAGTTTTGCCGCCCCGTACGTTGCCGGCGTGGTGGCCCTCGTCCGGGCGAAATACCCCGAATTGAACGCCGCCGAAGTGATCGAACGGATCACCCGGACCGCACACGCCCCGGGGACCGGCCGCGACAACACCATCGGTCACGGGGTGATCGACCCGGTCGCCGCGCTGACCTACGACCTTTCGAATGTGCAGACCGATTGGACTGTCCCACAATCGATCTCGGCTCCACTCCATGAACCTCCGGCCGACACCGGGCCTCGCACGGCAGCACTCATCGGATTCGGGGTGTGCGTGGTGATCCTGATCGCCGGATGGGCGGTCTCGATGCCGGCGCGGCGCTTGCGCACGCTGGAACCGGACGAGTACTGAACCCGCTGCCCGGCGCACCGATCACCAGCCGCGGACGCGGTGTGGCCGCACGCGGATGAGGACTGAATACGCCGCCTTGAACGTTTCCGGAGTCATCTCCAGTCCGCGGATCAGTGCGCTGTATTTTGCGACGTACGCGTCCCATTCGGCATCGCTGGGCCCGTCGGGGTCGACGGTGGCCCCTGAGGTGAATACGGCAACGTCGCCGCCCTCGGCTGTACCGTTGAAGTTCAGCGCCACCGATGAATTCTCGGAGATGTTGGTCAGCTTGGGAGTGTCGGGTTCGGAGAAGATCAGGAATTCATCCGACGACCACAGAAACCACACCGGTGTGGGTACGGGGGCTCCGGACTTCTTGACGGTGGTCAACCAGATGACGTGTTCGGCGTTCAAGCGCTCACGTTGGCGCTCTGTCAGTTGCAATGTCGTCGTTGTCATGAACATCACAACAATGCCCGGGGCCCCGATTCTTCCGAATCGAGCGCGCCGGGCACCCCGATTTACTTCGCGCGGGCCGGACGCAGCTCGCGCGGCAAAGCAAACGTCAATGTCTCCTGCGCGGTGGTCACCGACTCGACGCCGTCGAAGCCGTGTTCTTGCAGCAGGTCCATGACACCACGGACCAGCACTTCCGGCACCGATGCACCGGAGGTGATGCCGACCGTCTGCACACCCTCGAGCCACGCGAGGTCGATGTCACGGGCGTAATCGACCAGGTACGACGCATTCGCGCCGGCCTGCAATGCCACCTCGACCAGGCGAACCGAGTTGGACGAGTTCTGTGAACCGACCACGATCACCAGCTCACACTGCGGCGCCATGGCCTTGACGGCCACCTGCCGATTCTGGGTGGCGTAGCAGATGTCATCGCTCGGCGGGTCGTTGAGCAGCGGAAACTTCTCCCGCAGACGGGACACCGTCTGCATGGTCTCGTCGACCGACAATGTGGTCTGCGACAGCCAGATCACCTTGGATTCGTCGCGGACGGTAACCCGATCGACGCTGTCGGGTCCGTCGACGAGCTGCACATGGTCGGGAGCCTCACCGGCGGTGCCCTCGACCTCTTCGTGGCCCTCGTGACCGATCAGCAGGATGTCGTAGTCGTCGCGGGCGAACCGCTTGGCCTCCTGGTGCACCTTGGTGACCAGCGGGCAGGTGGCATCGATGGTGCGCAGGTTGCGGTCGGCGGCGGAGTCGTGGACGGCCGGCGAGACACCATGGGCGGAGAACACCACGAGTGCCCCCTCGGGAACCTCGTCGGTTTCGTCCACGAAGATCGCACCGCGATTCATCAGTGTCTCCACGACGTGCCGGTTGTGGACGATCTCCTTACGCACGTACACCGGGGCGCCGTGCTTCTCCAGTGCTTTCTCGACCGTCTCGACGGCGCGATCGACGCCCGCGCAGTAGCCGCGCGGCTCAGCGAGCAGGATTTTCTTGCCTGAAGGGGTGTTTTCGGCCGAACTCATGACAATCAGCGTACGGGTTATCCGGCCCTACTGGTGGCCACCGCCTGCGCCATGAGGCAGAGTATGGACATGATCCGACCACCTTATGCCGCAAGGGTCGCCGCCGGGGTTGTTGTCACTGTGCTCGAAGAGACACGCAAATTGCCGACCACCGCGATCACCCTTCCGATGACCGCAGTGAGCCAGACCTTGCAGGCAGTGATGCGCTTTCAGCAGGGCATCGCCGAAATGGCCATCAAGGGCGACGAGGTCTTCGAGTCATGGCTCGGGCAGGCTGAAGAAGAGCCGGAGTGGGCCACCTTCGACGAAGACGAAGACGACTACATCGCACCGGCGGCACCGCGTCCGGTGACTCCGGCCACAGTTGCCGGCTCCGACACATCAACCGCCACCGAATCCGACGACGAGTCCACGTCGCCGCCGTCGGGCTCGGGCCGGTTTGCGCTCTACAGTTCGACACCCGACCTCGGCTCCGAGGAGGAGGCAGCGCCGCCGAGCACGAACGGCGATGCTCCCGAGATCGTCGAAGCACTCGATTACGAGACGCTGACGCTGGCTCAACTGCGGGCCAAGCTCCGCACCATCGGCCTCGCCGAACTCAAAGAACTCGCCGCTTACGAGAAGGCCACACGAGCGCGGGCACCGTTTGTCACCATGCTCGACAACCGTGTGACCGCGGCGAGCAAGTAGCCTCCCCGAGTGAGCAATACGCCCGAATCGGCGTGGCCGGTACGGACGATCAACACCAAGATCGCCGACTGGCTGCACAAACTGGGACAGGTCTGGGTCGAGGGTCAGGTGACCCAGATCAACCGCCGTCCCGGCACCCGGGTCGCATTCCTGACGCTGCGAGATCCCGCCGCAGACGTCTCGATCCAGATCACCTGCAAACCGGAGCTGCTGACCCGGGGACCGGTCCCCCTCACCGAGGGCGCTCGCGTGGTGGTTCTGGGTAGACCAAACTTCTACACCGGTCGCGCTACGGTCTCGTTGTTGGTCACCGAGATCCGGCCGATCGGGATCGGTGAGCTCCTGGCCCGGATCGAACGACTGCGCCGGCTCCTGGCCGCCGAGGGATTGTTCGACGCCGGCCGCAAACGACCGCTGCCGTTTCTGCCCGGCACCATCGGACTCATCACCGGCCGCGCCAGCGCCGCTGAACGCGACATCGTGTCGGTGGCACAAAAACGCTGGCCGGCAGTACGTTTCGAAATCCGCAACGCCCCGGTCCAGGGTCCGACGGCGGTCCCGGCGATCCTGCGGCACCTGGCCGAACTCGATGCGGACCCCGACGTCGACGTCATCATCCTGGCGCGCGGCGGCGGCAGCGTCGAAGATCTGTTGCCGTTCTCCGACGAGGCGCTGTGCCGGGCCGTCGCGCAGGTCACCACCGCGGTGGTCAGCGCGATCGGACACGAGCCCGACTCCCCTGTACTCGACCTGGTGGCCGACCTGCGGGCAGCAACTCCGACCGATGCCGCCAAGCGCGTGGTCCCCGACGTCGCCGTCGAGCTCGCCAACGTCCGAGATCTTCGCGCGAGAAGTGCCGGAGCACTGCGTAATTGGGTGACCACCCAGGTTCGGGGACTCGATTCCCTGCGCGGTCGGCCGGTGCTGGCCCAGCCGTATCGCATCGTCGACGACCGAATCGACGAGATCGAGCGCGCCGCCCGTGACATCCGCCGCGACGTCGCCCGACTCGTTTCCCACGAGGAGCAGCGGATCGAACATCTGCGGGCCCGGCTCTCCACCCTCGGCCCGGCACAGACACTGGCCCGCGGCTACGCCGTGGTGCAACGCGTACCCGGGGCCGCCAGTAGTTCCGGCGAAGATCCCCATGTGGTGACATCGATCGACGACATGCCGATCGGAACCCAGCTCAGGATTCGCGTCGCCGACGGCGCGACCCGGGCCGCGGTGATGGGTGTGGAAAAGCCACAGCGGCGCTGACGGACGCGCGAACAACAAGAGCAATCAACCGGGGCGCGGACACATGAGCACAACAGCCCCGGCCCCGGGCCCGGAACAGAAGGAAGACAGTGGCAGCAAAGAACGACGCCGACAGCAATGAGCCGTCGATCAGCGAACTGGGCTACGAACAGGCCCGCGACGAGCTGATCGTGGTGGTCCGCACCCTCGAACAGGGCGGGCTCGACCTGGACGCGTCGCTGGAACTCTGGGAGCGTGGCGAGGCCCTGTCCCGCCGGTGTGAGGAACATCTCGAAGGTGCCCGAAAGCGCATCGAGTCGGTCCTCGGGGCCGAGGACGACGGTGATTTCGAGGACGAGGACGTCGACGATGAGGACTGACGCCGGCTTCCGGCGTACCGATCTTCGTCGGTGATCATCGCCCGTTTATGACCATCGCGAGCTCCCTGCAATACTCGGGTAGTGGCTGCAAAACCCCGGATTCTGACCAACAACAAAGACATGATCTGGTCTTTGATCCCTTTGTTGTTGCTGTGCATGTTCGTGGCAGCGGTATCCGGTAACTGCTCGGTCGGACTGACCGGCGGGGCCGGCGACGACAAGGTCCCCGCCTATGACGTGGACAGCGGACTGAAGGCCGAAGCCCGCAACTCGGCCTTCCCGATCCGGCTCCCGCAGACGCCCACAGACTGGAAGCCCAACAGCGGCACCACGGTTGCGCTCGAGGACACCACGGTCTCCAACGCCGGCTACATCACCGCCAACGGGGTATACCTCCAGCTGAGCCAGACCGGCGCCGCCGAAGACGCCCTGGTCGGCTATCTGGCGGGTGATGAGCAGCTGCTCGGCGCCGGTACCCGCGATGTCGGCGGTTCCAAATGGGTGGTCTACAGCAAGCCCGAGGGCGGACGTTCGGTGTGGGTCACCGACCTGGGTGACGTCAGGATCGGACTGATGACGAACAAGGCCGGGGAACCCGATTTCACGTCACTCGCCGAGGCGGTTCTCGCCGTTTCACCGCTGCCGGGTCTGAGCCCGGATGCGCAAGTTCTGCCCACCAAGTAACGGAAGACCTTGCCGGATAACGGAAGTTGTCCACAGCACAAAATCGCCTTCCTGGTGAGAGCGATGTCGGCACAAGACTATAAGCTCTGCTCATGGCAATGTTCTTGTATCGGCTCGGGCGATTCTCCTTCAGGCACAAATGGACCGTGCTGGCCGCCTGGCTGATCGCCGCCGTATTGGTGGTCACCCTGGTCAGCACGCTGAACCCGAAGTTCTCCAAGGACTTTGAGCTGCCGGGTACAGACTCGGACAAGGCGATGTCGTTGATGAACGAGAACTTCACCGCCATCAACGAAGAGCAGACCCAGGCGTCGACCAGCGTTCTCGTCGCCGCTGACGACGGCCTCGAGGCACACAGCGAGACCATCGACGCGCTTGTCGCAGAGCTCAAGACACTGCCGAATCTCAGTGACCCGGATTCCATCGCCAACCCGCTGGACGTGGCCGCCGCCGATCCGGCGCTGGCATCGTCGGTGATCGGTGACAACGGGACCGTCGGCCTGATCCAGGTCAAGCAGACCACCAACATCGAGGATCTGACTGCGGACGACACGAAGCAGTTCGAAGACATCCTCGCCGAGTTCCGGGTCGGTGGCCTCCAGGTCGAGGGCACCGGTTCGCTGATGCAGGTCTTCGAACAGGGTGGCGCCGCCGAGATGCTCGGCTTTGTCATCGCCTTCATCGTGATGATCGTGGCGTTCGGTGCCATCGTCGCCGCATTCATCCCGATCATCACCGGCATCCTCGGCGTCGTGATCACGATCATGCTGGTCA
This sequence comes from Nocardia sp. 348MFTsu5.1, assembly GCF_000383535.1. Taxonomy (NCBI): domain Bacteria; kingdom Bacillati; phylum Actinomycetota; class Actinomycetes; order Mycobacteriales; family Nocardiaceae; genus Nocardia; species Nocardia sp. 348MFTsu5.1. The sequence goes on from NZ_KB911520.1 coordinate 122,966, forward strand.
CGCTCGGCGCGGGCGTCTTCAGCATCAACGAGAGCGCAACCGGCATCATCACGATGCTCGGCATCGCGGTGTCGATCGACTACGCCCTGTTCATCGTCTCCAGGTACCGCAGTGAGCTGAATCTGGGTGGTACCCGAGAGGCCGCCGTCGGCCGGGCCGTGGGTACCGCCGGTTCGGCAGTCGTGTTCGCCGGCCTCACAGTGATGATCGCGGTTGCCGCGCTCTCCGTGGTCGGCATCCCGTTCATCTCACAGATGGGTCTGGCGGCAGCGCTCGCGGTCCTGATCGCGGTACTCGGTGCCATCACACTGATTCCCGGCCTGCTGGGCGCCTTCGGCCGGTTCGCGTTCTCGCCGCGGATTCCGAAGGTCCGGCACGGCGACGAACCAGAGTCGGAGGAGACCAACGGCCTCCGCTTCGCCAAGTTCATCACCAAGTACCCGTGGCCCGTCGCGGCGGTCTCGTTGCTCTTCCTGATCGTGGTGGCGTTGCCGATGAGCAAGCTCGAACTCGGCCTCTCGTCGACCACCGATGCCGAGGTTCCGGCCACCGAACTGCTGCAGCGTGGATTCGGTGAGGGCATCAACGGCCCGCTGCTGGTGGTGCTCGACGACCCCGACGAGGGCGCTGTGGCCCCGGTGGCGGAACAGACGATCGCGCACATCAAGACCCTGCCCAATGTCGCCAACCCGGACCAGATGACCTGGATCGGCAACGGACCCAACCAGACCGCGGACCCCGCGACCGGCCAGGTCGGAGCGACCTCGGCGTTGATCTTCGTGACACCGCAGCAGTCGCCGAGCGGCCCGCAGACGCACGACCTGATGGAAGAGATCCGCGACTATTCGGCGACCACAGAGGCCGAGGGTGTCACGCTCAACGTCGGTGGCCAGACGGCGATCATGTCCGACATCTCGGCGAAGCTGAGTTCGGCGATGATCCCGTACCTGATCCTGGTCGTCGGACTCGCGTTCATCATCTTGATGATCGTGTTCCGGTCGGTCCTGGTACCGCTCACCGCCACCATCGGCTTCCTGTTCTCGGTGTGTGCCACATTTGGTGCCACGGTGGCGATCTTCCAGTTGGGTCACTTCGGCCTGATCACCCACACGCAACCGATCATCTCGTTCCTGCCGATCTTCATGATCGGTGTGGTCTTCGGTCTGGCGATGGACTACCAGGTGTTCCTGGTGACCCGGATGCGTGAGGAATACGTGCACGGGCTGCCCGCCAAGCAGGCCGTGATCATCGGGTACAAACACGGTGCCCGGGTGGTCGCCTCTGCGGCGATCATCATGATCTCGGTCTTCGCGTCGTTCATGCTCGCCCCGGATACCAGCTCGAAGATGATGGGCTTCGCATTGGCCGCAGCCGTGTTCTTCGACGCGTTCATCGTGCGGATGGTGATCGTGCCGGCGGTCATCACGATCATGGGCGACCGGGCCTGGTGGATCCCGGCATGGCTCGACAAGATCCTGCCCAACGTCGACATGGAGGGCATCGCGATCCGCGAGATCCCCATCGACACGTCGGTGTCCGCGGACGGCAAACCGCTGCAGCCCGCGGTCAGCGCCAACGACTGACCCGCACACTGTGATCCGGCTCACGTAGACTCATCGGCGAACCTACGAGCCGGAGAACTGTGTGCCCCAACCGCTGACCCGCCCGTCGAGCGCGCTGCGTATCGACCAGGATCCGCGTGCCCACCTGCGCCGCCTGGATTCCCTGTTCTCACAGTGGTCCACGACCGGCGCGGTTCCGGTCGGGGTGCGCGAGGAAGTCGCCCGGTCGTGGCAGCGGCAGCCCGGTGAATACCGCGGTCCCGACTTCCGGCCGTCGGATGAGATAGCCCATCGGCGCGGCGCAGATCCGTTTCTCGTCCACGCATCGGCCTCACTGAGGGAACGCCTGCTCGCCAGTTGTACCGACACGGCCACCGAGCTGGTGCTCTGTGACCGCGACGGGGTCGTCCTGTGGGTGGCCGGCCCATCCAACGTGCGACGCCGTTCGGAGAGTCTCGGATTCGTCGAAGGCGCGTCGTGGACCGAGAAGTCGGTGGGCACCAACGCCCTGGGAACCGCGATGGCCGACCGCGCCCCGATCCAGATCTTCGGTTCCGAACACGCCCACCCGAGCCACCACAGTTGGGTGTGCACGGGCGCGCCGATCATCGATCCCCGCGACGATTCGGTGCTGGGTGCGATCACGTTGTCCGGCGGACTCCGCACCGCTCACCCGCACACGCTGTCGCTCGTCTGTTCAACAGTCGACGCGGTCAACGCCGAGCTCGAGCTGCTGCATCGCGACAATCTGCGGACCCGCAGCAACGCCGCCGCCGGATTGCTCGGTTCGGCCGGCCCTGACGCACTCATCGTCGACCGAGGCGGCTGGGTCATCGCGGCCCGCGGCATCTCGGTCAGCGATCGCCTCTACATCCCCGGCGGTCTCGGCTCATCCACCGTCTGGATACCCAGCCTCGGCCACTTCGACGCCACGCCCGTGGGCGACCTCTGGCAGCTGAATCGGTCGCGGCGCACCGTCACGACCTTGACCCTGACCTCCGAACCACCCGGCGCGCAGGTCACATTCGACGACTCCGGGCAGACAACACATCCGCTGACCCGGCGACAGCTGGACCTGCTCCGGATCCTGGCCCAGAACCCGGCTGGTTTGAGTGCCAGGGAGTTGTCGACGTCGCTCTACGGTTCCGGCGACCACACGGTGACCGTCCGGGCCGAGGTCTCCCGCATCCGCCGCACGCTCGGACCGCTGCTGGTTCCGCGGCCGTACCGCCTGACCGTGGCCGCAACCTTCTCCTGACGTCTGCAACCTCCTGCAACCCTTCTTCCCGGGGCCGATCACTCGTAGCGTCATATGTGATCCACCTCACGCTAAGGAGTTGCACATGACCACCACGGTCTCACCCACCCTCGGAGACGAAGCCGAAGGCGGAGCTCGACCCACCCAGACGGCTCAGGCATTTCTGACCGACCTGGAGCGGGCGATCAACGATGCCCGGACGAGCGGCGACGTCAGCGCCGTGACCGACCTTTTTGTCGACGACTGCTACTGGCGCGATCTGGTCGCACTGAGCTGGAATCTGACGACTGCCGAAGGCAAGGACGATCTGGCGGCGATGCTGACCGCGACCCTGCCGCATTCGGCGCCCGGAAATTTCGAGTTGACCGGCGAGGCCACCGACGCAGGTGACGGCGTTACGGAGGCCTGGTACACGTTCACGACACCGGTTCTGCGCGGCAAAGGCCTGATGCGACTGCGGGACGGCAAGTGCTGGACATTCCTCACGTCGGCGCAGGAGCTGCTGGAGTTTCCCGAGAACAAGGGCAACCGTCGGATCAAGGGAGCCGAGCACGGTGTTGTACCGGGTCGCAAGAACTGGCTCGATCGCCGCGCGGAGGCGCAGGAAACCCTCGGTGTCACGACGCAGCCCTACGTTCTGATCGTCGGCGGCGGACAAGGTGGCATCGGGCTGGCCGCACGCCTGCGCCGGCTGGGGGTGGCCGCCCTGGTCATCGACAAGCACCCCAAGCCGGGCGATCAGTGGCGCAGCCGCTATTACTCACTGTCCCTGCATGATCCGGTCTGGTACGACCACATGCCGTACCTTCCGTTCCCCGACGACTGGCCGGTGTTCACCCCAAAGGACAAGATGGGTGACTGGCTCGAGAGCTACGTCAAGATCATGGAACTCGACTACTGGTCGAACACGCTGTGCCAGAGTGCCTCGTTCGACGAGGCCACCGGACAGTGGACCGTCGAGGTCGAGCGGGAGGGAAAACCCTTGACGCTCACACCGACTCAGCTGGTGATGGCCACCGGTATGTCCGGCATCGCGAACATGCCCGAGATCCCCGGCGCCGACACCTTCGAGGGCGATCTCGTGCACTCTTCGCAGCATTCCGGTGGCGCCGAATACACGGGCAAGAAGGCTGTGGTCTTGGGCGCCAACAACTCTGCACACGACATCTGCGCGGATCTGTGGGAGAACGGCGCCGACGTCACGATGATCCAGCGTTCGACCACACACATCGTGCGGTCCGAGTCGTTGATGCGCGAAGTGCTCGGCCCGCTGTATTCCGAAGAGGCACTGGCCAGTGGCATCGATCATGAGACGGCCGATCTGATCTTCGGGTCGATCCCCTACGGTCTGCTCGCCGACTTCCAGATCCCCGCCTTCGACACCATCCGTGAGCAGGACAAGGAGTTCTACGACCGCCTCGAGGCCGCCGGATTCATGCTCGACTTCGGTGACGACGGATCCGGACTGTTCCTCAAGTACCTGCGCCGCGGCTCGGGTTACTACATCGACGTCGGGGCGTCCGAACTCATCGCCGACGGCAAGGTGAAGTTGAAGGCACCCGCCCACATCACCGAGATCAAGCCGCGATCGGTGGTGCTGTCCGACGGCACCGAACTCGAGGCCGACCTCATCGTGATGGCCACCGGGTTCGGTTCGATGAACGGCTGGGCCGCCAAGCTCATCTCCCAGGACGTCGCCGACAAGGTGGGCAAATGCTGGGGCCTGGGGTCGGGTACCACCAAAGACCCGGGTCCCTGGGAAGGCGAGTTGCGCAACATGTGGAAACCCACCGCCCAGCAGAACCTCTGGTTCCACGGCGGCAACCTTCACCAGTCGCGCCACTATTCGCGATACCTCGCGCTGCAACTCAAGGCGCGTGAGGCCGGGATGAACGTCAGTGTCTACGGGCAGGCACCGGTGCACCACCTGCAGTAACGGGCATGAAAGGATGGCCTTCAACACAATCGCCGCGATTCAGGAGGCCATCACAATGTCAGCCGCTAACACCAACTTCGAGGCTCCGGACCGTAACTTGGCGATGGAACTCGTGCGCGTGACAGAGGCCGCCGCACTCGCGGCCGGACGTTGGGTCGGCAAGGGCGACAAGAACGGTGGCGACGGAGCCGCGGTTGACGCGATGCGTCAGCTCCTGTCCACCGTGTCCATGCGCGGTGTCGTCGTCATCGGCGAAGGTGAAAAAGACGAAGCCCCGATGCTCTATAACGGCGAAGAGGTCGGCAACGGCGAGGGCCCCGAGGTCGACGTCGCTGTCGATCCCATCGACGGCACCACCCTGATGGCCGAAGGCCGCCCCAACTCGATCGCCGTCATCGCGGTGTCCGAGCGCGGCACCATGTACGACCCGTCGGCCGTGTTCTACATGGAGAAGATCGCTGTCGGCCCGGAAGCCGCCGGCGTCATCGACATCAACGAATCCGTCGAATACAACGTCCTGGCCGTCGCCAAGGCGAAGGGCATCGAGGTCGCCGACCTGACCGTGGTCGTCCTCGACCGGGAACGCCACGAGGGTCTGATCGCCGAGATCCGGGCCGCCGGCGCCAAGGTGCGGCTGATCTCCGACGGCGACGTCGCCGGTGCGATCGCCGCGGCACAGGACGAGAGCTCCGTCGACATGCTCATGGGCATCGGCGGCACTCCCGAAGGCATCATCACCGCGGTTGCCATGAAGTGCATGGGCGGCGAGATCCAGGGCAAGCTGTGGCCCCGCAATGCCGCCGAGCGCCAGAAGGCCCTCGATGCCGGACACGACCTCGACCGCGTCCTCAAGACCGAAGATCTCGTCAGCGGCGAAAACATGTTCTTCTGCGCCACCGGCGTCACCAACGGCGACATGCTGCGTGGTGTGAGCTACCGCGCCAACGGTGCCACCACCCGCTCGCTGGTCATGCGGTCGAGGTCGGGCACCATCCGCACCATCGAAGGTCGCCACACCCGTCAGAAGGTCAGCGAGATCTCCACGAGCCTTTCCAAGAAGTGAAATTCTGACACTACGAGGATCACGGAGCGAGACGTTGTTGCTGCGCCATTTCGTGCTTGACAACCTCTGACGAGTGGCGCCACGCCACAGCGATACGATGCTGGGCGTGAGTAAACCAGCCTCCGCCCCAGAGTTTCTCTACTCCGATCTGCTCCCGATCGATGGCGACGACACCCCCTACCGACTCATCACCACGGAGGGGGTGTCGACGTTCGACGTCGACGGTCAGACCTTCCTCAAGGTCGATCCGGAAGCCATCCGGAAGCTGACCGCCGAGGCGATGCATGACATCAGCCACTACCTGCGCCCGGCTCATCTTGCGCAGCTACGCAAGATCATCGACGACCCGGAGGCCTCCGGTAACGATCGCTTCGTCGCACTGGACCTGCTCAAGAACGTCAACATCTCCGCCGGTGGCGTACTGCCGATGTGCCAGGACACCGGCACCGCCATCGTGATGGGCAAGAAGAGCGAAGGCGTGCTGACCGGCGCCGACGACGCCCAGTCCATCTCCCTCGGCGTGTACGACGCCTACACCCAGCTAAATCTGCGCTATTCGCAGCTGGCGCCGCTGACCACGTACGAGGAAAAGAACACCGGCTCCAACCTCCCGGCCCAGATCGAGATCTACGCGACCGAGCAGGGCCCCAAAGGACCCGAGTACAAGTTCCTGTTCATGGCCAAGGGTGGCGGCAGCGCGAACAAGTCGTTCCTGTTCCAGGAAACCAAGGCCATCCTGAACCCCGCTGGAATGCTCAAGTTCCTCGACGAGAAGATCCGCTCGCTGGGCACCGCGGCCTGCCCGCCGTATCACCTGGCCGTTGTCATCGGCGGTACCTCGGGCGAATTCGCGCTCAAGACGGCGAAGTACGCGTCGGCCCATTACCTCGACAACCTTCCGACATCGGGTTCGATGTCGGCGCACGGGTTCCGTGACCTCGAACTGGAGGAAGAGGTCTTCAAACTGACCCAGTCCTTCGGGATCGGCGCCCAGTTCGGCGGCAAGTACTTCTGCCACGACGTGCGTGTGGTCCGCCTCCCCCGGCACGGTGCGTCATGTCCGGTGGCGATCGCGGTCTCGTGCTCTGCGGACCGACAGGCGCTGGGCAAGATCACCGCCGACGGGGTGTTCCTCGAGCAGCTCGAGACCGATCCGGCGAAGTACATGCCGGCCGCGGGTGTGGCCGAAGACATCTCGAGCGGTGAGGTGGTCGAGGTCGATCTCAATCGCCCGATGTCGGAGATTCTCGAGCAGCTCTCGCAGTTCCCGGTGAAGACCCGACTGTCGCTGACCGGACCGCTGGTGGTCGCCCGCGACATCGCGCACGCCAAGATCAAGGAGCGCCTGGACGCCGGCGATCCGATGCCCGACTACCTGCGTAATCATCCCGTCTATTACGCCGGTCCGGCCAAAACGCCCGAGGGCATGGCGTCGGGTTCGTTCGGCCCGACCACGGCCGGCCGCATGGACAGCTACGTCGAGCAGTTCCAGGCCGCCGGTGGATCAATGGTCATGTTGGCCAAGGGAAATCGTTCCAAGCAGGTCACCAGCGCATGTGACACCCACGGCGGCTTCTACCTCGGTTCGATCGGTGGTCCGGCCGCACGTCTGGCACTCGACTGCATCAAGAGCCAGGAGATCATCGAATACCCTGAACTCGGCATGGAAGCCGTGTGGAAGATCGACGTAGAGAACTTTCCGGCCTTCATCGTCGTCGACGACAAGGGCAACGACTTCTTCACCGATCCCGGTGGCGCGGTCACCGTTCCGCTGGGTGGCGTGAGGATCCGATCCAAGGAGCGCTGAACATTGAGTGAGCAGGCCTATCGCATCGAGCACGACACCATGGGCGAAGTTCGGGTGCCGGTCGACGCTCTCTGGCGGGCGCAGACCCAGCGCGCCGTGGAGAACTTCCCGATCAGCCACCGTCCCCTCGAACGAACCCAGATCCGTGCGATGGGCCTGCTCAAGGCTGCGTGCGCGCAGGTCAACAAAGACCTCGGTCTCCTCGACGCCGAGAAGGCCGACGCAATCGTGGCCGCTGCCAAGGAGATCGCCGACGGTCAACACGACGATCAGTTCCCCATCGACGTGTTCCAGACCGGGTCGGGCACCAGCTCGAACATGAACGCCAATGAGGTCATCGCATCCATCGCCAAGGCGGCCGGTGTCGAGATCCACCCGAACGACCACGTCAACATGTCGCAGTCGTCGAATGACACCTTCCCCACCGCGACGCATGTCGCCGCCACCGAGGCTGCCGTCACCGACCTCATCCCCGCGCTCGAGCACCTGCAGAAGTCATTGGCGCAGAAGGCCACCGAGTGGCGCACCGTCGTCAAATCCGGCCGCACCCATCTGATGGACGCGGTGCCCGTGACACTGGGCCAGGAGTTCGGTGGATACGCCCGCCAGATCGAGGCCGGCGTGGAACGCGTCACCGCCACCCTGCCCCGCCTCGGCGAGCTGCCCATCGGCGGAACCGCTGTCGGCACGGGCCTCAATGCACCGGCCGGGTTCGGCACCAAGGTTGTCGCCGAGCTGATCAAGCTCACCGGTGTGGCCGAGCTGGCCCTGGCCAAAGACAACTTCGAGGCCCAGGCCGCACGTGACGGCCTCGTTGAACTGTCGGGTGCCTTGAAGACGGTCGCGGTCTCATTGACCAAGATCGCCAACGATGTCCGCTGGATGGGCTCGGGCCCGCTCACCGGGCTCGGCGAGATCCAGCTCCCCGACCTGCAGCCCGGCAGCTCGATTATGCCCGGCAAGGTCAACCCGGTTCTGCCCGAGGCAGTCACCCAGGTCGCCGCACAGGTCATCGGCAACGACGCCGCCGTCACATGGGGTGGTGGCAACGGCGCGTTCGAACTCAACGTCTACATCCCGATGATGGCCCGCAACGTCCTCGAGTCGTTGAAACTGCTGGCCAACGTGTCGCGGTTGTTCGCCGACCGCTGCATCGCCGGCCTGGTGGCCAACGAAGAGCACCTCAAGGAACTCGCCGAGTCGTCGCCGTCCATCGTGACCCCGCTGAACAGCGCAATCGGCTACGAAGAGGCCGCCGCCGTGGCCAAGGCAGCCCTCAAGAACAAGCAGACGATCCGTCAGACCGTCATCGACCGCGGTCTGATCGGTGACAAACTCTCCGAGGCCGAGCTCGACAAGCGTCTCGACGTCCTCAAGATGGCCAACCTGGATCGCGAACGCTGACCGACCCCGATTTTGGTGGCTTTTGGTAACCTTGACCTGCAGGTTTACTCACCAGAAGCCACCATTTTCGGGTACATCGGGGGTTGGCCTACTTCAGGCCGATGCTGATGATCGGTTGACGAGCCGGGTCCAGCCACCGGACGATCTCGATCAGCACGTCACGATCGATCGCGACGCAGCCCCAGGTGGGTTCACCGTTGGTGACGTGCAGGAAGATGCCGGATGCGTAGCCGTCGACCCGCTGCGGGTTGTGGGCGATGTTGACGACGTAGTCGTAGATGTCGCCGGTGGCCAGGATGTTCTCGCTGTCACCGCCGGGGTTCTCGACCTGCCGCACGTGCGTGTTGTACGTCGGTGACCCGGGCAGCGCGTCCCACCAATCCTGTTCGTCCGCTTGGAAATACGGCATCTCTGTACCGGGATCGGGTTGATTGCCGAATGCCTGGTCGAGGGCGAACACACCCATCGGGGTCCGCCAGACGTTGTCGCGTGGGATGCCGATACCTTCGGCACCGAGATCGGCATCGGTGGCGTCGACCACCTGAATCCACTTGCCCGATTCATTCCGCTCCCATGCGGTCAGCGTTGCCATAGTGCTGTGGATCGATTCGGAGGTCACCCTGATCATCTGCGTCGACAACGGGAACGACGATGGCGTCAAGACCTCATCGGCCTGGGCCGAAGCAGGAACGATCATCGCAGTGACAACAAACAGAGCGGCGGCCAGTGACACCACTGGTCCCATGAACGTCTTGGACAACTTCAGCACCACGTGATTATGCCAAGTGCTCAGCGAAAGCACGTATCGGGCCGATTACGGCACTGCACTAATCTGGTCACTGCCGAGCATTGGAACCACTCCGCTCGCGGTGCCGGCGCAACACAGAAATCTGGGGGTCTTCATGCCACTCTCCGCGGGCACCATGTTTGCCGGCTACACAATCGAACGCCTTCTCGGAGCCGGCGGCATGGGTGAGGTATACCTGGCCAAGCACCCGCGGCTGCCGCGCTCGGACGCCCTGAAGATCCTGCCCACGTCACTCCCCGGATCAAGTGCGACATCCGACGAGGACTACCGCCTCAGGTTCGTGCGCGAGGCCGATCTGTCGGCCAAGCTCTGGCATCCGAACATCGTCGCAGTCCATGACCGCGGCGAGTTCATGGGCCAACTGTGGATCAGCATGGACTTCGTCCCCGGCACCGATGGCGCAGAACTCCTGGCCGTCTACCCCAAAGGTGTACGTCCGAGCCTGTGCCTCCAGATGGTCACCGAGGTCGCGTCGGCGCTCGACCATGCCCACAGCCAGGGGCTCCTGCATCGGGACGTCAAACCCGGCAACATCATGCTGACCGAATCGACTCCGCACCGAGTCATGCTGACCGACTTCGGAATTGCGCGCCCGATCGCAGAGACGAGCGATCTGACGCTGACCGGATTTGCGGTCGGCACCGTTGCCTACGCCGCGCCCGAACAACTCCGCGGCCTGCCTGTGGATGCACGCGCCGACGTCTATGCGCTCGGCGCCACCGCCGTCGCTCTTCTCACCGGAGCACCCCCGGGCTCCGGTCGTCAACTTGCGCCCGCGGTCGCCCCGGTGATCAACCGGGCCCTGGCCACCGAACCCGCCGATCGCTACCCCACCTGCAGCGAATTCGCGCGCGACCTCGCCGTCGCGCTCGACCTGCCTCCGGTGACGCCTCCGCCGACCACTCCCCCCGCCGACTCGCACGATGCACAGCACGCGCCGACTCTCCTGGGGCTGCCCACCATCGCGACACGTCCACCGACCGAGCCGCCGGTGTAAGCCACCGATCTGTATGACCCTACGCACCACCTGTTTTCGCACCCGCCACCGACAATTGTCGGTGGATGGAACGAAAACAGGTGGGCGCCAAGGCGAACCGTGCGCTCGCTACGCGGTCGGCGCGAATTCTTCCAGCATCTCGGTGACCAGTGCCGCAATCGGTGACCGCTCGCTGCGAGTCAACGTGACATGTGCGAAAAGTGGGTGGCCCTTGAGCTTTTCGATCACCGCCGCGACACCGTCGTGCCGGCCGACTCGCAGGTTGTCGCGCTGTGCGACGTCGTGGGTGAGCACCACCCGCGACCCGGTACCAAGGCGCGACAGCACGGTCAGCAGCACATTGCGCTCCAAAGACTGTGCCTCATCGACGATCACAAACGAATCATGCAGTGAACGGCCTCGAATATGGGTCAGCGGAAGCACTTCCAGCATCCCGCGGCTGAGAACCTCTTCGATCACCTCGGTGGATGCCAGGCCTTCGAGGGTGTCGAACACCGCTTGCGCCCACGGTCCCATCTTCTCTGACTCGCTGCCGGGCAGATAGCCGAGATTCTGGCCGCCGACGGCGTAAAGCGGCCGGAACACAACAACTTTGCGCTGCGTGCGCCGTTCGAGTACCGCCTCGAGACCGGCACACAATGCCAGTGCCGATTTTCCGGTACCCGCCTTGCCGCCCATGGAGACGATTCCCACACTGTCGTCGAGAAGGAGATCAAGCGCCACCCGCTGTTCGGCGCTACGTCCACGCAATCCGAAGGTCTCGCGATCGCCGCGGACCAGCTGCACCTGCTTCTGCGGGTTCACGCGGCCAAGTGCACTGGAGTTGTTACCCAGGAGTCGAATCCCGGTGTGGCAGGGCAGGTCCCGGGCGGTGTCGAGGTCGACGACTCCGTCGGCGAACAGCGTGTCGATCACTGCGGAGTCGACATCGATCTCGGTCATTCCGGTCCATCCCGAGGCCACCACGTCCTGGGCGTGATATTCGTCCGCGGCCAGACCCACAGCGCCGGCTTTGACGCGCAGTGGTGTGTCCTTGGACACCAACACCACATCTTTGCCTTCGGCCCGGAGATTCAAGGCGCAGGCCAGGATTCGGGAATCGTTGGTGTCGGTACGGAAACCGGCCGGCAGGACCGCCGCGTCGGTGTGATTGAGCTCGACCTGGAGGGTGCCGCCCGCAGTGCCGATGGGGATCGGCTGATCGAGGCGCCCGAACTCCAGTCGCAGGTCGTCCAGCATCCGTAATGCTTCGCGTGCGAACCAGCCCAGTTCGTGGTGGTGGCGTTTACCTTCCAGTTCACTGATGACAACCAGCGGAAGAATCACGTGGTTCTCAGCGAAACGTGTTGCCGCCCATGGGTCAGACAACAGCACGGAAGTGTCGATGACGTACGTACGAGCGTCGCGTGCGGTCACGAAGGGCTCCTCGGTGTCTGGGCGGCACCGCTCAGACATTTGTTGCGGCCGGTCCGGTTCTGGTTTCAGCTGCAAGGTGCAACTGAACGAGGACCGGGGCCGGTCCCCTCGTACTCACGTAAGCAAGTCAACGATCGAACCTCCCAGGACGAACCGCTTCCCCGCGGCCCGTCAAACGTCAAAGTACGCGCAACTCCGCGTGTCGTCGCGTTGGAACCGCCCCGTGTCCGTGAACAATAAATTAACTGTCGAACGTCCTCGACGGACGATGTCGGCGGCCCGGTGCACGCGTCGAACCCGCCCGAGAAAGCACAAACCCCGCTCCATCGCGGTCGATGACTGCGAGTGGGGCGGGGTCCGCCGAGAACCAGAACAGTAGTTTTTCTACAGGCCGGCAGCGGCCAGGACGCGCTGACGTGCCGCCTCACCGGCCTCATCGAGCCCGTCGAGCGATTGCAGCTTGAGGTCCGCCACCAGAGTTGTCGCGACGAACGTCGCGGCACCTTCGTTGAACGGGGCGATGGTGTCGAGGTCACCGAAGTCGGCGATGTCCGCACCGATCGGTTCGAGCTCGGTCAGCGCGCGGTCGACCGACTTGATCAGCTCGGCCACGTTGGCATCGACACCGGCGTTCAGGAAGTTGGCAAACGTCTTGGCCTGAACGCGGTCGTCGTGCACGACCTTCTCGACGATGCCCTTCAGCACCTCACTGTCCGACGCCTCGAGGAGCTTCTCGCCGAACGAGACGCACTGCAGCTCATGCACCGCGAGCAGGGCCAATACGTCGAGGATCTGATAATCGGTCACCGACGCGGGCGTCTGCAGCTTGCCCTTGGTCATGTGGTGCAGGCGCAGGGTTTCGGCGGCTTCGGGGTCCATCAACCGCGACACCACGAGGTAATCGCGCAGGGCGATCGCGTGACGGTTGTCCTCCGCGGTCCACGTGCCGATCACCTGCTGCCACGCACCGAAGATGGACGCCTTCTGCGCCATCAGACGGTGGTACGACGGCATGTTGTCCTTGGTGAGCAGCAGTGCCAGGACCGCCTTCACGACGTCGTCGGGCAGTGCGGTCGGCGCGGTCGGATCGAAGTCCTCGCCGCCGAGGAATGCAAAGTTCTTGCCTTCGGCCCACGGCACCCAGTCATGCGGGTTCCATGCCACGGCCGCGGCATTGTGCTCTTCCATGATTTCCGGGATCGCCTTTTCCAAGGCGTAGAGCAATTCGTCCTGGGTCAGATCATTCACCCAGACAGCCTAGATGTCGGCCCCCGATATGCGAAACCACCCGCCCGAAAAACAAACCCACCTCGTGTGGCCAAAAACACACCTGGACGGGGTGTTTTTGATTGGTCGAGGTGGGTTTGTCAGGTCGTGCTCGGACGGACTCAGCGCTGGGTGCTGAGCAGACCCCAGTCCTCGAGTCCCTCGTAAAGCGGGAAGTCGAGAGCGAGCTGCGAGACGCGGGCGCGCAGCGCGGAGATGTCCGCACTCTCGCCGGCAGCCAGTGCGGTCCCGATGATGTCGGCGACCTCCCGGAACTGCTCTTCACCGAAACCGCGAGTGGCGAGCGCAGGCGTACCGATCCGAAGACCGGAGGTGACCATCGGCGGGCGTGGGTCGAACGGCACGGCGTTGCGGTTGACGGTGATGCCGACCTGATGGAGCAGATCTTCGGCCTGCTGGCCGTCGAGCGCGCTGTTACGCAGGTCGACCAGCACCAGGTGCACATCGGTGCCACCGGTCAGGACCGAGACACCGGCCTTCGACACATCGTCACCGGTGAGGCGCTCGGCCAGCAGGTGGGCGCCGACCAGCGTGCGCTCTTGGCGCTCCTTGAACTCTTCGGTGCCGGCGATCTTGAGGGCCACGGCCTTGGCGGCGATGACGTGCATCAGCGGGCCGCCCTGCTGACCGGGGAAGACTGCGGAGTTGAGCTTCTTGGCCCACTCCTTCTTGGCCAGGATGATGCCCGAGCGAGGTCCACCGAGTGTCTTGTGGACGGTCGACGACACGACGTCGGCGTACGGGACCGGTGACGGATGCAGGCCGGCGGCGACGAGTCCGGCGAAGTGGGCCATATCAACCCACAGGTGCGCACCGACCTCGTCGGCGATGGACCGGAAGGCCGCGAAGTCCAGGGTCCGCGGATAAGCGGACCAGCCGGCGACGATCACCTTCGGCTTGGTGTCGAGGGCGATCTTGCGCACCTCGTCCATGTCGATCCGGAAGTCTTCTTTGCTCACGCCGTAGAAGGCGTTCTCGTAGAGCTTGCCGGAGAAGTTCAGACGCATGCCGTGCGTGAGGTGACCACCATGGGCCAGATCGAGGCCGAGCAATGTCTCGCCGGGCTCCATCAGCGCAGCCAGGACCGCAGCGTTCGCCTGTGCGCCGGAATGTGGCTGCACGTTGGCGAATTCGGCACCGAACAGCTCTTTTGCGCGATTCCGGGCGATGTCCTCGACGACGTCGACGTATTCGCAGCCACCGTAGTAGCGGCGTCCGGGATAACCCTCGGCGTACTTGTTGGTCAGCACGCTGCCCTGGGCCTGCAGCACCGCACGGGGAACGAAGTTCTCCGACGCGATCATTTCCAGGGTGTCTCGCTGACGGTTCAGTTCTCCGTTCATCGCGGCCGCCACATCCGGGTCCAGCTCAGCCAGGGATGCGGTGTTGACGTCGGTCATTGGTCTCCTTCAGACGCTGCTGCGCGGACGAATCGGCAGGTTCAGTGTAAGAGACCGGGCACGTAACCGATAAATGCCCTATATCCCGGCCCCGAGCTCCGCCCGCAGTCGTCCGGGTGTCAGGGGTTCGTCGAGCAACCGCCCGAAACGAATGAGCCGATCTGCCGGCGACACGGCACCGAGCCCCGGCGCTGCCGGCATGTCCAGCCACCTCTGCAGCAGGCGGTAGCCCTCGACGTACGTACTGATGTACGCGCGCCACAGCGGTGACGACAGGAAACGCAGCATCTGCCGGGCGCGTTCGTCGGTGGCCAGGAGCCAGGTCTGCAGGTACGTCGCAACGGTGTCCTGGTCGGCGCCGCGATCGTGCAGCAACAGCGCTGCATCCTGGCGCACACCGAGGAGTCCACCGACGGCCCTTCCGATGGCGACGGCACGCTCGCCGTCGAACCGCAGTCCGAGGTCGGCGTAGATCTCCTGCGCCCAACTGCCCCACTCCGGCCCGATCGCAGCGCTCAGCGCATGATCGGCCAGCCCCTCGGCCATCAGGCATTGCGGGGTGTTCACCAGGAAGATCGACTGCTCGACCTGACCTGTCCCGACCAGCAACTGCTCTTTGCGGCAGTGCTCCGTGTGGTGGCCCGGGTACGCCTCGTGCGCGATGAGATGCGGCAGCGACGACATGTGCTGGGTCAGGTCGCCGTTGATGGCAACCTTCGACCGGTAGTCGCCCAGGTAGTAGTTGAACCCCGACCACGGCTTGTCGCCGACGACCTCGAAGTCGACGATCTCCACCTCGGGCAACGCGTAGGTGCCCCGCACCCGTTCTCGCAGTGCGCCGCTGAACGCCGACACCGCCTCGGCGACCTTGTCCTGTGGGATCTCCTCGGCACGTTTGTGCACGGCATAACGCTCGGCGAGGTCGCCGGTGCCGGGCAGCAACTCGTCCAGCTCCGCGTGGGCGCTGCGGTAGGTGTCGGGATCGCCCATCGTGATGTCGACGTCGAAGTAGTTGTGAACTTCTTCGACGAATCCGATGTCGTCGCCGGCGAACTTCCGCGCCGAACATTCCAGCGCCCGCAGCGCTGAATCGACAAACTCGGTGCGGATGTCTCCCAGTCCGGCGCCGGGGAGTTCGTCGCGGAGCGAAGCCGCTTGATGGGCAAGGTCTCTCGGATCGGGCGCCGGGGCGTTCTCGACCTCTCGACGGAGTGCCGGATCACCGGTGAACGCGTCGACGAAACCTTCTTCGAGCCGATCAAATGCCAATCCAAGCCGCAGATACCGCGCTGTGATCGCTTCGTTGTGCATGGGGTCAAACGCTACCGAAGGGACCCCGGAGTTGTTGCTCTGCGATCCATTCGCAAGGATGAACCCCATGCCACGGGGCCCACGGATCGAAAGTTGACATGGCACGGATAACCGAGCCGAGTCCGTACATCGAACTCGACCGACGTCAGTGGCGAGATCTTCGCCAATCGATGCCGATGGTGCTGACCGAGAGTGAACTGCGCGAATTGCGTGGTCTCGGCGAGCAGATCGACCTCACCGAAGTCGCAGACGTCTATCTGCCGCTGTCCCGTCTGATTCATCTGCAGGTGGCTGCTCGGCAACGTCTGTTCGCGGCGACGGCCACCTTCCTCGGCGAACGGAAACCTGAGCGACAGGTGCCGTTCATCATCGGTGTGGCCGGCAGTGTCGCGGTGGGCAAGTCGACCACGGCCCGCGTCCTGCAGGCTCTGCTGGCCCGGTGGGAGTCGCATCCGACCGTCGACCTGATCACCACCGACGGATTCCTCTACACCACCGCCGAGCTGGAACGTCGCGGGATCATGCACCGCAAGGGTTTCCCCGAGTCGTACGACCGGCGCGCGCTGCTGCGGTTCGTGACCGAGGTGAAGTCGGGTGCTCGTGACGTGTCGGCACCGGTGTATTCACATGTCTCCTACGACATCGTCCGCGGCACCAAACACCATGTGAAACAACCCGACATCCTCATCGTCGAGGGACTGAACGTGCTCCAGACCGGGGCCCGGCTGATGGTGTCGGACCTCTTCGACTTCTCGATCTACGTCGACGCCCGCATCGAGGACATCGAGGACTGGTACATCAACCGGTTCCTGGCGATGCGGACCACGGCCTTCGCCGACCCGAACTCTCACTTCCACCACTACTCGTCGCTGAACGACGACCAGGCCTTCCTGGCAGCCCGCGACATCTGGAACGGCATCAACCGGCCGAATCTGGTGGAGAACATCCTGCCGACCCGTCCACGGGCGACGCTGGTGCTACGCAAGGACGCCAATCACGCGATCAACCGGGTGCGCCTGCGCAAGATCTGATCGAGCAGGCGCGGTTTCACTTACCGAAGCGACGGCTTCGTGCGCCGTAGTCACGCAGTGCGCGCAGGAAGTCGACGCGGCGGAACGCCGGCCAGTAGGCATCGGTGAACCAGATTTCCGAGTAGGCGCTTTGCCAGAGCAGGAAACCTGAAAGGCGTTGTTCGCCAGAGGTTCTGATGACCAAGTCAGGGTCGGGCTGGCCTCGGGTGTAGAGATTCTGGTCGATGGCCTCGACGGTGACCGCGTCGACGAGATCGTCGGGTGAATCGCCGGCAGCGATCCGGTCGGCGAGCAGGGTCCGCACCGAGTCCACGATCTCCTGGCGTCCTCCGTAACCCACCGCCACGTTCACGGTCGGACCCACGCGGCCTGCCGTCTGCTGCTCCGCGGCCTTCAGCCGGCTGGACACCTCGACCGGGAGTTGATCAAGGGCACCAACAACTTTCACCCGCCACGGCTGCCCGGGCGCAGAGATCTCCTCGACGATGTCGGGAACGATCTGCATCAGCGCGCCGAGTTCCTCGGTGTCGCGGCTCAGGTTCTCGGTGGAGAGCAGGTAGATGGTGACCGTCGAGATGTCGAGAGCGCTGCACCAGGTGAGGACTTCGGCGATCTTCTGCGCACCCACCCGATGCCCATGATTGACGTTGTCGAACCCGGCCTCGCGGGCCCACCGACGATTTCCGTCACAGATGATCGCGATGTGCCGGGGCACCCGTTCCGGATCGAGGTACTGGGTGAGCCGACGTTCGTAGACCCGATACATCGGTCCACGCATCGCGTCGGGAATCAACTTCACTCGGTACACCTTACGCGGCCTCACGGACCGCCGATGCGAACCTACGCTACCGTAGGTTGTGGTCTCTTCCGAACTCGCACGACTCGCTGAACTCAAGCCGCGCATGCGGGGGTGGATCCACCTGTACGCCGGCTTCGCCGCCATCGGCGCCGGCATCGTGCTCGTTGCCGTCGCGTGGGCGCTGGTCGGTCCGGTGGCGGCCCTGGCCTGCGGTATCTATGCGCTGACGGTCTGCGGGGTGTTCGGCGTCAGCGCCACGTATCACCGGGTGAACTGGACCACGGACACCGCGAAGATGTGGATGAAGCGGGCCGACCATTCGATGATCTTCATCTTCATCGCCGGTAGCTACACCCCGTTCTGTGTGATCGGCCTGGAACCACCCGCGCAGGTGGCGGTGCTGGTCATCGTGTGGGTCGGAGCATTGGCCGGGGTGACCCTCAAAATGGTCTGGCCGTCGTCACCGCGATGGCTCGGGGTACCGCTCTACATCATCCTGGGCTGGACGATCATCGCGGTGGTCCCGACGCTCATCGAATCGGTGGGTGTGGCCGTCGTTGTACTCCTGGCCGTGGGTGGACTGTTCTACACCGTCGGCGGCATCCTGTACGCAACCCAGTGGCCCAACCCCTGGCCGAACACCTTCGGCCACCACGAGTTCTTCCACGCCTGCACGGTGATCGCCGCACTGGTGCACTACGTCGCGGTGTGGCTGGTGCTGTTCAGCTGAGGTGCTGCACCAGAATCGGTACAGGTCAGGCCGAAACCGTCACCGAATCCTTTGCCGCCGACAGGGTCTGCACGACCGTCAGGGTCGCGTCCCAGTCCATGCACTTGTCGGTGACGGACTGGCCGTAGGTCAGAACCTCGGCATCCGGCGACTGCGCACCGGCAACCAGGAAGCTCTCCAACATCACACCGCTGATGCCCAGTTGGCCGCCGGCGATCATCGCCGCGATATCGGTGGCGACCACGGCCTGCTGGATGTGGTCCTTGCCCGAGTTGGCGTGCGAGCAGTCGACCATCACCAGTTCGGGCAGGCCCGCCTTGGCCAGCGCAGCGATCGTGCGGTTGATGGAGTCGACGTCGTGGTTCGGTCCCGTGGTGCCACCCCGCAGGATGACGTGGCAGTCCTCATTGCCCACGGTCTCCACGATCGAACCCCGGCCGAAGTCGTCGACGCCGAAGAAAACATGCTCGGCGGCAGCGGCTTTCACGCCATCGACCGCGACCTGGATGTTGCCGTCGGTACCGTTCTTGAATCCGATGGGCATCGACAGACCCGATGCCAGCTGACGGTGCACCTGCGACTCGGTGGTGCGGGCACCGATGGCGCCCCAGGCAACAGCATCCGCGATGTACTGCGGGCTCGTCGGTTCGAGGAACTCACAACCGACCGGCAGACCGAGGTCGATGATGTCGAGCAGCAGTGCGCGCGCGGTGCGCAGACCACGCTCGACGTCGAACGAACCATCCATGCCCGGGTCGTTGATCAGGCCTTTCCAGCCGACGGTGGTGCGAGGTTTTTCGAAGTACACGCGCATCACGATCTTGAGCCGGTCCGCATGTTCGACGGCGAGCGGAGCCAGACGGCGGGCGTAATCCAGAGCGGCGACGGTGTCGTGGACCGAGCAGGGCCCGACGATGACCAGGAGTCGGTCGTCGCGGCCGGCGAGGATGTCGGCGATCTCATCGCGATCTTGCTGCACAACCGCGGCGCGGCGATCGGTCAACGGCAGTTCTGCCCGAACCGCGTCGGGTGAAGGGATCTCGCGGAAAGCCCGGATGCGGCGGTCGGATGTTTTGGGTCCGACCAGCGTCGCCTGCTCGGCCTGCGTGGTGGTGGATTCGCTACTCATGATGCGTGCCTTTCTGATTCGGCGAGCACCCGCACTCATGTAACCGGTGCCCTGACAAAGAAAAAAGCAGCGACCACGATGGTCACTGCTCGGGGCTCCGGGTGTTGGCGCGCGTCAGTACAGCGCGATATCGGCGGCTCCACCCGGAGCCTCGATAAAGCGCCAATAGGCACCAGCACAAATGTTCACGTCGGCCAACCTAGCACGGTGTTCGCCGGATGCCCAAAATGCGCACCCTCCTAGGGATGACCGCGGTCGATCACCCGGGACAGCACGATGATGCTCTCGGAGTGGTCGACGGTCTCCGCCGCCCGGATGCGTTCGAGCGCCACCTCCAGGTGCTGGACGTCGCGCGCCACCACCCGCAGGATCGCATCGGCCGGGCCGGTGACGGTGGCAGCACTGACCACTTCAGAGATGTGTTCCCACGATCGGGCGAGGATGTCCGGGGCTATGGTGCCCCGGCAGAACACCTGAACGTAGGCCTCCGTGGTCCATTGCAACGCTGCCGGATCGGTGACCACGGTGAAGCCGCGGATCACACCGGAAGACACGAGCCGGTCGACGCGACGCTTGACGGCCGGCGCCGACAGTCGCACCTGCTCCCCGATCTGCGCGTATGTCTGCCGCGCATCACGAGTCAGGCAGCCCAGAATCGCCTCATCGATCTCGTCCAGCTCAGCCACCGGGAGTCCTCCCTTTCACCTCACGCAACAGATCTAACTATTGTGCCAGATTTAGCAACAGACAGCCGGTCTAGACGCAAGGCACGGAGATTGCTTGCATTTCATGGGGTTCTTACGATCGATGAGTGACCATCACCCAGTTCGCCCCTGCCGTCGGCCGAGACCGAACCTTCTCACCACGCAACTATGCGATGACCCCACCGACCCACTTTGAGGTCACCTACCGGATCAATCCATGGATGGACCCGACCGTCGAGGTCGACACCGCGCTCGCCCTCCACCAGTGGAACGTCCTTCGCGAGACGTATGTCCAACTGGGACATTCCGTTTCAGAAGTGCCGCCGGTCCCGGGTCTGCCCGACATGGTCTATGCCGCCAACGGGGGACTGGTCGTCGGCGGTGTCGCGATAGCCGCAGCGTTCCGACATCCGCAGCGTCAACCCGAGGGCGCGGCATATGCCGCCTGGATGAACAGCGCCGGACTCGGACCGGTGCGGACGGTCTCCGGGATCAACGAGGGCGAAGGCGACTTCCTCGTGGTCGGCGATCGCATCCTGGCCGGCACCGGTTTCCGTACCGACCAACAGACCCACCGCCAGGTTGCTCAACTCACCGGACTTCCGGTTGTCAGCCTCGAACTCGTGGACCCGCGGTACTACCATCTCGACACCGCGCTCGGCGTACTCGACGACGACACCATCACCTATTTTCCGGACGCGTTCTCGGCGGACGCCCAGCGCGTCCTCGCCGATCTCTACCCCACCGCTATCCGGGCGAACGATGCCGATGCCGCTGTACTCGGGCTGAATCTGGTCTCCGACGGCCTCAACGTCGTGATGACCGACGCCGCACCACATTTGGCAGCCCTACTCACCGCCGCCGGCTTCAATCCGATCGAGGTGGACCTCTCCGAATTGCTCAAGGGCGGTGGCGGCGTCAAATGTTGCACGCTGGAACTACGAAAGGCCGGTGTCACATCATGACCGTCGACATCACCCATTCCGTCGATCCGATCATCTCGTCATCCGAGCACATCGGCATGGTCGACGACTTTGCGGCACACAACTATTCGCCGTTGCCGGTGGTCGCGGCCACCGCCGAGGGTGCCTGGATCACCGACGTCGAGGGACGCAGGTACCTCGATTGCCTGGCCGGATACTCGGCGATCAATTTCGGGCATCGCAATCGGGAGATCATCGCCGCGGTCACCGACCAACTCGGCCGTCTCACGTTGACCAGCAGAGCCTTTCATTCCGACCGTCTGGGGCCGTTCTGCCGCGACCTGGCCGCACTCTGCGGCAAAGAGATGGTGCTGCCGATGAACACCGGCGCCGAAGCGGTGGAATCAGCCATCAAGGTGGCCCGCAAGTGGGGCACCGAGGTGAAAGGTGTGCCGGCGGGACAGGCCTCGATCGTGGTGGCGGCAGGCAACTTCCACGGGCGCACCACCACCATCGTGAGCTTCTCCGACGATCCGGTCGCACGCACCGGATTCGGACCGTTCACCCCGGGCTTCCGGATTGTTCCGTTCGGTGACGCCGAGGCGATGGCTGCCGCCATCGACGACACCACCGTTGCGGTTCTGATCGAACCGATCCAGGGTGAGGCCGGCATCATCGTCCCGCCCGATGGGTACCTCGCCGCGGTTCGTGAACTCTGCACCAGCACAAACGTGTTGATGATCTGCGATGAGATCCAATCCGGACTCGGCCGTACCGGGACCACATTCGCCTGCGACCACTGGGACGTGGTGCCCGACCTGTACACGCTCGGCAAAGCTCTGGGCGGGGGCGTCCTGCCCGTGTCGGCGGTGGTCGGCGACAGCAACGTACTCGGGGTACTCCGGCCGGGCGAGCACGGTTCGACGTTCGGCGGCAATCCCCTTGCTGCTGCGGTCGGTTCGACTGTGGTGCACATGCTCGGTACCGGGTATTGGCAAGACCGCGCAGCAACACTGGGCACCCATCTCCACGGTCGACTTCACGAGTTGATCGGCGGCGGCGTCACCGCGGTCCGCGGGCTGGGCCTATGGGCGGGTGTAGACGTCGATCCGACATTGGGCACCGGCAAAGACCTCTGCAAGAAACTCGCAGAACGCGGTGTCCTGGCCAAGGACACCCATGGTTCGACGTTGCGGTTTGCTCCCCCGATTGTCATCACCACAGACGAAATCGATTGGGCGATGGATCAGTTCGCGGCAGTCCTACACACCTGACCCCACCCCCGCCTCCGCCGAGCGTGCCCATATCACCGTCGAGCGTGCTCATATCACCGCCGACCCCCCGTCGAGCGTGCCAACATCCCCGCCGAGCGTGCCCAAATTCCCGCCGAGCGTGCCCAAATTCCCGCCGAACGTGCCGAAAACTACTGTGCAACAGCGATATCGGCACGGTCGACGGTTCGTTCGGCACGGTCGACGGTTCGTTCGGCAGGCAATGTCAAGTGGTTGTTGCATCGCTTCTGGTTGTGACTAGGCGGCTGTGATGATGTCGGTGTCGATGAGTTTGGCGAGTGCTTGTGCTGGTGTTTGGTAGTCGAGGGTTGGGCGGGGTCGGTCGTTGGAGTCGGGAGACGCGCTGGAGATCGGCGGCAGTGTGGGCGCGTAGGTTCGAGCCTTTGGCGAACCAATGCCGCAGGAGACGATTGGTGTTTTCGTTGGTGCCGCGTTGCCATGGCGAGTGTGGATCGCAGAAGTACACGGGCAGATCGAGTTTGAGTTGGATATCGCGGTAGCCGGCCAACTCTGTGCCGCGATCCCAGGTGATCGATGCCAGCAGGTGCTCAGGCAGTTTGTTCATGGCCGCGATCATGGCTTCAGCGACGGTCTCAGCACGATGGTCGGCTGGCAAATGCAGCAAGATCGTGAACCGTGTCGACCGTTCAACCAGGGTTCCGATAGCGCTGGAATCAGAGCCCATGATCAGATCACCCTCCCAGTGACCTGGGACTTTACGCTTTTCGACGTGCTCGGGCCGATCAGCGATGGTGAACGCATCGCGAAACGGTTTACCCAGCTTGCTCTCGCGGTCTCGTGGCTTGCGGGCCGCGCGCCGGGTGGAGAGCGTCTTGTGTAGATCCGCCCGCAAGCTGCCACGGGTTTGGACGTACAACGCCTGATAGATCGTTTCGTGGCTCACCCACATCAGTTTGTCATCGGGGTAGAGAATCTTGAGCACGTCAGCAATGAGCCGGGGAGACCACCCACAGTCCAACGCCTCTTCGATCATCGTGTGCTGCGGATGATCAACCAGTTTAAATCGTTTGGGCCGCTTGGCCTTACCAGCAGCCCGCCAATGCGCTAACAACGCATGATAGGTGCCATCGAGATTGCTGTTGCGTGCCAATTCCCGTGAAATCACCGACCGGTCCCGGCTCAGAACACGCCCTGTGGCCGCGGGTGTCACCTTTAGGATCACCCCCACCATGATCGTTTCGCGTTCTGCCAAACTCAGCCGATGACCTCGTCCGCCGATCCCTACCGAGATCATGTCGCCCAAGCCGCCGACCGCGCCCTTGTTCAGATCCATCCCGCCAGCCTGGACCCACCACCGCTTCGCGGTCGTTTTCGACACACCCACAGCACGGCCCGCGGCCGCTAACGAGGACCCTGAACACAACTGATCAAAGACCTGGCCACGAAGAACCCGATCGAAAGCCATTGCAACCTCCCGCGTTAGACGATGTTGCAATAACCGTATGAATCCGCCGCACGGTCGACGGTTCGTTCGGCACGGTCGATGGTTGATCGGTTCGGCACGGTCGGCGGTCTGTTCGGCACGCTCGACGGCTCGGGCCGGGGCCGGGTTATCCCAGCTGCTGAGCCAGTCCTTCGACGGTGGTCACCGGGAGACCGCAAACCGATCCGCGGCAGATGTAGGCGGCGGATTCTCCGTTGACCGGGGGCCGTCCGACCAGCAGCGGCTGAGAATCCACCAGACCACCGACCACGATCGCGCCACCCGGAGCCCGAACTCGTGCCTCTGCGAGCAGCTCGGTGGATCCGATGTCTTGCTGCGACACGGCAATCTGCAATGGTCCGGCAAGCCGGGCGGATGTGACCGCCAGCCACTGCCCCGCCGACCGGGGTAGCTTTGCCAGCAACACGCCACCACGGGCAAGTGTGTCGTCGGCAAGCGCTAAGTAGTCGTCGGCGCTGCGCGGTGTGCGGCCTGTCGGCGCCAGCGGCGCGGCGGTCAGCAATGCCTCGGCCACCAGCGAGGTGCCGGACGGTGTTGCCCCGTCGATCGGGTCGCGCGGACGCGTCAGCAGGGCATCGGCATCGTCCCCGGAGTCGTACCACGACCCCGGCGTCTGCGGGTCGGCGAACAGATCGATGGTCCGGTCGAGGAGGTCGAGTCCGTGGTCTCGCCAATCCGGTTGTCCGGTCACCTGATACAGCGCCAGGAGCGCGGTGACCAGCGCAGCATGATCGTCGAGCATCGCCAGAGGCGCGCCTGCCACCCCATCGAGCGAGGACCGTCGGAGGCGGCCATCCGGCTGATGGCGCTCGAGCAGTTCTCCGGCACACCAGGTGGCCAGCTCGATCCACTCCGGACGATGAAGTCCGGCGCCGGCTTCGGCAAGCGCCGTGATGGTCAGTGCATTCCAGCCGGTGACGACCTTGCCGTCGATCCCCGGCTGTGGTCGCAACGACCGCGCCGCCGACAACCGCTTGCGTACCGAGTCGAACCGGTCGACGTCATCGGGATCGGCGCGCAGCTGCAGTGTGGACGCGCCGTCTTCGAAGGTGCCCGCCGCGGTCACGGTGAACAGTTGTGCTGCCCACTCTCCGTCCTCGGCACCGAGCACATCGACCATTTCCTGCGGAGTCCACACATACGTCAGGCCTTCGCGACCGTCGGTGTCGGCATCGAGCGCGGAGGCGAAGCCGCCGATGACCTTGAGATCGCGTTGCAAGAAGCCAATGGTCTCCTCTGTAACCTTCTGCGACAACGGATCTGAGGTGGTGCGGGCCAGGTGGGCGTACACCCGCAACAGCTGCGCGTTGTCGTAGAGCATCTTTTCGAAGTGCGGAACCACCCAGTCCTGGTCGACCGCGTACCGGGCGAAACCACCGGCGAGCTGATCGTAGATACCGCCGCGGGCCATCACCGAGGCGGTGCGCTGCGCGGCCTCGATCCCCCGCGGATCTGCGGTCCGCTCGGATTCCCGGATCAGTCCTTCGAGCAAGGCCGACGGCGGGAATTTGGGGGCACCGCCGAAACCGCCGTAGTCGCGGTCCTCGTCTTCGAGAACCTTGTCGACGGCATGGGCGAGCAAAGCGTTGTCGAGGGCGAGCTCCGGATCGGGAAGACCCTCCGCAGTTGCCGCAAGCTGCTCGGCAACCGCCGTGCCCACCCGCTGCACCTCGTCGCGTTTGGCCTTCCAGGTCTCAGTGATCGCATCGAGTAGCTGAACAAAGGACGGCAGACCGTGGCGGGGTACCGACGGAAAGTAGGTGCCGCAGTAAAAAGGCTCACCCTCAGGGGTCAGGAAACAGGTCATGGGCCAGCCACCCTGACCGGTCATCGCGACGGTGGCATTCATGTAGATCGCGTCGATGTCGGGGCGCTCTTCGCGGTCGACCTTGATGCAGACGAAATGCCGGTTCATCACCGTTGCGGTGGCGTGATCCTCAAAGGACTCGTGCGCCATGACGTGGCACCAGTGGCAGGCCGCGTAGCCGACCGACAACAGGATCGGAACATCGCGCTCTCGCGCCCACTCCAGGGCGTCCGCACTCCACTGTTGCCAGTGCACCGGATTGGCGGCGTGCTGGCGCAGATAGGGGCTTGTCGCGTCAGCGAGACTGTTGCTGTCGCGGGTCACCATCGGTCCCGTCGTCGGCGGCCTGATCGTCCTCAGGATGGTCCCAGTCGAAGTTCTTGGGCAGACGCTTGATGTGCTTGTTCATCGACCAGATCAAGAAAATCGTTCCGCCCAGCAATAGCAGGACCACCAGCAATCCCAGCGGGGACGCCTTACCGAACTCGGGGCCTTCCGGGCCCGCGAGCACGTCGGTGATCTGCGCGGCGGTGTAGGTCATGTTCATGACACAACCTCCTCATCAGCAGTGATACCCGTGAACAGATCAGTTTCGGGGATCGCGGTCTTTACGCGGGTCTTGGCCAGTTCGAACTCTTCGGTGGGCCACAGACGCTGCTGCCACTCGATCGGGACCGCAAAGAAGATCCCGTTCGGGTCGATCTGCGTGGCGTGTGCCCGCAACGCCTCATCGCGATTCGAGAAGTGGTCACCGCAGGTCACCTGGGTGGTCACCCGGCCCATCAGGTTGCCGCGCTCGGGATCCCAGTTCGAGAGCCACTCCGCGAACGGGCTCTCCTGGCCGATCTTCGCGTATTCGTCCGAGAACAGAATCATCCGGTCACGGATGAATCCATGGGTGTAGTAGATCTTCGACACCGACCACGGTTCTCCGGCATCAGGGAACTGTTCGGGATCCGCGGCGGCCTCGAAAGCGGCCATCGACACCTCGTGGTCGCGGATGTGGTCGGGATGCGGGTAGCCGCCGTGCTCGTCGTAGGTGATCATCACGTGCGGTCGGAACTCGCGGACCACCTTGACCAGGGCCTCGGTGGGGATTTCGAGCGGGATCGCTGCAAACGAGCCTTCGGGTAGCGGCGGCTTCGGATCACCTTCCGGCAGTCCGGAGTCGATGAAGCCCAGCCATTGCTGACGGACGCCGAGAGCTGCCGCGGCCTTGGCCATCTCTTCCTTGCGGACTTCCGGCATGCGATCTTTGATGCCCGGCAGATCCATCGCCGGGTTCAGGATGTCGCCGCGCTCGCCACCGGTCAGCGTCACCACCAGGACGTCGTGTCCTTCGGCGGCGTACTTGGCCATCGTGGCCGCGCCTTTGCTGGACTCGTCGTCGGGGTGCGCATGCACCGCCATCAGTCGTAGTCCGACCACGCGATTTCCTCACCTTCACAACAGCCCGATATTCGGGTTCAATACTCCCACCGTCCACACGGACCATGGCGCACCGGTACCCGCTTCTGGCTCCATGGTAGGTATGAACGCATGACAAGCCCTCGCAACCTACCGCCGGGGCGTTACCCCACCGACCGTTCTTCAGGCTCTCGCCGGGTGTGGGCGATCGGACTCACCGCCCTGGTCATCGCGGCGGGCGTACTCATCGCATGGATCGGATACAAGAACTTTTCCGACCCCGACATCTCCGGAGAAGCCAGCGGCTACGAGATTCTGAACGACACCAGCGTTGAGGTGAAGTTCACAGTCATCCGCAAAGATCCCGGCGTTCCGGCCACCTGCATCGTGCGCGCGCGATCCAGGGACGGCAGCGAAACCGGCCGGCGCGAGATCTACGTCCCGGCGTCCGAAGAAACCCACTTCTCGATGTCCACGGTCGTCAACACATCCGCTGCTCCGGCACTCGGCGAGGTGTACGGCTGTAGCAAGACGGTCCCGGAGTACCTCGTCGCACCCTGACGCGCCACGCTTGGAGCCCGGTGGTCGGTGGGTCGTTCAGTCGACCGACACCACACTCCGCTGACCTGCATTTCCTCCTGCAACCCACCGTTCGGATACTTTCGGTGACTAACTTTTTCGCTGCCCGCCACGACACAGTCAGTGGGTCGGCAACGAAAGGTTCGTTCGATGAATATCGCTGTGAACAAACAATTCTCGGCCGTCCGGTCATCGGCAGTGCGCTGGACGACGGCAGCGGCCGCAGTCATCGCCATCGTGGCTGCGGCCGGTTGCTCGGACGCAACCGACAGCGCAGCAGACGTGAGCACAGCACCGTCGGTGGCGATATCGACCGATCCGGTCTCCGAGATCGCTACCTCCAGCGCCACTGGTCCCGTCACCGCCATCGAGACGAGCACAACTACCTCGACCGAGACTGTTCTCACCACCGTCGACGACGCCGCACCGTGTCAGTCCGCCGGCGCCTCGGTGATCGCCGGGGGCGCGATCAGTCAGATCCCGCCCCCGTTACCAGGAGCACTGTGGGTGTCGGAAGAATCCAACTTCGACGGATGCGCCGACTTCACCTATGTGGCGCTGGCCACCGAAGGCGGCACGGTGTCGTCACCACACCAGTTGTTGTTCTTCCACCGCGACGAGTTCCTCGGCACCGGAACCGCCTGCAATCTCCCGTATCAGCAGATCACCGGCGCCACCGACGATCAGGTAGACGTCACCTACCACTACATCGTGGGTGACGAACCCAACGCCGACCCCCAAGGTGAGGTATCTGTCAGCTACCGATGGAACGGCGTCGGAGTGGACATGATCGGCGAACTTCCCGCCGCAGTGACCGACGGCAGATGCTGATCACCCATAATCGGCACCCATGACATCCATAAACAAGTCTGGGCAGCCGGACTCGCTCACCGCCAAGGGAACGGGTCCGGCGTTTGCCACCATTGCAAGTCCGTATTACCCGATGCTCGTCGGCCTCTTCGTCGGCGTGATGATGATCAGCAACATCACCGGCACCAAAGGCGTGGTGCTGTTCTCGAGCCTCCACTTCGACGTCGGACCGCTGTCCATGGACGGCCTGGTCACCGACGGTGCCTTCTACATGTTCCCCCTCGCCTACGTCCTCGGAGACGTGATCAGCGAGGTCTACGGCTTCCGCGCGATGCGACGAACAATCTTGGCGGGCTTCTTTGTCCTGCTTCTGGCGTCCCTGTGCTTCTGGCTGACCATCAAACTGCCGGCCGCCTCGTTCTACGACGGCCAAGAAGCCTTCGAGACCGTCGCCGGCGTGATCCCTCAGTTCCTGGCGGCCGGCCTGGCCGGTTACGTCGTCGGAGAGTTCCTGAACTCCTGGGTGCTGGTGAAGATGAAGACCCGTTCCGGCGAGAAACATCTGTGGGCCCGACTCCTCGGCTCCACAGTGGTCGGCGAGTTTTTCGACACGCTGGTTTTTTGTGCGATTGCTGCGACCGCACTGGGCATTTCGACGTGGTCCGATTTCCTGAATTACACACTCATCGGGTTCATCTGGAAAACCCTGGTCGAGATCGCAATCATGCCGCTGACGTATGCGGCCATCCGATGGCTCAAGAAGCGCGAACCGACCTATCAGTCGTCGCTTGCCCAAGAGGGCACAATTTCCTAGGAATTCGGGAACCGTACATTTGACCTGGTAGTCTTGACTGATACACGGTTCCGAGAGGGGCCGTGTTGCTGCATGTAACGAGAGGGAGTGATCGAGCATGACCGACACCGAGGTGACCTGGCTTACCCAGGAGTCCCATGATCGGCTCAAAGAGGAGCTCGACGCGCTCATCGCGAACCGTCCGGTGATTGCCGCCGAGATCAACGAGCGACGCGAAGAGGGAGACCTCAAGGAGAACGGTGGCTACCATGCCGCCCGCGACGAGCAGGGTCAGCAGGAAGCCCGCATCCGTCAGCTCCAGGAGCTGCTCAACACAGCCAAGGTCGGCGAGACACCCACGCAATCCGGTGTGGCACTGCCGGGTTCCGTCGTGAAGGTGTACTACGACGGCGACGAGTCCGACACCGAGACCTTCCTGATCGCCACCCGCGAGCAGGGATCGTCCGAAGACAAACTCGAGGTGTACTCACCGAAGTCACCGCTGGGTGGTGCGCTCATCGATGCCAAGGTCGGCGACACCCGCAAGTACACCGTGCCCAGTGGCGCCACCGTCTCGGTGACGCTCGTCAGCGCGGAGCCGTACCACAACTAAAGACCCCAAAATGGTGGCTTTTGGCGAGTAAACCCGCAGGTCGGGTTCGCCAGAAGCCACCATTTTTGTTTGTGGACTTTGTGGGTATGCCGGGATCATGACGGATTCGACCATCACCGCACGCCGTATCGCCGAACTCGCGCACGCGCACCCCGAGTACACGGCCATAGCGTTCGACAATGACGGCAAGATCATCGACTGGAAAACCTCGGGCGACTGGGTCAACGGCTCGCACGAGGGCGAACGGCTACATGTGGTCGATGGCGACAGTCTCGATGAGAAATCGGTGCAGGCGCAACTCGACCAAAAAAGTACCGGGAACTAGCAACGCCCAGGGTTCTTGCTGACCGGATTCTGACCGTTGTCGACGAAGTTCGCAAGACGAGTGTCGGGAAGTTCGAAAAGACGCGGCTGCGCTCGGCCTATCACCACGGCAACCTGAGCGTCATCCGACCCCGACATCATCGAGCCAGTGCGCGGCCCAGGCGGCGGCGCGGGGAAGCGACAGGCGTCGGCACCGACAGCAGCCCCGCCTCGAGATCGGCACGCAGCTGCGCCACCGTTTCCGCCGAGTCGGATTTGTTGGTGCCGATGAAGCCCGATGGACCGCGCTTGATCCAGCCGGTGACGTACACACCGGTGATCGGAGTGTCCCCGTCGACGACGCGCCCACCGGCGTTGGGGATTACGCCGCGCGCGCCGTCGAACGGCAGACCCGGCACCTCGACGCCCTTATAACCGATCGAGGTCAGCACCAGCCCCGCCTCGACGGTCTCGGTCTCCCCCACCGGCTCGACCCCACCCCTCAGTGGGTCGAGCCGGTTGATCCCAAAGGTGACGCCGGCAGCAGATCCGTCCGCATTCGCGGTGATCTCCTGCGGCGACCGCAGGAATCCGAACCTGATGACAGGTCCCGATTGTGTTGGCCGCTGCGACAATTCGGCCAGAATCTCGAGTTTCGCCGAAATCGTGGGGTCGTCGGAGGTACCTGCTGACGCCAACAGTTCAGGCGCCAGCAACTCCGGATCCACGGTCACGTTGGCGCCGCGGTCGGCCAGTCCCACCAGCTCGGGCAACGTGAATGCGGCGTCGGCCGCGCCGCGGCGGGCGACAACCAGCACTTCTTCGACCTTGGAGTTTCTCAGAGCTGCCAACGCGACCGGCGAAATGGAGGTCGACGCAAGATCTTCCGGGTCCGATGTCAGGATGCGAGCGACATCGAGGGCGACGTTACCGTTGCCGATGACAACCACTTTCCGGTGTGAGAGGTCGAAGGCGCGATCGGCGAAGTCCGGGTGGCCGTTGTACCAGCCGACGAATTCCGTTGCACTGGCCACGTTCTCCAGCTCGATGCCCGGGATGTCCAGACGTCGATCGGTTTTCGCGCCGCCGGCATAGATGACGCCGTGGAAATCGCGACGTAGATCGTCCAGCGCGATGTCGCGGCCCACTTCGCTGCGGACCAGGATGTCCAGGCGGTTGTTACGCGCGATCTCGTCGAAGAGGGCCATCACCTTGCGGGTCGAAAGATGATCGGGCGCAACCCCATAGCGGGCGAGCCCGAACGGCTTGTCGAGGCGTTCATACATTGTGACGTACACGTTGGGATGGCGCAGCAACTCGTCCGCGGCGTACATCGCCGACGGTCCCGACCCCACGATCGCCACGCGGATGTCGCCGCCACCGGGGATCTCGATCGGCTTCGGTTTGCTGATCGGCGCCAGCGGTAACCGAAGTCTGGCGTCGACCGGGAAACGGACGGGCGACTGAGCCACGTCCACGTCCTCGTAATGGGCCGCGTTGATCTCGAGATACCGCTCGTCCTGAGGCTCGATGCGATGGCCGGGGACGATCGCGCCGACCGGGCATGCGCTGACGCAGGCTCCACAATCGACACAGGTCGCCGGGTCGATGTACAGCATCTCCGAGGTCAGGAAGTCGGGCTCATCCGGTGTCGGATGGATACAATTGACCGGGCAGGCGTAAACGCAGGAGGCGTCGGCACAACATGCCTGAGTGACAACGTGCGGCACGGGCTTACGCTGCCGCGTAGGTGGGTTCGCTGCGGAACCGCGAAGAGCGGCCGCCGATACCCAAGATGTTCCAGATGAACCGGGAGATCGGGTTCATCAGGCCACACTGGTCACCGAGCATCCGAACGTCGCCGAAGACGTTGCGCAGGAACTGCTTCGAGTTCTCCGACCGCCAGAAGATGTCTTTGAACACCGAGCGCGGGATATCGAACTCGCGACGGAACTCCTTGGGCGGCACCACGATCGCGCCACACAGCACCCGCATCACGATCGGCAGCATGATCGACAGGACAAAGCGCTGGACCGCGGACTTCTGCGGAATCGTCTCACGCAGCAGGTGATGGGCGAACGAGATGTGCCGCGCCTCTTCGGCGACGTGCAGCTGCATCACCGCCAACATCGACGGGTGCATCTCATCGCGGTTGCGCAGGAAGTCCTTCTGGATGTGGTCGATCGGCTCCTCGCCGCCGAGCACACCGAAGTAGAAGATCGTCGGAAAGATGGTGGAGAAGAGCGGGATCACCGGCGAGATCCGGCGCAAGCTCTTCTTGGCTCCCGGGACGTCCATGCCGGTGCGGTTCACGAACTCCTGGAACATCAGGGTGTGATTGCACTCTTCTTTGGCCTCGTGCGTGGTGTAGCGAAATTCCTTGGCGGCGTTGGGGAGTTTGAAGCTGTACTGCATCAGGCCACGGATCAGGACCGACTCGAACTGCAGGCCGACCTTGGCGACATTGGCCTGGCGCCACATCCCGATCTTGATCTGCTTCTCGAGCGGCTGCTGCTGGTACCAGGGGTGGCGACCGATGGGGTCGACATTCTTCGACAGGACCCAGCGGGGGTCTCCGTCGGTGATCGCCATCTCGGGGGAATCCCAGTCGATGTCGATGTACGGATCAAAATTGCGGTGGACCGATGCACTCGACAGGTCGTCGAGAACCTGGTCGTAGTTGTCACCGGTGGTCGCCGTGGCGTGCTCCGGGACATACTTCAACGCTTCAGTCATCTGCGGCCTCCTCGCTGCACCTTTGTTCACATGACGCTAGAAGGCCGATCCGAACTTGTCAACGCCCGTTGTTAAATCAATGAACGTTGTCACGCCATGTGGCGGCGATACGGCGAGGACTTGAGGCCCCGACCTGGTGTTATTTGCTGCCACGCCCCCAGTTCAGGCCCCAGCGAAAGTGTTTGTCCATCTTGTCGCCGCCCGAGAAATACTCGACCGCACGGGTCACACTCACCCCGTTGCCGCCCATCTCGATGAGAACGATGGACGCTGTTCGCAGACTGTTCTTGGCCGAGTCCATCCGGACCTCGATCGGCGGACCGAACTGCGATTCAACCGTCACCACGCCGTCGACCGCCGCCCAGTTCGGGCTTCCCTCGTAGATGTCGGCGAAGACCAGGATGCGCCGGAAGACCGTGGGGTCGGTCAGGTTCACGAACATGTTCTCGCCGCCGGCCGAACTACCGGAGCGGTCATCCTGGTCGAGTTTGATGTATGGCGCCCGGTCCAGGGCACCGAAGTTGCGGTCGAGTGCACCGACACCGCCGCGCGATCCGTCGGCCAGCTCATACAGGCACCGCAGGTCGAGGTCCACCGAACTCTTCCGCTTGAAAAATCCTCCGCCCGGCGAAGATTGTGCCCAGTTCAGATTGACGCGAATGGTTCCGCCCGAGCTACCCGACTTCGCGAGACTCACCGTCGGCTGAGCCTTGGTCAGGGTGATCTTGCTCAGCTGCACCGGCGGTGCGGCAGGAGCAGGAGCGGGGGCCGCCGGCGATGGTGGGGTCGGTGCCGGTGGTACCGGCTTCGGGCGCTTGTTGTAGTCGATTCCCATACCGGTGAGCCTAGTGCGGCACCACGGAGAATCGGACAGAAAAGTGGTCAGGCCACCGAATAGCCGGCATCGGCCAGTGCGGCCCGGACCTTCGCCTGATGATCGGGTCCCCTGGTCTCCAGGCTGACCGTCACCGCGACCTCCCCAAGGCTCAGTTCACCGCTGACCCGCGAGTGGACCACGTCGACCACGCTCACATTCAGGTCGCGGAGCAGCTCGAGCAACGACACCAGGCCACCCGGACGGTCGGGCACAGTCACCGTGATCGTGAGATAGCGGCCCGCCG
This sequence comes from Nocardia sp. 348MFTsu5.1, assembly GCF_000383535.1. Taxonomy (NCBI): domain Bacteria; kingdom Bacillati; phylum Actinomycetota; class Actinomycetes; order Mycobacteriales; family Nocardiaceae; genus Nocardia; species Nocardia sp. 348MFTsu5.1. Next base: position 157,457 of record NZ_KB911520.1, read on the forward strand.
CATGCAGGCCATGCGTGGTCACCTGGGTGAGCAGCAACGGATCGATGTTGCCACCGGACAGCACCACACAAACCCGCCCGTCGAGTTCGAGACCGGGAAGACTCGTCAGTGCCGCGACCGCCGTGGCACCGGCCGGTTCGACAATGAGCTTCGCCCGTTCCAACACCAGCAGCAGCGCCTGAGAGATGGCCTCTTCGCTGACCGTGACCACCTCGTCCACCAGATCGGCCACCAGGGCAAACGGCACGGCACCGGGTAGCGCCACCGCGATGCCGTCGGCCATCGTGTTCATCGACTCAGCTCTGACGGGTCTTCCGGCGGCGAGCGAGTCGGGCCACGCGGCGGCCGTGGCGGCCTGGACGCCGACGACCCGGACCTCCGGTCGATGCAATTTGATCGCGACCGCCACACCCGCGAGCAGTCCGCCACCACCGAGGGGCACCAGCACGGTCCCAACATCGGGCAATTGTTCGAGGATCTCCATCCCGACGGTTGCCTGTCCGGCCACGATGTCGGGGTGATCGAACGGGTGGATCAGGACGGCGCCGGTCTCTTCGGCATATCCCGCCGCGGCGACCAAGCTCTCGTCGACGGTTGTGCCTTCGAGGATCACCTCGGCGCCATAGGCACGGGTTGCGGCGATCTTCGGCAGCGATGCGCCGGTGGGCATATAGACCCGCGATGTGATGCCCAGATCGGCGGCCGACCATGCCACGCCCTGCGCGTGGTTGCCCGCACTGGCCGCGACAACACCGTTCGCGCGCTCGTCGTCACTCAGGCCGGCGATCCGCAGATACGCGCCGCGCGGTTTGAAAGATCCTGTGCGTTGCAGGTTTTCACACTTGAGCCAGACGTCGTGGCCGCATCGTTCCGACAACGCCCGCGACGCCACCACCGGTGTCCGGCGCATCACCGGCGCCAGCAACTGCACGGCACGGTCGATCTGTGCCAGGTCGACCGTCATCGGATCACGGGCCATCGAGTCAGCTTGCCACCCCACAACCCAAAATTCGCGCCGCTTGCCTGCGTGTGCTCCCGTTGCAACAGGAGCGAACGCAGGTAAGCGGCGCGAATTTGGAGGGCGGTGGCGTCAGCTGAGGGCGTTCTCGATGTCCCCGAGCAGGTCGCCGATGTCTTCGATGCCCACCGACAGCCGGACCAGGTCATCTGGGACCTCGAGCAGCGAACCGGCCGTCGAGGCGTGGGTCATCGCGGCGGGATGTTCGATCAGCGACTCGATGCCACCGAGCGACTCGGCCAGGGTGAACACCTCGGTGCGGTCGCAGAATTGCTGTGCGGCCTCGAGGCCACCGGCCACACGCACGGAGATCATGCCGCCGAAACGGCTCATCTGCTTCGCCGCCGCAGCGTGACCCGGGTGGTTGGCGAGTCCCGGGTAGAGCACCGAATCGATCTTCGGATGTGTCAGCAGGAATTCCACGAGCCGCTCGGCGTTGTCGCTGTGCCGGTCCATCCGGACGGCAAGTGTCTTGATTCCACGCATGGTCAGGTATGCGTCGAACGGTCCAGGAACCGCGCCGGCGCCGTTCTGCAGGAACGCGAGATCGGTATCGAGCTGCTCGTCGTCGGTGATCAAGGCGCCACCGATCACATCCGAGTGACCACCGAGGTACTTGGTCGTCGAGTGCAGCACGACGTCGGCACCGAGCGTCAGCGGACGCTGCAGGTACGGCGAGGCAAAGGTGTTGTCCACCACGAGCTTTGTGCCGGCCTCGTGTGCGACCGCCGCAGTCGCCTCGATGTCTCCGATGTTGAGCAACGGGTTGGTCGGGGTCTCGATCCAGACCAGTTTGGTGTTGGGGCGGATGGCCGCGCGCACCGCGTCGACATCCGTGACAGGTGCGACCGAGTACTCGATCCCCCACTGCGAGAAGACCTTGTCGATCAACCGGAACGTGCCGCCGTAGGCGTCGTTGGGGATCACCAGGTGGTCGCCCGGCCGCAGCGTGGCTCGCAACAACGCATCGGTGGCGGCCATGCCGGACGCGAACGCGCGACCGAAACTGCCCTCTTCGAGGGCCGCGAGGTTGGCCTCGAGTGCTTGACGGGTCGGATTTCCGGTACGTGCGTACTCGAATCCGCCGCGCATTCCGCCGACGCCATCCTGGGCGAAGGTGGAACTCGCATAGATCGGCACGTTGACCGCGCCGGTCAGCGGATCCGGTTCATATCCGGCATGAATCGCCTTGGTCGCAAATCCCTGCCAGTTGTGCGAGTCGGTCTTGCTGCGCTGCTCACTCATGGGAGCCAGCCTAGTGCCCCCGAAAATCGCCGAGCCGATCGCACTGCCGGTTTACTCAGCCGGCCTCGACGACCGTTCTCGTCAGCCGATGGCGCTCACAAACGCCAGCAGATCGTGCCTGGTGATGACGCCGATCGGCTTGCCGTCCTCGACCACCATCAGGGCGTCGGTGTCGCGGAGGGCCTTGGTGGCCGCCGACACGGGCTCGCCCGAACCGATCAACGGGAAGGGCTGTCCCATGTGGGCGCTGACCGGGTCGGCCAGGTTGGCACGTCCCTCGAACACCGCGCTGAGCAGTTCGCGCTCGCTCACCGCACCGGCGACCTCACCGGCCATGATGGGTGGCTCGGCCCCGACCACGGGCATCTGCGACACCTCGTACTCGCGCAAGATTTCGATCGCGTCGCGCAGGGTTTCCTGCGGGTGCGTGTGCACCAGATCGGGCAGCGCACCGGACTTGCCGCGCAGGACATCGCCGACCATCGGCTCGGCCTCGCCCTTGCCGTCGAGCGGGGTGCGCAGGAATCCGTAGCTGCTCATCCACCGGTCGTTGAAGATCTTGCCCAGGTAGCCGCGTCCGCCGTCGGGCAGCAGCACGACGACCAGTGCATCCGGGCCCTCGCGCTCGGCCACCTTCAGTGCCGCAACGACTGCCATACCGCAGGAGCCACCGACCAGTAGTCCCTCTTCGCGAGCCAGGCGACGGGTCATCTCGAACGAATCAGCGTCCGAGACGGCGATGATCTCGTCCGGGATGGACGGGTCGTAGGCACTCGGCCAGAAGTCTTCGCCCACACCTTCGACGAGGTACGGACGACCGGTTCCACCGGAGTACACCGAACCTTCCGGGTCGGCGCCCACGATCTTCACCTTTCCGCCGGAGACCTCTTTGAGGTAGCGGCCGGTGCCGGTGATCGTTCCGCCGGTGCCGACGCCCGCGACGAAGTGGGTGACCTTGCCGTCGGTGTCGTTCCAGATCTCGGGTCCGGTGGTCTCGTAATGCGACTCGGGTCCGGCCGGGTTGGCGTACTGGTTGGGCTTCCACGCGCCCTCGATCTCGCGGGTCAGCCGGTCAGAGACGTTGTAATAGCTGTCGGGGTGTTCGGGCGCGACCGCGGTCGGGCACACCACGACCTCGGCGCCATAGGCCTTGAGGACGTTCCGCTTGTCCTCGCCGACCTTGTCGGGGCACACGAACACACACTTGTAGCCGCGCTGCTGGGCGACGAGGGCCAGGCCGATGCCGGTGTTGCCGGATGTCGGCTCGACGATCGTTCCGCCGGGCTTCAGCTCGCCGGAGGCCTCGGCCGCGTCGACCATCTTGATGGCGATGCGGTCTTTGGAGCTGCCACCGGGATTGAGGTATTCAACCTTGGCCGCCACCAGGCCTGATCCCGCCGAGACAACGGAGTTGAGCTGGACCAACGGGGTGTTGCCGATGAGTTCGGTGACGTGACTTGCGATGCGCATGTACCCATCGTCCCAGACGCTTCGATTATGTTGGAGCCGTGTCCGCATCAAGGCGCCGAGTGGTCCGTGATCTCGCCGCCGCCTCCGTTGCCACCGTGGGTACCGCAGGTGCCGGTTGGTGGGCCGTGGCCTTCCTCAACGGGCAGGCCCGGCACGCTCGCACCGTCATCCCCCATCGCACCGACAACGCCCCCAACGGCGACGGAATATACGGTCCGGCAGGCCTCGGGCCGGTGAGGTATCGCCGCGACGACGACCACGACCTGCATCTGATGGTGTTCGGGGATTCCACGGCGGCCGGTCTCGGCGCCGAAACGGCCGACGAGACCCCCGGAGTGCAGCTGACCCGCAAGCTGGCAGACGAAACCGGGCGACGAATCCGATTGAGCACCAAGGCAATTGTCGGTGCCACGTCCCGGAGCCTGACCGGCCAGGTGGACGCGATGCTGATCGCCGGTCCCCCACCCGACATCGCAATCATCTTGATCGGCGCCAACGACGTGACGAGCGCCAGCGGGATCCGGGCGTCGGCCAAGAGGCTTGGCGCTGCCGTCCGCCGTCTCGAGGATTCCGGCGCCCGGGTGGTGGTGGGAACGTGCCCGGACCTCGGTGTGGTCGCCGCGATCCCGCAACCGCTGCGAACGGTCATGCGGCATTGGGGGTTGCGATTGGCAGCCGCCCAAGCCGCGGCGACGCGTGCCGGCGGGGGTACCCCGGTGCCGTTGGCAGACCTGCTGGCCCGCGAGTTCCTGGCGGCACCCGAGCGGATGTTGTCCTCCGACAACTACCACCCGTCGGCCGCCGGTTACGAGCTGGCCGCACAGATTCTGCTACCTGAAGTCCTGGCCCGACTGGGCGAATGGGGTACCGGTCCGCTGCCCGATCCACCCGAGGTGTCAGCCATCGCGGAGGACAACAAATGGTCGACGCGAGCCCGCGGGCTGGTGAGCCGGACCGCCCAGCGATGGTCGGGCTGACCACGCGTAACGTCAGTTCTGATCAGGCCCACACGTAGTCGCAGTGCCAAGCGAGGATCATAGGAGTTCTTATGCCAGAAGCAGTTATCGTTGCCACCGCACGCTCACCGATCGGCCGGGCCGTCAAAGGCTCACTCAAAGATGTCCGGCCCGACGAGCTCGCCCGCCAGATGGTCGAAACCGTCCTGAACAAGGTCCCCGAACTCGACCGCAACGACATCGACGACCTGCACCTGGGTAGCGGGCAGCCCGGCGGCAAGGCCGGCTTCAACATGGCGCGGGTCGTCGCCGTCCTCGCCGGACTGGACCAGGTTCCCGGCGTCACCGTGAACCGCTACTGCTCCTCATCGCTGCAGACCACCCGCATGGCACTGCACGCCATCCGCGCCGGAGAAGGAGACGTCTTCATCTCCGCCGGCGTCGAAAGCGTCTCGAGCTTCGCCACCGGCAACGCCGACGGTTGGCCCGACACCAAGAACCCCGAATTCGCCGTGGCGATGGGGCGCACTGCGAAGGCTGCCAACGGCGGTGCCGGTAAGTGGAGCGACCCCCGCGAGCAGGGCCTGCTGCCCGACATCTACATCCCCATGGGTGAGACCGCCGAAAACGTCGCCTCCTTCACCGGGATCTCCCGCGAAGACCAGGACCACTGGGGCGTGCGCAGCCAGAACCGCGCCGAAGAAGCCATCAACTCCGGATTCTTCGCCCGCGAAATCGACCCCATCACCCTGGCCGACGGCACCATCGTCAACACCGACGACGGCCCCCGCGCCGGCACCACCTACGAGAAGATCAGCCAACTCAAACCGGTGTTCCGCCCCGACGGCACCGTCACCGCCGGCAACGCCTGCCCCCTCAACGACGGCGCCGCTGCCCTGGTGATCATGAGCGACACCAAGGCGAAGGCGCTCGGCCTGACCCCACTGGCCCGGATCGTCGCCACCGCCTCCACCGGCCTGTCCCCCGAGATCATGGGACTGGGCCCGATCGAAGCCGTCCGCAAAGCCCTGCGCTACGCCGGGATGGGCATCGACGACATCGACCTCTTCGAGATCAACGAGGCGTTTGCCGTGCAGGTCCTCGGCTCGGCCAACGAGCTGGGTATCGACCACGACAAGCTCAACGTCTCCGGCGGCGCCATCGCACTGGGCCACCCGTTCGGCATGACCGGCGCCCGCATCACCACCACACTGCTCAACAACCTCAAGACCTACGACAAGACCTTCGGGGTCGAGACGATGTGCGTCGGTGGCGGACAGGGCATGGCGATGGTGCTCGAGCGCCTCAGCTGAGCCGTTTCGCCAACTGCTGACAACAAGGAAGCCCGCGACCGTGTGGTCGCGGGCTTCCTTGTTGGAGTTGTCTGTTGATCCGGACGACTAATCCGAGCTGAAGTAGCTCAGCAGGCGCAGGATCTCGACGTACAGCCAGACCAGGGTGACGGTCAGGCCCAGTGCGATGCCCCATGCGGCCTTCGACGGAGCGCCCGAGCGGATCAGCTGATCGGCGGCGTCGAAGTCGATCAGGAAGCAGAACGATGCCAGCGCGATGCAGGCGAGCGAGAAGATGATGGCGATCGGTCCGCCGTCACGCAGGCCCAGGCCCGATCCACCGTTGAAGAAACCGATGAGCAGGTTGCCCAGGATCAGCACCAGAACACCGATCAGACCGGCGAAGATCATGCGGGTGAAACGCGGGGTGACGCGGATTGCTCCCGTCTTGTAAACGATGAGCATGCCGGCGAAGACACCGAACGTTCCGAGTACGGCCTGCCCGATCAGGGCCCCGGCGCTGACATCATCGGCGACAACCCAATTCGCGAAGACATAGGAGATCGTGCCGACGAACATGCCTTCGAGCACCGCGTAGCTGAGCACGATGGCCGGGTTGTCCTGCTTGCGACCGAAGGTTGCGACGAGCACCAGGGCCAGGCCGCCCAGCGAGCCGATCAGCATCAGCGGTGTCGCGACGGCTTCGTTCTGGGTGGTGAGGTAGTACGAGACGGCGGCAGACAGGATCAGCACCGCAAGTGTGGCGGCGGTTTTGGTCACCACATCGTCGATGGTCAGTGTTCGGGCACCGACCGGTTGGCCCGGCCGTGCATACGGATCAGCGGATGGTGCTCCCGAATTCTGGTTCCACGTCGCGGGCTGGCCCGCGCCGGCTGCACCAGCGCCAAAGCCGGCGTACCCACCTGGGCCTTGGTTGCCGCGCACGACCCCGCGCATCACCGGATTGCTGGTTTCACGCACCGTTTTGGTCCCTTCTCATAACTCACTTGTATCCGCCCAACGGGTGGGGTGATGTTCGAGTTCCGACTTTACCTTCTCTTGACCCTTTGTGCAGAGAGCTGTTTACCCTTCACCCCCAGCGACTGTGCCCACCGTCGGCAGGGATCGTCACGCCGCTGAGATAACGAGCGTCCTGGCCCGCGAGGAACACCGCGATCCGCCCGATGTCGGCCTCGGCGTCGCCGATCCGACCCAGCGGAATGCTCTTCACGAAGGCGTCGGCCTCGTCAGGGTACGTCTCGGTCCACCACTGCAATGACGGGGTCATCGCATGTGGCGCAATGGCATTCACCCGAATGTTGTCCTTGCCCCATTCACACCCGGCAGCCCGGGTCAGTGACCGGGTCGCTTCCTTGACCGCGGCATACGGCCCGTATGTGGCCATGTCCCATCGCACGGCCGCGGAGGTGACGAGATTGATCACCGAACCCCCACCCCTTGCCACCATCAATGGGTGACATGCCTTCATGAGCCGCAGCACGGCCAGTGGTCCGGTCTGGAAAAAGCGGGTGAAGTCCTCGTCGGTGACGTCGAGCAACGGGATTGGCATCGCATCGTTGGCGTTGTTGACGAGGATGTCGACACCGCCGAGCCGGTCGGCGCAGGTGTCCACGATCGCCGTGCAATCGGCCGCTTCGCTGACATTTCCGACCAGATACTCCGCACGCACACCGTTCGCCGCCAATTCCTCGGCGGCAGCAGCCAACGGACGGCGATGCCGCCCGCAGATGAAGATATCGGCGCCTTCCTTGCTCATCGCCGCTGCGATACCCAGTCCTACGCCCTTGCCACCGCCGGTGATCAGTGCCACCTTGCCATCGAGGATTCCCATGGCGACGACAGTAGCGAAACTAGAACACGTTCACCCTGTTTTTGGTGGTCATCGGGCGCGCGTCAAACCTCTGTTTCGCCGGTGCGCTTCGGCGGATCGAAATCCGGGAGCACCACGGCCGCACCGCCCACGCCGGCGAAACCCTCCCACAACAGATTCGTGACGTGGTCGACGAGTTCGACGCGGTCCATCGTCCGGGTCTCGCTCCACCACTGCACAGCTGTCCAGATGGCACCCACAATCGCGCGCGCCCACGGTCCCGCCGCGCGCCGATTTGCATCAACCTGGATCAACCCGGTGTCGAGGACGTATTCGAGAAACCCCGTGACCAGCGAATCACCAACACCTGCCTGCATCCGTGGTGCGAGAACGGCAGACAATTCGGAGTTGTCCTCCATCCACCGCGCGAGCACATCGACAGTTGCCCGCGTCTGCACAAGCGGCTCTTTGACCTCGTTGAGCACCCGCGCCATGTCGACGGTGATCACGTCCGCGTGACGACGGGTGAGCGCGGTCAGCAGATCATCGCGGTCGGCAAAAGCCGCATACACCGCAGAACGGGTCAGGCCCGCACGCTTCGCCACACCGGCCAGCCCGAACTCATAGCCGTGCTCGATGATCTCCGACTCCGCAGCGTCGAGCAACGCTTCGCGGCGAGAGCCGAGATCGACACCGGGTCCCGGCGGTCGCCCCCTGCTGCGGCGGGCGGATGGTTCAGGCATGTGCCTTATTTTGCACCGGGGACGAAAGTCCCTGGTGTCCGGCATCGACCTTTCACTGTCGAACCCTTGTCGCGAGACGCTTGGCCGTCCATGACATTCTGATCAGGCTTCACAGCACGGCCCCCATAGCCCAACTGGCAGAGGCACCGGACTTAAAATCCGTCAAGTGTGGGTTCGAATCCCACTGGGGGCACCGCCACACGTTTGCCAATTCCCGGCGGTTGCGGCACCAGAATGCGATCGGCGACTTTCCTCAGCGCACGGAATCGAGTGGCAATCGCATCAGCACCACGTTGTAGATACTCGAGATCGACAGCGTGAAGTACAACGTGTCCCCCGAACTCCACGGATGAATGTAGGGCGCGTAGCTGGTTGGTACGTCGTTTTCGTTCACGATCAGCCGTGGTGCACTCCACGGCCCTTCGGGGGTGTCCGACGTGCGCATGACGGTCCCGTCATCGCTGAGCAGGGCGATGTACTTACCCAGATAGTTGTTGTATGCCACCGACAGTTCGCCGTTCGGCGCACCGATCACCGGTGTGGCGGCATCGGGGTTTCCGGGCACCCAGTTTCCGTTCGAAAAGTATTGATATGCAGCCAGAGCAGTGAACTGCTGTTCGGGCACCCGGGCGAGGTAGACATCACCCTGCCGGCCGGCCGGGGTGCCGTAGACGTAGACCATCCCGCCGGATTTGAGAAGAGCGCCCATCTGGAATTTCTGATTGCCACCGGTGTTCGGACGAATCGCATCGAGGCGGGTCCAATTCTGACCGTTGTCGGTTGATTCGGCGATTCCTGCGTAGTTCGTCTGCCAATAATTCGGCAATCCCCAAGACTTTACGGACATGTATGTCATGTACTGCTTACCGTTGATCTCCGCACCCGCGGTGGGGATCAACGTGATCTCGTGTCGCAGATCAGGTTCCAGAAGGCGCTTCGCGTAGCCAGGCGACCTCAGCGCGGCGCCTGAGATACTCATCCCATCGCGTAGATTCCGATCAGCACTGCGCAGCAACACATTTGATCGCCAGTGGTACATGCTGCCGTATAGGAGCGATTCACCATCGAAGTGCGCGGTGTCACCGAACGCGGCGAGAATCTCCCCTGAGCCGTTGTCCCAGGTGATCCCCAGATCGGTACCGAGAATTGAGAATCGTCCCGGGGTGTCGTTCGTGTCGCCCAGTCCCGTCACCTGATTCACCGCATAGGCCGGACCCGAGGTGCTCGGCAACGGCTTTGGAATCACGACGGGAGCAGCTACTGCCGACGGCACCGTGGCGACGGTGATCACACTCGCTGCGACCACCGCGGCCATGCCGACGGCCAGACCCATCACCCCGGTCCTGTTCCCCATTGCCGCGTACGCTAACACCCCGGCGTGGGCGCTCGCAGCGTTATTCGCAAGCCCTTGTCCACAATCGACCGCTGATCGGGAAGCAGCGGGCGCCTGCGTCACCGCCCGGCTGCCGCCCGAATCTGGGCAACCAGCGACTCGATGTCGGCTTTACCCCCTTCGTCGACGGTCAGGCTCATGATCGACGACATGATCAGCAGTACATCGAACTGCCTGGGGCTCTTCGGTTTACCGAACAGCGAGGTCTTCTCCTTGATCGAAACCTCACGGAACGTCGAGACCGGATTTCGGGCGGCCTCGTCTTTACCGTGGTGACGGAACTTGGTGACGGTCATACCGTCGAAGACGATCGACTCGCCGTTATGGCCGATTACCTCACTCATCAGCACAAATTAGCAGCGCCGGCGCGCCCGGTCGCGGTGATTTGGTGGGACGCCAGACGATGTCATCTCACCGGAGTAAAGGTGTAGGCACAGCCCACACCGAAAGGACGAGGACGATGAATGAGGCCGACCTGATCCGGGATGCGTTCGGCCGGATCTCCGAGGAGGTTCACGCAACCCTGTCCGATCTTCCCGATGCAGCGCTCACCTATCGAATCGACCCCGAAGCGAACACGATCGCGTGGCTGGTCTGGCACCTGACCCGCGTGCAAGATGATCATCTTGCAGGTGTCGCGGACCACGAGCAGGTCTGGACCGCCCAGGACTGGCACAGTCGCTTTGCACTCCCCTTCGACGTCGGCGACACCGGTTACCGGCACTCCACCGAAGAGGTCGGACAGGTTCAGCCATCCATCGACCTCCTTCTCGGATACCACGACGCCGTCCAGAAAGAGACCGCCGCATTTGTCGAAACACTGAGATCAGACGACCTCGACACCGTGGTCGACCGCAATTGGAATCCCCCCGTCACTCTCGGGGTCCGCCTGGTCAGTGTCATCTCCGATGACCTCCAGCACATCGGGCAGGCCGCACTCATCGCCGGAATCTTCGTTCGCAGCCACTCGTGAAGCCCGCACGCCCTGAGCCCGGATCTGGGGAAGTTCTCAATATTGGTTGTGCACAATTGAATAGCGCGCTATCTTCGACTGGTGGGCGCACTTCGTTTGGACAACCAACTCTGCTTTGCGCTGTATTCGGCGTCACGGGCGACAACCGCCGCGTATCGCCCGATGCTCCACGCCCTCGGGTTGACCTATCCGCAGTACCTCGTCCTTCTGGTGCTGTGGGAAGAAGAGGCAATCACGGTCCGCAGACTGGGCCAACGGCTGCACCTGGATTCCGGCACACTCTCACCGCTCCTCAAACGGCTGGAAGCGGCCGGATATCTCCACCGCAACCGCTCCCCTACGGATGAACGATCGGTGGAGGTCACACTGACCGACGCCGGCCGAGAACTCGAATCGAAAGCCCGGTGCATACCCGAACAGCTCTTTACTGCAACTGGTTTGAACCCCGACGAAGCCGAAGCACTACGCAACGCGGTCCAGCTTCTGACCGTCGCACTACGCGAATCCGGCAATTCCGCCGATTCGTGAGCAGTCACACCGAAAGGCACCACCATGAAAGCTATCTACACCGCAGAAGCACTCGCGACCGGTGATGGCCGAAACGGTCATGCCCGCACCACCGACGGCAAGGTCGACGTCGACCTGTCGATTCCAAAAGAGATGGGTGGCAACGGTATCGGCACCAATCCCGAGCAGCTGTTCGCGGCCGGGTACGCCGCCTGTTTCCACTCGGCGCTGCGTCTGGTGGCCGGACAGGAAAAGGCCGACGTGACCGACTCCACCGTGGGCGCCCGCGTCTCCATCGGCACCCTCGACAATGGCGGCTTCGGCCTGGCCGTCGAGTTGGAAGTGGCGCTTCCGAACCTCGATCACGACACCGCCAAGGCGCTCGCAGACAAGGCACATCAGGTCTGCCCCTACTCCAACGCCACCCGCGGAAACGTCGACGTCAACCTCGTGGTGACCGACGACTGATCCACACCTGCGCATGTCAGCGCGCGGGTCACCCGCGACCCGCGCGCTGACGTTTGCCCGACACCGACACCGCCCTCGGCGCAGCGATGCCATCAACCGGGGATCTCCGACGTGGTTGATAATGCCGGGATGAGGTCGCGGAACAAGATCCTGGATGCCACCATCGGCCTGATCGCGGTCGAGGGGTTCGACAGGGTCAACATCGCTGCAGTCGCCGCCGCCGCCGGCGTATCCAGACAGACCGTGTACTCGATCTTCGGCACACGAGAAGATCTCGTCTCCCAGGCGGTCTCCGGGCTGACCGTCGAAATACTCGGCGATATCCGCAGCCGTCTGGAAAACGTCGACACACCCGTCGATTATCTGGTTGAACTGATCGTTGCCGGCCGGGCGACCGTCAAGGGCCATCCCGCTCTCGCCGCACTTCTCCACGCGGAGGTCGGTAACCCGATCTTTGACACCGGGATGATTTCTCGCGCGAAACCGATCGCCCGCGAATTACTCAGACCGCTGATCGACCGCCACCCCGAGACCACGGAACACATCGACGACATCATCGCGATGGGTTTACGAATCGGACTGTCGACAGTCTTGTTCGACGACGCAGACATCGCCGAGGACAACGATCTCCGCGAATTCTTGACCCGTTGGCTTGCACCCGCGATGCACAACTGGACTCGAAGTCCGAAAATCTCTTGACACTTACAGACAAGACTGTCTAGTTTTACCCTGGGGCGACCGTGCTCATCCAAGGATGTTTCTCGGTCGATGAAGCACATCAAACCTGGGGGCTATGTTGTCTGCAATAAAACGTCGTGCATTTTTGGCAGGAGCTGCCGCGGCCGGGGTGGCCGCAGCGAGTTCCACAGTTGCACAAGCGAAATCCACTCCGAAGTCACGCACACCCGCCGCACGCACACCCGTGACTCGCGAAGACCACCGCGTCATCGTGATCGGTTCCGGCTTCGGGGGCGGCGTGGCTGCCCTACGCCTGACCGAAGCGGGCGTACCGGTGACCATTCTCGAGCGTGGCCGGCGGTGGCCGACCGGGCCCAACTCCACCACGTTCCCCGTCGCCACGGCTCCGGACAAACGCATGCTCTGGCACAAGGGTGCTCCACAGCTGTTCGGCAAGCCGGCTGTGTTCGAGCCATACGCCGGCTTGATCGAAGCCGTGATCGGCGAAAACATGACAGCCCTGTGCGCGGCCGGGGTCGGCGGCGGATCCCTTGTCTACCAGGGAATGACACTGCAGCCCGAAGAGGCCGTCTTCAACGCCAACTTTCCCGAAGCCCTCGACTGGAAGACGATGGACCGGGTCCATTACCCGCGCGTGGCAAAGATGCTGCAACTCCAGGTGGCACCCGACGAGTTGATCGCGACACCCAACTACCAGGCCCCCAGGATGTTTGCCGAGAGCGCAAAGCGGGCGGGTTTCCCGGTGTCGAAGATCCCGATGCCGATCGACTGGAACTACGCACTCGACGAGCTCCGCGGCAAGATGAAGCCGTCGTACACCAACGGTGACGGCTCACTGGGTGTCAACAACGGCGGTAAGCACTCGGTCGATGTCACCTACGTCGCCGCTGCCGAGGCCACGGGCCTGGCCACCCTGCACACCCTCCACGAAGTCATCGATGTCGAACGGACCAACGACGGCCGGTGGCGACTGCACGTCGAACGCACCGATACCGACGGCACGGTGCTGGAAAACAAGATCCTGACGACAAACGCACTGATCATGGCTGCGGGATGCATGAACACCACGAACCTGCTGATGCGGGCGGCCGGCAAGGGCGCGATCGGGGACATGCCCGACGAACTCGGCGGCAACTGGGGCTCCAACGGTGACCGCATCTACCTGTGGACCAAACCGGCGTCCGGATTCGGCACGCCTCAGGGCGGACCGGTGGTCTACGGCAGCCGCAACTGGAACAGTCCGACGTCGGCGTACACCGTGATTCAGGCGTCGATACCCAGTCTGGCGGTGGATGCACGGACCACGGTGATGGTCGGCTTCGGCGTCAGCAGCTCCCGCGGTCGCTTCGCCTACGACGCGGCCACCGACAACGCGACCTTGCGCTGGCCCAAGGACGGGGACGCAGCCATCCAGAACGGCCATATCGGACCCGCCGTGCAGAAGATCGCCGGTGCCGGGAGCGTGCTGACCGACACCAACCTCATATTCCCCTCCACCTGGCATCCCCTCGGCGGCGCGAGCATGGGTACGGTCTGCGACCTCGAAGGCCGCGTCCATGGACAGAAGGGCCTCTACGTCCTCGACGGGGCACTGATGCCGGGCAACTCCGGGGCGTGCAACCCGTCGATGACCATCGCCGCCGTTGCCGAACGCGCGATGGACCACCTCGTCCGCGAGGATGTCGGCACCGTCATCTAAGTCATTCATTACCGGACGGCAGGGTTCACGCCCAAGCGGACTCCCGAAAATCCTTGTTGCACATCATCATCAGTAACCCGGCATGCCATCCTGCCGCGGGGCACCGCGTGGGCCTGGATCCGCACCGATCCAGGCCTGCGCTGTCCCAATTCCGGGAATCTGCACGTTCGTGCCAGGGAATCAACCCGCCACATTTCGGTATAATCGCTGGTCAGCGCCGCGCACGGAAAGACTTCACATTAAAGTTCGTCGTTGCGCTATCGGTTTCGGCCAATCCGTGCAACACTATGTACCAGGGGCGTGTTAATGCGTTCTGCAGGAAAAAAGAGAGAAGTACTTTAATATGGCACAGGGAACTGTGAAATGGTTCAACGGCGAAAAAGGCTTCGGCTTCATCGCTCCCGACGGCGGTTCGGATGACGTCTTCGTTCACTACTCCGAGATCCAGGGTGGCGGCTTCCGCACCCTCGAGGAGAACCAGCGAGTCGAGTTCGAGATCGGTCAGGGCGCCAAGGGCCCCCAGGCCACCGGAGTGACCGCGATCTAAGATCGCCTGACTTCAAAGAAGTGGGCCGACCAGCGAGAAATCGCGGGTCGCCCACTTTTTTTGCATATGCAAGGTCGCTAGCAAGCCTACTGATCTTCGCCGGCTCGGCAACCCAAAGTGGTTCGCTCCCACCGCCGTTGAGCTGCCGGCCGTCGACTCCGGTACGTCGGCTCAGGGTGTGAGAGCCATCTCGTGTGTCTGTAGGAGTTCCTGCGCACCGCCCGGCCCGGTCCGCGCGTGTTCAACCCGAACTGACGCGGTCTCACCCTCCAGTCGCAACAACATCACGCCGTTGTCGAACCACGGTCCGGCTTTTGCCTGCCACGTGATCGGGTGATCCTTCAGACCCGCCCTATGTGCGAGGAAATGCAGGAACCTGACCACAGGCCGCCGAGTCGCGAGCCGATTGACCACGCGGATCGGCAAGTCCAGTGGGTTGCGGAACGGTGACATCGTCAATTGATACAGCGCGGTGTTGTTCGGGACGAGCTCGCCGAGATCCGCCTGCGCAACGTAGGAACAGTGCACATCGCCGGACAACCACAGCGTGCTCGCCGGCGGTTTCGGGCGGCTGACCACTTCGCCGACGAGTCCGGCCATGTCTTCGAAGGATTTGCCGAACGCAGCCCAGTGCTCGAGGTCGAGTGCGAGGCGCAACTTCTCCCCGACCTTTGACCATCGGCGACCCCAAGCACCTTGTGCAACAGCTTCATTCCATTGCTCGAGGTGATGAAGCGCGGGCAGCATCAGATACGGCAGAGATGTTCCGAGAACGATGTGCCGGGCATCGGTGGTCAATGCCTGCTCACGTAGCCAATTCCATTCGGACTCATCGAGCATCGTTCGCCGCTCCGGCGTCAGGTCGCGGGAACACCGGGAGTCGACCATGATGATCCGGGTGTTGGCCAGATCCCGGACGTAACTCCAGCGGGCTGAACTCGGTTCGCTGTCGGCCTTCAGCGAAAAGTCGGAGAGCAGCTTTTCCCGGTCTTCTGCGGTGTCCGCCGACCGCACTGCGCGGTACAGCTCGTCGTTCTCCAGTTCACTCGGCGACAGATTGCCCAGATGTTGGTAGATCCAATACGACGAGAACGCACCGACAATTCGCCTGGGCCACCAGGACTTCTGTTCCATTTCCTTCCGCCAGTCCAGCGACGAATTCCAGTCATCGCGCAGGTCGTGGTCGTCAAGGATCATGCAGCTCGGAATGCTGGCCATCAGGCCGCTGACCTGCTCGGCTCCCCAGGATTCTTTGTACAGCCACGTGTACTCCTCGAAATCGCAGATTTCCTCGTAGACCTCGTCCCCCAGTTCGGGGTCCTTTTGCGCGTCCCGCCGTTCACGCAGTCTCGTCTTGATTTCGGGCGAGGGATCATCGGCGTAGACCTGATCCCCGAGCAACAGCAGCAGTTGCGGCCACGACTCGGCATCCTGCTCCTTCACCCGAGCGGCCAGCCCGGCCAGCCCGTCGGCACCGATCGCTTTGAGTCGATCGGCGTCGTAGGTATCTCCACGACGACACGATCCGAAGGCCACGGTCAGTGCATCGTCGTGCGCCGCGGTCCGCAGCGTTCCTCCGGCTTTGACCACGGCGGATGCCTCCGAAGCCGACGTGTCGGACAACGTCAGCGACACCGTGTAGTCCACGACAGCGCCGGACGGAAGGTCGACCAACTGCACGATTGCAAAATGGTGCCCGTGCACTGACCAGGTGTTTTCCGCACCGCTGGGGCCGGTGGACGTCCGGACCTCGACGGTGCATTCACCGTCGGTTTCGACCCAGATCGTTGCTCGTGAGGTGTCGACATATCGGAGGATGGGCCCGAGAACGAGCTCTGGGGAATTGATGCTCATCCCTCATACGGTTTCACCTCTCGGCAGGTTTCGCACCGTTTCCTGACCACTGCATCGCCTGCCACGTCTGAGCATCACGAGTAACCTCGTGCAGCAAGCCTTGGACAGCTGACATTCGGAGCCGACCATGACACCTTCACAGCACACCCACCCCGCGCTTGTCGACATGGCAAACCACCCGTATCTGTCGGGACTGTTTGCGCCCCAACGGAAAGATGTCGACGTCACCGGGCTGACGGTGACCGGTGACCTGCCGGCAGATCTGGTCGGGAGTTACCTTCGCAACGGCCCCAATCCCCGATTCGATCCGATCGGCAGTTACACCTTTCCGATCGACGGCGACGCGATGGTCCACCAGGTCGACTTCGACGGATCCACGGTGTCGTATCGAAACCGCTTTGTCCGCACACCCGCCGTGATCGCCGAAGAAGAGGTCGGTCGCGCGTTGTGGTCGGGGTTGTTCGATCCGTACTTCCCCGATGAAGACGATCTCGACGGTGCCGAGAACACCGGCCGCGACATGCCGGACATCCACGTCGTCAAGCACGGCGGCCGGCTGCTGGCGATGGCTGAAGCGACGCGGCCGTATGCGCTCGACCCGGCCGATCTGTCGACCATCGGGATCGAATCCTGCGACGGCGCAATGCTCGGCGGCAGCACCGCGCACCCGAAGATCGATCCTGCGACCGGCGAGATGCTGCTGTTCAACTATGCGTTCGAGGCGCCGTACCTGAGGTGGTCTGTCGTCGGCCCGGATGGCAAATGCACGCGCCGGCCCACCGCCATCGACGGTGTTGACATGCCGATGATGATCCATGACATGGCCTTGACCCAGCGCTACGTCGTGATCTTCGTGTGCCCGCTGAAGTTCGACATCATCGCCTCGTTCACGACCGGCTCGTCACCCCTGGAATGGCTTCCAGAGCTGGGAACCCGGATCGCACTGGTCCCCCGCGACGGTTCGCCGGTGAAGTGGGTAGACGCCGACCCGTTCTGGGTATGGCATTTCGCCAATGCGTACGACACCGAAAACGGTGAGGTGGCAGTCGATTACGTGCGGTGGAACGAACCCACACATCTCGGTGTCGAGACCGCGCCGCCCATCGCCGACATCACCCGGACGTTGCTCAACCCCACCACCGGACGGATCACCCACACAAAGCTCAGCGATTCGATGGTCGAGTTCCCGCGTATCGATGACCGGTCACTCACTCGGCCACACAATGCCATCGCCTCATCCGGACAGCTCCCCGGTGGGCACGCCGGCACCGACACCCTCTTCTTCGACGACCTGACCACCGGACGCCAAACCTATTGGGACTCAGGAACAGTGAGTGTCGGAGAACCGATATTCATGTCGGGCGAGGCACACGGCTACTGGGGCACCATCGGCACCGACCGTGTGACCATGACGTCTGCGTTCTACGTCTTTCCCACCGACGATCCGGCCTCCGGCCCGTTGTGCTCGGTGAACCTGCCGATCAGAGTTCCCGCCGGACTACACGGCGCGTGGATGTCCGGCTCGCCGCGATAGACGCCCATCCGCTACGGAGTAGTCCTGGATTACTTCAACTGAAATTTCACGGTGACCGAGAAGCTGACCGTCTGTTGGCCCGGTTCGAGTGGAACCGAGCTGTCCAGGGTCGATCGCTGTTGCTCGGATATCGGAACCGCCTGTCCCGATGTGGTCTCGTCGATCGTCAGCACGGCGCCGAGGTCGTCGCCGGCGAGATTCGCGTACTGCTCTGCCCGGCCACGGGCGTCGTTGAAGGCTTCTTCCCTGGCGTTCGAGACAAGTTCGGAATCGTCTTCGATGACAAACGACACGTTGCTGATCCGCACCGCATCACCGCCGGCCTCGACCGCTGCCTTGAGCACATCCGAGCCCTTCGCCAAATCGTGGATGTCCACCCGGATCGAGTTGGTGGCCCGGTACCCCGAGATCTCGCTTGAGCCACCCGGCGCCGGACTGGTGTAATCCGGCGAAACGGTGACCTGCTGGGTCTGTACATCTTCCCGCGGCACACCAGCATTCACCACCGCATCGGTCACCGCAGTGATCTGTGCGTTGGCCGCATTGATCGCGGTCGAGACATCGTCGCCGGTGGCCTCGACTCCGAGGTCGACCCGCAGTGTGTCGGGGGCACCCTTGACCTCGCCGCTGCCGACGACTGTCACCGACCGTTGATTCACCGGATCCGACACCTTGTCGTCGCCGCATGCGGCAAGACCGAGCACCAACACCGCCGAACCTGCGACGGCAAGGACGGTCTGGCGGCTCCGAAGGTTCAGCACGCGCCGGCGGGCAATTGATCGAGGGTCTGCGATATCCACGTGGCGACTGTATCGAGGATTGCCGTGCTTCTTCGAAATTGCCGTCATCCGGCGTGGTTGCCATCGTGACGGCCACGCGGCCGGACCCGGTCGGGACCAGCCAATTGCCGCACCAGGTAACCGGTTCCGGAGTCCTGCGGCCCCCCGCTCCGACTGCACCCCGTCGGCAGGTCAGACAACAACAGGTCAGACATCAGACGGGTGATGTCACGTGTCGGACGGGCGCCACGCGCCCATTCCCAAGAATGTGATGACGATCTGCTTTTCCGTCCGGCGGATCAGCTCTTCTTCTTCGCGGGTGTTTCGCGGATCGAGTTCCACCAGCTCGGCGACGGCGTGGAGCATCACGGTGACGATCAGGTCTCCGGCGATCTCGAGATCATCGGGGGGCCAGTCGGCCAACTCGGGAATCCGGGACAGGTCGATGGCCAACTCACGCGACAGCAGCTTGAGCTCGGTGTCGATGGCCCGGCGAACCTCGGTGATACCCCCGTACTGCTCCCGGACCAGGAATCGGAACTGCGATTCGTTGGCGCGTGCCTGCCGGACGACCACGGCCAGGGATTCCTTCGCGGTGGGGACTGCGGCGCGAGCGGCCAGGTCGCGACGACCGTCGCGCAACATCCGGCGCAGGGTCCGCATCGCGTCCTCGACCAGCGTGACGCCGACCTCTTCCATCGAGGCAAAGTGCCGGTAGAAGGCGGTCGGCACGATCCCGGCCCGCTTGGTCACTTCTCGCAGGCTGATCGACCCGAAGCTACGTTCACCCACCAATTCGAGCGTCTCGTCGAGCAACGCCTGCCGTGTCCGGCTTTTCTGCTCCGCACGGGTCCGAGTCACCTCGGCGACGCGCTCAGATGACGCAGAACCACGCCGAGCACCGGTCTGGATGCTCGGACTGTGGTGTTTGGAACTCCGCGACACGCCGCTCAGTGTACGTCCGTACACCAGCGACGTCCGCAACGTCGTCCCCGGAACGTGGTGGGCGTTACACAAACTTCCCCTATCAACCCTTGACTGCGGGGGGTGATGTGGTGCCACAATGTTAGTGAACACTCGTGCACTGAATGAAAGGACGCGAGCATGGCGAGAACTATTTCGAAGATCCTCGGCTCGGTAGTCGAAGCCGCCCTGACCCCCCACCCGGTCGATCGCTACCTCGAACTGGTCGACCCCCGAATCACGTGGACCGACCTGCGCGCCGAGGTGATCACCGTGACGCATCGCTCAGACCGTTCGGTGACACTGCTACTGCGCCCGACGCGACAGTGGACCGGATTCGACGCCGGTCAATTCGTCCAGCTCAGCACGGTGATCAACGGTGTTCGGCACACCCGCTGCTATTCACCGGCAGGCAGTGCCACCGATCGCGAGCACATCGAACTGACTGTGACCGCGCATGACGACGGCTTCGTTTCCCGGCATCTGCGCGACAACACCCGGCCCGGAGATGTCCTCGGACTCACCCCTGCTGCCGGAACGTTCACGATGCCCACCGAGCGACCCGGCCGGATGATCTTCATCAGCGGCGGCAGCGGCATTACACCTGTGCTCTCAATGTTGCGGACCCTGGTCGCCGAGAACTACCGCGGCCATGTCGACTTCATCCACTACGCCCGCAACACCGCCGATCATCCGTACGCGCGTGAACTCGATTCACTCGCCGCCGACCACCCCGAATGGAACATCGACACCCACTACACCCGCCTGGCGGGCGCGGCGTCGTCGTCAGAACATTTTCGGCCCGATCACCTACCGGGCGCCACGATGCCGTCCACCCCGGTGTTCCTGTGCGGCCCGTCCGCACTGCACAGCAGCGTGCGCGAGCATCTGACAGAGATCGGCGCGCTCGACAATCTGCACACCGAGCAGTTCGTGCTGATCCCACCGGCCGCCGACGATGACGCCCCCGCACACGGACAGCTCACCTTCGCAGCCAGTGGCACGGATGCTCCCAACAACGGTGCATCCATTCTCCAACAGGCCGAAAGTGCGGGCCTGCAGCCGGAATTCGGCTGCCGCATGGGTATCTGCTTCTCTTGCACCGCGATCAAACGATCCGGACTGACCAAGAACATCCTCACCGGCGACACCGATGCCGAATCCGACCAGCACATCCAGCTGTGCATCAGCAAGCCGGTCGGCGACTGCGTCATCGACATCTGACGCACGACGCCGGCCCGGTCCCTCCCGACACCATTTAGGAGTCACCATGACAAACGAACTCGTCCTCACCCATGATCAGGTCGAAGAACTCGGCCGCGAACTCGACGCATTGCGCGCCCGGGTCGTCGCCGACCTCGGCGATGCCGATCGCGAATACATCTACTCGATCATCAAGACGCAGCGCGCGCTGGAGGTCGCCGGGCGCGCGCTGATGTACTTCCCGTTCATCCCACCGGCCTGGCTCGCGGGTGTTGGGGCACTGAGCGTCTCGAAGATCCTCGACAACATGGAAATCGGGCACAACGTCATGCACGGCCAATATGACTGGATGCGCGAGCCCGACCTGAACTCACGCGAATTCGAGTGGGACACAGTCTGCCCCGCCGATCAGTGGCGCCACAGCCACAACTACATGCACCACACGTTCACCAACATCGTCGGCCAGGACCGCGACATCGGCTACGGCATCCTGCGCATGGACCGCGACCAGAAGTGGAACCCCTACTACCTCGGCAACCTGGCGTGGGCCAGCGCGTTGATGGTGCTGTTCGAGTGGGGCGTGATGCTGCACGACCTCGAGACCGAGAATCTCCTGAGCGGGAAACGCAAGTGGACCGATGTCAAGGGAATCGTGAAGGGCATGTGGCGCAAGGCCAGCCGTCAGGTCCTCAAGGACTACGTGATCTTTCCCGCTCTCACCGGACCGTTTTTCGTCAGCACCCTGGTTGGCAATGCCGGCGCCAACCTCGCCCGCAACCTGTGGACGTTCTCGATCATCTTCTGCGGCCATTTCCCTTCTGGTGTGCAAACTTTCACCAAGGATGAGACCAAGGACGAGACCCGCGGCCAGTGGTACCTGCGGCAGATGCTGGGGTCGGCGAACATCACCGGCACGCCGCTGTTCCACATCATGAGCGGCAACCTCTCCCACCAGATCGAACACCACCTGTTCCCGGATATCCCGGCCAACCGCTACCCGCAGATTGCCGGGGAGGTCCGCGAGCTCTGCGAGCGCTACGGATTGCCTTACAACACCGGCAGTTTCAGCCACCAGATCGGGTCGACCTGGCGGAAGATCGCGCGGCTCTCGCTCCCCAACTCGTGGGTGTCGGACGAGCAGCAGTTCAGTGTTAAAGTCGAAGCGAAAGTTGCCGCCTGACACCGAATCATCCGACGAATTGGGCGATACCGGCATCGACACGGAAGGCCCTCATGGTCTCGCAGTTCGAACGCAACAAAGACATCGCCCAGGAGTTGATCGAGCAGACCGCCCACCGGGTCGGGCGGATCGTGTCGATCATCACCGGAGCCGTCATCGACGTCACCCGGGAGATCGGCGACCTGGTCACCGACGGCATCGAGATGCGTGAGGCAGCCAAGCGCGCGCGCCTCGACGAGACCGATCACGCAGAAGATCCGGACGCCAGATGACTGCGCCGGCGGTCTACCCCCGGCGCAACATCGCGATGGCGATCCTCGCCTTCGCAATGTTCATGGATCTCATGGACGTGACGATCGTCAATGTGGCGATCCCTTCCATCCGCGAGGACCTCGACGCCACACCCGCACAGATCGAATGGCTGGTCGGCGGCTACGTGCTCGCGTTCGCCGGTGTCCTCATCACCGCCGGACGCCTCGGTGATCGCTATGGCCGCCAGAAGGTCTTCCTCATCGGAATCGTCGGCTTCACACTGGCATCGGTCCTGGCATCCACCTCACAAACCGGCGAAATCCTCGTGGCCTCCCGGGTACTCCAAGGTTTCTTCGCCGGACTGATGATTCCGCAAGTCTTGGCCAACGTGCAGGTCCTCTACCGCCCCAAGGAGCGCGCGCCGGTTTTCGCGATCCTCGGCACGATCACCGCGATGGCTGCGGTGATCGGCCCGGTTCTCGGCGGCTGGCTGGTCACCGACAACCCGTTGGGCGGCGAGTGGCGGGCGATCTTCTTCATCAACGTCCCGATCGGCATCGTCATCGCTGTTGCCGGCTGGTTCCTGATCCCCGACACCAGGTCCGAGACGGTCACCAATCTCGACCTCGTCGGAGTTGTGCTCGCCGTCGGTGGCGTCCTGCTGCTCGTCTATCCACTGATCGAGGGCAGGCAGCTGGGCTGGCCCACGTGGTCGTTCGTCCTGATGGCCCTGTCTCCGGTGGTATTGACGGCCTTTGTCTTCCAGCAGCGCCGCCGCACCGCTGAGGGCAGTGCTCTGATCCCGCTCCGCCTGTTCAGCAACCGCGGGTTTGTCGGCGGCTCGGCCATCCAGTTCCTGTTTCAGGGCTCGATTACGTCGTTCTTCCTGATCCTCGCGATCTATGTGCAGGTCGGCCTCGGATTCGAAGCGATCACGGCAGGTGCGATGACCCTTCCATTCAGCATCGGAGCAATGGTTGCCGCCGGTATCGGAGCCGCCCTGACCACCCGGCTCGGACGCACACTGCCGTTGATCGGCGGCATCATGATGAGTTCGGGCACCGCGTGGACCATCCTGGTGATCCGATCCGCCGACGCAGACTTTTCGAGCTGGGACACCGTGATCCCGATGGCCCTGGCAGGCCTCGGCCTGACCATCATGCTGGTTCCCCTCCTCGACATCGCGTTGTCCACGGTGAATGTGGCCGACTCCGGCGCGGCCTCGGGCACGTTGAACACGTTTGCCCAGGTAGGCGGGGCCGTGGGTGTGGCCGTCACCGGCGTCCTCTTCTTCGGAGAAGCCGGTACCTACACCCAGCCAGAGCTTCTGCACGCCTTGTCGATCGCAGCCTGGGTCCCGATCTGTGGT
Source organism: Nocardia sp. 348MFTsu5.1 (assembly GCF_000383535.1). NCBI lineage: Bacteria > Bacillati > Actinomycetota > Actinomycetes > Mycobacteriales > Nocardiaceae > Nocardia > Nocardia sp. 348MFTsu5.1. The sequence goes on from NZ_KB911520.1 coordinate 181,432, forward strand.
TACGCACTCTGTGCCGCGGCAAGCTTCTTGCTCCCGGGTCTCGGTGCCGTCAAAAAGCACGCCGAGGAACAAGAACGCCTCGCCGAACTGGAAGAATCCAACCCCGTCTAACCCGATGATGTGCCCTTGTGGCGAACGGTCACACGGGTCGAGCTCTGCCTTCGGCTTCGTCTCCGCCCAGGCCGCCAAAACGGCACATCATCGGGTTTGGGGCGCGGTGGGTCCAAGTGTTGGGGTGCCGGTGACCGGTGCGTAGCCTGGGGGTCGTGCTGACTTTTCCGAACCCGGTCAACGACTACGCCGCGCGATCGACCGCGGGCCTGGTCGTTGTGCTCGCCGTGGTGGCGATCGTGGTCAACGACCCCATCGTGTACGCGCTGCTGGCGATCGGGTTTGCCCTGCGGGTGGCCTCGGGCCCCAAACTCTCGCCGTTCGGGCAGCTGTCCGTGCGCGTCATCGTTCCGCACCTCATCAAGAAGACCAAGCTTGTCCCCGGCCCACCGAAACGCTTCGCCCAGACGATCGGGCTGGTGTTCAGCGGTTCCGCACTGGTCCTCTCACTGCTCGGCTTCGGTCTCGCGGCCCAGATCGTGACCGGACTACTCGTGGTCGCGGCCCTGCTGGAATCCGTTTTCGGCTTCTGCCTGGGCTGCACCATCTTCGGCTTCTTGCAGCGCGCCGGCGTGATCCCGGAGAGCGTCTGCGAGGCCTGCAACAACATCTCGCTGCGCACCCCGTCAGCAGGCAACCCCGTCAGCCGGTAACCCGGTCACTCAGGGATCGGATCCGCCGGGGCCAGAACGGATTTGTGCAGGACGCGCGCCATCCGAATGAAGTCCTGCCGTTCCCCCGGGGTCAGCGGCGCCAGTATCGTTCCTTCCGCGCGCTGAATGGCGGACTGGGTCCGATCGCGGATCTTCTGCCCCTCCGCGTTCAGGGCCACCAGCCGGACGCGACGGTCGGACGGGTCAGGTCGGCGCGTGATCATCCCCCGCCCTTGGAGATTGTCCAAGATGGGAATCAAGCGCGATTTGTCCGCGCCGATTGCCGCCGCCAACGCCTGTTGGGTCCGGACCGGCCCTTCTCCGAGTTCCAGTAACACCGAGTACGCCCACATCGACAGGTCGTTTTCGGCCAGGATCGGCTCCTCGATCTCGATCAGGGCTCGGACCACGGGAAACAACATCGCTGCCAGATCTGGTCGCGCCTGTTCGTTCATGTCCTCAAACTATCGCGTCAGACCTATTAATAAGCAGTGTGCATACGATATGCTTGTGCTTATGAATACCATTCAAATACTTCACGCCCAAGCCGTGCAACTCACCGTTGATGCGGCACAACCCATCACACCCGACCAGCTGACCAGGAAAACCCCATGCGCCGAGTGGAATCTGGCCGAACTCCTGGACCACATGACCGTGCAGAACAATGGTTTCGCCGCAGCCGCCGCCGGCATCGGACAGGACGACGCACTCTGGATCACCGGAACGCAGCGCGACGATCCAGTCGGCGACTACCTGAAATCGGCCACCGTGGTGACCGCGGCATTCGCCGAATCCGGCGTCATGCATCGACAGTTCGCATTGCCGGAACTGTCCCGCGATCAGACATTCATCGGCTCACAAGCGATCGCCATGCATCTGGTCGACTCCCTGGTGCATGCCTGGGACGTTGCGCGAACCATTGGACAAGACATCGACCCCGACGAGGAGCTGACAGATCTGGCGCTGCAGATCGCCGAGCAAGTTCCGGATGCCGACGACCGCAGCCTGCCCGGCTCCCCGTTCGGGCCACGCACCGAACCGCCTGCCAACGCGACCGGCCTGGACCGGACACTGGCACTGCTCGGGCGCTCACCGCAGTGGCCATAGACCTGAGTATGTAGTCCGCAGTACCGTCAGTCGACGTCGAGCAGCGAGAGCGCGATTCCGTCGAGGATGTCGTGTTCGGAGACCACCAGGTCGGTGATACCGGTCCGCTCCCCGATCATCTCGGCGAGTTCGAGTGTCACCAGTGAGCCGCCGCCGATGACGTCGACCCGTCCCGGATGCATGGGGCCGAGCGCGGCCCGCTGTGTGCGCGGCATCCGGACCAGATCCCAGCACACCTTCGACAGGTCCTCGAACCCGACCCGCGAGAGATGTATCAACTCGGAGTCGTATTCCGGCAGATCGGCGGCCAGCGCCGCCAAGGTGGTCATCGTTCCGGCCACGCCCACAAATGTGTTGGCGCCGGTGATGTCGACGTGTGAAAATGCTTCGCCCAGAAGCTCTTTGATCACCGCGATGGCATCGTCGATCTCGACGTCGGTGGGCGGATCGCTGTGCAGGCATCGTTCGGTCAACCGGACACAGCCGATATCGGCCGAGTACGCGGCATGGACGCCGTCCCCGTCACCCATCACCACCTCGGTGGATCCACCACCGAGATCGACGACCACAAACGGCCCCCGCGCGGGGTCGAGGTCGCCGACCGCACCGGCGAACGACAACCGGGCTTCCTCATCTCCGGAGATGACCTCGGCAACCGCACCCGGTACCACCGCACCCAGCAGTTCACGGGTCATCGCATAGAACTCGTCGCGATTGGCGGCGTCGCGGGTCGCCGATGTGGCAACCATCCGGACCGCGCCGACACCGTGGGTCCGCATGATCGTCACATAATCGGCCAGGGCGACTCGGGTCCGTTCGATTGCCTCATCGGCAAACGCACCGGTGGCATCCACACCCTGTCCGAGGCGGACGACACGCATCTCGCGATGCAGATCGATCAGCCCACCGTCGCCGGCGCGGGCCACCAGCAGTCGGATCGAGTTGGTGCCACAATCAACCGCCGCAACAACGTCGGTCATGAATCCTCTTCGCGCGGAGCAAGTTCCGGCCAGTCCGCCGGTATGGCACTGCCGCGCAGGCCGGCTGCGGCCGCCAACGACACCGCTTCGTCTCCGAAGGGATTGACGCCGGGGCCCTTGGCCAGCGAGTGCGCGATCAACACGTGCAGGCACTTCACCCGGTCCGGCATACCACCGCCGGTGAAGTCGGTGCCCAGCGATTCGATGGCGTCACGTTCGGCCAGATACGACTGGTGCGCACGGCGATAGTGCGCCGCCAGCTCCGGATCTTCGGCGAGGCGGGCGCTCATCTCCCGCATCACGCCGGCCGATTCCTGTCGACTCGCCTCAGCGGTCAGACGTGGATCGGTCAAGTAGAAGAGCGTGGGAAACGGCGTACCGTCCGGCAGCCTCGGCGCGGTCTTGACCACCGCCGGCCGACCGTCGGGAGTGCGGTAGCTGACCTCGAGCACTCCGCGCGGCAACCGGCCGAGCTGCTTTGCGATGACGTCGAGATCATCCTGGGAGACTGGCTGATTGGATTCTGAATTGCTCATTTTTTCTCGGGCACCGATACCGAATCCCACAGGTTTGTGTACCAGGGGTTCGCGGCCTGCTTCTCCGCCTCACGCTCTTCGTCCGTCTTGCCCGGCGGTTCCGGGTACTGCATCACCAGGGGCTTCTCCCCCGGCATCACAAACTGCAATCGCTCGCGCGCCTGCGCCTCGATGTAGGCCGGGTCGCTCTGCTCGGCGACCTTCTCTTCGTAGTCGCGAACCTCTTGTTCGAGTTGTGCGTTGCTCGCCCGCACTTCGTCGAACTCGGTCTGCTGGGACAGGTACGTCCGCATCGGTACGGCGAGCGACAACGCCAGCAGGCTGAGAACGGCGGCGAGCACCACAGCCCGCTTCGGGTTGATCGCCTCCCACCGCGACGACAACGCCGCCGCGGTGCGCGGCAGCGTCATCGTCGGCAATGCAGAGGTACGCGTGCTCGCGCGGGCCCGGGTGGGGCCGGCGGCGCCGCGACTGCGCGACCCCGACCGGGCCGGTCCCGCTCCGCCATCGACCGGTCCACGTCCGCGCTCGCGACGGGATCGCTCCGGCGATCCCGTTCGGCGACTTCGTCTTTCAGCCATGACCTACGCGTCCGTCAACTTGTTTCCCGGTACTTGCTCAGCCCTCGAACGAAAAGCGCGGGAAGGCAAGGTCACCGGCGTACCGGGCAGCATCTCCCAGACCCTCTTCGATGCGGAGCAGCTGGTTGTACTTGGCCACGCGCTCGCTGCGAGCCGGCGCGCCGGTCTTGATCTGGCCACAACCACACGCAACGGCCAGGTCGGCGATGGTCGTGTCTTCGGTTTCGCCCGAACGGTGGCTCATCATCGTCTTGTAGCCACTGTTGTGTGCCAGCGCCACCGCGTCGAGAGTTTCGGTGAGCGTGCCGATCTGGTTGACCTTCACCAGAAGTGCGTTGGCCGCGCCGCGGTTGATGCCGTCTTCGAGACGCTCGGGGTTGGTGACGAACAGGTCGTCGCCGACCAGCTGGATCTTGTCGCCGATGGCCTCGGTGAGGGCGATCCAGCCTTCCCAGTCATCCTCGGACAGCGGATCTTCGATCGACACCAGGGGGAACTCGGTGAGCAGCTGGGCGTAGAACTCGGCCATCTGCGCGGCCGTGCGGGTGCTGCCCTCGAATGCGTAACCCTTGCCCTCGGTGTGGAACTCGGTGGCCGCGACGTCGAGCGCGAGCGCGACGTCGGTGCCCAGCTTGAGGCCGGTGTTGCTGATGGCCTCGCTGATCAGCTCCAGAGCCGCGCGGGTTCCGGCGATGTCCGGTGCAAAGCCACCCTCGTCACCGAGACCGGTCGACAGGCCCTTGGACTTGAGGACTGACCGCAGCGAGTGGTAGACCTCGGTGCCCCAGCGCAGGGACTCCTTGAACGTCGGTGCGCCGATGGGCGCAACCATGAATTCCTGGACATCGACGCCGGTGTCGGCATGGGCGCCGCCGTTGACGATGTTCATCATCGGAACCGGCAGGATGTGCGCGTTGGGTCCGCCCACGTACCGGAACAGCGGGAGTCCGGCCGATTCCGCAGCGCCCTTGGCCACGGCCAGGGAAACACCCAGGAGCGCGTTGGCACCCAGGCGGGACTTGTCCGGGGTTCCGTCGAGGTCGAGAAGCGCCTGGTCGACCAGTCGCTGATCGTCGGCCTCGATGCCGATCACAGCCGGCGCGATCTCACCGAGAACGGCCTCCACGGCCTTCAGGACACCCTTGCCGCCGTAGCGATCGCCACCGTCACGGAGTTCCACTGCCTCGTGCTCCCCGGTCGACGCGCCCGAGGGCACCGCCGCGCGGGTAAATGTTCCGTCGTCCAGAACAACTTCGACCTCGACTGTCGGGTTACCCCGCGAGTCCAGAATTTCGCGGGCTCCGACCTGATCGATGCTGGCCACGGCTCATCTCCTTCAGATGTTGATCACTGTACGTTCACGCCCGCACCGAGGAGGTGGCGCGTATCGCTTTAGAGACTAATGCCCAACCCTTCCAGACATCGACTGACGCACCGACGCCGGTGGGATGTCGATCTGCTCAGTACGCGACGTTCACCGAATAGGCGTTTGCGTGGTCACGGACGTCGAGGACGTATTCCATCGAGTTGTTGTAAACCTTGACCGCCTTCTCCCACCCTTCCGGCGTGGTCAGGTCGCCGCCCGAGACGCAGAGGTAGCGGGCCGCCGACAGGGCCGCGTCGTCGATGTTGTCGACGTCGACCACACCGTCGCCGTTGGCGTCGACTCCGAATCGTTCCCAGGTCGCCGGGATGAACTGGAACGGTCCCATCGCCCGGTCGAGCTGATCGTCGCCGTCGAGCTGACCGCCGTCGGTGTCCGGGATCTTCGCGTTGCCCGCGGTCCCGTCCAGCGGTACCCCGCGGATCTCCGGTGAGATGTCGCCGTTGGAGGCCACCTGTGCCCCTCGGTACTGACCGTGTTTGCTTTCCACTCCGGCAATGCCGGCGAGTGTGGTCCAGGTGATACCGCATTCAGGGTGCTGCTGACGCTGTATCTCGGCGGCGTTGCCATAGGCCTCGATCGACACGAGTGGGATGCCGGTCTGCTCGGAGATCGGGGTCGCCCATTCGCGAACGAGTTCAGCAGTTCGACCAGGCGAGTTGAGGTCGAAGTACGGAACCGGCGCACCGGGATCGGGTGGAATGCCGTCCGGGATGACCACGTCCGGCTTGGACGGCAGATCAAGACATCCGGCGGTCATCGCCATCACGCCGACGGCGACCCCCGCAAACGCCACCCGCCGCGCAATCGATCGCCGGCCACTACGCGGCTCTCGCCCGTGCCCAGACACCACCGTCAATCCTCACTTCGTCGTCATCGACGTGCCGCCACGTGTGCCGCCGCCACTCCACTGTGCCCGAACCTTGCCGTTTTCCCGGAACCGAATCGCCGAACAACACGCCGGCGATCCCCACAAATGCCCGATTTGACCGAATGCCCCAGGTCAACAGGATGTGGGTCAAAAGTCCCCAACATCTCTCAACTCCATGACTGCATTCGGAGTTCCCCGGATCAGGTTGTAATGTCGGCGTTTAGGTAATCCGACCCTTACCGAAAATTTCGTTGCCACACCGATCCGAATCCACCGAAGGAGCACCGTTGAACATCGCTGACGGCAGTTCGGCACCCTCGGTGGCGACACAACTTTTCGGGAGCGGACTCATCGGCCTCCGCGAAGGACTCGAAGCCGGGATCGTGGTGATGATCCTGATCGCCTTTCTGGTGAAGTCGGACCGGCGCGACGCCCTCAAATGGGTGTGGCTCGGCGTCGGCGCCGCGATCGCGATGGTTTTAGCCATCTTTGCCGTGATCCACTACGGCACCTCCACGGTGACCGGCCTGACCGCCGAGGCGATCGCCGGGGTCAGCTCGCTGGCGGCGGTGGTGATCGTGACGTTCATGGTGCTGTGGATGCGCACCGCGGCCGCGTCGATCTCCGGCGAACTCAAGGAGTCGATGGCGCGGGCCCTCGAGGTCGGTGCCGGCGCGGTGGTGCTGTTGTCGTTCCTGGCCGTCGGCCGCGAAGGAGTCGAGACCGCGCTGCTCATGGTCGGATACGCCGAGAACACCTCGGGCAGCAGCTGGCCACTCGTCGGCCTGGTCCTCGGCGTCGTGGCCGCGGTCGGGGTCACCGTGCTGCTGTATCAGGGCACCGTCCGGATCAACTTCCAGAAGTTCTTCAAATACACCGGGGCATTCCTGGTCGTTGTCGCCGCCGGGATGCTGGCGTACGCGATCCGGGCCCTGCAGACCGTCGGCTGGCTGCCCGGCCTGTCGAACACCGCCTTCGACATCACCGCGCACTACGACCAGTCGTCTTGGTACGGAACGGTTCTGGCCGGCATCTTCAACTTCCGTCCCGACCCCACGGTGCTGCAGGTGGTCGGCTGGAGCGCCTATCTGCTCATCGTGATGACCTACTTCCTCTGGCCGCGCACCTCCGCACCCGCCGCGGCAAAGGCCTCACCCGCACCCATCCGAATCCCCACATTGTCGAGAAAGGCACCACCCACCTCATGAACCTCACCCGATCCGCCAAGGCTGCGGTCGTGATGTGCGCGGCACTCGCCGGCCCGCTCGTCCTGTCGGCATGTACCGACAAGACCGAGGCGTCCGAGGGTGACATCGCGGTCACCTCCACGGATTCCAGTTGCGACCTCGCGACGCCGGATGCCGAGACCGGGATGGTGTCGTTCAACATCACGAACAACGGGAGCAAGATCACCGAGTTCTATGTGTACGGCAGCAACAATCGCGTCCTCGGTGAGGTCGAGAACATCGGACCCGGGCTGACCGGCAAGTTGGCCGTGGAGATCGTGGAACCCGGAACGTACGTCACCGCGTGCAAGCCGGGCATGGTCGGAACCGGCATCCAGCAGGAGCTGAACGTCACCGGCGAGACCAAAGAGAAGGCCGAGATTCCGGCCGACGTCGAGCAGGCCAAGGTCGCCTACCTCGATTATGTGCGTGGACAGGTCAACGGTTTCGCCGACCAGGCCGCCGTGTTCGTCGCGGCGGTCAAGTCCGGCGATTTCGAAGCCGCCAAGTCGATGTTCGGACAGACACGTACCTTCTACGAGCGCATCGAACCGGTGGCCGAGTCGTTCCCCGATCTTGATCCCGCCATCGACATGCGCTGGGACGACACCGAAGACGGCGCCCAGCCGTTCACCGGATTCCACCGCCTCGAGCGGTTCCTGTGGCCGCCGCAGGTCACTGACATCGGCGAGAACCCGGACGATGTGACACAGGCCGACTACGACAACGCCGTCGCGACCGACAACAAGGCCGAAGCCGACAAGGCCGCCGATGCCCTGCTGGCCGACGTCAATGCGCTCAAGACCGAGGTCGACAAGCCCGACTTCGTCTTCCCGACCGGCTCGTTCGTGAAAGGTCCGCAGGCTCTTATCGACGAGATCGCCGCCACCAAGGTCGGTGGTGAGGAAGACCGATACAGCCACACCGACCTGTGGGATTTCGCGGCCAACGTCGACGGATCCGAAACCTTGATCGCGACGATGGCACCCATCATCTCGGCCAAGAACCCTGAGCTGATGGACAAGATCACCGCACAGTTCGCGACGGTCCGCGCGTCCATCGACAAGTACCGGACCCCGGACGGATATGTGTCCTACGACCAGGTTCCCGACGAGGCCCGCAAGGTCTTCTCCGATCAGATCGACGCGCTCTCGCAGTCTCTGTCGCTGGTTCCCGGACTGGTGATGACGCAGTAATGACCGAAACAGAGGACGCCGTGCCCACACCTGATCAGCGCACCGAGCGCACCGGCGTCAGTCGCCGCGTGCTGCTCGGGGCTGCGGGCGTGGGCACGGTGGCCGCTGTGGCCGCCGGGGGTGTGGCCGTCGGCCGCGTCACCGCGCCGGAGCCGAAAGCTGATCCGGCCGACCACATCGTCCCGTTCCACGGTCCGCGCCAGGCCGGCATCACCACCGCGGCCCAGGACCGACTGCATTTCGCGGCGTTCGACGTCATCACCGATAATCGCGACGAACTGATCGACATGCTCAAGCGCTGGACCGCGGCAGCAGAACGAATGACCAAAGGTCTGGACACCGTCGAGGGCGGTGCGCTTGATATGGGCGACTACACGCCACCCGCCGATACCGGTGAGGCGCTGGGGTTGTCCGCGTCCTCGCTGACGATCACGATCGGGTTCGGTCCCGGCCTGTTCGGACCCAGCGCCGCAAATCCCACCGGCACAGACCGATTCGGTATCGCCGACAAGAAACCGGCTGCGCTCGTCGACCTCCCCGCGTTTGTGGCCGACGCCATCGAGCGGTCCCGCAGCTTCGGTGACATCGGTGTGCAGGCCTGCTCCGACGATCCGCAGGTCGCCGTCCATGCCATCCGCAACCTGGCCCGGATGGGTTTCGGCGTCGTCAGTGTGCGCTGGTCCCAGCTGGGGTTCGGACGCACGTCGTCCACCACCACCACCCAGGCCACCCCACGAAACATGTTCGGGTTCAAGGACGGAACCGCGAACATCAAATCAAACGACCACGAGGCCCTCGATGGCCACGTCTGGGTTGCCGAGAGCGACAACCCACCGGCCGCGCAATGGATGACGGGCGGTTCGTATCTGGTGGCCCGGCGGATCCGGATGGACATCGAACCCTGGGATCGGGCGATGCTGCTCGAACAGGAAAAGATCGTCGGACGATTCAAGGGAAACGGCGCCCCACTCGGCCAGGAAGACGAGTTCGACGAACCCGACTTCAACATCAGCAACGGCTCCGGACCGCTCATCGCCCACGACGCCCATGTGCGCCTTGCACATCCGGACAATCTCGGTGGCGTCAGGATCCTGCGTCGCGGATACAACTTCACCGATGGTTCCGACGGGTTCGGTCACCTCGACGCCGGACTGTTCTTCATCGCCTACTGCCGTGACGCCCACACCCAGTTCGTGCCGATGCAACGCGCCTTGGCAACGAAGGACGCGATGATGGAATACCTCATGCACACCGGCAGTGCCCTGTTCGCCTGTCCGCCGGGCCTGGCCGAGGGCGAATACTGGGGACAGCACCTCTTCGAGTAGCCGCCCCACCCCGATGTTGTGGCCTTATGGCGAACGTTTTCCCAGGTGAACGCCGCCAAAACGGCACATCATCGGGTCAGCGGGGGAAGTGGATGCGCCAGATGTCGGCTGTCTTGGGTTCACCGGTCGGCGCGGTGGCCTCGGCGATCCGGACATCGGCCATGAAGGCCAGCACGTCACGGCGCAACTGATCCTCGATGCTGGGGCCGTCCGCGGTGATCCGCAGATCGGTGACCGCAGTCGGGATCAGGTCCGCCGGAAAGTCCGCCGCGGCAAGACGTTCGAGCACCTTCTGCGTCAATGCCAACGACGGCTGATTGGTGGCGATACCGTCGAGCACCGACCCCCGCGCCTTCTCGGTGGCCTTGCGCGCCTCCCATTCGTCGAGCTGAGTCTGCAGATCGATGTTGTCGCCGCTGAGCACGCCCTGGGTCCGCGCCGACACCTTCGTGGTGAAAGCCCGTGCCACATCATCGATGTCGAACGGGTCGACGTCACGATCGGCAGCAATCCGGGCGTGGAACAGCACCTGCAGCAGGATGTCGCCGAGCTCTTCGAGCAGATGATCCCGATCGCCGGAGTCGATCGCATCGAGGAGTTCATACGTCTCCTCCACCAGGTAGCGGCGCAACGACTCGTGTGTCTGATCGCGTTCCCACGGCCCGTCGCGGCGCAGCCGGTCCATCAGCTCGACGGACGCCAGCAACTCCCATCCGCTCGGCTGATCAGGCATCGGCAGTCTGCCCGGCATCGACGCGCATGTTGACGCTGCCCGGATTGCGGCCGTCGATGACCAGCAACAGATCCGCGACCACCTGGACGAGGTCGACGTCACGAACCCGGTCGCTGCCGACTCCGCCGGTCCGCGGGATCGGGATGCCCACGACGCCGGTGGTGCCACGATAGGTTGCCGACGGGTACAGGCGCTTGAGCCGAACCTGTTGTGAATCCAGGAGTTTCAGCGGAGACACCTTGAACTGGTTGCCCGCGACCCCGACCTCGGTGACACCGATCTGACGTGCCAGCAGGCGCAACTTCGCAACCGACACCAGACGCAGGACCTCTTCGGGCAGTGGACCATAGCGGTCGAGCAGTTCCTCGACCACTCCGGAGATCTCGTCGTCGGTGGTGGCCGATGCGAACTTGCGGTACGCCTCGAGCCGCAGGCGATCGGAGTCGACGTAGTCGGCGGGGATGTGCGCATCGACCGGGAGATCGACTCGCACCTCCTTCTCCTCTTCCATGGCGATCGGACGTCCATCGGCCGCCGCGCGGTAGGCCTCGACGGCCTCACCGACCAAGCGCACGTAGAGGTCGAATCCGACGCCCGCCACGTGTCCGGACTGCTCCGCACCGAGCACGTTGCCGGCACCGCGCAGTTCAAGGTCCTTGAGCGCCACGGCCATACCGGCACCGAGGTCGTTGTTCTGCGCGATGGTCACCAACCGGTCATGCGCGGTCTCGGTGAGGGGCTTCTCGCCGTTGTAGAGGAAGTAGGCGTAGCCGCGTTCCCGGCTTCGACCGACTCGTCCGCGCAGCTGATGCAGCTGCGACAGGCCCAGGACCTCGGACCGGTCGACGATCAGGGTGTTGGCGTTGGAGATGTCGAGGCCGGTTTCGATGATGGTGGTACACACCAGCACGTCGTAATCGCGGTCCCAGAATCCGGTGACGGTGCGTTCGAGGAGGTCCTCGCCCATCTGACCGTGCGCCACCACAACACGTGCTTCGGGGACCATCGCCTTGATCGCAGCGGCGGTCTTGTCGATTGTGCTGACCCGGTTGTGGACGTAGAAGACCTGCCCATCACGCAGCAGCTCACGCCGGATCGACGCCGCGACCTGCTTCTCCTGATAGGCACCCACATAGGTGAGCACCGGATGACGCTCCTCGGGAGGTGTCAGGATCGTCGACATCTCGCGGATGCCCGCCATCGACATCTCCAGCGTTCGCGGGATCGGGGTGGCCGACATCGTGAGGACGTCGACGTGGGTCCGCAACGATTTGATGTGTTCCTTGTGCTCGACACCAAAGCGCTGTTCCTCGTCGACCACCACCAATCCCAGGTCCTTCCAGCGGATTCCGGTGGCCAGCAGACGATGGGTTCCGATGACGATGTCGACACTGCCGTCGGCCATCCCATCGATGACCTTGCGGGAATCACCGGAATCGGTGAACCGGGACAACCCGGCAACCGTCACCGGAAAGCCCTGCATACGTTCGGCGAAAGTCTGCAGATGTTGTTGCGCCAGAATGGTTGTCGGCACCAGGACGGCGACCTGCTTGCCACTCTGCACGGCCTTGAACGCCGCCCGGACCGCAATTTCGGTCTTGCCGTAACCCACGTCGCCGACCACGACCCGGTCCATCGGGACGGGTCGTTCCATATCCGACTTCACCTCGCCGATGACGGTGAGCTGATCCATGGTCTCGGTGAACCCGAAGGCGTCTTCCATCTCCCGCTGCCACGGGGTGTCGGGCGAGAATGCGTAACCGGGCGCCGCATGCCGGGCCGCGTAGAGCTGCACCAACTCGCCCGCGATCTCACGAACAGCCTTGCGCGCCTTGCGTTTTGTGTTCTGCCAATCGGAGCCACCGAGCTTCGACAGCGACGGGGCCTCGCCACCGACGTACCGGGAGAGCTGATCGAGTGAATCCATCGGAACGAACAACCGGTCGCCGGGGTGACCGCGCTTGCTCGGCGCATATTCGATGACCAGGTACTCGCGCCGCGCACCACCGACGGTGCGTTCGATCATCTCGACGAACTTGCCGATGCCGTGCTGGTCGTGGACCACCATGTCGCCGGCGCTCAGAGCCAGCGGGTCGACCTGATTGCGGCGTTTCGCCGGGAGCCGGCGTCCGTCCTGCGCCCCGGTGATCCGCGCGCCGGTGAGGTCGGATTCGGTGATGATCACCAATGCCGCATCGGGCAGAACCAAACCCGACGACAGCGAGCCCCGGAGCACGGTGACGACACCTGTTTCCGGGCTGGCACCCGAATCGGCAAGGCGCACCGGCACTTCGGCTTCACCGAGCCGTTCGACGATGCGTTCGGCGGTGCCGGCACCGGCCGAGACGACCGCGGCCCGGCCGCCGGAGCTGACGTGGGCCCGCAGTCCGGCGAAGGTCTTGGCGATCTCCCCCTCGTCACCGCGGGGCGCCGGACCCGGCGTGAGTTTCAGCTCCGTGCCGATGCCGATCGAGCTGTAGGTCCACCACGTACGTTGCGCGGCCAGGGTTTGTTCGTGGACGTCGTCCAACGACCGGTAAGAGCTGTCGTCGAGGTGCAGCAAGCCGAGGTCGATCGGCGCGAGCCCGCCACCACCGGCCGCCGTCCACGACGCCTCGAGGAACTCGGCCCCGGTGCGGGCGAGGTCGGAGGCCCGTCGTCGGACCTTTTCGGGATCGAGGACGACCACGTGGGTGCCCACCGGCATCACTTCGGTGAGCAGTTGCATCTGACCGGGAACCAGCGCGGGAATGAACGCTTCCATCCCCTCGATGGCGACGCCCTCCGAAAGCTTGGTCAGCATCTCGACCACCGACGAGTCGTCGGCCATGTCGACTGCGAGGTCTGCCGCCCGGGCCCGCACACCGTCGGACAACAGCAGTTCGCGGCAGGGATGGACGTGGACCAGCTTCATGTCGACTTCGGGCTGACTTCGCTGATCTGCCACCGAGAATGCCCGCTGCTCGGTGATCTCGTCGCCCCAGAACTCGACGCGAACAGGGTAGTCGGTGGTGGTCGGGAAGACGTCGAGAATGCCGCCTCGAACTGCGAACTCACCACGTTTTCCGACCATGTCGACCCGGGTGTAGGCCAACTCGACCAGCTTCGCGATCACCTCGTCGAAGTCGGTCTCGGCACCCTCTTGCAGGGTGATGGAGTCCAGCTCGCCCAGCCCGGGTGCCAGCGGCTGCACCAGCGAGCGAACCGTCGTCACCACGACCTTCAGCGGTGGTCCGTAGTTGTCGTCGTCCGGGCTGCGCAGCCGGTGCAGGACCCGCAGCCGCTGGCCGACGGTGTCGACGGAGGGCGACAACCTCTCGTGCGGCAGTGTCTCCCACGACGGGAATTGCGTCACGCGCTTGCCGATGATGTCGCGCAGTTGCGCGGTCAATTCATCTGATTCGCGGCCGGTGGCGGTCACCACCAGGACAGGTTTCGACGCGGCCGCGGCCAGCGCGGCGACCAGGAACGGTCGCGCCGCCGGCGGTCCCACCAGTTCGAGTTCAGGCGTTCCGAGTTGGGCACTCACCTCCGCCAGCGCCGAGTCGGAGGCCGCGATCTGGGCCAAACCAGATAGCTGTCCGGTGAAAAATGCAGCAGAGGGCCCAGTCACACGATCAGTTTACGGGTGCGCAAACACCGCGGTGACCAGGAGCACCCGATGCTGCGCCGAACGCCGCGCACAATCCGCCCATCACCCCTACAGTGAGCGAGTTGCCCATTAGGAGATTCGCATGTCGACCAGCCCGTTCGCCGGCACGAAAAGGCGAGAGTCCGCACCGGAATGGTGTGACCGATGATCATCGGATGGCACGAGCCGGCCCGCTTGCGGCCGATTATTGTGGCTGCATGACGTCACGCTGGTCGGCAGCCAACCTACCGCGCCTGGACGGCAAGCGGATCGTGGTCACCGGCGCCACGAATGGCCTCGGATGGGAGACCGCGCGCGGGCTGGCCCGCGTCGGTGCCCAAGTGGTACTTGCTGTTCGAGACGTCGATCGCGGAAAGCGACGCGCAACACAGATCGCCGCCGAAACCGGTGGTTCGCACGCCGAGGTCGTCCGACTCGACCTGGCGGACCTGGCGTCGGTGCGGCGTTGCGCCGACGGTCTCGGCGACATCGACATCCTCATCAACAACGCCGGTGTCATGGCCGGCGAGCACGGCTTCACCGTCGACGGCTTCGAAACATCTTTTGGCACAAACTTTCTCGGCCCGTTCGCGCTGACCAACCTGTTGTTGCCGCAGATCCGCGAGCGGGTCGTGATCGTCGGGTCGAGCTCGCACAAGGCCGGGCAGATCCGGTTGGACGACCCACATTTCGAGCGCCGGAGCTGGAGCCGACCGGTTGCGTACTCGCAATCCAAACTTGCCGACATGCTCTGGGGACTCGAACTCGACCGTCGCCTGCGCAAGTCCGGGTCACAGATCAGCACCGCCATCTCGCACCCGGGGTGGGCTACCACCGGAATTCTCGGCGTCACCGGTATCAGCGTGATCGACGGTGTGATCGCGGGTGCGGGCCGGGTCATGGCCAACACCCCGGCCGAAGGCGCCGCCATCACTCTGCGCGCAATGAGCCCGGACATCCCATCCGGTTCCTATGTCGGGCCCGATGGCCCGTTCGGACTGCGCGGTGGCCCGGTGCTCGTCGGCAGGTCGACGGCCGCCTGTGACATTCGAACGGCCGGGTTGCTCTGGGAGCTGGCCGAATTCGCAACAGACACGAGGTACCCACTATGACAGTGACCATCCGGCCGGCCACCGCACCTGACTGTGTCGACGTCGCCGCAATCTACAAGCACTACGTCGACAACACGGTCATCACCTTCGACTACGTCTCACCCACCGCCGCCGAGTGGAAGATCAAGCGCGCCAACCTGATCTCGCAGCGACTGCCTTTCCTGGTCGCGGAGGACGAACACCGCGTGGTGGTCGGTTTCGCGTATGTCACCCACTACCGGGAGAAACAGGCCTTTGCCTGGACGGTGGAGAACACCATCTACCTGGACCCGGCCTATACCGGGCGGGGTTACGGGAGAGCCCTGATGACCGGCCTTCTCGAATCGGTGAAGGAGTCACCGGCCCACCGGATCGTGTCGGTGATCTCGGACATTCCCGATTCGGGATCGGTACCGTTGCACGCCAAGGCCGGATTCTACGAAGTCGGCCGTCTGCGGCGGGTCGGCTTCAAACACGACTCCTGGGTCGACTGCATCATCATGCAGTACGACGTCGTCGATTCCGACCGCCCGCCCGTTTGAGCCGCAGGATTCCGAAGGAACAAAGCGGACCGGGGTCCGGTTGATATAATCATGTCTGTGACGCGAATGCCTTCACTGTTCCTGAGCCACGGCGCTCCCCCGCTGGTCGACGATGCCCGCTGGGTGGGTCAGCTCGAGAAGTGGTCGCAGGATCTGCCGACGCCGACGGCCATCCTGATGGTGTCGGCGCACTGGGAGTCGGCGCCGCTCACCATCGGCGCCACCGATTCCACCGTGCCACTGACCTACGACTTCGGCGGCTTCCCCGAGCACTACTACCGCGTGCGATATGACGCCCCCGGTGCCGCGGACCTGGCCGCACGCATCGAGGCGTTGATGCCCGGCGATCAAGCGGTCCGCCACGATCCCCGTCGACGCCTCGATCACGGCGCCTACGTGCCGCTGACCGTGATGTATCCCGAAGCCCGGATCCCGGTGCTGCAGATCTCGCTGCCGACACTCGATCCCGAAAAACTACTCGATCTCGGCCGCCGACTCCGGCCCCTGCGCGACGAGGGTGTTCTGATCGTCGGATCCGGATTCACCACGCACGGCTTGCCGTTTCTGACGGACATGCGACCGAACGCCAACGCACCGACCTGGTCGAAGGAGTTCGACGCCTGGGCCGCCGAACGCTTTGCCGACGGAGACGTGGAGTCGCTCATCCGGTTCCGCGACGTCGCCCCGGGCATGCCGTATGCGCATCCGACGATCGAGCATTGGTCACCGTTGTTCGTCGCCCTGGGCGCCAGCGACAACCCCGAACAGAAGGGCGATCAGGTCATCGACGGTTTCTGGATGGGCCTGAGCAAGCGCAGTCTGCAACTGGCCTAAGAGGGGCGTTTCTTTTCCGACTCCGTCGGCTCGTTCGGTCCCACGAGATGTGGGTCGGCCTCCAGGTTGACCAGGCCGTTCCAGCACAGGTTGACCAGATGCGCAGCGACCACCTCTTTCGAGGGCTCCCGCACGTCGAGCCACCACTGCGCCGTCGAGGTCACCATCCCGACCAGTGCCTGCGCGTACAACGGCGCCAATGCCGGGTCGCGGCCACGCCGCTCGAAGTCGCCACCGAGAATGTGCTCGACCTGGCTGATCGCATCGTTGAGCAGACTCGAATACTTGCCGGTGTCGTCGGACGTGGACGAGCCACGCATCAGGATCTGAAAACCGTCGGTGCGATCTTCCATGTAGGTCAGCAGAGCCAGCGCCACCTGCTGAACGCGGTATCGCGACCGGTTCTTGCTCAGCGATGACGTGATCATCTCCAACAGGGTTTCCATCTCACGGTCGACGATCACCGCATAGAGGCCCTCTTTGCCACCAAAATGTTCATACACAACGGGTTTGGAGACTCCGGCACGTTGCGCGATCTCCTCGACGGCAGTTGCCTCGAATCCCTTTTCGGCGAACAGGCCGCGGGCCACCTCGATCAGCTGATGACGTCTCTGCGGGCCCGTCATCCGCGCACGGGGCACCCGCTGCACCTGATCGGCCTTTGTGGTCGGGCGATCGACCGTCATTGCCGCACCCCCGTCACCGTGATCGACTTCGCTGATCCACATCGCTGATCAACTATAGGCGGATCGGCGGCCGATCCGGGTCGACGGTGGTGCACACGAATCGAGATCTCGTCAATACTTTGCTCCGCCACCAGGACTCGAACCTGGAATACCTGAACCAAAATCAGGAGTGTTGCCGATTACACCATGGCGGATAGCGCTCACGATTGTGCCATGAGACTCACCGGAACCCACAACCGGCACGCGGCGTCCCACGACGCCACCGCAAACGAGCCGGATATACGAAGACGAGCCACATGTATGTGGCTCGCCGTCGTACAACTGGCTCGTCTGTGGGAGGGCGATCAGTCGCGCGGGCCGCCGGCGACGTAAATGACCTGACCGGTGACAAATCCGGCACCTTCGCTCGCGAGGAACGACACGGTGTGGGCGATGTCTTCGGGCTGACCGACTCGGGCAACCGGGATCTGGGACGCCGCGGCAGCCTTGTAGTCCTCGAACGGCACGCCGACACGCTCGGCGGTCGCAGCCGTCATCTCGGTCTCGATGAATCCCGGTCCGATGGCGTTGGCCGTCACGCCGAACTTGCCGAGCTCGATCGACAGGGTCTTGGTGAATCCCTGCATGCCGGCCTTGGCGGCCGAGTAGTTGGACTGTCCACGGTTACCGAGGGCCGACACACTCGACAGGTTGACGATCCGGCCGAACTTGGCCGCGACCATGTGCTGCTGCACAGCCCGCGACATCAGGAACGCACCACGCAGGTGAACGTTCATGACCGAATCCCAGTCGTCGACCGTCATCTTGAAAAGCATGTTGTCGCGGGTGATGCCGGCGTTGTTGACCAGGATCGTCGGCGCGCCCAGCTCGCCGGTGACCTTCTCGACCGCTGCAGCGACAGCAGCCTCGTCGGCGACGTTGGCGCCCACCGCGATCGCCTTGCCACCGGCATCGGTGATCGCCTTGACGGTGTCGGCACAGCTCGACTCGTCGAGATCCAGGACCGCCACGGCGTACCCGTCGGCCGACAGACGCTTCGCAACCGCTGCGCCGATACCGCGCGCACCGCCGGTGACGATCGCTGTTCTCTGCTCGCTCACAACTACTCCCTTGTAGAAAAATATTCGGATGACGATCGCCAGGTGACTCACAACCATGGAGTCGAACGACCTGCGATGGTCCACCAGTTGTATCAAGTGCCCTCCGAAGGTGCGTAGGATCGGGCCGTTCCCCGCTTCCAACCGCCAAGGGAGTCCCATGTCCGTGGCACCTGAATCCGAGCGCGCCGCCTCCGGGCCCACCGCCGTACTGGTACTCGCCGCGGGCGCCGGCACCCGCATGAAGTCGGCCACCCCGAAGGTTCTGCACGCGATCGGCGGTCGTTCACTGCTGTCCCACGCGTTGCACGCCGCATCCGATATCGAGCCTGACCACCTGGTTGTCGTCGTCGGACATGACCGGGAGAAGGTCACCGCTGCCTGCGCCGACATCGCCGGCACCCTCGGCCGCGACATCTCGACCGCGGTCCAGGAGCAGCAGAACGGCACCGGCGACGCCGTCCGCGCCGGGCTCGCCGCCCTGCCCGACAACTTCGACGGCACCGTGCTCGTCACCGCCGCGGACGTCCCACTCCTGGACGGTCCGACGCTGCGTGATCTCATCGCCGGCCACACCGGTGCGCCGGCCGCTTCAGTGACAGTTCTCACGTCCACCGCGCCCGATCCGACCGGTTACGGGCGGGTTCTGCGCACTCAGGACGGAGCGGTCACCGCGATCGTCGAGCAGAAGGACGCCACAGACCAGCAACGCCGCATCACCGAGGTCAACTCCGGTGTCTACGCCTTCGATGCCACCACCTTGCGGGGCGCTCTCGCCGAGCTCTCCCCCGACAACGTCCAGCACGAGCTCTACCTGACCGACGTCATCGAGATCGCAAACCGGCACTCGAAAGTGGTGCGCGCCAAGCACATCGACGACGCCGCCCTGGTTGCCGGCTGCAACGACCGACTCCAGCTGGCGACGCTGGGCGCCGAATTGAACCGGCGAATCCTGGCGGCCCACATGCTCGCCGGCGTCACCATCATCGACCCGGGCACCACCTGGGTCGATGTCGACGTGACCATCGCCGCCGATGTGACCATCGCGCCCGGAACGCAGCTGCTGGGCCGGACGAGCGTTGACACCGGCGCCGACATCGGACCTGACAGCACCCTGTCCGACGTCACCGTCGGCGCCGGCGCTTCGATCATCCGGACCCATGCGTCACAATCGGTCATCGGCGCAAACACGCAGGTCGGACCCTTCGCGTACCTGCGTCCGGGCTCGGTTCTCGGCGAGTCCGGCAAGATCGGGACGTTCGTCGAGACGAAGAACTCGGACATCGGCAAGGGCGCCAAGGTCCCGCACCTGACATACGTCGGTGACGCGACCATCGGCGAGGGCACCAACATCGGTGCATCAAGCGTTTTTGTGAACTACGACGGTGTGAACAAGACGCGTACCACAATCGGGGCACATTGCCGAACCGGATCAGACACGATGTTCGTAGCACCACTGAATGTCGGCGATGGTGTCTACACCGGAGCGGGTACCGTCTTGACGCAGGATGTGCCCCCGGGAGCCCTCGCGGTCTCCGGTGGGAAGCAAAGAAATATCGACGGTTGGGTGCAGGCCAAACGGCCTGGCACGCCCTCAGCCCGGGCCGCTGCCAACGCGCTGACCGTAGCCAAGAACGTGCAACAAGAAAGTGACTCGCTGTGACCTGGACCACCACCGACAACCAGAAGAGCCTCATGCTCTTCTCTGGTCGTGCACATCCCGAGCTGGCCGATGCGGTCGCACAAGAGCTCGACATCAAGGTGACACCCCAGACCGCGCGTGATTTCGCCAACGGTGAGATCTTCGTGCGGTTCGAGGAGTCGGTGCGCGGCTCGGACGCGTTCGTCCTGCAGAGCTGCCCATTCCCGCTCAATCAGCACCTGATGGAACAGCTGATCATGATCGACGCGCTCAAACGCGGATCGGCCAAGCGCATCACGGCGGTCCTGCCCTTCTACCCCTACGCCCGTCAGGACAAGAAGCACCGCGGACGCGAGCCCATCTCGGCTCGCCTCGTCGCCGACCTGCTGAAGACCGCCGGCGCCGACCGCATCATCACGGTCGACCTGCACACCGACCAGATCCAGGGCTTCTTCGACGGACCCGTCGACCACATGCATGCGCAGGGCCAGCTGTCGGAGTACGTCAAGGGCAAGTACGGCACCGAGAACATCACGGTGGTCTCCCCGGACTCCGGACGCGTGCGGGTGGCCGAGAAGTGGGCCGACGCACTCGACGGCGCACCACTGGCGTTCATCCACAAGACCCGAGACCCACTCGTTCCCAACCAGGTGAAGTCGAATCGGGTTGTCGGTGACGTCACCGGCCGCACCTGCGTGCTGATCGACGACATGATCGACACCGGTGGCACCATCGCCGGCGCGGTGCGGGTCCTCAAGGATGCCGGCGCGGGCGACGTCGTCATCGCCACCACCCACGGCGTCTTCTCGCATCCGGCGGCCGAGCGGCTCGCCAACTGCGGCGCCCGCGAGGTCATCGCCACCGACACGCTGCCGATCGGTCCCGAGAAGCGGTTCGACAATCTGACCGTGCTCTCAATCGCCCCGCTCCTGGGTCGTACAATCCGTGAGGTATTCGAAAACGGCTCGGTGACAAGTCTTTTCAACGGAAGCGCATAGGAGTAACTCAGCGATGGCAGCTACGATCTATCACAATCCCAAATGTTCGACGTCACGAAAGACGTTGCAGCACTTGCGTGATGCCGGGGTTGAACCAACCATCGTGAAGTACCTCGAGCAACCGCCGACGCGGGCCGAACTCGAGAAGATGATCTCCGACGCCGGTATCGAGGTCCGGACAGCGGTGCGCAAGCGCGAGTCGCTGTACAAGGAACTCGACCTCGCCGACGCTTCGGACGATCAGCTTCTCGACGCCATGGCGGCCAACCCGATCCTGATCGAGCGGCCGTTCGTGGTGACCGACAAGGGCACCCGACTGACGCGTCCGGTCGAGTCGGTCGACGAGATTCTCTGACCTACAACAGAACCACCCGTTCCAGTCATTTCCACACGTTGCACGGTAGTTGTCAACCTGTCTGAGACAGGTGTGGGTTGATACCGGCGGTTGTCGGTAGTGGTGGTGGTTTCGGTGGTTGCCGGAACCGTTCGGGATGTTCGTTGTAGTAGTTGGCGAGGTGGCGCTGTCGTTGCTTGTGGGTAGCGGCAGCGCTGCCGGTGTGGACCTGTTCTGGGGTGTAGTAGTTCAGGCCGCTGTGGCGGTGCTCGGTGGCGTAGGCGCCTAGGAAGTGCGCTGTCCAGGTGCGAGCATGGTCGATGGTGTCGAATCG
>NZ_KB911521.1:0-169783 GCF_000383535.1 Nocardia sp. 348MFTsu5.1
GATTCGACACCATCGACCATGCCCGCACCTGGACAGCGCACTTCCTAGGCGCCTACGCCACCGAGCACCGCCACAGCGGCCTGAACTACTACACCCCAGAACAGGTCCACACCGGCAGCGCTGCCGCTACCCACAAGCAACGACAGCGCCACCTCGCCAACTACTACAACCAACATCCCGAACGGTTCCGGCAACCACCGAAACCACCACCACTACCGACAACCGCCGGTATCAACCCACACCTGTCTCAGACAGGTTGACAACTACCGTGCAACTGGTGGGTTTGCCCCGAACGGGTGGTTTTGCCGTCAGGTCGGGATTTCCTCGCGGAGGCCCCATGGCTGGTCGTAACCGCCTGCTGAGAGGTCGGCTTTCATCAGGTCGAGGAAGGGGACCGAATCAAACGCTTCGGGTCCCAGAACCCCGGCGCCGGACCAGGTTTCGTCGGCCAGGAGTTCCAGGGCGATCACCGGGTTCAGTGCTGTTTGCCACACCACGCATTGGCATCCGTATTCCGTCATCGTCCATTCGTTGTCGGATACGTGGTAGAGGTAGACCTGCCTGGCCTGGCCGTCCTTGGTTCCGGTGACCCACATTCCGGCGCAGGTCTTCCCGGTCATCTGTGGGCCGAGAGTCGCCGGGTCGGGAAGTGCCGCGGCCACCACATCGCGGGGTGAAACCTCCACCGGGCCTTTCGGTGATCGCACCCGAATTGGTTGCACCGCATCCAGTTTCAACAGGTGCAGGGTTTGCAGGATGCCGATGAACTCGGCGCCGAGTCCGTATTTGAACGTGACCCGCTTCGCGTCGAGCCACCGGGGCATCAGCAACACCTCCTCGTGCTCGACGTGCACGCACTCCACCGGACCGATCCCGTCGGGGAAGTCGAACACCTCGGGTTCGCTGAAAGGCGGTGTGGTGAACCAGCCTTCGGCGTGATCCTTGTCGTAGATGACAGGAGGATTCAGGCACTCCTCGATGGTTGTCCAGATGGAGAAGCTCGGTGCGAATATCTCGTTGCCGTCGGAATCGCGGACAACGAGGTTGGCGCCGTCACGGGTACCGAGTTCGTCGACCGTGTCGAAGAGGTGGTCGCACGCGTATCTGGCGAAGATGTCGGACAGACCGGGCTCCACGCCCATCCCGACCAGGGCGAGAAGTCCGGCCGTCTCCCACTCGCCGGCTTTCTCGAACTGGTAGTCACCCAATTTGATGCCGGTCTTCGCGTATGGCTCGTCAGGATGTGGGGCACTCAGACTCATCGCCATGTCGACATAATGGGCTTTGGCCGCGAACGCGCCGTCGAAGATGGTCGGTACGAACTTCGGCTCGACCGCGTTCATCACGTGGGTGATCTGATGGTCGCGGGCCAGTGCAGCCACCGATGCCGCGTCACCGGCATCGATCTGCGCCGCGATGAACCGGGCTGCAACGGTACTGCCGTGTCTGTCGGCGATCCACGCGACGGTGCGTTCGGCCCGGCCGGCGTCGTAGTCGGAGACAACGATGAGCTCGTAGAAGTCGCGGCGCGCTGCGATCCTGGCGATCGCATCGCCCACGCCGCCCGCTCCGACCAACAGAATCCGCATCGTCTCGCCTCTCCGTTCCACTGCCGGACGGGGGTGCAGCGGGTCTGCCGGTCAGCCTAAGTTGTCGGCGCGCAATTGATCTCGATTTCGTCGTCCGCACGACTGTCGGTCGGTGATCGGTGGACGTCAAATCACGCGCCGGCGATGCTCGCGAAATCCTGATGCCCGGTTCGAGTCCAGTAGGACCCATGTCTGGCCACGCTGCCCGCGGTCGGTGGTGCGATCGCGTCGTTTGCCACCGTGCTGGTGGCCGAGAACGCACCGAGCCCGTTCATGCAGGCAATGCGTCCCCAGTTGCTCGAGGCCGGTGTTCCGGCGGCCGATATCGCCTACGAGGTGTTCGGACCCGACCTATGGCTGGCAGGTGGCCTAAATCATGTATTCGGCGGTGAGGCCCGGATTGTGATGAACTAGGACTCTGGTTTTTTGGCACGCACGGAGGTATCGCTACTTGACAATCAAGGTGGCACTTGAGCATCGGACCACGTACAACTTCGACAGGTTGACGAAGGTCTATCCGCACGTCCTGCGGCTCCGTCCGGCGCCTCACTCCAGGACCCCTATCGAGGCATACTCGCTGAAGGTCGAGCCCGGCGATCACTTCCTCAACTGGCAACAAGATGCTTTCAGCAACTACTTGGCGCGGTTGGTGTTTCCGGAACCGACCACGGTTCTGAGTTTCACCGTGGGCCTGGTCGCCGATCTGACTGCGATCAACCCGTTCGATTTCTTCATCGAGGAGTGGGCGGAGCACGTCGGGTTCGAATACCCCGAGGAGCTGCGTCGCGATCTCGAGGTCTATCTGCGGCCGGTGGATTCGCCGGGCGCAGACCCGTTGGTGGCCAAATGGGTCGACGATCATCGCGCGTCGGGGAAGATGCGCGTCATCGACTATCTCGTCCAGTTGATCTCGGCGGTTCGTGACGACGTCCGCTACACGGTGCGACTCGAAGCCGGTGTGCAGGCGCCGGAATTCACCCTCGACAGCGGAGTCGGCTCGTGCCGCGACTCCGCGTGGCTGCTGGTGGCGATCCTGCGTCGTCTCGGTCTGGCGGCCCGCTTCGTCTCCGGCTACCTCGTCCAGTTGACGTCCGACATCAAGGCGATCGACGGTCCGTCCGGCCCTGACGCCGACTTCACCGACCTGCACGCCTGGACCGAGGTCTACCTCCCCGGCGCCGGCTGGGTGGGCATGGATCCCACCTCGGGCCTGTTCGCCGGCGAGGGTCACATCCCGCTGGCCGCGACCCCACATCCGGGCGCAGCCGCACCGATCACCGGTGCCACCGGCAAATGCCATGCGGTGATGGACTTTTCGAACGAGGTCTCCCGATTCCACGAGGATCCGCGCGTCACGCTCCCTTACTCCGGCGACCAATGGAAGCGGATCGTCAATCTCGGAACCAACCTCGACGCCCGGATGCGCGACGGTGATGTCCGGCTCACGGTGGGCGGGGAGCCGACGTTCGTCTCGCTGGACAACCAGGTTGACCCGGAATGGCTCACCGACGCCGACGGACCCCACAAGCGTTCTCTCGCTTCGGATCTGACCGATCGGGTGAAGAAGATCTACGCGCCGAACGGGTTGGTCCAGCGCGGCCAGGGCAAGTGGTATCCAGGCGAACCGCTACCGCGGTGGCAGATCGATGTGATCTGGCGCGCCGACGGAAAAGCGTTGTGGAACAACCCCGATCTGCTCGACGATCCCTGGCCGACCAAGGAGGCCGCTCAGGCCACCATGGATTGGCAGGCACCGGGTGGACTCGGGCCCACCGATCCGGCCACCGCCAAGGGGCCCGAGGCGTTCATCTCGGCGTTGGCGGGTCGACTTCGACTCCCTGACTCGCAGGTCATGCCGGCGTACGAGGACCCGCTGCTGCGGCTCGCCGAACTGGTGCGGCTGCCGGTCGGTGCACCGCCGGACAAGGAAGCGGAGGCCGCCGAGGCGACGGATGACGATCTGACGCCCGACAAGGATTCGGCGCAGGTGCGCAAACGGCTTCTGGCCGAGCTTGATTCGTCGGTCAGCAGTCCCACCGCGTACGTGATGCCGATCAACCGCGCCCCGGACGGCGTCGGATGGCAGAGTGCGTTGTGGAAGACCCGGCGTGGCCGCCTGGTGCTCAGCCCCGGAAATTCGCCGGCGGGTCTGCGACTGCCCCTGGATGCTCTGTTCTGGGAGCCGAACATGCAGTTCTTCCTGACCGACCCCACCGCGTTCGACATCGAACCGCTCGACGATCTCACCTCTGCGGAAGGGCTTTCGTTGCCACCGTGGGCGGCGGAATCACCTGCCGCCGCGGCGCCGGTGATGCCGCGGACGGGGATGGCCGGAGAGCCGTTGCCCGGTGCCCGCCCGGGTACGTCGTCGGGCGATACCGGTGTGCCCGGCGATGGTGAACCACTGTGGATCACCCCGGAGATGCAGAAGGCCCGGGCCGCCGCGGAAGCGAAGGCGAAAGCCGAGGCAGAAGCAGCCGCACAGGCGTCGGCCGATGACGGCGAAACCGCCGCCGACCTGGTCGAGCCGACCGGCCGATCGGTCACCGCGCTCGTGGCCGAGGAGCGCAACGGCGTCCTCTACGTCTTCCTGCCACCGACCGAGACCGGCGACGACTTCGCCGAACTGGTCAACATGGTCGAGCGCAGTGCCGCCGAGGTGGGTAAGCCCGTTGTCATCGAAGGCTATGGCCCACCGTCGGATCCGCGCCTGACGTCGATGACGATCACGCCCGACCCGGGTGTCATCGAGGTCAACATTCAGCCGACGTCGTCATTCGTCGAACAGTCCGAACTCCTCGAGACCCTCTACGACCAGGCGCGCCGGGTGCGACTGGGCACCGAGTCCTTCGACATCGACGGCAGCCATGGCGGAACCGGCGGCGGCAACCACATCACGCTCGGCGGCATCCGCCCGGCCGATTCACCGATGCTTCGCCGCCCGGACCTGCTGGTCTCGATGCTGACCTACTGGCAGCTGCATCCGTCGCTGTCGTACCTGTTCTCGGGCCGGTTCATCGGCACCACCTCGCAGGCACCCCGTGTCGACGAGGGCCGGGAGAGCTCGCTCTACGAACTCGAGGTCGCCTTTGCGGAGATCGATCGCATCAGCGAAGAGACCGCCGCCGGCAACACCGATCACCACCTGCCATGGGTGACCGACCGGGCGCTGCGGCACCTGCTGACAGACATCACCGGCAACACCCACCGCGCGGAATTCTGCATCGACAAGATGTACAGCCCGGACTCGACGCGGGGCCGACTCGGGCTGCTCGAGCTTCGCGGCTTCGAGATGCCGCCACATCACCAGATGGCGATGGTGCAGTCGTTGCTTGTCCGCAGTCTGGTCTCGTGGTTCTGGGACAAGCCCTACCGGGCCCGGCTGCAGCGCCACGGCGCCGACCTCCATGGCCGGCACCTGTTGCCGCACTACGTGATCGACGACATCAGCAACGTCGCCGAAGATCTTCGTGACGCCGGGTACGACTTCGACACCGCCTGGCTGGCCCCGTTCACCGAGTTCCGCTTCCCGCGACTGGGCACGGTGCACATCCGCGACGTGGAGATCGAGTTGCGGGGCGCGATCGAACCCTGGAACGTCCTCGGCGAGGAGTCCGCGTTCGGTGGCACCGCCCGATACGTCGACTCGTCGATCGAGCGCGTGCAGGTCCGGATGCTCGGTGGCGACACGAACCGGTTCATCCTCACCTGCAACGGCGTACCGGTCCCGCTGGCCCCGACGGGCCGGGCGGGGGAGTCCGTCTCCGGGATCCGTTTCCGGGCCTGGCAGCCGCCGAGTGCCCTGCATCCGACGATCACCATCGACAGCCCGCTGGTCTTCGACCTCGTCGACACACACAACGGGCGTTCCGTTGGCGGTGCGACCTATCACGTGATCCATCCCGGTGGTCTGGCCTACGAGCGTCCGCCGGTGAATGCGGTGGAGGCCGAAGCTCGCCGCAACGGGCGTTTTGCGGCGACCGGACATCAGACCGGCACCGTCGACACGGCCAAGCTCCGCGAATATCAGGCCAGGCTGGCGACCGATTCCGGCGTGCCGATGATTTTGGATCTGCGGCGAGCACGTACAGTTCTTCGGTGACATTGCCTACGATTGAACCCACCGGGGTTTTGGACCGATACCGGTCTGACCGGTACGGATTATTCGATCTCTCGGCGATGCCCGGATCACCGTCCGGACCCTTCGACGAGCTGTTCGACAACACCGGCGCGGTGCGCGGCCAGTGGTCCGGTCTCGTCGACGGACTCGAGCGGATGGCCGACGCCGGGCTGCGGCAGGCCGATCAGCGGGTGCGAACTCTCGTCGACGACGACGGCATCACCTACAACGCCCCGACAGGGAATTCCACGCAGCAGCGGCGCTGGGAGCTCGACTGCGTGCCGCTGCTGTTCGACGGCTCGCAATGGCAGCTGCTCGAGAAGGGCATAGAACAACGGGCCCGGGTGCTCGATGCGTTGCTGTCGGATGTGTACGCCGACCAGACGGTGATCATGTCGGGGCTGGTGCCACCGGAGATGATCTACGGACATCCCGGTTATGTCCGCAAGGCATCGCGTTTTCCGCAGGTGCGCTCCCACATGCTGTTCATGCATGCCTGCCTCATCGGCCGGGTCCCGAGCGGTGAGCATCTGGTCTACTCCGATCGCGCTCAGGCGCCGTCGGGTATCGGTTATGCGCTGGCCGACCGTCAGCTCATGTCGCGGGCGTTCCCGCGCCTGTTGCAGCGCTGTGTCCCGCGGCCGATGTCCGCGTTTGCGGCGACGGTCCGGTTGGCGACATTCGAATACGCACCACAGGGCATCGAGGAACCCACCGTTGCCGTCTTGACCCCGGGTTCGCTGTCGGAGACCGCCTTCGACCAGGCGTACCTGGCGTCGATCCTCGGCTTTCCCCTGGTGGAGGCCGCCGACCTGGTGGTCCGCGACGGGACGGTCTACATGCGGTCGCTGGGTACGTTCAAGCGACTCGACGTGATCATCCGCCGAGTCGATTCCGACTACTCCGATCCACTGGACCTGCGTACCGATTCCCGGCTCGGCGTCACGGGTCTGGTGGAGGCCGTCTCGCGCGGTACGGTGACCGTCCTCAACACACTCGGCAGCGGGGTGCTCGAAAATCCGGCGCTGCACACGGTCCTGCCCGCGGTCAGCAAACACCTCCTCGGTGAGGACCTGTTGCTGAACTCAGTGCAATCATATTGGGCCGGAAACGATCTCGAACGAACCAAGTTGCTGGCCGATCTTCCGCAGCTGGCCATCACGAACTTCCGTACCGGCGAAGAGTTCTCCGGACCGATGCTGAGCACCGGTGCGATCGACACACTGCGCGCCCGCATCGCCACCGAGCCGTGGCAGTGGGTGGGCCGTGTCCTGGAACGGTTTTCGGTGGCGCCGTCCTCCACTCCCAGCCCGTACCGATCGCGTACCGCCGGTTCGCCGTTGCGTGCCGCCCCGGTGGGCATTCGCTCGTTCAGTGTCGCGCAGGGCTCGGGATACGCGGTCCTGCCCGGCGGGCTCGGCCAGGTGCTCGCCGAAGGTGCCGCCGGTTCGGCGATGACTTCGGTTGCCGGAAAAGATGTTTGGGTGACCACCGTGGAACCGGCCGCCGGCCAGGTCCGGGTGGAGGAGTCGGGGGATCGAAGTGGCCCGATCATCGTCGCCGGGCCCGGTTCGATCCCGATCCCGGCGAGTTCCGACCCGGTGGTCAGCTCGCCGCGCGTATTGTCCGATCTGTTCTGGTTCGGCCGGTACGGAGAGCGGGCCGAACTGACCACCAGGATGGTCAAGGTCGCCCGCGAGCGTTACGAGGACTACCGGTACCGGCCCTGGATGACTGGCACCGCGTCGATCCCGTTGTTCCTGAGCGCAGTTGCGTCAGCGTCCGGCAACGAGGCGGTGCTGCAAGGCGCCCGCGGCCTCCGCGATTTCGACAGCGGCAAGGCCCCGGAGCCCGACGAAGTCCTCGCGGCAACCGCGCGGTTGCACATGATGACCGGTGCCCGGCGGACCCCGGGTTCGGTCGCCTTTGCGGTCGACCGCCTGCAGCAACTGGCCCGCGCGGTCCGTGACCAGCTGTCGACGAGCACGTGGATGGTGCTCGGCGCCATCGACCGGGCACTGAACGAACTGGGTACCGCACCTCTGACCGGCACGAGTGAGGACACCGAGAGCGACGGTTCCGAACTCGGCCGAGCGCACGACGACATCCTGCACGGACTCCTGGCCTTGGCCGGGCTGCAGGCCGAGTCGATGGTGCACGACCCGGGCTGGCTGTTCATGGACATCGGCCGCCGTGTCGAGCGCGCGCAGATGCTGGCGGGACTGACCTCGGCGATCTTCGTGCCGCAGTACGACGCCGACACCGAACAGGGTCTGCTGGAGGCCTATCTGTCGGCCAGCGAGTCGGTAATCACCTACCGCCGCCGCAACCGGGGCATCGTCCGGCTCGGTTCGGTGGCCACACTGATGTTGTTCGACGAGGGCAACCCGCGGGCGATGATCTATCAACTGCAGACGCTGCGCGACGATCTGACCGCACTGCCGGCCAATGTCCGTTCCGTGGCCGCCGAGCGCGTCGTCGAGGATCTGGTGTCCGAGCTGCGCCGTGTCGACCCGGCGGATCTGGCCTCGATCGGAGCCGGGGGGAAGCGCGTGGAGTTGGCCGAACTGATGCGCACCCTGGACACCGGGCTCCGGGAGATCTCGGATGTGCTCGGGCGCACCAGACTTGCTCATCCGGTTGACATGCAACCACTCTGGGGTGCCGGATCGGAGGGGATGTAAGTGAACACGCCCGACGGACAATCACGGCCCTATACAAATCTGGTGGAGGGGGCATCACGTCGATACCGGGTCACGCACCGGACCCGCTACGACTACGACGACGTGGTCAGCAGCAGCTACGGCCGCTGCCATCTGCAGCCACGCGACCTGCCCGGTCAGCGAGTGATCGACAGCGCGATCACCATCGATCCCGAGCCATCGGACCGATCGACGGGCGTCGACATCTACGGCAATTACGACAACTACTTCCACGTCCGTACCCCGCATCGGCGCCTCGAGGTGACCGGTGTGTCGACGGTGGAGGTGGATCCGCTGGATCAGGAGTTGCTCAACTCGGCGGCGGCGCGGGCTCCCTGGGAATCGGCCCGGCCGACCGGTCCGGACGGCGCTCGTGCGGTCGAGTTCCGCCTCGACCTGTACCCACCCGAGATCAGTCCCGCGGTCGTCCGGTACGCGTCGTCGATCTTCACACCCGGGGCACCCCTGCTCGACGTCGTTCTGGCGCTCACCAGCCGTATCTTCCGTGATTTCACCTACCGTTCGGGGTCCACGGCGATCAGTACCAAGGTCGACACGGTCCTGGAGCGTCGGGAGGGCGTGTGTCAGGACTTCGCCCGGGTTGCGATCGCGTGTCTCCGGTCGCAGGGGCTCGCCGCGCGGTATGTCTCGGGATATCTGGCCACCGACCCGCCCCCCGGACGCGAGCGGATCTTCGGTGCCGACGCGTCGCATGCGTGGGCCGCGGTGTGGCTTCCGGGGGATCGCTGGATCGCCTTCGACCCCACCAACGACAAACTCGTCGACGAGCGCCATGTCACGGTCGCCTGGGGCCGCGATTACGACGATGTGCCACCGCTGCGAGGAGTTATCTATACCGAATCCCGGAAGAGTAAAATCGACGTCGCTGTGGATGTCGCGCCGGAAAATTGAAGCTCATTTCCTATGGATGTAATTCGGGTCCTACGTACTTGGGTAGGTTGTAAGGGATGACTGTTCTTGCCGATAGCCAGAAAACCGGCGCGGTGCAGGCAGCTGAGCGGCTTCTGGCCGCTCGTGCCGGCTCCCCCGTGTCCTTAGCCGAACCCCTTGATCTGGGTGGCAGCGGTCGTACCCAGGTTCTGCGGGTTCGAGTCGCGAAGAATCCATTTTCGGCTGATCGCACGCTGGTGATCAAGGTCCTCGGCGACGGGGACACCGCCTCGGGTGCGTCTTTCTACCGCGAGGTCGCCTCGTACAAATACGCCAACGCACTCCCGACGGAATCGCGACCGGGCCCGGCCCTGATCGCCTTCGATCTGGCATCCCGGGTCCTGGTCCTCAGCGACCTCGGTGACGGCCGTTCGATGACAGAATTGCTGAGCTCCAACGACACCGCTGCGGTCGGCAACTCCGTCAGCGCCTGGGGACAGGCACTGGGGCGGATGCACTCGGCCACGGTCGGTGGCGAGAACGATTTCGCGGCGCTGTTGCGCCAGGGCGCCGAGGGTATCGCCGTCGACGCGCTGCGGAGCCAGTTCGAGGCCGCGGTGGACTCGGCGCCCAAGGTGGTCACAGAGATGCTGGGACTGACGTTCGACCAGGGTGTCCAGGATGCGCTCGACGCCGCGCGTGACCTGTTCGGCGAAGGTGACCACCGGGCGTTCAGCCCGTCGGACGTGGGCCCCGAGAACATCCTGATCAACGACGACGGCGTGCGGTTCCTCGACTACGAGTGGGGTGGTTTCCGCGACGCCACCCTCGACATCGCGTACGCACTGGTGACGTTTGCGCCGTGGTTGTCGCCGGGTTCGGCGGCCGCCCGGGTGGATCTCGAGACCCGGATGCTCGATGCATGGCGCTCCGAGGTGCAGGCGATCTGGCCGAGCCTGGGTTCGGACCGTGAACTGGCCCGCAAGGCCGTGGTGGCGCGGCTGGCGTGGGTGTGGCTGTCGACGATGTGGATGTTGCCGGTCGACGACACCGATGTCGGCCGGGACGACGAAGCTCATGGCCTGGCGCTGAGCACCTCGGATCCCCGCGTGATCGTGGATCGGTGGACAGCGCTGGCCGACGCCGCCCGTCGGGCCGGCGAACCCGCGCTCGCCGGCTTCGCCGATTCGGTCGGTCAGGCGCTGGATTCGTCCTGGCTGCACTGACGTCGCCCGATGACCACTGATCAGAGCGGCCTGTTCGATACTCCCGTCGCACCACCTGATCCGGTCACCGGCGGTCTGGCCCGCCCGGCAGCAGGTGCACCGCTGGCCGTCCGCATGCGGCCGGCAACGCTCGAAGAGATTGTCGGACAGGAACATCTGCTCGAAGCGGGGTCTCCGCTGCGCCGACTTATCGACGGGTCGGGCGCCGCCTCGGTTCTGTTGTTCGGTCCTCCCGGCACCGGCAAGACGACGATGGCATCCCTGATCTCGACCGCCGCGGGTGGCCGCTTCGAGGCGCTGTCGGCGTTGTCGTCCGGTGTGAAGGAAGTCCGTGCGGTGATCGATGCCGCGCGCCGGCGCCTCATCTCCGGTACCCAGACCGTGCTGTTCATCGACGAGGTCCACCGGTTCTCCAAGACCCAGCAGGATGCGCTGCTCGACGCGGTCGAGAACCGGATCGTGCTGCTGGTCGCCGCGACCACCGAGAATCCGTCGTTTTCGGTGGTGGCCCCGCTGCTGTCCCGATCGCTGGTATTGCAACTGCGTTCCCTGAGCAACGCCGACATCCGAAAGTTGTTGGTGCGGGCGGCATCTGATCCGCGTGGCCTCGGCGGTGCGGTCACCATCGACGACGACGCGCTCGACCATCTCGAGAAGATCTCCGGCGGAGACGCCCGGCGTGGCCTCACCGCTCTCGAGGCCGCCGCCGATGCGGTGCTCTCGGATGTCGACGCCGACGGGGAGGGGCCGGCGGTCGTCACGCTGGCCTACGTCGAATCCGCCGTCGACCGGGCCGCCGTGCGTTACGACCGCGGGGGTGATCAGCATTACGACGTCACCAGCGCGTTCATCAAGTCGATCCGCGGTTCCGACGTCGATGCGGCCCTGCACTATCTGGCCCGGATGATCAGCGCGGGGGAGGACCCGAGGTTCATCGCCCGCCGCTTGGTTGTCCATGCCAGCGAAGACATCGGCATGGCCGACCCGACCGCATTGCAGACGGCCACGGCGGCCGCGCAGGCCGTGCAGTTGATCGGGATGCCCGAGGCCCGGCTTGCCTTGGCGCAGGCCACGATTCATCTGGCCACCGCACCGAAGTCGGCGGCGGTGGTCACGGCCATCGGGGCGGCGATCGCTGATGTCGAAGGCGGGAAGGCGGGCTCGGTTCCGCCCCACCTGCGCGACGGCCATTACGCGGGTGCGGCGAAACTCGGCAACGCCGTGGGCTACCGATACCCGCACGACGCCCCCGATGGTGTGCTCACACAGCAGTACCCACCCGACGAACTGGTCGGCGTCGACTACTACGAGCCCACCGATCGCGGTCGCGAGCGTGACATCGGTCCGCGCCTCGGTCGCCTGCGCAACATCATCCGCGGGCGTCGCTGAACCCCGGAGTCGGGTTTGTCTGGTCTCGCGGTGCGACTCGGGCATCGCCTTGCCAGTAGTGTGGGTTAGTCACGTTGAATGCGACGGACGTAGTTGGGCCTGGACAACCAGGTGGAGTCAAAGAGTGAGGACAGTCAGTGCAGACGCATGAGATCAGGAAGAGGTTCCTGGATCACTTCATCAAGGCCGGACACGTCGAGGTGCCGAGCGCGTCCCTGATCCTCGACGATCCGAATCTCCTTTTCGTCAACGCCGGCATGGTGCCGTTCAAGCCGTACTTCCTCGGCGAGCAGACGCCGCAGTACGTGCGGGCCACCAGCATCCAGAAGTGTGTCCGCACCCTCGACATCGAGGAAGTGGGCATCACCACCCGGCACAACACGTTCTTCCAGATGGCAGGCAACTTCTCGTTCGGCGACTACTTCAAGCGCGAAGCGATCGGTTTCGCCTGGACTCTGCTGACCAACCCCGTCGACGACGGTGGTTTCGGCATCGACCCCCTGCGTCTGTGGCCGACGGTGTACCTCGATGACGACGAGGCCTTCGCGATCTGGCGTGACGAGATCGGTGTGCCCGCCGAGCGGATCCAGCGGCGCGGCATGAAAGACAACTACTGGTCGATGGGTGTACCCGGGCCGTGTGGTCCGTGCTCGGAGATCTTCTACGACCGCGGACCCGAATACGGCATCGAGGGCGGCCCCGAGGCCGACGAAGACCGCTACATCGAGATCTGGAACCTGGTCTTCATGCAGAACGAGCGGGGTCCCGGCGGTGGCAAGGACGGCTACGAGATCCTCGGACCGCTGCCGAAGCAGAACATCGACACCGGCATGGGCATCGAACGTGTCGCCTGCATCCTGCAGGATGTCGACAACGTCTACGAGACCGACCTGCTGGCCCCGGTCATCGGTGTCGCCGAACGGCTGACCGGCCGTACCTATGGCGCCGACCCGGCCGACTCGGTGCGGTTCCGCGTCATCGCCGACCACGCCCGCACCGCGGTGATGCTGATCGCCGACGGCATCACCCCCGGCAACGACGGCCGCGGCTACGTACTGCGCCGCCTGTTGCGGCGCATCGTGCGTTCGGTCCGGCTCCTCGGAGCCACCGGCGCTGCGATGAAGGAATTCGTCGAGGCTGTCATCGACACGATGACCGCGTCGTACCCCGAACTCGCCGATCAGCGAGCCCGGATCGTCAGCCTCTCGGTGGGTGAGGAAGATGCCTTCCTCAAGACCCTGACCGCCGGATCCCGGCTGTTCGACGACGCCGCCGAGACCACCAAGGCCTCCGGCGCCACGCGGATCAGCGGCAAAGATGCATTCGCCCTGCACGACACGTACGGGTTCCCGATCGACCTCACACTGGAGATGGCCGCCGAGGCCGGACTGTCGGTGGACGAGGACGGGTTCAAAGTGCTGATGACCGAGCAGCGGCAGCGCGCGAAAGCCGATGCCACCGCCCGTAAGTCGGGTCACGCCGACCTCAGTGTGTACCGCGAGTTCCTCGATCGTGGACCGACCGTGTTCACCGGATTCGACGAACTCACCTCGGAATCAAAGGTTTTGGGTCTGGTCGCGGATGGGCAGCGCGTGCGGAGCGCCGTCGCCGGTCAGGAGATCGAGGTCATCCTCGACCGCAGCCCCCTCTACGCCGAGGCCGGCGGCCAGATCGCTGACATCGGTACCATCACCACCTCGTCGGGCCTGCGGCTCACGGTCAAAGACGTTCAGAAGGTCGGCAAGTCGGTCTGGCTGCACCGGGCCGTCATCGACGAGGGCGAGATCGCCGAGGGCGACGTGGTCCTCACCCAGGTCGACGCCGCCTGGCGGCACGGCGCCACCCAGGGCCACTCCGGTACCCACCTCGTGGGTGCCGCACTCCGCCAGGTGCTCGGACCGACTGCGACGCAGGCGGGTTCACTCAATCGGCCCGGTTACCTGCGGTTCGACTTCGCGTCGCAGGGTGCGTTGACCGAGGCACAGCGCACGGAGATCGAAGAGATCACCAACGCCGCGGTCGAGGCCAATTACCCCGTCAACACGTTCGAGACCGGCATCGACGACGCCAGGGCGATGGGCGCGCTGGCGCTCTTCGGCGAGAACTACGGCGACGTCGTGCGAGTGGTCGAGATGGGTGGACCGTTCTCGATGGAGCTGTGTGGTGGAACCCATGTCGGTTCGTCGGCGCAGGTCGGCCCGGTCACTTTGCTCGGTGAGTCGTCGGTCGGTTCCGGTGTGCGACGCGTCGAGGCGTACGTCGGCCTCGACTCGTACCGTTACCTGGCCAAGGAACGCGCCCTTCTGGCCGGGCTGGCCACCTCGCTGAAGGTGCCGAGCGACCAGGTGCCCGGCCGGGTGGAGTCCCTGGTCACCAAGCTCAAAGAAGCCGAGAAGCAGATCGAGAAGATGCGGGCCGACGCGGCGAAGGCCTCGGTGGGCTCGCTGATCGACGAGGCGACGCGTGTCGGCGACGTCCTGGTCGTGGCCGGAAAACTCGACGGTATGGACGCCGGTGACCTGCGAACACTGGCCGCAGACCTGCGCGGACGCGTCGGCTCGGACAATGCTGTGGTGGTGCTGTTCTCGGCATCCGGCGACAAGGTGCCGTTCGCCGTCGCGACCACCGCGGCAGCCCGCGACGCCGGGATCAAGGCCGGCGATCTGGTTCGCGATCTGGCGCCGCTGGTGTCGGGCCGCGGAGGCGGAAAGCCGGACCTGGCACAGGGTTCCGGCAGTGACGCCAAGGGTATCGATTCGGCACTGGTTCGGCTGCGTGAACTGGTCGGCTCGGCTCGATGACGTTGACGCCGCGAGGGCGCCGCATAGCCATCGATGTCGGCAGTGTCCGCATCGGTGTGGCCTCCTGCGATCCGGACGGGATCCTGGCCACCCCGGTCGAGACTGTCGCCCGCACACCCAAAGGTGACGCCGATCTGCGTCGGATCACCGAGATCGTGGCGGAATACGAGGCCGTGGGCGTGATCGTCGGCCTGCCGAAGACGTTGCGGGACGAGCACGGTCACGCGGCCGTGCTCGCCACCGACTTCGGTTCCGCGCTGGCAGCGCGCATCGCACCGGTACCGGTGGTCTACTCCGATGAACGTTTGACCACGGTGACCGCGCAACAGGCGCTTCGTTCGTCCGGCGTTCGGGCGAAATCCCAGAAATCTGTGATCGATCAGGCTGCTGCCACGGCGATCCTGCAGAATTGGCTGGATCTGCAGGCGAGTCAGGAAGGCCATAGGTGAGTGACGACCGATCCGACGATCGTCGGGCCGACGTAGGACCGGGACGCCGCCGCCGGCGTGCCGATACCCCCTACGACGCCGACCGTCTGAGGTACTTCACTCAGGGAGACGGAACGTCGCCGGGTCGCCGGCGCGGACCCGAGGTGATCCCGCCGCGTGATCCGGCAGCCGGACACCGTTCGCCGCAGCCACCACCTCCGGCTGCGGAACCGCTGTGGGAGCCGCAACCAGACACCTCACAGGCGGTGGCACCTCCGCTTCCGACATCATCGCGGCCACCATCCCGGCAGATCGCACCCGAGCAGAACCCGCCACACCAGGCCCCTGCTCGGACGGCGCCGGAGCCGATACATCCCCGGGCCTACGACCCGGACCCCAGGCATGACGCGCGGGCACCCTATGTCGATCCCGGGCGTGCCGAGTACACCCGCCGCCACGAGGCGGTCGGTGGCCGGCCTTCCGGTGGCCGTTCGCCCAAACGCTCCGCCGCCGCGGCAGCGCGCCGCAGGAAGCGGAAGCTGATCGTGGTCTCGGCCGCCCTCATCTTCATGCTGGCGCTGGTCGGCGGCATCGGCTATGCCGGACTGCGCATCGTCGGCTTCTTCGGGTCCGACGACGAGGACTACACCAACGTCGCCGGCACCTCGGACGTTCTCGTGTCGATCCCGCAGGACGCGACACTGACCACCGTTGGCCAGATCCTCGATGAGAACGACGTGGTCGCCAGCGTCGGCGCCTTCACGACCGAGGCCGGCAACCAGCCGATCTCGCCGGGCTTCTACAAACTTCGGACGCAGATCCCGGCAGAAACCGCCGTGGCGATGCTGACCGACATGGAGAACCGGGTCGGCCGCGTGGTGATCCCCGAGGGTCTGCAGCTCGACAGCAAGGTGGGTATCGACGGCAAGACCACTCCTGGCATTTTCGCGCGGGTCGCCGAGGCCACCACCGTCGATCTCAACGGTGTGAAGCAAGGCTCCACGGTCGAGGATCTGGCACAGGCCGCCGCGACCGCCACACCGGAGGAACTGGGTGTCCCGGCGTGGGCGCTCGACCCCGTGTCGGCGCTCGCGGGTGATCATCGACGGATCGAGGGTCTGATCGCACCGACATCGTGGGAGATGATCGACCCCGGACTCACACCGGTGCAGACGCTGAACTACCTGATCTCGCGGAGCGCATCCCTGTTCGCACAGTGGGGTCTGCCGGAATCGGGCACCACGTCCACGGGTCTGACCCCATACCAGACGCTGGTGGCGGCCTCGATCGTCGAACGTGAGGTCAACACCGCCGCCGACTATCCGAAGGTTGCCCGGGTCATCGTGAACCGGCTCGCCGACGATCAGGCATTGCAAATGGACTCGACGGTCAACTACACCTCGGCCGTACAGAACATCGACGTCGCCGGCGACGACTTCACGGCGGCCACGAAGTGGAACACCTACCAGCAGAAGGGTTTACCGATCACCCCGATCGGTGCGGTCGGGCAGGAAGCGCTGCAGGCGACCCTCGACCCACCGGCCGGCAACTGGTTGTATTTCGTCACGGTCGATCGGGAGGGGACCACGTTGTTCACCGAGGACTACGAACAGCACAAGCGCAATCGCCAGCAGGCGTGCGACAACGCGATCCTCCAGACCAACTGCTGATGACGGGGGAGGGCAGGGCCGCCGCGATCCTCGGATCACCGGTCGCACACTCGAAATCGCCGGCGCTGCATCTGGCCGCCTATCGCGCGCTGGGGCTCACCGACTGGACCTACGAGCGCATCGAGTGCACTGCCGAGCAGCTGCCGGCCCTGGTGTCCGGGATCGACGAGAAGTACGTCGGGTTCTCGGTGACCATGCCCGGTAAGCGCGCCGCCCTCGAGTTCGCCGATCACCGCACCGACCGTGCGGTTGCCGTGGGTTCGGCGAACACGCTGGTGCGGGTGCCCGGCGGCTGGCGCGCCGACTGCACCGACATCGACGGTGCGGCGGCAGCTCTGGCCGAGTTGAAGATTGATGAGGCGGCGTCGAATCACGCAGTTGTCGTCGGGGCGGGCGGTACCGCCGCGCCCGTGCTGGCGGCGCTGGCCGGCGCCGGGATCGGCGATGTCAGCATCGTCGCGCGCAGCCGCGTCCGCGCCGCGGAAGTTCTCGCGGTTGCCGACGCGCTGGGTCTGGCCACCGACGTCCTGGCATTTGAACCGACCCCGGAACTCTCCGATCGGGCCGCCACGGCCGCGGTGGTGGTGAACACGGTGCCGGCGGTGGCCGCCGAATCGCTCGCCGCGACACTGGCACCCGCAACCCGTCTGTTCGACGTCATCTACAGCCCGTGGCCGACCCCGCTCGCCGCGGCCGTCTCCGAGGCCGGTGGCGTTGTTGTCGGTGGGCTCGTGATGCTCCTGAATCAGGCGCTCGGACAGGTGGAACAGTTCACCGGCATGAAGGCGCCGTTGTCCGTGATGGCCGCCGCCCTCGACTGAAACCGGACACCACCGGCGCGCGTTCTCCACACAGTCCGCGTCCATCCACAAACGGATCGCCGATGTCACTGAGCGCAGGTCGTGCTGCGCGAAGGTGGGTGAATGCAGCTGGTGGTCGGGCTCGTCGGGTTGTGGTTCGTGGCGCTGGCCGGTGCCGACGTGCGGACGCGACGACTACCGAACAACGTCGTCCTTCCGGGTGTCCTCGGCGCCGTGGTGGGGGTGACGATCGCGCCGGACGCCGGCGGTGGCCTGCTCATGGCCGGTGGCATCTACGTCGTCGCATTCTGGTTCGGTGGCTGCGGTGGTGGTGATGTGAAGTTGGCCGCGGTTGTCGGCGCGATGGCGGGATCCGTGGGCACCGCAGCGCTGCTGGTGCTGTGTGCGCAGGTGCTGACGGTCGGGCAGGCCCTGATCTGCGGTGGCGGAGGTCGTCGGTCGCACATCCAGGCGCATGGACCGGCTCTGTGTGCGTCTGCGGCGCTCTGCTGCGGGATCTGGTGACAAGCCGGGGATCTGATCGCAGGTCAGGTTGATGGGCGTGGAACAATCGACGTGTGTTGCGCTGGAGTACTGCCGGAGAATCCCATGGTCCCGCACTGGTAGCCGTCCTGGAAGGGATGGTGGCCGGTGTCGAGGTGACCTCGTCACAGGTTGCCGAGCAATTGGCCCGCCGCCGTCTCGGCTACGGCCGGGGTGCGCGGATGAAGTTCGAGGCCGACAAGGTCACCCTGGTCGGTGGTGTCCGCCATGGCTTGACGATGGGCGGCCCGGTCGCCATCGAGGTCGGCAACACCGAATGGCCCAAGTGGGAGACAGTGATGTCTGCCGATCCGGTCCCCGCCGAAGAGCTCGAAGGCGTCGCCCGCAATGCTCCGCTGACCCGGCCCCGGCCCGGTCACGCCGACTACTCGGGCATGTTGAAGTACGGCTTCGACGACGCCCGTCCGGTCCTCGAACGGGCCAGCGCCCGTGAGACCGCCGCGCGCGTGGCGATCGGCACGGTTGCCCGCAACTTCCTGCGGCAGGTCCTCGGTATCGAGGTGCTCTCGCACGTGATCTCGATCGGTGCCTCCGATCCCTATGTCGGTGCGGCCCCGGTCTACTCGGACCTCGAGCAGATCGACGCCAGCCCGGTTCGGGCCTACTCGACCGAGGCCGAGGCCTCGATGATCGCGGAGATCGAAGCCGCGAAACGCGATGGCGACACCCTCGGTGGCGTTGTCGAGGTCGTCGTGACCGGAGTTCCCATCGGTCTGGGCTCGCACGTCAGCGGCGACCGACGACTCGATTCGCGGTTGGCCGGCGCGCTCATGGGCATCCAGGCCATCAAGGGTGTCGAGGTCGGCGACGGCTTCGAGACCGCCCGTCGTCGCGGCAGCGCCGCACACGACGAGATGGTCCCCGGTCCCGGCGGCGCCGTGCGCTCGACCAACCGGGCAGGTGGGCTCGAAGGCGGTATGACCAACGGTGAGTTCATCCGCGTCCGCGCCGCGATGAAGCCGATTTCCACTGTGCCGAAAGCACTTTCGACTATGGATATGACCACCGGTGAACAGGCCACGGCCATCCACCAGCGCTCCGACGTGTGTGCGGTCCCGGCAGCCGGTGTGGTCGCGGAGTCGATGGTGGCCCTGGTGCTGGCACAGGCGGCATTGGAGAAGTTCGGTGGCGATTCGGCCGTCGAAACCGGGGACAACCTGGCCGGTTACCTCAAGCGTGTGGCCGCACACCTGCCTTCGTCGTGACGGGGTCGGGTCTGACCGATGCGCGCGGCCCTCGGGTGGTTCTGATCGGGTTCATGGGCTCGGGCAAGAGCACGGTCGGACAACAACTGGCGCGCGTCCTGGGATGCGAGTGGAAAGACAGCGACGTCGAGATCGAGCGACGCAGCGGCCGGACGATCCCGGAGATCTTCGCCGACGGTGAAGAGGTGTTCCGTGACTATGAACGCCAGGTGGTGGCCGATCTGCTGCGCACCGTCACCGGTGTGCTGTCACTGGGCGGTGGAGCCGTCCTGTCGCAGGCCACCCGCGACCTACTCGCCGGACATCCGGTCGTCTACCTCAGAGTCGGTGCCGACCAAGGTTTTTCGCGGGTCGCGAACTCCAACCGCCCACTGTTGAAGGCGGACAACCCAAAGCAGGTGTATCGAGATCTGCTGGCGAGGCGCGATCCGATCTATCGCGACGCCGCCACCTTTGTTGTGGACGCGCACCCACATCAGCGTGTGGTCGCCGACAAGATCATCACCCAACTGACCGAGCAGGAGGCCACACAGTGACCGAACAAGCCACACCGATCCGCATACCGGTGAACAGCGAGAGCCCCTACGAGGTCATCATCGGCCGCGGACTGCTCACCGAACTCGTCGAGGCGGTCGCCGGTGCCGATTCGGTGGCGATCCTGTACCAGCCGACGCTCGCCGAGACCGCCGAGGTCATCCGGAAGACGCTGGACGAGAACAACTTCAACGCCCACCGTGTGGAGATCCCCGACGCCGAGGCCGGCAAGGAACTGTCCGTCGCCTCGTTCTGCTGGGAGGTCTTCGGACGGATCGGCATGAAGCGCAACGACGTCGTGGTGTCCCTGGGCGGGGGAGCCGCGACCGACCTGTCCGGATTCGTCGCCGCCACCTGGATGCGCGGGATCCCGGTGGTCCACGTGCCGACCACGCTGCTGGCGATGGTCGACGCCGCCGTGGGCGGCAAGACCGGCATCAACACCGAGGCCGGCAAGAACCTGGTCGGATCGTTCCACGAACCGCGGGCCGTCCTCATCGACATCGCGACCCTGGAGACCGTGCCGCGCAACGAGATCATCGCCGGGATGGCCGAGGTCATCAAGACCGGTTTCATCGCCGATCCGGTGATCCTGGACCTCATCGAGGCCGATCCCGCGGCCGCCCTGGACCCGACCGGTCCGGTCCTGCCCGAACTGATCGAGCGGTCGGTGCGGGTCAAGGCCGAGGTGGTCGCGGCAGATCTGCGCGAATCATCGTTGCGGGAGATCCTCAACTACGGGCACACACTCGGGCACGCCATCGAGCGCCGGGAGAAGTACCGCTGGCGTCACGGCGCCGCGGTGTCGGTGGGGCTCGTCTACGCCGCCGAACTCGGACGCCTGGCCGGCCGTCTCGACGACGCCACCGCAGACCGCCACCGCAGTGTGCTCGAGTCGGTGGGGCTCCCGGTCGGATACGACGCCGACGCGCTGCCCGACCTGCTCAAAGGCATGGCGGGGGACAAGAAGAACCGTTCGGGCATGTTGCGGTTCGTGGTCCTCGACGGCCTGGCCAAGCCAGGGCGCCTGGAGGCACCGGATCCGTCCCTGCTGGCGGCCGCGTACTCCACCGTGGCCAAAGACGAACCGACCAACGGGGCGGTCCTGCTCTAGTTCTCCGCCCGACCCACAAACGAGCCGGAAATACGAAGACGAGCCACATACACGTGGCTCGTCTTCGTATAAGTGGCTCGTCTAGGAGGCGGTGCGGGCGTCTTCCCGGTAGTAGTTGTCGTCCTGCTTGGCCTCGTTCTTGCGGTGCTGCCGACGGGTCAGCAACCGGCCGACCGCAGCGCCGACCAGGGCGGGGACGAACACCAGCAGGGTTGTGAACGAACCGCCGGCAAAGATCTCGATGGCCAGCGAGTTCTCGCCGATACCGGACATCACCCAGTTGCCGAGCACCCAGCAGACGACCGCACTGATGAGTCCGGTGAGGAGTCCGGCCTTGA
This sequence comes from Nocardia sp. 348MFTsu5.1, assembly GCF_000383535.1. Taxonomy (NCBI): domain Bacteria; kingdom Bacillati; phylum Actinomycetota; class Actinomycetes; order Mycobacteriales; family Nocardiaceae; genus Nocardia; species Nocardia sp. 348MFTsu5.1. The sequence goes on from NZ_KB911521.1 coordinate 21,372, forward strand.
GCCAGCGCATGGTGAGATCGTCGTAGTCGTCGGGATCGGGATGCGCGCGGCCGTCGATCAGGCCGTCGATACCACCCCAGATCAGCGCCACCAGAACGACGCCGGCAATGGCGATCGTCTTCCAGTAGTTCGTCTCCAGAGGCCAGGCCACAATGGCCAGCCCCAACAGGACCCGGGCACCGATGTGCACCGCCGACATCACCAAACCACGTAACAACCACGCAACCATGTGAGCAGACTACCGATGTGGAACGTGTTCATGTGGCAGTGCCCACAAAAACGAACACGGTGTCCGAAGTGTTCACGGGACCGCGCGCGTCCCGGCAACTCCACTAGCCTGGAATTCATGACTGTTGAACGAGTGGTCACCGACCTCGGACCAACTGCGGAATCAGCGCGTCGTGACCGGTTGCGCGCAATGCTCGACGGCGCCGGCGTCGACGCCCTGCTGATCACTGATCTGGTCAACGTGCGCTATCTGACCGGATTCACCGGTTCGAACGGCGGGGTGGTGATCACCGCGGCGGGCGACGACCGGATCGCGACGGACGGTCGCTACATCACCCAGGTCGCCGAACAGGCCCCGGATCTGACCTCGATCATCAATCGCGACTGCCCGCGGGCTCTGATCGAATACCTGGCCGGTTCGGGTGCCCGGATCGGATTCGAGCAGCACGTGGTGACGGTGGCGACCCATCAGCGCCTGCTGCCGCTGCTCGCCGGCTCCGAGACGCTGGTCCCGGTGGCACCACTCGTCGAAGAGCTGCGCATCGTCAAAGACGAGTTCGAGGTGGAGCAGATCCGCACTGCCTGCCAGGCCGCCGACCTGGCGCTCGCCGACATCATCGCCGCCGGGGTCCTGGTCCCGGGGAACACCGAGCGCAAGGTTGCCCGGGCCCTGGAATGGGCGATGTTCGAGCGGGGTGCCGAAGCGGTCTCCTTCGAGACGATCGTGGCGACCGGCGCGAACTCGGCGGTACCGCATCACCGGCCGACAGACGCCGAACTGAGCTCGGGCGACCTGTTGAAGATCGACTTCGGTGCGGTCGTCGGCGGGTATCACTCCGACATGACGCGTACGTATGTGCTCGAATCGGCTGAGTCCTGGCAGCGTGACATCTACGACATCGTCGCGCTGGCACAGAAGGCCGGCCGCGAAGCACTCGAACCCGGCGTCGAGGCGGTGGGCGTCGATGCCACCGCGCGGGCGATCATCGACGAGGCCGGCTTCGGTGACTATTACGTGCACGGCCTCGGGCACGGCGTCGGACTGCAGATACACGAAGCGCCGTCCATCGGCGCGCTGAGCACGGGTACACTGCCATGCGGTGCAGCGGTGACCGTGGAGCCCGGGATCTACTTGCCGGGCCGAGGTGGCGTCAGGATCGAAGACACCCTCGTGATCCGCGACGGCGATCCCGAACTGCTCACCACCAGCGACAAGACATTCACCGTCATCTGACCGCGCTCCGGCGCACAGCACATCAGCTGCGAGTGGGAACCCCCGCCCTCGGCTCGAGAGGAAGAACAAGAACGTGGCAAACACCTCGGATTTCAAAAACGGCCTCGTGCTGAACATGGAGGGTCAGCTCTGGCAGATCCTCGAGTTCCAGCACGTCAAGCCCGGCAAGGGTCCGGCGTTTGTCCGAACCAAGATCAAGAACGTGTTGTCGGGCAAGACCGTCGACAAGACGTTCAACGCCGGTGTGAAGGTCGAGACCGCAACGGTCGACCGCCGCGACATGACCTACCTCTACAACGACGGCCAGGATTTCGTCTTCATGGACGGCGAGAACTTCGAGCAGCTCAACGTCAGCCCGGAGACGGTCGGTGACGGCGCCAAGTTCATGCTGGAAAACATGAAGGTGCAGGTCGCCACCCATGAGGGTGTGCCGCTCTACGTCGAGCTCCCGGTCACGGTCGAGCTCCTCGTCGCGCAGACCGACCCCGGTGTCCAGGGTGATCGCAGCACCGGCGGCACCAAGCCCGCCACGCTCGAGACCGGCGCAGAAATCGCGGTTCCGCTGTTCATCAACACCGGGGACAAGCTGAAGGTCGACTCGCGCGACGGCAGCTACCTCGGCCGCGTCAACGCCTGACGCTGGTGAAAAAACCCGGTACCCGACACAAGGCACGCAAGCGTGCCGTCGATCTGCTGTTCGAGGCAGAGGTCAAGAACTGCTCGCCCGTCGATCTGATCACGCAGCGCCGCGAGCTGGCGATCACCGACGACAGCGTCGGCAAGATCAACGACTACACCGCCCTGATCATCGAGGGCATCGCCGGTGACACCGCACAGATCGACGCGGTGATCTCGTCTCACCTGAACGAGTGGACGCTCCCGCGACTGCCCGCAGTCGACCGCGCCATCCTGCGGCTGGCCACCTGGGAGCTGTTCAACACCACCGATGTCCCCACGATGGTGGTGGTCGACGAGGCCGTCGAGCTGGCCAAAGAACTGTCCACGGACGATTCGCCGGCATTCGTGAACGGCGTGCTGGGCCGGGTTGTGCTGCTGGCGCCCCAGGTGCGGGCGTCACTCGAGACACAGGAGCCACAAACTCCGGAGGCGTGAATCCACCGCGATCGCCGAAGTCCGGAGTCGGCCTGATAATGTTTGCGGTGAAATTGCGATGGTGGGCGGTAGTGATATCGACCGCCATCGCAGTGGCCGACATCCTTTAACGATCCGTCCGGAGAGGCGGAGAAGGAGGTCCCGACAACCGTGCCAGCTCAACAAAGCGACGGTACCGACGCGGGTCGTGAGTTACTCGACGATGCCGACGTGGGTAGGACCATTGCGCGGATAGCGCATCAGATCATCGAAAAAACAGCTCTCGACGACCCCGATTCACCGCGGGTTGTCATCATCGGAATCCCCACTCGGGGCATTTTCCTGGCGCGGCGCCTGTCGGCGAACATTGCCGAATTCTCCGGTGTTCAGGTTCCCGTCGGCTACCTCGACATCACCCTGTACCGCGACGACCTCCGGGCCAAGCCGCATCGCGCACTCGAATCCACCGCGGTTCCGGCCGGCGGCGTGGACGGTGCACTCGTGGTGCTCGTCGACGACGTGCTCTACTCCGGACGGACCGTTCGGGCCGCACTCGACGCACTCCGCGACCTCGGTCGCCCGGCGGCCGTGCAACTCGCGGTGCTGGTGGATCGCGGACACCGCGAACTGCCGCTGCGTGCGGACTACGTGGGCAAGAACATCCCGACCTCGCGAAGCGAAGACGTCCAGGTGCACCTGCGCGAGCACGACGGTGTCGATCGGGTCGTGCTGCGGGCAGGGGACAGCGCATGAAGCACCTTCTCTCCGTCGGTGATCTGACCCGCGACTCGGCCACCGCGCTGCTCGACGAGGCCGAACGCTTCGAAGAGGCTCTGGTCGGTCGCGAGATCCGCAAGCTCCCCACGCTGCGTGGTCGCACGATCATGACGGTTTTCTACGAAAACTCCACGCGCACAAGGGTTTCATTCGAGGTTGCCGGCAAATGGATGAGCGCCGACGTGATCAACGTCAGTGCTTCGAGTTCCTCGGTGAACAAGGGTGAATCGCTGCGAGACACCGCCAAGACGCTGCGGGCCGCCGGCGCCGATGCTCTCATCGTCCGCCATCCGGCGTCCGGTGCGGCGCACCAGATCGCGCAGTGGACGGCCGAAGAGGGCCCCGGCCCTTCGGTGATCAACGCCGGCGACGGCACCCACGAACATCCGACGCAGGCACTGCTCGACGCGCTGACCCTGCGGCAGCGTCTCGGTTCGCTGGAAGGCCGGCGGATCGCGATCGTCGGCGACATCCTGCACTCCCGGGTCGCGCGGTCCAACGCGCATCTGTTGGCCACCCTCGGTGCCCAGGTCGTGCTGGTGGCGCCGCCGACCCTGCTGCCGGTGGGTGTCGAGACCTGGCCGGTGGAGATCTCGCACAGCCTTGATGCCGAACTCGCCGCGGTGGATGCGGTGATGGTGCTGCGCGTGCAGGCCGAGCGGATGAACGGCGGATTCTTCCCGTCGTCTCGCGAGTACTCGATCCGTTACGGGCTGTCCGAACGGCGGGCTGCCCTGTTGGCCGATCACGCCGTGGTCCTGCATCCCGGTCCGATGTTGCGCGGCATGGAGATCGGTTTCTCCGTGGCCGACTCATCCAAGTCGACTGTGCTGCAACAGGTTTCCAACGGAGTTCATATGCGCATGGCAGTGCTTTTCACACTGCTGGTCGGAACCGAGAGTGAGGGTGTGGCGTGAGCGGCGACCTGCTGATCCGCAACGTACGGCCGTACGGGGGTGACGCCGTCGACATTCTCGTCCGCGAGGGCGACATCGCCGAGATCGGAGCCGACCTGACGGCCGGTACTGACGTTGACGTGCTCGACGGCGCCGGAGCGATCGTGCTGCCCGGATTCGTCGACATGCACACGCATCTGCGCGAACCCGGTCGCGAAGACACCGAGACCATCGAAACCGGTTCGGCGGCAGCCGCACTCGGCGGATACACCGCGGTGTTCGCGATGGCCAACACCGATCCGGTTGCCGACAGCCCCGTCATCACCGACTACGTCTGGCGACGTGGCCAGGAAGTCGGACTCGTCGACGTCCATCCGGTGGGTGCGATCACCGTCGGTCTCGAGGGCAAGCAACTCGCCGAGATGGGCGCGATGGCGGCCGGTGCGGCCCGGGTGCGGATGTTCAGCGACGACGGCAAGTGCGTCGACGACCCGCTGCTGATGCGCCGGGCACTCGAATACGCCAAGGGCCTCGACGTCCTGATCGCCCAGCACGCCGAAGAACCCCGTCTGACCAAGGGCGCCATCGCGCACGAGGGCGCCACCGCGGCGCGTCTGGGACTGAGCGGCTGGCCACGTGCTGCCGAAGAGTCCATCGTCGCCCGCGATGCGTTGCTGGCCCGTGATGCCGGAACTCGCGTCCACATCTGCCACGCCTCCACCGAGGGCACCGTCGAACTGCTGAAATGGGCTCGCGGCCAAGGTATCTCGATCACCGCCGAAGTCACGCCGCACCACCTGCTGCTCGACGACAGTCGCCTCGAGACCTACGACGCCGTCAACAAGGTGAACCCGCCTCTGCGTGAGGGCCGCGACAAGGTCGCTCTTCGCCAGGCCCTGGCCGACGGCATCATCGATTGCGTGGCCACCGACCACGCACCTCACGCCGCACAGGAGAAGTGCTGCGAGTTCGCCAATGCCCGCCCCGGCATGCTCGGCCTGCAGACCGCGCTATCGATCGTCATCGAGACGATGGTCAAGCCGGGTCTGCTGGACTGGCGTGGAGTGGCCGCGGTGATGAGTGAGCGTCCTGCACAGATCACCGGCCTGTCCGATCACGGGCGCCCGATCACCGCCGGCGAGCCGGCCAACCTGGCACTGGTCGACCCGGACACCGAGTGGACCGTGCAGTCGGAGGCCCTGGCCAGCCTGTCGGCCAACTCGCCCTTCGACGGCCTCACCCTGCCCGGCACCGTCATCGCCACGGTTCTGCGGGGCGAGATCACCAACAACGGCGGCAAGGTCCGGTCTGCGCAATGACCGGTGTCGTGGTTGTGCTGATCGTCGTCGCTGCCTGGTGCGGGATCGTCGGTCTGATGATCCTGGGCTGGCGTGGTCGTGGCCGCCGTCAGGAACAGATGCTCGGCGCGTTCCCCGAGGTGCCGTCGGATCTGGGCACCACCCGGATCGGGCCGCACACCGGTCTGTATGTCGGCTCGACCATCGCACCGAGCTGGCAGGACCGGGTCGCGGTCGGCGACTACGGCGACCGGGCGACCGCAGAACTCAGTCGATATGACACCGGGATCCTGATCGAGCGCCGCGGTGCCAACCCCATCTGGATCCCCGGCGACCAGATCACCGCGATCAGGACCGAACGCGGGCTGGCCGGAAAAGTGATGACCGCGGACGGCGTACTGGTGATCCGGTGGCTGCTGCCGTCCGGAACAGAGATCGACTCCGGCATTCGCGCGGACGACAAGACCATCTACCCGCAGTGGGTCAAACCTTTCGAGCAGGACGGAAAAAAGCAGTGACACAGCCAAACCGGGCAACGCCAGCGGTGCTGGTTCTCGAGAACGGCGAGCGTTACACCGGAACCGGATACGGCGCACTGGGGCAGACCCTGGGTGAAGCCGTCTTCTGTACCGCGATGACCGGGTACCAGGAGACGCTCACCGATCCCAGTTATCACCGGCAGATCGTCGTGGCGACCGCGCCGCAGATCGGCAACACCGGCTGGAACAAGGAAGATGGCGAAAGCCGCACCGGCAAGACCGGTGAGACCGGCGACGATTCCGGGAAGATCTGGGTCAAGGGCTACGCGGTCCGCAACCCCACCCGCCGGGTGTCCAGCTGGCGGGCCACCTCCACCCTCGAAGACGAACTGGTCGAGCAGGGGATCGTCGGCATCGCCGGCATCGACACCCGCACCGTCGTGCGGACCCTGCGCGACCACGGTTCGATGCGAGCAGGGATCTTCTCCGGTGACGCCTTCGCCGACGCCGACGAGCTGCTGCAGCGGGTTGTCGAGGCACCGCAGATGAAGGGCGCCAACCTGGCCGGTGAGGTCACGACCACAGATGGCTACGTCATCGAACCCGAGGGCGAGCCGCGCTTCACGATCGCCGCGATCGACCTCGGGATCAAGACCAACACCCCGCGGATGTTCGCCCAGCGCGGCATCCGGGTCCATGTGCTGCCGGCGGGCTCGAGCCCTGACGCCATTGCCGCGATCAAGCCCGACGGTGTCTTCCTCTCGAACGGTCCGGGCGACCCGGCCACCGCGGATCCGATCGTCGACCTGACCCGGCACATCCTCGGCGAAGGGATCCCGCTGTTCGGGATCTGCTTCGGCAACCAGATCCTCGGTCGAGCCCTGGGCCGCGGCACCTACAAGATGAAGTTCGGCCACCGCGGAATCAACATCCCGGTGATCGACCATGCCACCGGTGCGGTGTCCATCACCGCGCAGAACCACGGGTTCGCGCTCGAGGGTGAGGCGGGCGAAGAGTTCGACACCGACTTCGGCCGGGCCCGGATCAGCCACACCTGCGCCAACGACGGAACCGTCGAGGGTGTCGAGTTGATCAGCGGGAACGCGTTCGCGGTCCAGTATCACCCCGAAGCAGCGGCCGGCCCCCATGACGCCGCCTACCTCTTCGACAAGTTCGTTTCCCAGCTACAAGGAGCCAGTGCCTGATGCCCCGCCGCTCAGACCTATCGCACGTCCTGGTCATCGGTTCCGGGCCGATCGTCATCGGCCAGGCCTGTGAGTTCGACTATTCCGGTACCCAGGCGTGTCGGGTGCTGCGGGCCGAGGGCCTACGCGTGAGCCTGGTCAACTCCAACCCGGCCACGATCATGACCGATCCCGAGTTCGCCGACGCCACCTACATCGAGCCGATCACCGCGGAGTACGTCGAGAAGGTGATCGTGGCCGAGCGCGATGCCGGACACCCGATCGACGCCGTCCTCGCGACGCTCGGCGGCCAGACTGCTCTCAACGCCGCGGTGGCACTCCACGAGCAGGGCATCCTGGAGAAGTACGACATCGAGCTGATCGGCGCCGACTTCGAGGCCATCCAGCGCGGTGAGGATCGCCAGAAGTTCAAGGACATCGTCGCCAAAGTCGGTGGTGAGAGCGCCCGTTCGGCGGTCTGCTACACGATGGACCAGGTCCACGAGACCGTCGCCGACCTCGGTTATCCCGTGGTCGTCCGCCCGTCCTTCACGATGGGTGGCCTCGGCTCGGGTCTGGCCTACAACGAGGCCGACCTCAACCGCATCGCCGGTGGTGGCCTGTCGGCATCACCGACCGCCAACGTCCTCATCGAGGAATCGATCCTCGGCTGGAAAGAGTACGAACTCGAACTGATGCGTGACGGGGCCGACAACGTCGTGGTCGTCTGCTCGATCGAGAACGTCGACCCGGTCGGTGTGCACACCGGCGACTCGGTGACCGTCGCACCCGCGATGACTCTCACCGACCGCGAATACCAGGACATGCGCGACCTCTCGATCGCGATCATCCGCGAGGTCGGCGTCGACACCGGCGGCTGCAACATCCAGTTCGCGATGGACCCGACGGACGGCCGCCTGGTTGTCATCGAGATGAATCCGCGGGTCTCGCGGTCGTCCGCGCTGGCGTCGAAGGCCACCGGCTTCCCGATCGCCAAGATCGCGGCGAAGCTGGCCGTCGGTTACCGGCTCGACGAGATCGTCAACGACATCACCAAGAAGACCCCGGCCTGCTTCGAGCCGACACTCGACTACGTCGTGGTCAAGGCACCGCGGTTCGCGTTCGAGAAGTTCCCCGGCGCCGACGACACCCTGACCACCACCATGAAGTCGGTGGGTGAGGCGATGTCGCTGGGCCGTTCGTTCGCCGAGGCGCTGGGCAAGGTCATGCGGTCGCTGGAGACCAAGGCCGCCGGCTTCTGGACCGAACCGGTGGTCGAGGGTGCGGTCGCCGAAACCCTGCCGGAGCTGCTGCAGCGGCTCAGTGTGCCCAAGGACGGTCGCCTGTACGGGATCATGCAGGCGTTCATGCTGGGTGCGACCGTCGAGCAGCTCTTCGAGTCGACGAAGATCGATCCCTGGTTCCTGGCCGAGATCGAGGCCGTTCACCAACTGGGACAAGACATCCGGGCGGCCGAGGTTCTCGACGAGCCCTTGCTGCGGCTGGCCAAGAGCACCGGTCTGTCGGACCGCCAGCTCGCCGCATTGCGCGACGACCTCGCCGACGAGGCCGCTGTCCGCGACCTGCGGCACCGCCTGGGTGTGCGGCCGGTCTACAAGACCGTCGACACCTGCGCCGCCGAGTTCGAGGCCGCGACGCCGTATCACTACTCGACGTACGAACTCGATCCCGCCGCGAAGTCCGAGGTCGCACCGCAGACCGAGCGGCCCAAGGTCCTGATCCTCGGATCGGGCCCCAACCGCATCGGACAGGGCATCGAGTTCGACTACTCGTGTGTCCACGCCGCATTGACGCTGACCGAGGTCGGCTACGAGACCGTGATGGTCAACTGCAACCCGGAGACCGTGTCGACCGACTACGACACCGCCGACCGTCTGTACTTCGAGCCGCTGACCTTCGAAGACGTGATGGAGGTGTTCCACGCCGAGTCGGAGTCGGGCACCGTCGCCGGTGTCATCGTGCAGCTCGGTGGCCAGACACCGCTCGGGTTGGCGCATCGTCTCCAGGCCGCGGGTGTGCCGATCGTCGGCACCAGCCCCGAGGCCATCGATCTCGCCGAGGATCGTGGCGAGTTCGGCAAGGTTCTCGCCGAAGCCGGCCTCCCGGCCGCCAAGTACGGCATGGCCACCACGTTCGACGAGGCCAAGAAGATCGCGGGCGACATCGGGTACCCCGTGCTCGTGCGTCCCTCGTACGTGCTCGGCGGCCGCGGAATGGAGATCGTCTACGACGAGGGGTCCCTCGAGGGATACATCTCCCGGGCCACCGAGATCAACCCGGAACACCCGGTCCTGGTCGACCGCTTCCTCGAAGACGCCATCGAGATCGATGTCGATGCGCTCTACGACGGCACCGACTGCTACATCGGCGGCGTCATGGAACACATCGAGGAGGCCGGTATCCACTCCGGTGACTCGGCGTGTGCGCTGCCGCCGATCACACTCGGCAAATCTGATCTGGAAAATGTCCGCCGGTCCACCGAGGCACTGGCCAAGGGCATCGGGGTACGCGGACTGCTCAACGTCCAATACGCACTGAAGGACGACATCCTCTACGTCCTCGAGGCGAACCCGCGAGCGAGCCGGACGGTGCCGTTCGTCTCCAAGGCCACCGCTGTGCCGCTGGCCAAGGCGTGTGCGCGGCTCATGCTCGGCACCACCATCGCCGAGATGCGCGCCGACGGGATGTTGCCTGCCGAGGGCGACGGATCCGAGCTGCCCGACACCGCGCCGATCGCGGTCAAAGAGGCTGTGCTGCCGTTCAACCGGTTCCTCCGCAGCGACGGTACCGGCGTCGATTCGCTGCTGAGCCCGGAGATGAAGTCGACCGGTGAGGTGATGGGTATCGATGCCGATTTCGGCCGGGCCTTCGCCAAGTCGCAGACCGCCGCCTACGGTTCACTGCCGCTCGGCGGGAAGATCTTCGTGTCCGTTGCCAACAAGGACAAGCGTTCGCTGGTCTTCCCGGTGAAGCGGCTGGCCGATCTCGGGTTCGAGATCCTGGCCACGGAGGGGACCGCACATGTCTTGCGGCGCAACGGGATCACGTGCACGCAGGTCTACAAGCACTCCGACACCGACCTGCCCGAGGGGGAGGTGTCGGTGGTCGAGCACATCCGTTCGGGTGAGATCGGCATGGTCATCAACACTCCGTATGGCAATTCGGGACCGCGCGTCGACGGCTACGAGATCCGCAGCGCCGCCGTGTCGGTGAACATCCCTTGCATCACCACCGTCCAGGGCGCCAGCGCCGCGATCCAGGGCATCGAGGCCGCACTCGGCGGTGCGATGGGTGTGCTCTCACTGCAGTCGCGGCACCGCTCGATGCTGGGTGGCTGGTGAGCACTTTCGCCGAGCGGTATCGGGAGGTGGTCGCGCAGCGCGGCCGACTGTGTGCGGGCATCGACCCGCATCCCGAACTCCTGCAGCAGTGGGGGCTACCGGTCAGCGGCGCCGGGGTCAGGGCGTTCGGCGACATCTGTGTCGAGGCCCTGTCCGGCACGGTGGCCGTGATCAAACCGCAGGTCGCGTTCTTCGAAGCCTTTGGTTCCGAAGGATTTGCCGCGCTTGAAACGGTCATCGCCGGCTGCCAGGCCGGGGGAGCACTCGTGATCGCCGACGCCAAACGCGGCGACATCGGGTCGACCATGGCCGCCTACGCCCGTGCCTGGCTCGATCCGTCGTCGCCGCTGTGCGCCGACGCGGTGACCGTCTCGCCGTACCTGGGGTTCGGTTCGCTGTCGCCGGCGATCGACCTCGCCCGGGCCGGTGGCCGTGGCGTATTCGTGCTGGCCCGGACATCGAATCCGGAAGGCGCTGCGCTGCAGCTCGCCAAAGGTGACGGTGTCACGGTGGCCCAGCGGATCGTCGATGCGGCCGCCTCGGCCAACACCGACGGTTCGGGAACCGTGGGTCTTGTCGTCGGTGCCACCCGTGAACACGGGCTCGACCTCGCCGGACTCGGTGCACCGGTGTTGGCTCCGGGGCTCGGCGCGCAGGGCGCCACCGCCGACGATCTGCGCACCGTCTTCGCCGGCACCGACCTCGGCTGGGTGCTGCCCGCGAGTTCTCGCGCGGTCCTGCGTCACGGACCGGATGTGCCCGCGCTGCGTGATGCCGCGTTGCGTACTGCATCGGAGATCGAGTCGGCGCTGTCCTGATCCGGGCTGTCCTGATCGTCCGGATGGTCGCGATCGTCCAGCGCGGTATGGAACGCATCGATCCGCGGCCACGTCTGCGATTCGGCCGCCGGGCCCGCGATCAGACCCAGGTGACTCGCCTCGACCGTGTTGAAGTGCACCTGCGATGACTGGGCGAGCAGTTCGACGCCATGGCGTGCGGCTGCCCAGGGCACGATGACGTCCCGGTGGCTGCCGAACAGCTGCACCGGCACCTCGATGGTGGTCAGGTCGATCCGGCGATCGCCGAAGTTCACCACCCCGCCCGCCAACTCGTCGTGGTAGATGAACTGTTCCCACATCTGCTCCGCCAACCGTCCCGGGTATCCCGGGAACCGGCGCTGGAATCGGTTCACGACCTCCATCCGGGCGAGGGTGTCGGTGTCGCTCAGGTTGTTCATGATGAACCAGGGCTTCTTGAGCTCACGCTGCCATGCGGTGCCGCGGTACGCGATCTGCACCAGAGGTGCAGGAATCCCGCGCAGGGCCGTCAGCGTCGCGGTGACGGGCCGTGGGCCGGTCTTGGCGGTCAGTTGCCGGACCAGCGGATACGGAGGCACCAGGCCGTAGTTCAGCGGCGTGCCGATCGCGGTGATCGATCGGACCGGCAGGCCGGGGTCGGCTGCGAGCGTGAGCAGTGCGACGGTGCCGCCCAGACTCCAGGCGACGAGGTCGACGACTCCGGCGGTGCCGTCGAAGTCTGCGAGTACGCGGCCGATGGCCTGCGGGATGATGTCGTCGATGAAGCCTTCGAAACCGAGCCCACGGTCGGATCGGTCCATCTCGCCGTAGTCGACGACGTAGGGGATCCGTCCCTGTCCCAGCAGGTGGCCGACATACGAGTGATCGGGCTCGAGGTCGTAGCAGGCCGCCGGTGCCGCCAGCGGCGGGAGCAGCAGCACCGGGATATCCCCGGCGTCGCGGGCCCGGGCGAGCTGGTCGAGGTCGCCATAGCGGCGCAGGACGCGGTGCCTGTCGGAGTGCAGGGTCGTATGTGGGGTGTGCACCTCGTCGCGGATGCCACCGCCGACCGTCAATCGCACGAGATTGCGAACCGGAGTCGGTAGTCGATCGATCACGAAGGTCATCTAACACCAGCTGTCCGGTGGTGGTACTCATCGCAGGTCAAACCCATCTCCGACACGCGCAAGGCGCAAAAATCTCAGAAACTTTCCGGCGAGAAACTCCTGTCACAGCCGTACCGCGAGTGTGATGTATGTCATGTTCGCGAAATGTCGGCGAACGCTGCATCGAATAGCTTGTGGCACAACATGTTTCGTACGATCGAAGAATCCGAACCGGGAGTTTGGCGATCACTGGCACCTTTGCGGGCCGGTGTGGTTCGAAAGGCTTACAACACCGGTTTTCGTGGGGGAATGCGGGGGTCGGGGTCGCAAATCGCAGCTCACGTGGGTACGGTCGCTTTCGCTGCCCTCACAAGGCAGCCGCCCCGACATCACCGGTGCCGGGGCAGAGAACACACAGACGAAATCGGAGGAACCGTGGCCCTTCCCCAGTTGACAGATGAGCAGCGCGCTGCTGCCTTGGAGAAGGCTGCTGCCGCTCGCAAGGCCCGGGCAGAGCTGAAGGAACGCCTCAAGCGGGGCGGCACCGATCTGCAGCAGGTACTCAAGGATGCCGAGAACGACGAGATCCTCGGCAAGATGAAGGTGTCGGCGCTCCTCGAGGCTCTGCCGAAGGTCGGCAAGGTCAAGGCTCAGGAGATCATGACCGAGCTCGAAATCGCCCCCACCCGTCGCCTGCGCGGCCTGGGCGATCGGCAGAAGAAGGCTCTGCTCGCCAAGTTCGACTTTGCCTGATCGTTTCTGCGCGTGAGCCAAGATCTACAACAGAGGGGCCGGCTGCTGGTTTTGGCCGGCCCCTCTGCTGTCGGCAAGTCGAGTGTTGTCCGCCGGCTCCGGGAATTGCTCCCTGAGCTGATGTTCAGCGTCTCGGCCACCACCCGCGATCCGCGGGCCGGTGAAGTGGACGGTCGTGACTATCACTTCGTCAGTCGCGACGAGTTCGATCGGCTGATCGAGGAGAACCAACTCCTCGAATGGGCTGAGATCCATGGCGGGCTGCAACGCTCCGGAACACCCGCCAAACCCGTGTTCGAGGCCATGGAGCAGGGGAGACCCACTCTGGTGGAGGTCGATCTGGTCGGGGCGCGGAACATCCGCGACACCGTGCCGGAGGCCGTCACCGTCTTTCTGGCCCCACCCAGCTGGGATGTTCTGGTGTCGCGATTGCGTGGCCGGGGCACCGAAAACGATGAGGTGATCGAGCGTCGACTGCAGACGGCGCGGGCCGAATTGGACAGCGCCGACGAGTTCGATCACGTGCTCGTGAACGACGAAGTCGACTCAGTGGCCCATAAGTTGCTATCCTTGCTGGTTGAATCCCATTTGAATAATTCGTAGGAGAATTGTGAGCAGCTTGACCACACAGGACGAGTTCATCGGCGAGGTCGACGCGACGGCGTACGACACCCCGCTCGGCATCACGAACCCCCCGATCGATGAGCTGCTCGAACGGGCTTCTTCGAAGTACGCACTGGTGATCTACGCGGCCAAGCGGGCGCGGCAGATCAACGATTACTACAACCAGCTCGGCGACGGAATCCTCGAATACGTCGGCCCGCTGGTCGAGCCGGGTCTTCAGGAGAAGCCGCTGTCGATCGCGATGCGCGAGATCCACGCCGACCTGCTCGAGCACACCGAAGGCGAGTGATACCCGATCCCACGATTCCGGTTTCCGGAATCGTGGGATGCTGTGTATGCCGGGGATGTGGTGACGTCGATCAGTCGCGTCACCACCAGCGAGGATGAGGTTTCGTGGCCGAAGCGGCTAGTGGACGCAAGAACATCGTTATCGGCGTCGGTGGTGGCATCGCGGCGTACAAGGTCGGTTCTGTCATCCGGCACTTCACCGAGGCCGGTCACGGTGTGCGGGTCATCCCCACCGAATCAGCACTCAAGTTCGTCGGCGCTGCCACGTTCGAGGCACTGAGCGGTAACCCGGTGAGCACCGAGGTGTTCGACGACGTACCGCAGGTCGCTCACGTGCGCCTCGGGCAAGAAGCCGACCTGGTCATCATCGCCCCGGCCACTGCCGATCTGATGGCGCGGGCCGCCACCGGCCGGGCCGATGACCTCTTGACCTCAACACTTCTCACCGCGCGATGTCCGGTGATGTTCGTCCCGGCGATGCACACAGAGATGTGGGAGCACCCGGCCACCCAGACCAACGTCCGCACCCTGCGTGAGCAGGGCGCCACGGTCATCACTCCGGCGTCCGGACGTCTGACCGGTGTCGACTCCGGTGCCGGACGTCTGCCCGACCCGCAGGAGATCGCGCTGCTCGGCGAGCTCCTTCTCGAACGTCCCGACGCCCTGCCGTACGACCTGCGCGGCGTAAAGTTCCTGATCAGCGCCGGTGGCACCCGCGAGCCGCTCGATCCGGTCCGCTACCTGGGCAATCGCAGTTCGGGCAAGCAGGGCTACGCCTTGGCCCGGGCTGCCGCGCAACGCGGCGCGCAGGTGACCCTCGTCGCCGGCGCCACCGCCGATCTCGCGCCCCCCGCCGGAGTCGAGATCGTCCGGATCAAGTCCGCCGAGCAGTTGTCCGATGAGATGACCAAGCGCGCACCCGAGACCGATGTGGTGATCATGGCCGCCGCGGTCGCCGACTTCCGGCCGATGTCTGTGGCCGAATCCAAGATCAAGAAGACCGGCGACGGTCCGGCGCCGATCGAGCTGACCACCAATCCCGACATCCTGGCCGGTCTGGTCGAGGCTCGTCGCTCCGGACAGATCCCAGGCGAGGTGTCGATCGTCGGCTTTGCCGCCGAGACCGGTGACGAGCATCATGGAGTCCTGGATCACGGACGCGCCAAGTTGGCCCGCAAGGGTTGCGATCTGCTTGTCGTGAACGCGGTCGGTGACGGTAAGGCGTTCGGCATGGATCACAACACCGGTTGGGTTCTCGCTGCCGACGGCCACGAGACCGCACTGCCACTGGGTACCAAAACACTCATGGCGAGCCGAATACTTGACGCGGTCCTCGCTTTGCGTACTGATGAAGGGGCCATGCGACCTGATGGTGGAGCACCGAAGGTCGATGCAACCGCCAACACCGATCCTGTGTAATTTGAGGTCCGCGGGTTTTCGCGCACCCACGCCCTGTCCTAAGAGGACTACCGTTCCGAGAGGAAATCCATGACCGATTCCCGTTTGTTCACAAGCGAGTCCGTCACCGAAGGTCATCCTGACAAGATCTGTGACGCGATCAGCGACTCGATCCTGGATGCCCTGCTCACCGAGGATCCACGTGCCCGGGTTGCGGTGGAGACGCTGGTGACCACCGGGCAGGTCCACGTCGCCGGTGAGGTCAACACCACCGCCTACGCAGATATCCCCAAAATCGTCCGCGAGAAGGTCCTGGAGATCGGCTACGACTCCTCGGCCAAGGGCTTCGACGGCAACTCCTGTGGCGTCAACGTCGCGATCGGCGCGCAGTCACCCGAGATCGCGCAGGGTGTCGACAACGCCTACGAGTCGCGCGTCGAAGGCATCACCGAAGACGAGATCGCCCGTCAGGGCGCCGGCGACCAGGGCCTGATGTTCGGGTATGCCACCAACGAGACCCCCGAGTACATGCCGGTCCCGATCGCGCTGGCGCATCGCCTCGCGCGCCGGCTGACCGAGGTTCGCAAGAGCGGCGTGCTGCCGTACCTGCGTCCCGACGGAAAAACCCAGGTCACCATCGAATACAACGGCGACAAGCCGGTCCGTCTCGACACCGTGGTGATCTCCACCCAGCACGCCGCGGACATCGACCTCGAGAACCTGCTGACCCCGGACATCCGCAACCAGGTCCTCGGTTCGGTGTTCGAAGAGCTGAACCTCCCGTTCCTCGACACCAGCGACGTGCGCCTGCTGGTCAACCCGACCGGCAAGTTCGTCCTCGGCGGCCCGATGGGCGACGCCGGCCTGACCGGCCGCAAGATCATCGTCGACACCTACGGCGGTATGGCCCGCCACGGCGGCGGCGCCTTCTCGGGCAAGGATCCGTCGAAGGTCGACCGCAGCGCCGCGTACGCGATGCGCTGGGTCGCCAAGAACGCGATCGCGGCCGGACTGGCCGGACGCATCGAGGTGCAGGTCGCCTACGCCATCGGCAAGGCTGCTCCGGTCGGACTGTTCGTCGAGACCTTCGGTACCGAGAACGTCGATCCGGCCAAGATCCAGTCGGCCATCAGTGAGGTGTTCGACCTGCGTCCGGGCGCGATCATCCGTGATCTCGACCTGCTGCGTCCGATCTACGCACCGACTGCCGCCTACGGTCACTTCGGCCGTACCGACATCGATCTGCCGTGGGAGCACACCGACCGCGCCGACAAGTTGCGGGCAGCGGCGGGTATCTGAGGCACTTCTCGTCCGAGCCAGGCCATCGCCCCCAAGAACGATCGTGAGTTAGCCCCGCGGCTCCCGATCGCGCGTGTTCTGCCGTTGCTGGGTCTGGCACATCTGGACCGGCCGTTCGACTACCAGGTGACGGCTGCCCAGGATGAGGAAGCCAGGCCCGGCGTTCGGGTGCGGGTGCGATTCTCCGGACGCCTGGTCGACGGCTATCTGCTCGAACGCATCGAGGCGAGCGAGCATCCGGGCCGGCTCGGATGGCTCGAACGGGTGGTGTCGCCGGAGCAGGTCCTGACACCGGAACTGGCGGTATTGGCCCGCGCGGTCGCCGATCGGTACGCGGGGACGATGACCGATGTCCTGCGGCTGGCGATCCCGCCGCGCCACGCGCGGACCGAACAGGCCATCCCGGCACCACCCGGCACGCCGGTGCCGCCGACGGTGGATCTGGCGGGCTGGGAGCCCTATCGGCACGCGGACTCGTTCCTCGGTGCGCTCGCCGACGGCAAAGCCGCGCGGGCTGCCTGGCAGGCACTGCCCGGCGAGGACTGGCCGGCCCGGCTCGCCGAGCTCGCCTGCCACGCGATGATCAGCGGACGCAGCACGATCATCGTGGTGCCCGATCAGCGTGACCTGAACCGACTCGAGGCCGCGTGCACCGAGCTGATCGGTGACCGGGTGGTCTCCCTGTCGGCGGGTCTGGGTCCGTCGGCCCGGTACCGCCGCTGGCTGCGGGCACTACGCGGCCAGGCGTCGGTGGTCATCGGTACCCGCAGCGCGGCCTTCGCGCCGATCCCGAACCTGGGGTTGATCGTCGTCTGGGACGACGGCGACGACAGCCTCTGTGAACCGCGCTCGCCTTATCCGCACACCCGGGAGGTCGCGGTCCTGCGTTCGCATGCCGAGACCTGCGCGCTGATCCTGGCCGGCGCGGCCCGAACGACCGAAACCCAGGCGCTGGTGGCTGCCGGATGGGCGCACGACCTCACCGCACCCAGGGCCGTGGTGCGCGAGCGGACTCCCCGGATCAAGGCGCTCTCCGACGAAGACAATCAGGTCGCCCGTGACCCGCTGGCCCGGTCAGCGCGCATCCCGGCGGTTGCTTTCGACGCCGCCCGGGCTGCGCTCGCGGCCGATACCCCGGTCCTGTTCAGCGTGCCCCGGCGCGGCTATCTACCGTCACTGGCGTGCGAACGTTGTCGTTCCCACGTCCGGTGCCGTCGCTGTCACGGACCGATGCAGGCCGACGGCCCCAGCGGTGCGAGCGGCGCCGGAATCGGCATGCTGAGTTGTCGCTGGTGTGGTCATCCCGAAGCCGACTTCCGGTGCGCCGAATGTGGTTTCACCAAGGTCCGGGCTCTGACAACCGGAGCCGGTCGCACGGCCGAAGAGCTGGGACGAGCGTTTCCCGGTGTCCCGGTGATGACCTCTGGTGGGGACAAACTCGTCGAAAGCGTCGACGCCGGGGCCCGCGTGGTCGTCTCGACGCCGGGCGCCGAGCCGGTCGCGGCCGGGGGCTACGGCGCGGTCATCCTCCTCGACACCTGGGCACAACTCGACCGCACCGAACTGCGGGCCGGTGAAGAGGCCGTCCGGCGGTGGCTCTCGGCCGGGATGCTGGTGCGCCCGCACGGTCAGGGCGGGACGATGGTGGTTGTCGCCGATGCCGGACTGACCCCGGTGCAGGCGGTGATCCGCTGGGATCCCGTCGGCTACGCACAAACCGAACTCGACGAACGGACCGAACTCGCCTTTCCACCGGCGGTGACGATGGCGTCGATCGACGGAGCCGGTCCGGCGGTGGTCGCCTTCGCCGAAACCGTGACGCTGCCCGAGGGTGGGGAAGTACTCGGACCCGTCGAGCTGCCCGCCGGAGTCCGTCTGCCGTCAGGTCTGGATCGGGCCGAGGTGCCCGATCCGCAACGAATACTGTTGCGCTGCAAGCGTTCGGACGGACGAGCTCTCGCCGCGGCGTTGCGCGTGGCCCAGATCGGCAGAAACACCCATCACGAGACGTCGCCGATTCGCGTGCAGATGGATCCACCGACGATCGGCTGATCACACCCGGCCCTCTAAGCTGTTCCTGGCCGACCCGGAGTTGCGGGCGGTCTCCGACCGGGATCTTGGGGCGGTCTTCGTCCGGGACTGCGAGCGGTCTTCTCGACCATGGAGGTTGTACATGCGGGTGGTGTTTGCGGGCACACCAGAGCCCGCCGTCGGATCACTGCAGGCACTGCTCGAGTCCGACCGCCATGAGGTTGTCGGTGTCATCAGTCGCCCCGATGCGGCGGCCGGCCGTGGCCGCAAGGTGTCGCGTTCACCCGTCGCGCAGCTAGCTGACGACAACAACATCCCGGTCATCACACCCCGCCGTCTCGCTGATCCCGACGCGGTCGATCAACTCCGCGTGTGGGCGCCCGAGTGCATTCCCGTGGTCGCGTACGGCGGTCTGGTTCCGGCATCGCTACTCGACCTGCCCACCCACGGCTGGGTGAACCTGCATTTCTCGCTCCTGCCGGCCTGGCGCGGTGCCGCGCCGGTCCAGGCCGCGATCGCCGCCGGTGACGAAGTGACCGGGGCCAGCACCTTCCGGATCGAGGCCGGTCTCGACACGGGCCCGATTTTCGGTGTCGTCACCGAACGGATCCGGCCCACCGACACCGCGGGCGACCTGCTCGGCCGGTTGTCGGAAACCGGTGCCGGTCTGCTGGTGTCGACCATCGACGGGCTCGAGGACGGTGCCTTGATCGCCGTGCCGCAGCCGACCGACGGAATCAGCACCGCGCCGAAGATCACCATCGACGACGCCCGCATCCGCTGGGACCTCCCGGCGCACCTCGTCGACCGCCACATCCGGGCGATGACGCCGGCACCGGGTCCCTGGACCAACCTGGGCGACCTGCGCGTCAAGGTGGCGCAGATATCGATTGTGAAAGAAGCCGAGGAGCGACCTGCGGCCGGCGAGCTCCTCGTCACCAAGAAAGCACTCATGGTCGGAACCCAAACCGATCCCATCCGCCTCGATGTGGTGCAACCACAGGGCAAAAAGGCCATGGCCGGTGCTGATTGGGCACGCGGCGCCAGGTTGACCAACGGACAGGCACTGTCATGAACCAGCCCACCGGGAACGAATCTGGATCACGCGAGTCCACACCGATCGACCCGGCGCGCATCGCCGCGGCCGACGTGCTGGCCGCCGTCCGCGAACGCGACGCCTACGCCAACCTGATCTTGCCGAAGATGTTGCGGGACAGAAAGATCACCGGCCGTGATGCGGCGCTGGCCACCGAGCTGACCTACGGCACGAGCCGGGCTGCGGGCACACTGGACCAGATCATCGCCAACGTCGCCAAACGTCCGGTCGCCGACATCGACGGTCCGGTCCTCGACGTTCTCCGACTCGGCGCCTACCAACTTCTGCGGACCCGGATCGGAGCCCACGCGGCAGTGTCGACGTCGGTGGACCTGGTGCGCTCGCGCGTCGGACACGGTCCGGTCGGCTTCGTCAACGCGATCCTGCGCAAGATCTCCCAGCGCGACGAAGAACTGTGGGTGCAGGAGCTGGCGCCGGCGATCACCGAGGACCTGATCGGGCACCTGGCCTTCCAGTACGCCCACCCGAAGTGGATCGCCGAGGTTTTCAACGATGCCCTCGGTGGTTCGGCCGGTGCGTTGCAGGCGGCGCTGGCCGCGGACGACGAACGGCCGCTGACACATCTGGTGGCCCGTCCCGGACTGCTGACCGCAGAAGAGCTCGCACTGATCACCGGCGGCGAAGTCGGCCGCTACTCGCCGTACTGTGTCTACCTCGACGGTGGTGATCCCGGTGACCTCGATCCGATCCGGGAGGGCATCGCGGGCGTTCAGGACGAAGGCAGCCAGTTGGTCGCCCGGGCGTTGGCGCAGGCGCCGCTGGTCGGCGACGACAACGGCCGCTGGCTCGACCTCTGCGCCGGACCGGGAGGCAAGGCGGCATTGCTCGGTGCGCTGGCCGAGATCGACGGAACCCGCGTCGACGCCATCGAAAAAGCGCCGCACAGAGCGGAATTGATCCGCAAGGCAACGCGCGACCTGCCCGTCGACGTGAAGGTCGCCGACGGCCGCGATCCGGGCCTGGAGCCCGGATACGACCGGATTCTGGTCGACGCACCCTGTTCCGGTCTGGGTGCGCTGCGCCGGCGTCCCGAGGCCCGCTGGCGACGCAGCCCCGGCGATGTCACCGAACTCGTTGTGCTGCAACAACAATTGCTGGAATCTGCGGTGAATCTTTTGCGGCCTGGCGGCGTGGTCGTCTACGCGACCTGTTCACCGCATCCCGCCGAGACGTCGCAGGTTGTCGATCGGGCGGTCGACGAACTGCCCGTCACCGCCATCGACGCCAGGGAACTGGTGCCGATCGACGGTGTGGGACCGGGACCATACGTCCAGCTGTGGCCGCATCTCTACGGCACCGATGCGATGTTCCTCGCCGCCCTCCGTAAGGACTGACGCCAAACGCTCCGGTTCTGCGAAGGCGCTCCGCTTGCAACAGGAGCGTCGTCGCAGAACCGGAGCGTTTGGTGGGCGTCATATGGTGCCCCACTAGGATTGACGCTCATGCAGACTCCACCGATGATCGCGCCATCCATCTTGTCCGCCGATTTCGCAAAGCTCGGTTCCGAGGCCGATGCGGTGAAGGGTGCGGACTGGCTGCATGTCGATGTAATGGACGGACACTTCGTCCCCAACCTCACCCTGGGACTGCCGGTGGTGCAGAGCCTGCTGAAGGCCACCGACATCCCGATCGACTGTCACCTCATGATCGAGGATCCGGCGCGCTGGGCTCCGGGATATGCCGAGGCCGGTGCACACAATGTCACCTTCCACGCCGAGGCCACCGATGATCCGATCGCGGTCGCCAAGGACATTCACGCGGCGGGCGCCAAGGCGGGCCTGAGCATCAAACCCGGCACCGACCTCGACCCCTATCTCGAAATCCTCAAGAGCTTCGACACGCTGCTGGTGATGAGTGTCGAGCCGGGATTCGGCGGGCAGTCGTTCATCGCCGGGGTGCTCGACAAGGTGCGTCGCGTGCGTTCGCTGGTCGACTCCGGAGAACTGCGCATCCTGGTGGAGATCGACGGCGGGATCAACGCCGACACCATCGAACAGGCGGCCGAGGCCGGCGTGGACTGCTTTGTCGCCGGCTCTGCGGTCTACGGCGCCGCCGATCCCGCCGAGGCCGTGAAATCACTCCGCGCCCAAGCGCTTTCGGGGCGCGCGCTGCAATGACCGGGCTGATCGCGGAGGCGATGGGCCGGGCGATCACGGAGTCGTACGGCGGCCGCGGCCCGAGCACCCCCAATCCGCCGGTCGGAGCGGTGATCCTCGACACCTACGGGGCCGTTGCCGGTGTCGGACATACCCAGCCGCCGGGCGGTGCGCACGCCGAGGTGGTCGCGCTCGAACAAGCCGGACTGCGGGCTGCGGGTGGAACCGCGGTGGTCACGCTCGAACCCTGCAACCACACCGGGCGCACCGGTCCGTGTACCGAGGCATTGATCGCGGCGGGTGTGCGTGCGGTGGTGTACGCGGTGGCGGACCCGAATCCGTTGGCCATGGGGGGTCATGCCCGGCTCGAGGAGGCCGGTATCTCGGTCCAGGCCGGTGTCGGCGTCGACGAGGTGCGTGACGGACCGTTGCGGGAGTGGCTGTTCCGGCAGGAGCGCGGGCGACCGTTGGTGACCGCGAAGTTCGCGGCGTCGATCGACGGCCGGATCGCCGCACCCGATGGGACCAGTCAGTGGATCACGGGCAGTGCGGCGCGCGAGCGGGTACACGACGAGCGGGCGCAGATCGACGCCATCGTGGTCGGTACCGGAACCGTGCTGGCCGACAATCCGTCCCTGACGGCCCGGTACCCCGACGGTTCGCTGCGTGAGCATCAGCCGTTGCGGGTGATCGTCGGACGCCGTGAGATCCCGTCAGACGCGAAGATCTTCGATTCGAGCGCGCGCACGCTGCAGATCATCGAACACGACCCGGAGCGGGTGATCGAGGAACTCGGCGGATTGACGAACGTCCAGATCGAGGGCGGCGCGAAACTGCTGGGGGCATTCTTCGCCGCCGGGCTCGTCGATCGCGTCCAGGCGTATCTGGCGCCGCTGGTGATCGGTGGGGGAGCCTCGGCGGTGGTCGACGGTTCAGTACTGACGTTGTCGCAGGCCCGGCGGTTCACCACGGACAGCGTGGAAACTCTCGGCGACGACGTTCTGCTCACGCTGACCGCAACCCCCTGACCGGCGGTTTCCCGTTGTCCGCCCTGATCAGGGCATATACCGGGTGTGATAGTTTCTATGTTGGAAGTTCTCGGGGCGGGGTGTAATTCCCCACCGGCGGTAATGGTGAATGGACATAGTTCGGACACCGAGCCCGCGAGCGCCCTCACCCTGGTGAGGGGTCCAGCAGATTCCGGTGAGATCCCGGAGCCGACGGTCACAGTCCGGAAGTGAGAGAACTCGACCTGGCAGGTCTTTCGCGACCCGCCATGTGCCGCCCTGAGATCGCACACGCGATTTGAAGGAGTAGGCGATGTTCACGGGAATCGTCGAGGAACGCGGCAGCATTGTGGCGCGTGAAGACTTGACCGATGCGGCACGATTCACCGTCCGAGGTCCGCTGGTCAGCAGCGATGCCGGACACGGCGACTCGATTGCGGTCAACGGCGTCTGTCTCACAGTGGTCGACCTCACGGGCGATGGCGCCTTCACTGTGGACGTGATGGGTGAGACCTTGCGTCGCAGTTCACTGGCCGACCTCGGCCCGGGCAGCCCGGTCAACCTGGAGCGGGCGATGCTCGCGGGCGGCCGATTCGGCGGCCACATCGTCCAGGGGCATGTCGACGGCATCGGAACCGTGCAATCGGTCACACCCGGGGAGAACTGGACCGTCGTGCGGATCGGGACCACCGGTTCCATCGCGCGTTACATCGTCGAAAAGGGATCCATCACCGTCGACGGTGTTTCTCTGACCGTTTCGTCCATCGGTCCGGACTGGTTTGAGATTTCGCTCATCCCAACCACTCTCGCGTTGACGACCTTGGGCGAGGCGGCCGCGGGCGTGGTCGTTAACCTGGAAGTAGACGTGATAGCCAAATACGTCGAACGGCTATCCGCGATCGGAGTGGAGTAATGAGCAACCATCTGGGCACCGCTTCAGGGCTGCAACAGGGCACGAAGTTCGACACGATCGAACGTGCAATCGCCGATATCGCCGCGGGTAAGGCTGTTGTTGTTGTCGATGACGAGGATCGTGAAAACGAAGGCGACCTGATCTTCGCCGCCGAGAAGGCCACGCCGGAACTGGTGGCGTTCATGGTCCGGTACACCTCAGGCTACCTGTGCGTACCGCTCGACGGCGACGACTGCGACCGGCTCGGACTTCCGCCGATGTACTCGGTGAACCAGGACAAGCACGGCACCGCGTACACCGTCACCGTTGATGCCCGGGAGGGGATCGGCACCGGTATCAGTGCCTCGGACCGGGCGGCGACCATGCGGTTGCTCGCCGATCGGACCACCACGGCCAACGACTTCACGCGTCCCGGCCATGTGGTGCCGCTGCGCGCCAAAGAGGGTGGCGTTCTGCGCCGTCCCGGCCACACCGAGGCCGCCGTGGATCTGGCCCGGATGGCCGATCTGGCTCCGGCCGGCGTGATCTGCGAGATCGTCAGCCAGAAGGACGAGGGCGCGATGGCGCAGACCCCCGAACTCCGGGTCTTCGCCGACGAACACGGCCTGGCACTGATCTCGATCGCCGATCTGATCGCCTGGCGCCGTCGCCACGAAAAGCATGTGGTCCGGGTTGCCGACGCGCGGATTCCCACGCGGCACGGCGCTTTCCGGGCGGTGGGCTACACCAGCATCTACGACGAGGTCGAGCATGTGGCCCTGGTCCTGGGCGACGTGGCCGGAACCGACGGTGAAGGTCACGACGTCCTGGTGCGCGTGCACTCGGAATGTCTGACCGGTGACGTCTTCGGTTCGCTGCGGTGTGATTGTGGTCCGCAGCTCGATGCCGCGATGGAGATGGTCGCGGCCGAAGGGCGCGGAATCGTGCTCTACATGCGCGGGCACGAAGGCCGGGGTATCGGACTGCTGCACAAGTTGCAGGCGTACCAGTTGCAGGACGCCGGATCCGACACCGTCGACGCGAATCTGGAGCTGGGTCTGCCCGCCGATTCCCGCGACTACGGTCTGGGTGCTCAGATCCTCGTCGATCTCGGTGTCTCGTCGATGCGGCTGCTGACCAACAATCCGGCCAAGCGGGTTGGACTGGACGGCTATGGCCTGCACATCACCGAGCGGGTGGCGATGCCGGTCCGGCCCAATGCGGAGAATCTGCGGTACCTGCGCACCAAGCGCGACCGGATGGGACACGACCTCGTCGGGCTCGACGATCACCATCACGGCAATGAATTGGACCATGACACCGAACTGAGCGGAGGCAACCCAGCATGAGCGGTGCCGGAGAACCAACTCTGAATCTCGGCGATGCCAGTCGCCTGCAACTGGCGATCGTTGCCTCGCAATGGCATACGACGATCTGCGAATCGTTGCTCAGCGGTGCCACCAAGGCGGCGGCCGAGGTCGGGATCACCGACCCGACAATCGTGCGGGTGGCCGGTGCCATCGAGCTCCCGGTGATCGTGCAGGCATTGGCCCGCAATCACGATGCCGTGGTCGCGCTCGGTGTGGTCGTTCGCGGTGACACCCCGCACTTCGAGTACGTCTGTGATGCGGTCACCAGCGGTCTGACGCGGGTGTCGCTCGACGAGTCGACCCCGGTCGGCAATGGCGTCCTGACCACCAACGACGAGCAGCAGGCACTGGACCGCGCGGGTCTGCCGGATTCGAAGGAAGACAAGGGTGCTCAGGCCACCAACGCGGCGATCGCCTCGGCCCTGACACTGCGCGCTCTGTCGCGCGGTGAGTACCACGCCGGGGTCTGATGAGTCCGCAGGAGAAGTCGAATACCGGCAAAAATGCGGTGACCGACGAACCCCGCTGGCTGATGGTCTATCGGCCGCGTAAGTCGCCGCGCTACGCGATGATCGCCGCTGCGGTGGTGATCCTCGTGCACATTGTCATCGCGCTGCTGCTCAAGGTCGGCGACACCGGTGTGGATTTCCAGGTCGCCGATCAGATCGCGATGGTCGGTCTCGGCGTGATCATCGGCGGTACGTTCATGCTGATCGCACGAGCCCGGATCCGCATCGGAGCCGAAGGTGTCGCCGTCCGAAATCTGTTCAACGAACGGATTTTTGACTGGTCGATCATCATGGGCATCCGGTACCCGCGCAGCGGGAGCTGGGCCCGTCTGGAACTGCCCGAAGACGAGCACGTGCCGATCCTGGCGATTCAGGCCAACGACGGTGAACGTGCGGTCGCTGCCATGGCGCAGGTCCGGACGCTGCACGACCGATTCGGCGCGCACGGCTGACGCTCTGATTCACTGAGTGTCGCTGTGGGGTACTAGCCTGGATTTGTGGCTGACCCGACGACGTACCGACCGGCCCCGGGGAGTATCCCCACCGCCCCCGGCGTCTACAAGTTCCGGGACGCGCATCAGCGAGTGATCTACGTGGGCAAGGCAAAGAGCCTGCGATCACGTTTGACGTCGTACTTCGCCGACCTGACCTCACTCCACCCGCGGACCCGCCAGATGGTGACCACCGCGGCCTCCGTCGAATGGACGGTGGTCGCCACCGAGGTCGAGGCGCTGCAGCTCGAATACAACTGGATCAAGGAGTTCGATCCGCGGTTCAACGTCCGCTACCGCGACGACAAGAGCTATCCGATGCTGGCCGTCACGCTGTCCGAGGAGTATCCGAGGCTGTTCGTCTATCGCGGACCGCGGCGCAAGGGCGTTCGCTATTTCGGACCGTACTCACATGCCTGGGCGATCCGCGAAACGCTCGACCTGCTGACCCGGGTCTTTCCGGCGCGTACCTGTTCGTCGGGTGTCTTCAAACGGCACCGCCAGATCGACCGGCCCTGCCTGCTCGGCTACATCGACAAATGCGCGGCGCCGTGTATCAATCGGGTCAGCGCCGCCGAACATCGCGTCATCGTGGAGGACTTCTGCGACTTCCTCGCTGGTCGCACCGACCGGATGATCAGCACCCTGCACGCCCAGATGGAGCGGGCGTCGGCGGATCTCGATTTCGAGCGGGCCGCGCGTCTGCGTGACGACGTCGCCGCCCTGCGGCGCGCGCTCGAACGTCAGTCGGTGGTCCTCGGAGACGGCACCGACGCCGATCTTGTTGCGATGGAAGGTGATCAGCTCGAGGTCTCCGTCCAGGTGTTCCACGTCCGTGGCGGGCGGGTTCGCGGGCAGCGCGGCTGGATCGTCGAGAAGGCCGGCGACGACGACCTCGCCGACCAGGTCGGGCAATTCCTCACCCAGTTCTACGGAGAGCAGGTCGATCAGGCCGAGTCGGTGTCGGTCGACGACGGTCACGCCAAGGCCGATCCGGTGCCCAGGGAAGTTCTCGTCCCGGCACTTCCACCCGATGTGGACGAGGTCCGCGACTGGTTGTCCGGGCTGCGTGGCAGCAATGTCGACCTCCGGATCCCACAGCGCGGCGACAAGAAGGCACTGATGGAAACCGTGCACCGCAATGCCGCCGACGCGCTGGCCCAGCACAAACTCAAGCGGGCCGGAGATCTGACCACACGCTCTGCGGCGCTCACGGAGATCCAGGACACACTCGGCCTCGACTCGGCACCGCTGCGCATCGAATGCATCGACATCTCGCACGTGCAGGGCACCGATGTGGTGGCTTCACTGGTGGTGTTCGAGGACGGTCTGCCGCGCAAGTCCGACTACCGCCATTACTCGATCAAAGAGGCTGCCGGAGAAGGGCATTCCGACGACGTGGCATCCATCGCCGAGGTCACCCGGCGCCGGTTTCTGCGGCATCGGATCGATGTTGCCGACGGGCAGGTGAAACCAGACGACGGGGGAGAAGTCGTCGGTGGGGCAGAAGGCGGCGACGGGGGCGACGTCGCCCCCGAGGCGGCGATCGATCCGAAAACCGGCCGGCCACGGCGATTCGCGTACCCGCCCAACCTGTTCGTGGTCGACGGCGGTGCGCCACAGGTACACGCCGCCGCAGCCGTGCTCGACGAACTCAACATCAGCGATGTGGCCGTGGTCGGTCTGGCCAAACGCCTCGAGGAGGTGTGGGTGCCCGGCGATGATGATCCGGTGATCTTCCCACGCACCAGCGAGGCCCTGTTCCTGCTTCAGCGGGTCCGGGACGAGGCCCACCGCTTTGCCATCACCTTCCATCGCAGCAAGCGCAGCAAACGGATGACGGCGTCGGCGCTCGACGGCGTCCCCGGGTTGGGTAGTACTCGCCGCGCGGCGCTCGTCTCGCATTTCGGGTCGGTGGCCAACCTGCGCAAGGCCACCGTCGAGCAGATCGCAGAGGTGCCGGGTATCGGCCAGATGACCGCACGGGCAGTACAGGCAGCGCTTGTCGAACATAATCAGACCAGTGAGCAGACAGGACCCACACCGTGAGTGAAGTCGAGAGCGCGGCAACGCCGCCGCCCGCACAGACGCCCGACGTGCTGCTGGTCACCGGTCTGTCCGGTGCCGGGAGCAGCACCGTGGCCAACGTCCTCGAGGATGCCGGCTGGTACGTCGCCGACAACGTGCCGCACACGTTGATCGGTTCGATGGTCGAACTGGCCCGGGGCGCCGATTCGGCCATCTCCAGGCTGGCAATCGTGATGCGGATCCAGGACGACTCCTACGCGTCGGCGCTGGAAACCCTGCGCACCGACCTCGACCGGGTCGGAATCGACCCGCGGGTGGTGTTCATCGAGGCGTCCGACCAGGTCCTGGTCCAACGCTTCGAGCAGGTCCGCAGACGGCATCCCTTGCAGGGCAACGGCACTCTCATCTCCGCGATCGTGACCGAACGCGCGATGCTGGCCGGCGTCAAGGAGCGGGCCGATCTCGTGGTCGACACCTCGGGCCTGTCGGTGCAGCGACTCCGGGTGATCATCGAGGGCGCATACGCCGAGGCCTCTGTCGCCGACGTGAGCGTGGTGGTCGAATCGTTCGGGTTCAAATACGGCCTGCCGATCGACGCCGACATGGTCGCCGACGTTCGCTTTCTCCCCAACCCGTACTGGGTCCCCGAACTCAAGGATCACAACGGCCTGGAACAGCCGGTCCGCGATTACGTCCTCGGCCAGGACGGGGCACCGGAGTTCCTCGAGAAATACGAACAGATCCTGCGGCTTGTCGGCGACGGATACCGGCGCGAGGGCAAGCGCTACATGACCGTTGCCATCGGATGCACCGGTGGCAAACATCGCAGTGTCGCGATGACCGAAGCCCTCGCCGCGGCGTTGTCCAAGGCGACCGACGCCGAGGGTTCCTTCTCGGTCCGGGTGGCCCACCGCGATCTGGGACGCGAATGAAGATCGTTGCTCTCGGGGGAGGGCACGGACTGTATGCGACCCTGACCGCGATGCGTCTGCTGAGCGACGACGTGACCGCCGTCGTCACGGTCGCCGACGACGGTGGTTCATCGGGCCGGCTGCGATCCGAACTGGGCATCCTGCCTCCCGGAGATCTCCGGATGGCGATCGCAGCTCTGCTCTCGGCCACCGAACCGCCGAGCGAGCCCACCGACAGCGGCCCGGGCGTGCGCGGACCCCAGGAATGGGCGTCGTTGCTACAGCACCGTTTTGGTGGACGCGGCGCGCTGGCCGGACATCCGGTCGGCAATCTGTTCCTGGCCGGGCTCACCGAGGCGACCGGTGATGCGGTCGTCGCGCTCGAGATGATGACCACCTTGTTCGGGGTCCGCGGCCGGGTCCTGCCGATGTCGACCACCGCACTCGAGATCGAGGCAGACGTCTCGGGACTCGAGGACGATCCACGCATCAGCCGGCCGATCCGTGGTCAGGTGGCGGTTGCCACCACTCCGGGCAAAGTGCGCCGGGTGCGCCTGTCGCCGAACCCGCCGCCGGCCTGTCCGGATGCGCTCGAGGCGATCGAGAGTGCCGATCTGGTGGTGCTCGGGCCCGGCTCCTGGTTTTCGAGTGTCATCCCGCACGTGCTCGTGCCCGATCAGCTCGCGGCCCTCAAACGGACATCGGCGAAGAAGATGCTGATCGTCAATCTGGCTCCGGAGCCGGGCGAGACAACCGGGTTCTCGGTGGAGCGGCACCTGCACGTTCTGCTGGCTCACGCCGACGATTTCCGCGTCGATCACGTGATCGTCGATTCCGGTTCCGTGCCGGTCGGATCGGAGCGCGAACACGTTGAGCGTGCGGCCGCGCAGTTCGGGGCTACGCTTCACGATGGCGAACTGGCAGTTGCCGGCACCCATACCCACGACCCGGCCAGGGTTGCGGCTCTCATAGGTGGCCTGTGCGATAGTGAATCGACAGGCTACCGATCGAGAGTCGAAACGACATCCACAGAGGGAGAACGCGTCCGGTGGCGATGACATCCGCGGTCAAAGACGAACTGAGTCGGCTGGCGGTGACGCAGGTGAGTTCGCGAAAGGCAGAGGTTTCGGCGCTGTTGCGTTTCGCGGGCGGGCTGCACATAGTGGCCGGCCGGGTGGTTGTGGAGGCCGAGGTCGACCTGGGGAACGTTGCGCGCCGACTGCGCCGCGAGATCTTCGAACTCTACGGATACAACTCCGAGGTTCACGTCCTCAGTGCCGGCGGTATCCGTAAGAGCGCCCGCTACATCGTCCGTGTCACGAAGGACGGCGAGGCCCTGGCCCGTCAGACCGGTCTGCTCGACATGCGCGGTCGCCCGGTGCGTGGTCTGCCCGCACAGGTCGTCGGCGGCAGTGTCGGAGACGCCGAGGCCGCCTGGCGGGGAGCTTTCCTGGCCCACGGCTCACTGACCGAACCCGGCCGCTCGTCGGCCCTCGAGGTCAGCTGTCCCGGTCCGGAAGCGGCGTTGGCGCTGGTAGGTGCCGCCCGCCGCCTCGGAGTGACCGCAAAGGCCCGGGAGGTCCGCGGCGCCGACCGGGTTGTCATCCGCGACGGTGAGGCCATCGGTGCGCTCCTGACGCGGATGGGTGCCCAGGACACCAGACTCACCTGGGAAGAGCGCCGGATGCGGCGTGAGGTCCGGGCGACTGCCAACCGTTTGGCAAACTTCGACGACGCGAACCTGCGCCGGTCCGCCCGCGCTGCGGTGGCTGCGGCCGCCAGAGTCGAGCGGGCCCTGGAGATCCTCGGTGACCAGGTTCCCGACCACCTCATCTCGGCTGGTCAGCTGCGCATCACGCACCGACAGGCGTCCCTCGAGGAGCTCGGTCAGCTGGCCGATCCGCCGATGACCAAAGACGCTGTGGCAGGACGTATTCGGCGTCTGCTGTCGATGGCGGACAAGAAGGCGCGGGCCGAGGGCATTCCGGACACCGAGTCGGCGGTCACCGCCGACCTCCTGGACGACGAATAGCGCGCCGAACCGCCGGCCATCGGGGGTTTGGCCGGGCCTGCGAGCGTTGGGGTGCCTTGCCGCAGGCCGGACCGGACGTGCCAGGTGGTCGGTCGCCGACTAGGCTGAGCACTGCCGCAGAGGCCGGGGCCACACGATGGCCCAGCACAACGCAAAGCTAAGGAGCTCATAGTGACCGTTCGGGTAGGCGTCAACGGATTCGGCCGGATCGGCCGTAACTTCTTCCGCGCAATCGAGGCGCAGAAGGCGCTGGGCACCACCGACGTCGAGATCGTTGCTGTCAACGACCTCACGGACAACGCGAGCCTGGCGCACCTCCTCAAGTACGACTCCATCCTCGGTCGCCTGCCGCAGGATGTCTCGCTCGAGGGCGACGACATCATCGTGGTCGGTGACAAGAAGATCAAGGCGCTCGCGCATCGCGGACCGCTGGGCGAATTGCCGTGGGGCGACCTCGGTGTCGACGTGGTCGTTGAATCGACCGGTATCTTCACCGACGCCGCGAAGGCCAAGGGGCACCTCGAGGCCGGTGCCAAGAAGGTCATCATCTCCGCACCCGCCAAGGGCGAAGACATCACGATCGTGATGGGTGTCAACGACGACAAATACGACGGCAGCCAGAACATCATCTCGAACGCCTCGTGCACCACCAACTGCCTCGGACCGATCGCCAAGGTTCTCGATGACGAGTTCGGCATCGTCAAGGGCCTGATGACCACGATCCACGCGTACACCCAGGATCAGAACCTGCAGGACGGCCCGCACAGCGACCTGCGTCGCGCCCGCGCCGCCGCCCTCAACGTCGTCCCGACCGGCACCGGCGCCGCCAAGGCGATCGGACTGGTTCTCCCGCAGCTGCTGGGCAAACTGGACGGCTACGCACTGCGCGTACCGATCCCGACGGGCTCGGTCACCGACCTCACCGCACACCTGAAGAAGTCGGTGACGGTCGAAGAGATCAACGCCGCGATGAAGGCCGCTGCCGAGGGACCGCTCAAGGGCATCCTGCTGTACACCGAGGCACCGATCGTGTCCTCCGACATCGTCACCGATCCGCACTCGTCGATCTTCGACGCCGGACTCACCAAGGTGATCGACGACCAGGTCAAGATCGTGTCCTGGTACGACAACGAGTGGGGCTACTCGAACCGTCTGGTCGACCTCATCGGCCTGGTTGCCAAGTCCCTCTAAAGGGTTTTCGCCCTTTGGATTTCGGCATATACCGCCTGTACCCCGTATCCCGCCTGTACCCGTATCACTGAGCGCCCGGAGACAACGCATCTGATGACCACCTCGGTACCCACCCTCGCCGACCTGCTCGAGACCGGAGTGGAAGGCCGGACCGTATTGGTCCGTTCCGACCTCAACGTTCCACTCGACAATGGCAAAATCACCGATCCAGGTCGCATCCTGGCGTCGGTGCCCACCATCAAGTCCCTGTCCGACGCGGGTGCAAAGGTCATCGTGACCGCGCATCTCGGTCGCCCGAAAGGCGCACCGGATCCGGCGTTTTCGCTGGCCCCGGTCGCCGAGCGGCTCGGCGCCGAGCTCGGACGCAACGTCCAGCTCGCCACCGATGTCGTCGGTGGTGATGCCCTCGCACGGTCGGAGGGTCTGACCGACGGAGACGTGCTGCTGGTGGAGAACGTGCGGTTCGATCCGCGCGAAACCTCCAAGGATGCCGGCGAGCGCGAGAAGCTCGCCAAGGCGCTGGTGGAATTGACCGGCGATGAGGGTGCGTTCGTCTCGGACGGCTTCGGTGTGGTCCATCGTGAGCAGGCATCGGTGTACGACGTGGCAAAGCTGTTGCCGCACTACGCCGGTGGCCTGGTCGCGGCCGAGGTCGAGGTCCTGGCCAAGTTGACCACCGACACCGCCCGCCCGTACGCGGTGGTGCTCGGTGGTTCGAAGGTCTCCGACAAGCTCGGTGTCATCGAGGCGTTGGCCCCCAAGGTCGACACCCTGGTGATCGGTGGCGGTATGGCGTTCACGTTCCTGGCGGCCCGCGGGTTGCCGGTCGGCGGATCGCTGTTGCAAGAAGATCAGATCGACGTCTGCAAGTCGCTCCTCGAACGCTTCGGCGACGTCATCCACCTGCCGGTCGACGTGGTCGTCGCCGACAAGTTCGCGGCTGATGCCGAGGCCAAAGTCGTGTCGGCAGAAGAGATCCCGGACGGCTGGATGGGTCTGGACATCGGCCCGGAGTCGGTCAAGCGGTTCGCCGCCGTACTCGGCGAGGCCAAGACCGTGTTCTGGAACGGCCCGGCGGGTGTGTTCGAGTTCGAGAAGTTCGCAGCCGGTACCAAGGGTCTGGCCGAGGCGATCATCGGTGCCACCAGGGGCGGCGCGTTCTCCGTCGTCGGCGGCGGCGACAGTGCGGCCGCGGTTCGGCTGCTCGGCCTCCCGGAAGACGGCTTCTCCCACATCTCCACCGGTGGCGGGGCTTCGCTCGAGTACCTCGAGGGCAAAGAACTGCCCGGCCTGACCGTATTGGAGAGCTGAGATGGCATCGCGTAAACCGCTGATCGCGGGCAACTGGAAGATGAATCTGAACCACCTCGAGGCAATCGCCCTGGTTCAGAAGATCTCCTTCGCCCTGCCGTCGAAGTACTTCGACAAGGTCGACGTGACGGTGATCCCGCCGTTCACCGACATCCGTAGCGTGCAGACGGTGGTGGACGGCGACAAGTTGCTGCTCACCTACGGCGCGCAGGACCTGTCGGCGCACGATTCCGGGGCGTACACCGGTGAGATCAGCGGGTCGTTCCTGGCCAAGCTCGGTTGCACCTTTGTGGTCGTCGGACACTCGGAGCGTCGCACCCTGCACGGTGAGACGGACTCCGTGGTGCTGGCGAAGACCAAAGCCGCGCTCAAGTACAAGCTGACCCCGATCGTGTGCCTGGGTGAGGGCTTGGAGATCCGTGAGGCCGGCGACCACGTCGACTACAACATCGAGCAGCTCAAGGGCTCGCTCGCCGGTCTCAGCGCTGCTGAGATCTCCAAGGTCGTGATCGCCTACGAACCGGTCTGGGCCATCGGGACCGGACGTGTCGCCAGCGCCGCCGACGCCCAGGAAGTATGTGCCGCGCTGCGTGCCACGCTGGCAGAACTGGCCGATGCGAAGGTCGCCGACTCGGTCCGCATCCTGTACGGCGGTTCGGTGAACGCAAAGAACGTGGGAGAGATCGTCGGACAGACCGACGTCGATGGTGCACTGGTCGGCGGAGCATCGCTCAAGTCCGACGAGTTCGCCACCCTGTCGGCCATCGCCGCCGGTGGTCCTCTGCCCTGACCTGTGAAAGTGGGGCGTTTTGGCGAGCCGGCATCACGGGTCGAGCTCCGGCTTCGTCTCCGCCGCAGGTCACGTTCGCCAAAACGCCCCATTTCCGGGTTATCCGGTGTGGCCGGGTACAGTCGTAGATCGGCCGCTCGAACTTCAGATCTGATAGGAATCAACACGTGAAGCTTGCCCTCGACATCGGACTTGTGATCACCAGCGTTCTGATGATCGTTCTGGTCTTGCTCCACCGCGGTAAAGGTGGCGGCTTGTCGTCATTGTTCGGTGGCGGCGTTCAGTCGAGCCTGTCGGGTTCGTCTGTTGTCGAGCGCAACCTCGACCGGTTGACCGTTTTTGTCGGAATCATCTGGACGGTCTTCATCTTCGGCATCGGGCTGGATATCAAACTCTCGTAAATCCTCGGCGTCGGACCGGTTGTTGCCATGCACAACCAGTGGTGATCCGGAGATACTGGACGGGTGACTGAAAAGCGCCCCGCCGTGCCCCGTCCGGAACCAGGTAGTACAGATCGGCAACTGACCGAACCGTTGCGCGAAGACATCCGCCTCCTCGGTGGAATCCTCGGCCAGATCGTTCGTAAACACGCCGGTGAAGCAACATTCGACCTCGTCGAGAAGGCCCGGGTCGAGTCTTTCCGGGTACGACGCTCCGAGATCGATCGCACCGAACTCGAAGAGCTGTTCCGGGACATCGATGTCGCCGAAGCCATCTCGGTCATTCGCGCATTCAGCCACTTCGCGCTGCTGGCCAACCTCGCCGAGGACATCCACCGCGAGCGGCGGCGGGCAATCCATGTGCGCGCCGGTGACGCGCCGCAGGATTCGTCCCTGGCTGCGACGTACCTCAAGCTCGATTCCGCCGGCCTGACCGACGAGCAGGTCGGCAAGGCCCTCGCAGACGCCACCGTGGTCCCGGTCATCACCGCGCACCCCACCGAGACCCGTCGCCGAACCGTCTTCGAGGTCCAGCACCGGATCACCGAGTTGATGCGCTTTGCCGGACGAACCGAGTTGACACCGGACGAGCGCAACGAGGTGCATACCGCGCTGAAACGGCAGATCCTGACCCTGTGGGAAACCGCATTGATCCGCTTGGAGCGGTTGCAGATCCAGGACGAGATCGAAGTGGGCCTGCGGTATTACGACGCCGGGTTCTTCGAGGTCATCCCACGCATCAATGCCGAACTGCGCGCCTGGCTGCAGGAGCAGTACCCCGATGCCGGGATCGCCGACGACCCGATGCTGCGGATGGGTTCATGGATCGGCGGTGATCGCGACGGCAATCCATTTGTCACCGGCGAGATCGTCGGTATGGCCACCCGCCGCGCCGCAGAAACCGCTGTATCCCATCATCTTTCAGAACTGACCCTGCTGGCCCAGGAGCTCAGTCTCTCGTCGCGGCTCACGGTGGTCAGCGATGCGGTGCTCGCACTCGGGGGTGTGGAGCGGGGTAGCACCGAGGCAGATGAGCCGTACCGCAAGGCATTACGCGTCATTCGCGCCCGGTTGTCGGCGACGGCGGCGCGACTGTTCGACGACCGGTTCGTCGCCGTGAACGACGGCGGTTTTCCGGCCGACGGCGCGGACAGTTACGCCGATGCTGCGGAGTTGCTCGCCGATCTCGATCTGATCGATGCGTCCCTGCGAGCCAACAGCGACGACGAACTGGCCGATGACCGTCTCCTGACGCTCCGTGAATCGGTGCGGGCCTTCGGGTTCCACCTCTCGGGTCTCGACATGCGCCAGAACTCCGACACTCACGAGGAAGTGGTCGCGGAACTGCTGGCGTGGGCCGGTGTGCACCCGGACTACCTGTCGCTCGACGAGGCGGAGCGAGTGGAGATCCTCACCGCGGAGCTGAGCAGCCGCAGGCCGCTGACCGGTCCGGCGGCCGAGCTCTCGGAACTGGCGATCAAGGAACTCGACATCGTCCGGGCCGCTGCTGCCGCGGTCGCCGCGTATGGCCCGGAAGCGGTCCCGAACTACATCATCAGCATGTGCACGTCGGTGAGCGACCTCTTCGAGGCACTGGTGCTGCTGAAGGAGTCCGGGCTGTTCGATCCCGGCTCGCCGACCACCCCGCCGCATTCGTCGGTCCGAGTGGTGCCGCTCTTCGAGACCATCGAGGATCTGCAGCAGGGGGCGCAGACGATCCTCGCGGCCCTCGAGATCCCGCTGTTCCGGGCGCTGGTCGACCAGCAGGACGGCATGCAGGAGATCATGCTGGGTTACTCCGACTCGAACAAGGACGGCGGCTATCTGGCCGCCAACTGGGCGCTCTACCGGGCCGAGCTGGACCTCGTCGAAGCCGGCGAGAAGGCCGGTATCCGGTTGCGGCTCTTCCATGGTCGCGGCGGCACCGTCGGTCGTGGTGGTGGTCCGAGCTATGACGCCATCCTGGCGCAGCCACCGGGTGCGGTCCAGGGATCACTGCGGATCACCGAGCAGGGCGAGGTGATCGCGGCCAAGTACGCCGAGCCGGTGATCGCGCGTCGCAATCTGGAGACCCTCCTGTCGGCGACCATCGAGTCGTCGCTGCTCGACACCGAAGGTCTGGGCGCCGAAGCCGAGTCGGCATACGCGATTCTCGACGAGCTCGCCGCACTGGCCCGCAAGGCCTATAGCGAACTGGTCCACGAAACGCCCGGGTTTGTTGAATATTTCGTGAATTCGACACCGCTGTCAGAGATCGGTTCCCTGAACATCGGAAGTCGGCCGGCTTCCCGTAAACAGACCGAGAAGATCTCCGATCTGCGCGCCATCCCATGGGTTCTGTCGTGGTCGCAGTCGCGGGTGATGTTGCCGGGTTGGTACGGCACCGGAGCGGCTTTCGAACAGTGGATCGGTGATGACGAGAGCCGCCTTCAGACCCTGTCCCACTACTACGAGCGGTGGCCGTTCTTCCGGACCGTGATGTCGAACATGGCACAGGTGATGGCCAAGTCGGATATGGGACTGGCCGAACATTATTCACGATTGGTGCCCGATGAGGCGCTGCGCGAGAAGGTTTTCGGGATGATCACCGCCGAACACGAGCGGACCACGGCGATGTATTTCAAAATAACGAAGACGGACGATCTGCTGGCCGACAACGCCGCCCTCAAGCGGTCGGTCTTCAATCGGTTCCCGTATCTCGAGCCGTTGAATCATCTACAGGTCGAGTTGTTGCGCCGCTACCGCGGTGGCGATGATTCCGATCTGGTTCGCCGAGGTATTCAGCTCACCATGAACGGACTCGCCACCGCGTTGCGGAACAGCGGTTAGACGCGGTTGTCGTAGGTTGAGACGGTTTCGTCTGTCTTCCAGGTGGTTACGGCCCAGATCACGACGAGATCGATGGCGATGATCAAGATCGCCCAGAGTGGGTAATACGGCAGCCAAAGGAAGTTCGCGATGATCGACAGTGCCGCGATGATGACCGCGCCGATCCGGGCCCAGGAGGCTCCGGTGAAGAGGCCGATCGAGATTGCGACGCCGAGGATTCCGATGATGAGGTGGATCCATCCCCAGGCGGTGATGTCGAATTTCCAGGTGTATTCGACACCTACAACGAAGACATCATCTTTGGCGATGGCGGAAATACCTTGGAAAATGGCGAGGACGGCCACGACAAATAGAAGAATTGCGGCGGCAAAAACAGTTCCCCCGGCCAAACCTTGCTTTACGGGGTGACGCTCTGACGGGCTGTTCATGTGATGCTCCTAGGCTCGGATGATCAAAGACCCCTGGGCCGACACTCGGATCAGGCAGCACGTATTGCCAACGTGGTCCTGTCATGATCGGTGCGTCGCGATCACCGGGACATCACCTGTTTAGGGTGATGTCTCCAACTGGTCTGGTGAGCGAATCGTCCGGTTTGAGCCGCGCGCAAACCCCTTGGCGATTCAATCAACGCCGCGCGAATACGGGCTGGGCAACGTGATCATTGTTAATCTCTGAAGTACCAGAGGCAAGAAGAAAGTGGTCATGTCGCAAGCTCTGACACGCTCAACCGCCGTTTCCAGGGGGGACCTCGATCCGGTCCGCGCTTTCGCGCGGATCCGTCCCGAACGCACCCTGGACGAATTGTTCGATGATCAACCGGGAGCGCTCGTCCTCGTCACTGCGCCGGGCGGATATGGCAAAACCACATTTCTCGAGCAATGGCTGAGTCGACGCGCAACGTCCGAGCCCGTCGGCCGGGTCATGTGGGTGGGGGTCGATGCATTCACCTTCGACGACAACGTTCTCGGGGCGACAGCAAGCCCGCAACTGTCCGAGACCGCTGGTGACGGCGGCCCGGTGACGGTCGTTGTCGACGAGGCCCACACAGTGACGGATCCCCTTGCGCTCGATGCGTTCCATCGCTTCCTCCGCCATCGGCCCCCCAACGTGAATGTGGTTGTCGCCGCCCGATTCGATCCGCCGTTGATCTGGCAATACCTGATCGGCGACGGGGTCGGGGCCCGGATCGGACGCGAGGACCTGGTACTGACCGCATCCGAGGTCGATCGAATATTGCGGCAGCACGGCCTCACCCCGACCACTGATCAGGTTGCGCGGGTCAGGGAAATGACCGGTGGATGGGCGATTCTCGTTCGAATGGCGGCCGTCTTCCTGGCACCGCACTCCGATGTCGAACTGGCGTTGCTGGAGCTCGCCGGGTGCCCCAAACTCATCTCGGATTTCTTGCGCCGGGAACTCCTGGACGCCATGACACCTCGCGTGCGTCGCCTGGTCACCCGACTGTCGAGCGTGGCCGATTTCGACGCCGACCTGGCCAGGGCGATGGACGGCGCCGACGCCGACGCCTATATCCCCGAAATCGTCGGACTGGGAGTCGCGGTGGCGGTGCCGTCGGCCGGCGGCGACGTGATCCGATATCGGTTCCTGCCGCTGATCGCCACGTACCTGCGCGGCGAACTGCAGCGCACCGATCCCGAACTCGGGCGCACGTTGCAGGTGAGGGCGGTTCGATGGGCATCGGCCCATCGCCGTCCCGCAGAAGCGATCGACTACGCCGCGCACCTCGGTGATGCGGAGTTGCTCCGCCAGACGATTTTTCACAGCGGCGTCGAGCTGATCCTGCAAGGCCGGCGCGATACGGTGCTGGCGGTGCTCGACAGTTCTGGCATCGCGCTCGGCGAGGATCCGGTTGCGGTGGTGCTTCGGGCATTGGCAGCCATGGAGCATGGTGACGACCGTTATGCGGCGTCTTACCTGGAGTGCGTGGTCCCCGCCGAGGCCGACCTGTCGATAGACGGTGGGATTCTGCTCTACCGGTCCCTCCTCTTGGACGTTGCACTGTCGCGTGACGATCCAGATCTGTTCGACCTCGCCGAGGCTGTCGCATCGTCCGTGGGCGATCGTGGTTGGGCGGTGGATGCGTACGCCCATACCGTTCTCGGATCGGCGTACACGCGCCTGAACCGGTCCGCGGACGGCGAGCAGTCGTCGATCCGGGCCATCGCGCTGGCAAAGTCTGCCGGACTGAATCGGCTCGCGGTGCGCGCGATGGCCAACCGGGCATTCGTGGCCGGCGAGCGGGGCCAGCCGGCACTGATGGAGGATCGTGCCCGCTACGCGCTGGCCTGTGTCCGCGACACCTCCGATGTGGACCCCATGGTGGCAGCCTCCCCATACGTGTCGCGCCTACATGTGTGGGAGGCATACGCGCGGTTCATGCAGGGCAAACCGTTGGGCGATCTCAAACCTGAACAGACCGAGGACGTTTCGGAAGGGGGAGAGGCGTTCAGCGTGCTGGGCCGCCATGTACCCATTGCCCTGAACATCCTGATGTTCGACAACTCGACGAATCGGCTCGTCCTGACCGCAACGGCCTACAGTGCGACATCGGCGTTACTGGTGTCGGCGTCCTCCCCGTTTCCGCTGCTCACCCTGCTTCCCCGGGTGGCGCACATGTGCGTGTCGGTGAAACGGTTCGACTGGGCCCGAGACCTGGCCCGCAAGGCGGAGCGGGCATTCGGTCACACGGACGAGGTCCGCCTTGTCGATGCCGCCGTCGAGGTCGGGGAGGCGCACCCTCAGGTGGCGCGAAAACTGTTGAGCCCGTTGCTCGAGAGTGTTGATGCACAACCCGAGACGACGGTGGCGGCCTGGGCGCTCGAAGCGTATGCGTGTGACTTGGCGGGTATGTCCACCCAGTCGTATTCGGCGATCACCCGCGCCCTGGAGACTGCGGCCGAACACAGGGTGATGCGTCCCCTCGTGGAGGGCGGGGCCGGTGTGGCGAAGATCATCACCACGTACCGCGGCAGTTTCGGTTCGGTCAACGCGTATGCCGACGCGGTTCTCGCGGTCATGTCGCGGGGCAGGGTGCGCGACTACCCGCCTTTGACCCGTGCTGAAACCCACGTCCTGCGGTTCCTGGCGACCGATCGCACCACCGAGGAAATCGCCGGGCTGATGCATTTGTCGGTCAATACCGTCAAAACCCACCTGCGAGGTATCTACCGAAAGTTCGACGTCCGCCATCGACGTGACGCGGTGTCGGTGGGTCAGCGGCTCGGCTTGCTCTGACCTGAATTTGCCAGTTCTTCCACCCGGCAGGGTATGTTCGACGGTAATCACCGAGACGAATCCAGGAAAGCGTCTCATCCGGCTCTATTCCGAAGCGCTTCGGTGACGCAAATCTGTCGAACGACACACTTTGAGACTCTGAGGAGGAGGAGCGAGTGGCCGCCACCTTGCCCCGTCAGGACACGACCGATCCCCGTCAAGAAAAGACCGATTCAGGATTTCCGTCGGCTTTCCGCTACGCGGACGCGCTGCAGAATCGTCGGCTGGCAGCGGTGCGCAGGCTGGCCGTCAAGTTCACCGGGAAAGACCTGTTCCCACCGGAGGAACACATCCGGACCTTCGCCGAAGACATGTTCCGCAGTGATCCGGTGGCCGAACGGTTTGTCGACGAGGTCTACGGAGAACACGGTCCGCAGGCCGCGCGCGCGATGCTCGACAGGGCGCTGACCGAAGGTCTTGACGCAGTTGAGAACCCACCTCCGGCGATGGTGGCGCTGTTCGAGGAGTTCGAAACCGTTCCGGAGTGGGTCGATCCCGAACTCATCGCCGAAGGTGAGGCCATCTGGCGGCGCTGGGGCACGTCGCTGTTCAGCGTGGCGGGCGGGATCACCCTGGAGATGTACACGGAGGCGGCCGTGGCGACACCGTTGTCGCTGGCCGGGGGATACGCCGGAGACAACGCCCTGCGCCGGTTCCTCGAGACGGCCAGATTCTGGATCGACGTCTCCGAACCCGATGCGCTGCTGACACCCGGTTCCGTCGGACGCGCCACCGCGATGCGGGTGCGCGTGATGCATGTGTGGGTCCGGCGGACCGTGGCCGACCATCCGGAGTGGGATACCGAACGCTGGGGCACCCCGATCAGTCAGTCGTACCAGTTGCTGACGTTGCTCGGCGGCAGTGTGGTGCCGGCATCGGCGTTGTGGTTGGTGGGTGTGCAGACAACTCCGCGTGAGATTCGGGTTCTGTTGCATTACCAGCGCTATCTCGGACACCTGCTCGGTGTGCGCACCCAGTGGTATCCCGAGACCATTGCGGATTCGTTCCGGCTCCTGGCGATGGTCACCGCAACCCGCAGCTACGACGCGGGTGAGAACGGCGCGGAACTGATCGAATCGTTCCCGGCCGCCTTTGCTCCTCGCGATGGGCACAAGGGGCTACGGCGACTGCGTGAAAAGTACAACGCCGGAATCTATTCCGCGTACTCGGCGATCTACATGATGCCGTTGACCAGGCGTCGGTACAACATGCCGAGCGCGTTCCCGTGGATCTTCTGGCTGATCGTCCGCTACCCGTTGGTGGCTCTGGTCGAGACCACTCGCCGCCTGTTCCCTCCGGTGTCGCGGCTACATGAACGAATCATGCGCCGGCACCGGGAAAACTGGCATTCCGCTCAGATGGAAGGCCGTGAAGCCGCATTCGAGGCCGGCAGCGCACTGCGCCGCTGACCCCGAAGCAGAGGGTCAGGGGAGGTTGCCGGCGGCGGAACGATCCACAAACCAGACCGTTTCCTCGGTGCCGTGGGCTCCGGCGCAGGGCCAGTCCATCGGGTCGGCGCCGCCGACACCGGCGGCCACCGCCTCGGCCTTCTCGGCACCGGAGACCAGGAACCAGACCTCACGTGCCCGCGCGATCGCCGGCAACGTCAACGTGATCCGGCCCGGAGGCGGTTTGGGTGAGTTCCGCACCGCGACCACCGAGGCCTGGCTCTCGCTGGTGGCGTCGGTGTGGGGGAAGAGCGAATTGATGTGTCCCTCACCGCCCATCCCGAGCAGGTGCAGATCGAACTGCGGGATACTCTCGCCGTCGCCGGC
The DNA here is from genome assembly GCF_000383535.1 of Nocardia sp. 348MFTsu5.1. Lineage (NCBI taxonomy): Bacteria > Bacillati > Actinomycetota > Actinomycetes > Mycobacteriales > Nocardiaceae > Nocardia > Nocardia sp. 348MFTsu5.1. Next base: position 64,301 of record NZ_KB911521.1, read on the forward strand.
ACGGTCTGCCAGCCGCCGCGCGTAGTCGGCCGCAGCCGCCTCGATGTCGTCGCCGAACTCACCGTCGGACGGCGCCATCTCGAAGACCCGACCCGGGGCCACCGCCACGTGATCGAGCAGCGCGGTGTACGCCTGTCCGGCGTTGCGCTCCGGATGGTCGGCGGGCACGAAGCGGTCGTCGCCGAAGTAGATGTCCACCGACGCCCAGTCGATGTCGCCGGAATCCTTCGCCAGCGCCTCGAGCAGGGCGACACCGTTGCTTCCGCCGGTCAGGACCACCGAGGCAAACCCGCGGGCGGCCTGTGCCGCCGTCACGGTCGTGATGAATCGCTCGGTGACCGCGGCGACAAGGCTGTCCTTGTCATCGAGGCGGACCACGTCTGGATGGATACTCATCGCCTTGTTCTACCTCCTGATTTACGAATGCGTTGTCATGAATGAATTTTGTCTTCGGCGCGAGTCAGGCCTGAAATGCCCTGCAGCGCCAGGTGATAGGTCTCGTCGGGATCGAGGCGGCGAAGCTCCTCTGCCAGGCAGCTGCGTAGTTCCCGGTCGGGTAGCGCCACCTTGCCGTCCGGCTTGCCCGGGATGGAGATGATCGCCTGATTGCCCATACCGACGCAGAGGACCAGTGGTCCGGAGTCCCGGGATGCCGTCACCTGGAAGCTCCCGACCGACCGCGTCACCGGCACGCCCAGGGCCGAATGAAGCCAGCCCGCAAGGAGTTCGACGGCGGCGGTGTCGGCCGGCCCCTGAACCTCGACCTCGGTGATCGGGCTGTGCGGCGGCTGATCGAGTGCCGAGGTGAGCAGTGCCCGCCAGACGGTGATCCGGGACCAGGCGATGTCGGAATCGCCGGGCGCGTATGTGGCTAGGCTCTGCGCCAGCGTCGCCGCGACGTCGGTTGCCTTGGTGGAGTCGGTGATCCGGCGCTTGCCGAGCTGACCGATCGGATCGGCGGCCGGGTTCGCCGGAGCGTGTCCGGGCCACCACGTGACCACCGGGGTGTCGGGCAGCATGAACGGGATCACGACGCTCTTACCGTGATCAACAAGATCGCCGAAGAGGTGCAGGACAACCACCTCGGATGCACCGGCATCTCCACCGACCCGGATCTCGGCATCAAGCCGCGACGGCCCACTGCGGTCGGCGCGCGCGACCACGATGACGCGACAGGGATGTTCACGGCTGGCCTCGTTCGCGGCCTCGATGGCAGCCTCCGTCGGCTCACCCTCGTTTGTGCAGACCAGGAGCGTCAGAACGCGACCGGAGGTGAACGCACCGCCCGAGTCCCGGACCTTGATGAGTTCCTTGCTGATGGCAGTGGTGTTCGTATCGGGAAGTTCGACGATCATTGGTGCGCTCCTTCGGTGCGAGAGCGGTCAGGGACGACGCCAGGCCCTACCGTGACGCGCCATCATGTCTTCTGCAGATTGCGGGCCCCAGGTTCCCGCCTCGTAACCGTCGGGCTTGCCGCTGGCCGCCCAGTGTTCGAGCACCGGATCGAGGATCTGCCAGGACAGTTCGACCTCCGCGTTCACCGGGAACAGTGACGGCACGCCGAGCAGGACATCCAGGATCAGACGCTCGTAGGCCTCCGGGGAGGACTCGGTGAATGCCTGACCGTAGGAGAAGTCCATGTTGACGTCACGGACCTCCATCGACGATCCCGGGACCTTGGAACCGAACCTGAGCGTGATGCCCTCGTCGGGCTGCACCCGGATCACGAGCGCGTTCTGGCTCAGCTCTTCGGTCATCGTCTGGTCGAACGGAAGGTGGGGAGCCCGCTTGAACACGAGCGCGATCTCGGTCACCCTGCGGCCCAACCGCTTTCCGGTGCGCAGGTAGAACGGCACACCGGCCCACCGCCGGCTGTCGACCTCCAGCGCGAGTGCGGCGAAGGTCTCCGTTGTCGAGTCGTGCGCAAAGCCCGTCTCGTCCAGCAGACCGGGGACCTTTTCACTGCCCTGCCAACCCGCCTCGTACTGGCCGCGTGCGGTGTTCTCGTCGAGCGGCAGGATGTTCCGGGTGGCCGAGAGGACTTTGATCTTCTCGGTCTGGAGTTCATGCGGCTCAAAGGAAATGGGCTCTTCCATCGCCACCAGCGCCATCAGCTGGATCAGGTGGTTCTGGATGACGTCGCGCGCCGCACCGATGCCGTCGTAGTAGCCGGCCCGCCCACCCAGACCGATGTCCTCGGCCATCGTGATCTGAACATGGTCGACGTAGTGCGAACTCCACACCGGGTCGAACAGCTGATTGGCAAACCGCAGCGCCAAGATGTTCTGGACGGTTTCCTTGCCGAGGTAGTGGTCGATCCGGAACACCGAGTTCTCCGGAAAGACCTTGTTCACCACGGTATTGAGCTCTTTGGCGCTTTCGAGGTCGTGGCCGAACGGCTTCTCGATGACCACCCGTCGCCAGGTGTCCTCGGTCTGGTCCGCCAACCCCGATCGCGAAAGCTGTTCGCACACAACGGGAAAGGCGTCAGGCGGGATCGAGAAATAAAACGCGTGATTGCCGCCGGTACCGCGCTCCTTGTCGAGCTCCAGCAGGGTGTCCCGCAACCTGTCGAAGGCGTCGTCGTCGTCGAATGTTCCCCGGACAAACCGGAAACCCTCGCTCAACCGTTCCCACACGTCCTCCCGGAACGGCGTCCGGGCATGTTCGCGCACGGCATCGTGCACCACCTGCCCGAAATCCTCGTGGTCCCAGTCTCGGCGCGCAAACCCGACCAGTGCGAATCCGGGAGGCAACAGCCCCCGGTTCGCCAGGTCGTACACCGCGGGCATCAGCTTGCGGCGGGCGAGGTCACCGGTGACACCGAAGATGACCAGGCTGCACGGACCCGCGATCCGGGGCAGCCGCTTGTCGCGTTCATCGCGCAGTGGGTTGACCCACTGGTCCGTGGGACGGTTGGGCAAGGCCGATCAGCCCTTTGAACCCGCGGCCAGCTGCTCGGCGGTGGCGTCGAGCAGTTCCTTCCACGAGGCCTCGAACTTCTCGACACCCTCGGATTCGAGGACTGCGAACACGTCCGCGAGGTCGACTCCGGCGGCCGCAACCGCATCGAAGACCTGCTGCGATGCCGGACCCTGGCCGATGATCGATTCGGTGTTCACCACACCGTGGTCCGCGAAGGCGTCCATCGTCTTCTCGGGCATGGTGTTGACGGTGTTCGGTGCGACCAGCTCTCCGACATAGAGGGTGTCGGGGTAGGCCGGATCCTTCACACCGGTGGACGCCCACAGCGGGCGCTGCGGGTTGGCACCGGCAGCGGCCAGCGCGGCGAACCCGTCACCGTCGAAGACGTCCTGGTAGGCCGCGTAGGCGAGCCTGGCGTTGGCCAGTGCGGCCTTGCCCTTGAGTGCCTTGGCCTCGTCGGTGCCGATCGCGTCGAGACGCTTGTCGATCTCGGTGTCCACGCGGGAGACGAAAAACGATGCCACCGAATGGATCTTCGACAGATCGTGGCCCGCGGTCGAGGCCTGCTTCAGGCCATCGATGTAGGCGGCCATCACACCCTCGTAGCGTTCGACAGAGAAGATGAGCGTCACGTTGACGCTGATGCCTTCGGCGATCACCTTGGTGATGGCAGGCAGACCCGCGAGGGTGGCCGGGATCTTGATCAGCAGGTTCGGCCGATCGACGATCTTCCACAGTTCCACCGCCTGGGCGATGGTCTGCTCGGTGTCGTTGGCCAGACGGGGATCGACCTCGATCGAGACCCGGCCGTCGACGCCCTTGGATGCCTCGTACTGCGGGGCAAGTACGTCACACGCGTTGCGGACGTCGTCGGTGGTGACCGTTCGGATGGTGGCGTCGACGTCTGCGCCGCGGGCGGCGAGTTCGTTGACCTGTGCGTCGTAGGCGTTGCCCTTGGACAGCGCCGCCTGGAAGATCGACGGGTTCGTTGTCACGCCGACAACGGATTTCGTGGCGATGACCTCGGCCAGATTGCCGGATTCGATCCGGGTCCGGGAGAGATCGTCGAGCCACACCGAGACGCCGGCCTCGGCCAGTGCAGCAAGATTGGCGTTCTGTTCGCTCATGTCGTGCTCCGATTCAGGTGGTGGGATTTCAGGCGTTTGTGGATTGCTTCGCGAGGGAGCGTTCGGCGGCGGCCGTGACAGCTTCCGCGGTGATCCCGAACTTCTCGTACAGGACCTTGTAGTCGGCCGATGCGCCGTAGTGCTCGATCGAGACGATCTCGCCGCCGTCGCCGACCAGGCGGTACCACGGCATCGCGATGCCGGCCTCGACGACCACGCGGGCCTTCAGGCTCGGCGGCAGCACGGAGTTCCGGTAGTCCTCGTCTTGTTCGTCGAACCATTCCACGCACGGCATCGAGACGACACGGGCGGCAATGCCCTTGTCCTTCAAGGCTTTCTGCGCGTCAACCGCGAGGTACACCTCGGAACCGGTGCCGATCAGGACCACCTGCGGGTCACTGTCGGGTTCGGACAGGATGTAGCCACCCTTGGCCACACCCTCGGCCGACGTGCCTTCGAGGATCGGCAGGTTCTGGCGGGTCAAGGCCAACCCGGCCGGGTTGTGCCGGCGCTGCAGAATGGTCTGCCAGGCGTAGGCCGTCTCGTTCGCGTCACCAGGACGGACAACATCCAGATTCGGGATGGCCCGCAGTGCGGCGAGGTGCTCGATCGGCTGATGCGTCGGGCCGTCCTCGCCCAGACCTATCGAGTCGTGGGTCCAGACATAAATCGGGTCGGTTTCCATCAGTGCGGCGAGCCGAACCGCCGGTCGCATGTAGTCGGCGAACTGCAGGAACGTGCCGCCGTAGGCGCGGGTCGGCCCATGCCGGACGATACCCGACAAGATCGCGCCCATGGCGTGTTCGCGGATACCGAAATGCAGTGTCCGACCGTATGGATTGGCGCTCCACGTCTTGGTGCTGATCTCGGTCGGGCCGAACGAGGCCGCCCCGTCGATCGTGGTGTTGTTGCTTCCCGCCAAATCGGCTGAGCCACCCCACAATTCGGGCAGAATCGGGCCGAGTGCGGAGAGCACCTTGCCGGATGCGGAACGAGTGGCGACGTCCTTGTCGCCCACCTCCCATTTCGGCAAAGCGTCGGTCCAGCCGTCCGGTAGGCCATTGACATTGAGCCGGTCGAGAAGTTGTTTGCGGTCGGGATTGGCCTCGGCCCACTCGTCGAATGACTTGGTCCAGGCCTCGCGCAACTCGGCGCCACGGTCAACCAGCGAACGCGTATGCGCGATGACCTCGTCTGCAACCTCAAATGTTTTGTCCGGGTCGAAACCGAGGATCGTCTTGGTGGCCGCGATCTCGTCGTCACCGAGCGCCGATCCGTGCGCACTGCCGGTATTCATCTTGTTCGGAGCCGGATAGCCGATGATCGTCCGCAGCACGATGATCGACGGCTTGTCGATGACTGCCTTGGCCTTCTCGACGGCCTCTTCGATCGCGGTCACGTTCTCGCCACCGTCGACATACTGCACATGCCAGCCGTACGCGGCGTAGCGTGCACCCACATCTTCGGACAGCGCGATGTCGGTGTCGTCCTCGATCGAGATGTGGTTTTTGTCATAGAAGACGATGAGGTTGCCGAGCTGTTGCGTGCCGGCCAGCGAACTCGCCTCGGACGTGACGCCCTCTTCGATATCTCCGTCGGACGCGATCACGTAGATGTAGTGGTCGAATGCGCTCTGTCCGACCGGTGCGTCCGGGTCGAACAGACCGCGCTCGTAGCGGGCGGCCATCGCCATACCGACTGACGAGGCCAGTCCCTGGCCCAGCGGTCCGGTGGTCATCTCCACACCGCGGGTGTGCCGGTATTCGGGATGGCCGGGTGTCTTGGAGTCCCAGGTACGCAGCGCCTCGATGTCTTCGAGCTCGAGCCCGAAGCCGCCGAGGTAGAGCTGGATGTAGAGGGTGAGGCTCGAATGCCCGCACGACAGGATGAACCGGTCGCGACCCATCCAGTCGGTGTCGGTCGGGTCGTGACGCATCACCCGCTGGAAGAGGGTGTACGCCAGGGGAGCCAGGCTCATGGCAGTTCCCGGGTGTCCACTGCCGCACTTCTGCACCGCGTCAGCCGCCAGGACTCGTACCGTGTCAACTGCTTTGCTGTCCACAGCCGTCCAGTCGGCGGGGTGTGAAGCCTGAGTTAGCGTGCGAATCTCATCTGTTACTGACACGTTTTCCTGAACTCCTCAAACTCGACTTCGTGATTCTGGGGCTCGGCATCTGCGACTGGCCTGGGCTCCGCGCAGTCCACGTCAAGCGTAGTCGCCCGACGCGGACGCCGTTAGCTACGGGATGCGAACGGGCAGCGAAGGGGCGCGTGCTAGTCGACGGTGCAGGTAACCCGCCGATCGGACCTCGATTGCTGTTTGCAACCGACCTCCGTCTACCATTCCCTGTAGTAGATGAGCATGAGTCAGGAGATCTAGTGCGGATTGGGGAACGTGTGAGCGGACACGGTTTCGCCTCCTCCCCAGCGTCAGGTGGTGGGCAGGCTGCTCCCGTGGAGCGCACCACCAGCGTTCGCGGGCGGATTTCAGCCTTGGCCCTCGCATACCTCGCGCTGACGAAACCTCGCGTCATCGAATTGCTGCTCGTGGCGACGATCCCGGTGATGCTTCTTGCTGATCGTGGACATGTCGACCCGGCGCTGATGGCCTGGACCCTCCTCGGTGGGTGGCTCGGCGCGGCCAGCGCGAACACCCTGAACATGGTCGTCGACGCGGACATCGATCAGAAGATGAAGCGCACCGAACGGCGGCCATTGGCCCGCCATGCGGTGTCGACGCGCAATGCCCTCATTTTCGGCCTGGTTCTCGGTGCCGCGTCCTTCGCGGTGTTGTTCGCGACGACCAACCTGCTCAGCGCGCTCCTGGTGATGGCGACCATCGCGTTCTACGTCTTCGTCTACACAATGATCCTGAAGCGCCGTACCTGGCAGAACGTCGTCTGGGGCGGAGCCGCCGGATGCATGCCGACGCTCGTCGGATGGACCGCTGTCACCGGATCCCTGAGTTGGGAACCGCTGGTGCTGTTCGCGGTGATCTTCTTCTGGACTCCGCCGCACACCTGGGCCCTGGCGATGCGCTACAAGGAGGACTACCGCGCCGCGGGCGTCCCGATGTTGCCCGTGATCGCCACCGAGGTGCAGGTCACCCGGCAGATGCTCTACTACACCTGGGCCACTGTCCTGAGCACCCTCGTACTCTGCCTCGCGACCAGCTGGATCTACGCCGCGGTCGCCCTGATCGCCGGTGGCTGGTTCATCTACGTCGTGCACAAGCTCTATCGCGGAACACTGCGCGGCGAAGAGGTGGCGCCGCTGAAGGTCTTCCTGCAGTCCAACGAATATCTGGCCGTTGTCTTCTGCGGTCTGGCAATCGATTCCGTCATCGGATTGCCGACACTGTCCAGCCTGTTCTGACATATTCGTCGGTCGAACGGCGGACCGGGCGACGCCCGCAATGGCAGGTGCGACCCACGACACGTTAACGTTTTCTCGTCGGCCGTTGGGATGATGGCCAGCTCTATTTACATCAGGGGGAGTTGTGTCAAATCCATACGGCCCGGGCCAGGGTCCCGAAGATGCCGGTTGGCAGCCTTATTCGGAGCCGACCGTGGTCGGGCAGCCGCAATTCGGGCAGTACCCACCTCAGGGTCCAGGCGGCCAGCCACCGCCCGCAGATCCCAATTACGGCGCATATCAGCCGTATGCCCAGCCTGCGCCCGGCACCTGGCCACAAGGTGGTGGCGGTGGCCCGGTCCCACCGGCGAAGTCGAAAAAGCCGTTGTTCATCGCGCTGGGCGTCGCCGGCGTAGTGGTCCTGGTCGTGATCCTGGTGTTGTCACTTGTCGTCTTCACCGGCGACAGTGAGTCCGGTGAGCCGGACGCGGTGGTCACGTCCTATCTGCAAGCGCTGGCCGACGGCGATTCCGCAGAAGCGCTCGGTCTGATGAAGGCGCCGGCATCCGAACTGCTGCTCACCGACGACGTGCTGAAGAAGCAGCAGAAGATCGCCGCGATCACCGATGTGAAGATCATCGACACCAGCGACTCCGGCGACAACGCAACGGTCCAGGCCACCTACATGTTCGGCGATCGGAAGGCCGACGAGACCTTCTCGCTCACCAAGGCCGGCGACGATTGGCGCTTGGACGACGGGGCCGTCGTCATCGACATCTCGTACTTCAAGGACGGAATCCCGGGGCTGACGGTGTTCGGCGTGCCCGTCGACAACGAGTCGAAGATCTATGTATTTCCCGGCCCGGTCGAATGGGGCACGTCGGATGAGAACTTCACCGTCGTCGATGAGAATCAGTCCGAGTTCGCGATGTCGGGGAACAGCTATGGATCGGCGAACTCACCGACCGTTGACCTGAGTTCAACCGGTACCGCGGCCGTCCAGTCGGCGATCCAGGCCTATGTCGACAATTGCGCGTTGTCGAAAGAGACGGATGCGAGTGTCGACAAGCCCGGCTGCGAGCAGGATGTCTACGCCTTTGACGCCGAACCGGCCTCGGCTGTGTGGACTGCGCCCACCGACCTCGATGCCGTGGAGTACCGGGTCGGATACGACGACCCGAACCAGGTGTCGATCAACGGCGACCTGGCGTGGTCGGTGACGTACCGCACGAAGCCGTACGGATCTCTGCCGGCAGAGACCAAGACCGAGACCACGACGCAGTACCTCTACGGGGACATCGATCTGTCCGCCGACGAGCCCGTGTTCACTCCTAGCTGATCGGTAACAACACCACGGAGCCGGTCGTGGCCCGCGCCTGTAGCTCGGTGTGGGCACGGCCGGCTTCGGCGAGTCGATAGCTGTGACCGACGTGGACGTTCACCGTTCCGCTGCTGATGCCGGTCATGACGTCCCCGGCCCGCCAGGCTCGTTCGGCGGGATCTGCGATGAAGTCACCCAGCTTCGGCCGGGTGATCGAGAGTGACCCGGCGGCATTGAGTCGCTGGAGATCGAACGGTGGCACCGGCCCGCTGGCGGCACCGAACAGGACAACCGTTCCGCGTACCGCGGTCGCGTCGATGCTCTGGTCGATGGTGTCGGCTCCCACACCGTCATACGCAACGGCCACACCCACGCCTCCGGTGAGGGCCCGCACGCGGTCGGCGAGATCGTCGCCGTATCGGAGGACCTCGTCGGCGCCTGCGTCCCGCGACAACGCCTCTTTGGTGTCGTTCGACACGGTGGTGATGACTCGAATCCCGTTGGCCTTGGCAATCTGCGTGAGCACCAGTCCCACACCGCCGGCGCCGGCGTGGATCAGGACGGTGTCACCGGGTTTCGGGTGCGACGATCCGTCCAGGAGGTAGTGGGCGGTCATGCCCTGCAGCAGTGCGGAGGCGGCCACCTCATCGCTCACGGCATCCGGCACGGCGACGGCAACGTGAGCGGGCATCGTCACGAGTTCGGCATAACTGCCGGCGGCGTCGCACCAGGCGACCCGCTGACCCGGCGAGGGTGACTCGACACCGTCGCCGACCGCGACAACCACGCCGGCGCCTTCGCTGCCGGGGATATACGGCAACTGCATCGCATAGATGCCCGCGCGCTGGTAGGTGTCGATGAAGTTCACGCCGATCGCCGCGACCCGCACCAGGATCTCGCCCGGTTTCGGCGTCGGATCGGGGAGTTCGACGAACTCGAGGACGTCGGGACCGCCGTGCCGGCTCACCTGGATTGCGCGCATGACTGTAGTTGTACCCACTCGCGGCGGCGGTACACAGCGGGGGGTGTCCGATCCCGGAGCGGACAGCACGGCAACTATGCTGTGGCGATGAGCGAGCACAAGGCGGTCATCGCAGCGATCAGCAAGTACGTGGCGCGCGAGGGCGGGTCGGCAACAGCGGTTTTGCAGCCCATCGGGGCTGCCGGAGTGCGAATCACCCTGGTCGGTGGGGCCGGTGGCATCCTGGGCGACCAGGTGGTGGCCGATCTCGATACGGCGAAGGCGATCGTCGAGCAGGTCGAAGGGCTCGCGGTCGGCGAGTGGGATCGCGACCTGACGTCGATTGCCACGGTCGACCCGTCGCACTACCGCAAGATGGCGGGCTGGGTCGCGAACACCTAGCCGGTCAAACGGCTGGGTATCAACAGCTGGGAGATCAAGGCTGGGACGCCGCTGCGGCTTCGACCGGCTGATCCGACGATGTCGAACCGGTCGTCGCCTGTCGCGGTCGCATGGCAACCCATAGGGCGGCCGTGGCGGCCACGGTCGCTCCGGCGCCCGCAACGTGGATGACCACGAGTGCCGCCGGGATGTCGGTGACGTATTGCGTGACACCGACGAATGCCTGTGCGGTGACGATTCCGACCACCACGTAGAGACGCTTCTTGAGTCGTGCGGGCGCGCCCACGGCGAAGAGGGCGAAGCCCAACGCGACCAGCACCGACAGGTAGGCGATCAATAGGTCGGCATGCAGATGGACCAGCGTGGTGATCTCGATCTTCAACCGCGGTACCGGCTTGTCGATGCTTTTGTCGCCGGCGTGCGGTCCGGCACCGGTCACCATCGTGCCGGCGATCAGGACACCGGTCATCAGCGCCGCCGACAACGCCGCCAGCCAGCGCAGTGGTGCGGGTACGACGGCCACGGCCTCGCCGTCGTCCGGTTCGCGGACCTTCTCGAGCAGCAACACCGACAGCCACACCATGCCCATCGACAGCAACATGTGGATGGCCACCGTCCACCACAGCAGGCCGGTCAGCACGGTGATCCCGCCCATCACGGCCTGGACGACGGTGGAGACCGGCATCAGCCAGGCGTAGAAGCGAACCTCGTATCGGCGGCGCGCGCGCGTCACCGCGATCACGATGACCGCAGCGGTCAGGACGACGAGGAACGTCAGCATCCGGTTGCCGAACTCAACCGCCCGGTGGATTGCCTCGACCTCGTCGTGCTGGACCGGTGTGAAGCTGCCCGGGAAGCACTGCGGCCACGTCGGGCAACCCAGCCCCGACGCGGTGACCCGGACCACTGACCCCGTCACCGCGATACCGGCCTGTGTCAGCACCACCGCCAGCGCGGCGAGGGTCTGGAAGCGGAGCGAGGGGAGCGGGAGCCGGTCGACGAGCCGGACAAACAAGCGGTACACGTTACTGATCGTAGGGTGCCGGGTTTGACGATCGGGGCTCAGGTGAACTTGAAGTAACGCACGGCCGCGGTACCGGCGGCGATACCCCAGGCAGCGAGCACGGCGATACCGATCAGGTCGAGTGAACCGCTGGTCGCCTGATGCAGGGCCTCGGCCAGGGCGCCGGACGGGGTGCAGCGGACGAACCACTCGACCGCGGGCGGGACGTTGTCCCCGATCACGACGATCGAGGCGATCCCCAGGAATGCGAACCACAGAAGGTTGGCCAGAGCCAGCACTACTTCGGCCTTGAGCGTGCCACCGAGCAGCAGTCCCATCGCGGAGAACATGAGTGTGCCGATGGCGATCACGAGGATGCCGAGGAGCAATCCGCCCGGTGAGGGCTCCCAGCCCAGGATCATCCCGAGGACGCCGAGGATGACGGCCTGCATGCTCACCACGATGGCCACGGCGATGGATTTACCTGCGATCACGCCCCACCTCGGGAGGGGTGTGGCGCCGAGTCTCTTCAGTGCGCCGTACCGGCGGTCGAATCCGACGGCGATCGCCTGCCCGGTGAACGCCGTGGACATCACCGCGACGGTCATGACCGCAGGGACGAACATGTCGGCGCGGGACTCGTCGAAGTCGCCGATGGGCAACAGGCACAGGCCGATCAGCATGGTGATCGGGATGAACATCGTGAGCAGCTGCTGCTCGCCGTTGCGCAGCAGCAGGAGCAATTCGATCCGGGACTGCGCGGTGAGCATCTTGCGGATCGGTGCCGACCGCGGATGCGGTGTGAATGTGCCTGCGGCGAAGCGGTTGCCATTGGTCGTCCGGGCGTTCGTCATTCGCGCATCCCCCGGCCGGTCAGATCCAGGAACACGTCTTCAAGACTCCGAGTCTCGACCTGTAGGTCGGTTGCCAGCACATCGATCTCCGCGCACCATCCGGTCACCGTGGCCAGTATCCGCGGGGTGACATGGCCGGTGACCAGATACCCACCGGGGGAGAACTCCCGGCAGGAATAAGCTTCTGGCAGAACAGCTTCCAGCAAGTTCATGTCGAGTCCACGGGGTGCGTGGAATCGTAGTTCGTTCTCGGCCCCGCGACTGGTCAGTTCGGCGGGGGAGCCCTTGGCGACCTCGACCCCGTGGTCGATGATCAGCAGCTGATCCGCGAGCTCTTCGGCCTCGTCCATCAGATGCGTGGTGAGCAACACCGAAACGCCGTCGGCCCGAAGCCGATCGATCAATTCCCACACCATGATCCGGGCGTGCGCATCCATGCCGGCGGTGGGTTCGTCCAGGAATACGACCTCGGGGCGACCGACGAGTGCGCAGCCGAGCGCGAGTCGCTGTTGCTGTCCACCCGACAACCGGCGGTACGGCGTGCGCTGGGCGTCGACGAGCCCGAGGTTCTGCAACAGCCAATCGGGGTCGATGGGATCGGCGGAGTACGAGGCGCACAGCCGCAACATCTCACCCGCGCGGGCGCCCGGATACGCGCCACCGCCCTGGAGCATCACGCCGATGCGGCTGCGAACCGCCTCATTGTCGGTGATGGGATCGAGTCCGAGGAGCGTGACCTCACCGGCATCCGGCGAAGCGAAGCCTTCGCAGATTTCTACGGTGGTGGTCTTGCCGGCGCCGTTGGGGCCGAGGATCGCCAGGATCTCGCCGGTCTGGAGTTCGAAGTCGAGACCGCCGACCGCGGTCGTCTCGCCGAATCGCTTGACCAGACCTTTGACCGACAGTGCTGGACCGGTCGCCGCGGCACCGGTGACCCCGGGAGCGTACGACGGGCTGTTCACAACGTCCAAGAGTAAGCTGCCCGCGCGCCGAGTCCGAACACGGGTGACGCCCGAGGCGCAGTGCCGTGTCGGCAGATCATTTCTGGGCGGTTCACTTCTCGGCGGTCGCGGGGGCAGTCTTCTCGGCGTTCACGCGCTTGCGCCGCTGCCACGGCATTTCTTCGAAGAAAAGTGCTGTGAGTATCGCCACAAGTAATACGGCCGCGACGATGGCCTCGGCCAGCTGGAAACCGCGCGTGCCGGCACCGGTCGGGAGCACGACGATGGCCATGACCGCCGAGAGTGTGATCGCGATGATCCGGAACCATCGTCCGGTCGCCCAGGCGGCGAGCGGGATGATGCACCACAGCAGGTACCAGGGCTGGACGAACGGGAAGAACAGCACGAAGCTGCCCATCGCCAGGCCAAGGGCCCCGACGGGGTGGATCCGGCCGGCCAGCGCCGCGAGCAGCCAGCGCACCACCAGGATCGCGGCGATGACCTGACCGACCGGGCGGGCGACGTCGAGCATCGCCTGGGTCTGATCACCGAGCCCGAGGAGCACACCGATCCGGCCGGTTGTCACCGACATGAACGTCGGCATCGACATCCAGGAACGCACCACGCCGCCGGTCGACAACGTCTTCGTCCAGCCGAAACCGAGTCCGGTGCCGACGCAGATGACGACGGTGACGACCACGAGGATCGCGCCCACCAGTCCGGCCGCACCGAGCAGGGCCAGCACGCTGCGTTTCGATCGTTGCCAGTATTCGCGCACCGGGGCATGCCGGAGGGCCGGCAGGGTGGCGCCCCACCTGCGGGCGAGTGCCACACCCACAAAACCCAGCGCCAGAATCGATGAGACCTTGATCATGCTGGAGCCGGCCATGACCACCACGCCGGCGATCAATATCCACCCCGGACGACTCGGTATGAGAGAACCCGGTTTTCGGAGTCGCTGCGGTGAATCAATACCCCGGAAACACAGCTCGAGTCCGGCGAGCATCATGCCGAGCATCAGCGCTTCGTTGTGGATGCCACCGACCAGATGCAGGATGAGCAGCGGATTCATCGCGCCGAGCCACAGCGCTGCGACGGGCGACACCCCGCAACGGCGGGCCAGGCGGGGCAATGCCCAGACGATCATCGCCACACCGAGCAGCGCGAGTACCCGGTGTGCGGCCAGTGCGGCCGGGATGTTCTCACCGGTCAGGTGGGTGATCTGGTCGCCGAGCCAGAGGAACAACGGCCCGTAGGGCGCCGGGGTCTCGCGCCAGATGTTGGGCACCGAACGGGTGAACACATGGTCGATGCCCAGCCCCGCGGCCGGGCTGATCACATAGGGATCGAGGCCACGCGCCGCGATCTCACTCTGGGCGAGATACGAATAGACGTCTTTGCTGAGCATCGGTGGTGCCAGTACGAAGGGGATGATCCAGACCAGCAGCGTGCGATCGGCCTGGCTGCGGGTCATTCGTCGCTGGGGTGAGCGGTCTTTCATGACCTCGACGCCCAGGCGTCCCACCGCGAACTTTCCGAGCAACAGCCAGGCCAGGACCAGGATCACCACACCGGTCAGCGAAAACGTCAGTGCAGTCGGCCACATCCGGGACGGCAGGGACAGCACCCGCATGCCGGCGAGGGGATTCTGCAGCACCGGGAGCGCACCGGTGCCCAGCGATCCGACCAGGACGAGCACCGAACCCATGGAACCGAACAGCCGGATCCGGAGGAGGCGTTTGTTCTCGGCCGGCGTGAGCGGACCGACCTCGGCTTCGTCGCCGTGCAGGCGCGCGACCGCCAGGCCGTAGTCGCCGGTGGCGTCTTTGTCGGGCTCGGGTTCCCCGACCCGGCGTAGGCCCAGGTACTCGAGCACTTTGCGGAATTCGGCGCGGATCGGACCTCGTGACGGCACGGCAGCTTTCTCGGGGTCGACGGGAGGGTCGACTTCTGGGGCTGCGGTTTCCGGCACAGGGGAGACTGTAATCGTCTGTTCGCTGTGCCCGGTCAGCCCGCGGTGGCGCGTGCCACGGCGCGGGCTCAGGTGTGGCGTTGATCAAGCAAGGTAACCCTTGCTAGCAATCGGAATCTATTTCGGTAACACTTGTGTTGTGAAAACGGTCGCTGGTACCTCGCTTGCCCCGGAAGGGGCATCGATGTCTGCTGCGCCGGGCACACATATCGGCGCTGAATCCCCGGTGCCCGTCAGCCATGACGGTCAGACCAGGGCCGCCGTCGTCACCCTCATCCTCGAACAGGGACCGGTGACCGCGGTACACATCAGCGATGAGCTCGGCATCACCCCCACCGCGGTCCGCCGTCATCTCGACGCGATGATCGCCTCGGGGGATGTGGTCGCGACGGCAGCGCCCCGCTACGCACACCGCGGACGCGGACGTCCGGCCAAGCATTTCCAGCTGACACCGAGCGGTCGCGGTCGCCTCAAGCACGCATACGACGACCTCGCCGGCGCTGTCATGCTCCGCCTGCGCAAGATCGGTGGCGAGGAAGCGGTAACCGACTTCGCCATGGAGCGGGCTGAGAAAATCATGTCTGACGTGCCGGTATCGGGCACGTCGGCAGAAGAACTCGAGAACACCGCGGAACAGATTGCCGAAGCTTTGACCAGTGCGGGATTTTCCGCGACCACCCGCCGCGTTGGAAATGGTGTGCAGATCTGCCAGCACCATTGCCCGGTGGCGCATGTGGCCGCTGAGTTCCCGGAATTGTGCGAAGCGGAAACCGCGGTCTTCACCGCGAAACTCGGTACCCACGTGCAGCGTCTGGCAACGATCGCCAACGGCGACTGCGCATGCACCACCCACGTGCCGCTTGCAAAAATGCAAGGGGCAAATCAGGTCGACGCCCAGTCCGCGTCGGCATCGGTAGCCTCCGGAAGGAGTCACATATGACGGTCACAGACCCGACCCCCGCAGCAGCATCGGCGGACGTTCTGACGCAGGAAGAGACGATCGACTCTTTCGGTTCATACGGATACGGTTGGTCCGATTCCGATGTCGCCGGCGCCAGCGCCCAGCGCGGCCTGTCCGAGGCGGTCGTCGCAGACATCTCGTCGAAGAAGAATGAGCCCGAGTGGATGCTCGCCGCGCGCCTCAAGGCGCTGTCGATCTTCGACCGCAAGCCCATGCCGAACTGGGGCAGCGACCTCGAGGGCATCGACTTCGACAACATCAAGTACTTCGTGCGGTCCAGCGAGAAGCAGGCCGCAACGTGGGATGACCTGCCCGAGGACATCAAGAACACCTACGACCGGCTGGGTATCCCGGAAGCCGAGAAGCAGCGTCTGGTCTCCGGTGTCGCGGCGCAGTACGAGTCCGAGGTCGTCTACCACTCGATCCGTGAAGACCTCGAGGCGCAGGGTGTCCTGTTCCTCGACACCGACACCGCGTTGAAGGAACAGCCCGAACTGTTCGCCGAGTACTTCGGAACGGTCATCCCGGCCGGCGACAACAAGTTCTCCGCACTGAACACCGCGGTCTGGTCGGGTGGGTCGTTCATCTATGTGCCGCCGGGTGTGCACGTCGACATCCCGCTGCAGGCCTACTTCCGGATCAACACCGAGAACATGGGTCAGTTCGAGCGCACGCTGATCATCGTCGACGAGGGTGCGTACGTGCACTACGTCGAGGGTTGCACCGCGCCGATCTACAAGACCGATTCGCTGCACTCGGCCGTAGTCGAGATCATCGTGAAGAAGGGTGGCCGCTGCCGGTACACCACCATTCAGAACTGGTCGAACAACGTCTACAACCTGGTCACCAAGCGGGCCAAGGCCGAAGCCGGCGCCACCATGGAGTGGGTCGACGGCAACATCGGTTCCAAGGTCACCATGAAGTACCCGGCGGTGTGGATGACCGGTGAAGGCGCCAAGGGCGAGGTTCTCTCGGTCGCGTTCGCAGGTCCCGGACAGCATCAGGACACCGGATCGAAGATGGTCCACCTGGCCCCCAACACCTC
Source organism: Nocardia sp. 348MFTsu5.1 (assembly GCF_000383535.1). Taxonomy (NCBI): domain Bacteria; kingdom Bacillati; phylum Actinomycetota; class Actinomycetes; order Mycobacteriales; family Nocardiaceae; genus Nocardia; species Nocardia sp. 348MFTsu5.1. The sequence continues at coordinate 81,167 of NZ_KB911521.1, forward strand.
GTCGAACATCGTCAGCAAGTCGGTGGCCCGTGGTGGCGGCCGGACGTCGTACCGCGGACTCGTCCAGATCAACAAGGGTGCCCACGGCAGCCGCGCCACGGTGAAATGTGATGCGCTGCTGGTTGATCAGATCAGCCGCAGTGACACCTACCCGTACGTCGACATCCGCGAGGATGACGTGACGATGGGTCACGAGGCCACGGTCTCCAAGGTCAGCGACGACCAGATCTTCTACCTGATGAGCCGCGGACTGACCGAGGACGAGGCGATGGCGATGGTCGTGCGCGGATTTGTCGAGCCGATCGCCAAGGAACTCCCGATGGAATACGCGCTGGAACTCAACCGGCTGATCGAACTGCAGATGGAAGGCTCCGTCGGATGAGTTCTGCTACAGGTGTTGTCGGTGCTGTCGAGGGTGAGAACACCCGGCGTCCCGTCAACAAGGGTGAGGTGTTCACGTCGTTCGATGTGAACGCGTTCGAAGTCCCCCGTTCCAAAGACGAAGCGTGGAAGTTCACGCCGTTCCGTAAGCTACGTGGCTTGCATGACGGTGGCGCACAGCGCACCGCCGAGGCGACCACCGTTGTCGGCGGAGTGGTCGACGGTGTGACCGTCGAAACCGTCGGTCGCGACGACAAGCGGCTGGGCCAGGGCGGCGTGCCGTTCGATCGCATTGCGGCGCAGGCATATTCGTCCTTCACCTCGGCGACCGTGGTCACCGTGGGCAAAGAGGTCGAACTCGCCGAGCCGATCACCGTGGTCGTCGAGGGCCCGGGTGTGGGCGAGACCGCATTCGGTCACCTGCAGGTCCGGCTCGCACCGTTTGCCAAGGCAACCATTGTGATCGATCAGAAGGGCAGTGGCACCTACGGCGAGAACATCGAGTTCATCGTCGGTGACAGTGCACATCTGACGGTCCTCAATGTCCATGACTGGGCCGATGACATGGTGCACGTGGCTGCCCATCACAACCGGCTCGGCCGGGATGCGGTGTTGCGCCACTTCGCGATCAGCCTGGGCGGCGAACTGGTTCGCCTGAGCCCGGTGGTCCACTACGACGCGCCCGGTGGCGACGCCGAGCTGTGGGGTCTGTACTTCGCCGATGCCGGACAGCATCTCGAACAGCATCTGCTGGTCGATCACTCGCAGCCGCATTGCCGGTCGAACGTGGTCTACAAAGGTGCGCTGCAGGGTGTTGCCGGCGACCGTGCCCATGAGGCGCGGACGGTCTGGGTCGGCGACGTGCTGATCCGCGCCGGTGCCGAGGGCACCGACACCTTCGAGCTGAACCGCAACCTGATCCTCACCGACGGTGCGCGTGCGGACTCGGTACCCAACCTGGAGATCGAGACCGGCGAGATCGTCGGTGCCGGACACGCGAGTGCCACCGGTCGTTTCGATGACGAGCATCTGTTCTACCTGCAGTCTCGTGGCATCCCCGAAGATGAGGCCCGCCGCCTGGTGGTTCGCGGATTCTTCGGTGAGGTGATCGCCCGGATCGCGATTCCGGAACTGCGTGACAGGCTCTCCGCCGCCATCGAAGCCGAGCTCGAGGCCGCCGGCGCCTGATCGCCCGCAAGCACAAAACTTTCCCCCAGATATCAGCAAGGAACTCAATTACCGTGGCTACTTTGGAAATCCGTGATCTGCATGTCAACGTCAAGCAGACCGATGCCGATGCCGAACCCATCAACATCCTCAAGGGTGTCGACCTGACAATCGAGTCGGGCTCCACCCACGCGATCATGGGCCCCAACGGCTCGGGCAAGTCGACGCTGTCGTACGCCATCGCCGGACACCCGAAATACGAAGTGACGCAGGGCACGATCACCCTCGACGGTGAAAACGTGCTGGAGATGTCGGTCGATGAGCGGGCGCGTGCCGGCCTGTTCCTGGCGATGCAGTACCCCGTCGAGGTGCCGGGCGTCTCGATGTCGAACTTCCTGCGCACCGCAGCCACTGCCGTCCGCGGCGAGGCACCGAAGCTCCGTCTCTGGGTCAAGGAGACCAAAGAGGCGATGAACGAACTGGAGATCAATCCGTCGTTCGGTGAGCGCAGTGTCAACGAGGGATTCTCCGGTGGCGAGAAGAAGCGTCACGAGATCCTGCAGCTGGGTCTGCTCAAGCCGAAGATCGCGATCCTCGACGAGACCGACTCGGGACTCGACGTCGACGCCCTGCGCGTTGTCTCCGAGGGCGTCAACAAATACAAGGAGCGCGAGAACGGTGGGGTTCTGCTGATCACCCACTACACGCGGATCCTGCGCTACATCAAGCCTGAATTCGTCCACGTGTTCGTCGGCGGCCGCATCGTCGAGTCGGGCGGACCGGAACTGGCCGACGAGCTCGAGGAGAACGGCTACATCCGGTTCACCGGGGCGGCTACCGCCTGACCGGCCGGATCTACCTTTCGCCCGTACTTCTTTCAGGAGGCCAGACATGACAAGCATCGATGAGACGATCGCTTCGGCCGCCCTGGACGTGACCGCTGTCCGCGCCGACTTCCCGATCCTGGGTCGCACGGTGCGGGACAACAAGCCGCTGGTGTACCTCGATTCCGGTGCCACCAGCCAACGTCCAGTGCAGGTACTCGATGCCGAACGTGAGTTCTTGGTCACCTGCAATGCGGCTGTTCACCGCGGTGCGCATCAGCTTGCCGAAGAGGCCACCGATGCCTACGAGGATGCGCGCGCGGTGGTTGCCGAGTTCGTCGGAGCCGACTTCGACGAGTTGTCGTTCACCAAGAACGCCACCGAGGCGCTGAACCTGGTGACCTACACACTCGGTGACGACCGCAGTGCCGGAGTGCTCGGTGGCACAGCGCTCGGCCCCGGCGACACCGTCGTGGTCACCGAGCTGGAGCATCACGCGAATCTGGTTCCGTGGCAGGAACTCTGCCGCCGGACCGGCGCAACGCTGAAGTGGTACGGCGTCACCGACGACGGTCGAATCGACCTGGACTCGCTCGAACTCGACGACACCGTCAAGGTGGTCGCGTTCACCCATCAGTCGAACGTGACCGGTGCGGTTGCCGATGTCCCCGAGATGGTGCGCCGCGCTCGCAGCGTCGGTGCGCTGGTGGTACTCGATGCTTGCCAGTCCGTCCCGCACATGACTGTGGACTTCCATGAACTGGATGTCGATTTCGCGGCGTTCTCCGGCCACAAGATGTTCGGCCCCTCGGGGGTTGGCGTGCTGTACGGAAAGCGTGAACTGCTTGCGCAGCTGCCGCCGTTCATCTCGGGCGGTTCGATGATCGAGACGGTCTCCATGGAGGTCTCCACCTACGCGCCTGCGCCGCAACGTTTCGAGGCCGGCTCGCCGATGACCTCTCAGGTTGTCGGGTTGGGTGCCGCGGTCCGCTACCTGCAAGACCTGGGTATGGACGCGATTGCCGCACACGAGCATGCGCTCGTCGAGGCCGCGCTGTCCGCGCTCGCTGACATCGAGGGTGTCCGGATCATCGGTCCGACCACCTCGGAGAGGCGCGGGGGAGCGGTGTCGTTTGTCGTCGACGGTATCCACGCCCATGACCTCGGTCAGATCCTGGACGACGAGGGTGTCGCCATCCGCGTGGGCCATCACTGTGCCTGGCCGCTGCACAAGCGTTTCGGTGTAGCTGCCACCGCACGCGCGTCGTTCGCGGCATACAACACGTTGGACGAGGTCGATGCGTTTGCGAAGGCAATCGTCAAGGCCCAGAAGTTCTTTGGGGTGATTGCCTGATGCGTATGGAACAGATGTACCAGGAATTGATCCTCGATCACTACAAGCATCCGCAAGGGCGCGGCCTGCGTGATCCCTTCGGTGCCGAGGTTCATCACGTCAATCCGACGTGCGGCGATGAGGTGACCTTGCGGGTTGCGCTGTCCGACGACGGTGAGACCGTCGCGGACGTCTCTTACGACGGACAGGGCTGCTCCATCTCGCAGGCCTCGACCTCGGTGATGTTCGAGCAGCTGGTGGGACACAGCGTGACCGAGGCATTGGCAACGGTTGATTCGTTCAACACCATGATGACATCACGTGGCGCCGTGGAAGGTGACGAAGACGTGATCGGGGACGGCATCGCCTTCGTCGGGGTCAGCAAATATCCGGCTCGCGTGAAATGTGCGTTGCTGGGCTGGATGGCATTCAAAGACGCGCTGGCACAAACCGTTGCCGGCACACAGAATTCGGCTAGGGAGTCGGTATGACATCAGAATCTGAAGGCTCGAGCGGGGTAGTGGAAGACGCAGCGCAGCGGAGCTCGACCGGGGTAGTGGAAGACGCAGCGCCCGCGACGCCCGCGGTGCCGGCCGAGGTGGCGACATCGTTGCCGTCCATCGACGACATCGAAGAGGCCATGCGCGACGTGGTCGACCCCGAACTCGGTATCAACGTCGTCGATCTGGGCCTGGTCTACGGCCTCGATGTCAACAACGACGCGGTTGCCAAGATCGACATGACCCTGACGTCGGCCGCCTGCCCTCTCACCGACGTGATCGAGGATCAGGCACGCAATGCGCTGGTCACCTCAGGTCTGTGCACCGACATGGAACTCAACTGGGTTTGGCTGCCGCCGTGGGGCCCGGACAAGATCACCGATGACGGCCGCGAGCAATTGCGGGCGCTCGGCTTCACGGTCTGAGTTTCACCGTCGCGTCACCGCACCGCGCATGACCTTGTAGGACACCGCGCGGTCGGTGTGTGCGACCACGCGCGTCATGGCCCGGGCCACACCCGCGAGGTCATCGCGCGAACTGAGATAAGCCCGTTGATCGGCGACCGCCAGATCGAAGAAGCCGTCGAAGAATCGGATGACGTCGATGGGATCGAGTCTCAGCAACGACGTCAGGCCGCGATCCCGCAGCCGGTAGACGGCCCGGCTTCGGCGGTTCCACAGTGCTCGTCGTGGATCCTGTTGATTCACAAGGGCACCCACGACCTTGTCCGCCTCGCGCAGACTCGTCGCGAGGCTGTACCCGGTGGCCGGATGCATCAGCCCGCCGCCGCTGCCGTAGCGCAGCGGGCGATCTTTCCACGGGACACCACTCTGGCGGCGCAGCGCGAACCAGACCTTTTCGTCGTCGGCGTCCTCGATGTCGGCCGGCGCGATGCCGTGGCGAGACAGCCTGTTGTGCAAACGATTCCGGAGATCGTCGATCGCTAGTGCCGGCGCTCCGGCCAGGCAGGTCTCTTCCAGCAGAACGCGACTCCCACCCAGCGCTATGCCGTAGAGGAACGACGGCGGCCGGTCCGGCTCGGCCCCACGCCAGTCCATCAGAACCGTCTCCCCGGCCTCCAGATAGCGGCCGGCCAGTTCCGCGTCGACGATCACGCCATAGGCGGATTGTGCAGGTGCTTTCGGGGCCCGCAGGCCCCTCGCGTCGACAATTGTGTGGGCTTTGACACGGTCGTTTCCCTCGATCACGACACAATCCTCGAAGAGCTGCGTCACCCGGGACTCGATTACGGCACCGGCTGTGACCGGCAGACGACGTTGCAGCTCTCCGGTGTCGAAGGTCACGTAGGCACGGTCGATCACTCGCCTGCGCGGGGTGTACACCACAGCCTGTGGTGATTGCGCCGCAAAGGATTTCGGGTCGACCCAGTCGGGCAGTTCGTCGGCCCACGAGCCGTATGTGGCAGGCCACCTGCGATGGGGTGCGGGGTCGATCAGAGCGACCCGCAATCCGGAGACTTCGGCTCGATGGGCCAAGGCCCGACCGGCCGGGCCGGCCCCGACCACGACGAGGTCGCGATGCCCAACGAAATTCCGCATACAGGCGACCGTATCTTCTTGCCGTAGACTGGCACTTCGTGATTACGGCAACTGACCTAGAGGTACGCGCGGGCGTACGCACCCTACTGAGCGCCCCTGGTCCGGCGCTACGGGTGCAACCCGGTGACCGCATCGGGTTGGTGGGCCGTAACGGTGCCGGCAAGACCACCACCCTCCGCATTTTGGCGGGTGAGGGCGAACCTTACGCCGGTTCGGTGATCAACAGTGGTGAGATCGGCTATCTGCCCCAGGATCCCCGTGAGGGCAATCTGGAGGTCATCGCGAAGGACCGTGTGCTCTCGGCCCGAGGGCTCGACGTCCTCTTGCGTGATCTGGAGAAGCAGCAGGCGTTGATGGCCGAAGCCGCCGACGACAAGCTCCTCGACAAAGCCGTCAGGCGCTACGGAGAGCTCGAGGATCGCTTCTCGGCACTCGGTGGTTATGTTGCCGAGTCGGAAGCCGCCCGGATCTGCAACAGCCTCGGATTGCCCGACCGCGTGTTGGCCCAGCCACTGCGGACCCTGTCCGGTGGTCAGCGCCGCCGGATCGAGCTCGCTCGCATCCTGTTCGCCGCGTCCGATGGCAGCGGTGGCAAGTCGGGCACCACGTTGCTGCTCGACGAGCCCACCAACCACCTCGACGCCGACTCGATCGGCTGGCTCCGCGGATTCCTGCAGAATCACGACGGCGGTCTGATCGTGATCAGTCACGATGTCGAGTTGCTCGCAGACGTGGTCAACCGGGTGTGGTTCCTGGACGCGGTCCGGGGTGAGCCCGACATCTACAACATGGGCTGGCAGAAGTACCTCGACGCCCGCGCCACCGATGAACAGCGCCGCAAGCGCGAGCGCGCGAACGCCGAGAAGAAGGCCGGCGCTCTGCGCGTCCAGGCCGCGAAGATGGGTGCCAAGGCCACCAAAGCCGTTGCCGCGCAGAACATGCTCAAGCGGGCCGACCGCATGCTCGACAACCTCGACGAGGAGCGAGTGGCCGACCGGACCGCCAAGATCCGTTTCCCGGATCCTGCTCCCTGTGGCAAGACCCCGCTGATGGCGTCGGGTCTGACCAAGATGTACGGATCGCTGGAGATCTTCGCCGGCGTCGACCTCGCGATCGACCGGGGCAGCCGCGTTGTGGTGCTCGGTCTCAACGGTGCCGGCAAGACAACGCTGCTCCGACTGCTGGCCGGAACAGAGAAGGCCGAACGCGGCACGCTGGAACCCGGTCACGGGTTGAAGATCGGCTACTTCGCGCAGGAACACGACACCCTCGACGACGACGCGAGTGTCTGGGACAACATCCGTCACGCCGCACCCGACGCGGGTGAGCAGGATCTGCGTGGTCTGCTCGGCGCCTTCATGTTCACCGGTCCGCAGCTCGATCAGCCGGCCGGCACGCTGTCCGGTGGTGAGAAGACACGTCTGGCGCTGGCCGGACTCGTGTCGTCGGCCGCCAACGTCCTGCTGCTCGACGAGCCCACCAACAACCTCGACCCGATCTCACGTGAACAGGTGCTCGACGCCCTGCGCAGCTACAAGGGTGCCGTGGTGCTCGTGACCCACGACCCGGGTGCCGCGGCGGCCCTCGATCCGCAGCGGGTGATCCTCCTGCCCGACGGCACCGAGGACCATTGGTCGGCCGACTACCAGGAGATCATCGAGCTCGCCTGACCCGATGATGTGCTGTTTTGGCGACCGCGACCTGCGGAAACGGTCGCCAAAACCCCACACTTTCGAGTCAGAGGGTGGCGACGAACCGATCCATCGTGCGCTCGGTGATCGCGGTTATGGTCAGGGACGGATTCACCAGACCCGCAGCGCCGGGTAAGAACGAACCGTCGACGACGTAAAGATTGTCGTAGCCGCGGACCTTGCCGTTCTCATCGGCGCCCTGACCCATCACCACGCCACCGAGGCCGTGATAGGTGCACGCGGCACCGAAGTCGGCGGCCTGTGGATAGATCGGGAGACCGTTGGCCGGATACCCGTATCGGACCTCGGTCTGCTCGTGGAAATGCCAGGCGAACTGCGATGCACGCTGGTCGACCAGCGTGTTCTCGCGGGGGTGGGGAAAGTTGAGGACGGTCTTCGAGGTCGACTGGTCGTAGTCGATGGTGCCGCGCTCGTCGGTGTGGGTTTGGATCAGGTTGGTGGTGCTGAATCCGCCGGCATACTCCGGGAACGGTGTCGCCTGATAGTTCATCGCGACCGGTCCGCCGGGCAGCCGGTCCTCGTACATCTTGACGTTGCCGGGCCCGCCTTGCAGCGCACCGTGGTCCTCGCGCAGCGGGGTCCGCAAGATCAGGAAGTCGCCGTTGGTACCCCAGCCTTGCCCGATGCTCGTCGACAGCGCGGGGAGTGTTCCCCGGGCGCGCGCCGACACCAGAAGTGATGTCGTGTAATAAGATCCGGCCGCCATGAAGAGATAGTCGGCCTCGAAAGTGGTGACCCGGACGGTGTTGTGACTGTCGTCGATCTCACGTGCGGTGACCACAAAACCCTTGGCACGTTCGCGCGGCCGGATGTCGAAGACCTCGTGCATCGGCTTGATGGTGACGTTGCCGGTGGCCTCGGCGGCGGGCAGGTAATTCCGGTCGACCGAGTTCTTGGCGCCGGAATTGATGCCGTAGGGCCCTTCGCCGACGCTGACCGAGGCCTTGCGCAGACCCCGCAGCTCATCCCGGACAACGTCCCAGTCGACGGCGAAATCGGTGGGAATCGGTTCGGTTCCGTAGTCGCGCAACGTGTTCAAGAATGCCCGTGCGCCGCGATACTGCGGATGGGCCAGGATGTCGGCGGGCAGTGGCGACGTGCCGAGCACCTTTTTGGCCCGTGGGTAGTAGGTGCCGACGAGTTCGTCATAGTTTGCGAACGCCGGAAAGATCATGTCGAAATCGACCCTGCGGGGCACCGAGGTGAACATGCCGAACGCGAGTGACCCCCCGCCGACCCCGGTACCGTAGATCGCATCGACGCCATTGCCGAAGATGCGGTCGATCAGACCGGGATACGGAGCGATGGGCGGCGACAACAGACCGTTGATGTAAGGCTTCGTGCTGAACCAGGCGGCCCGGCCATCGGGTTGGTTGACCGTCGCGAAGGTGTTGCCGTCCGGCCGGATGGGCCATCGTCGGCCCCGCTCCAGAACTGTGGTGGAGATCCCGGCCTGACCCAGCCGCAGTGCGGCCACAGCACCACCGAATCCGCTGCCGATGACAACCGCGGTGGGCGCCGAACCACCGGCGGTCGCACCACCCGCCGCTCGCGACGACACCGCGGCGGCGGCTGCTACAGCCGCACCCGCTGCCGCCACTTTGAGAACCGTACGTCTGGACGTGATCGTGGTGTCAGGGCTCATGGTCAACCTTTCCCGAAGGGCTGCGCAAACTTATAGCGGTGATCAGGCGCCCCACCTAATCTTTCTCAGCTTCTATACAGACTGGCTGGTCAGGGGCTCGTACCTCAGGTTCAGGCGTAGCGCTTCTGGAGTTCTCGTTTCACAAGTTTTCCGGTGGGTGTCCGGGGTAGCGAATCGACGAAATCCACCGACTTGGGCGCCTTGTAGTGGGCGAGCTGCGAGCGGACCAGCGTGATGAGTTCCTCGGCGAGGGCGTCGCTTCCGGTGACTCCCGGTTCGAGTTGAACGCAGGCCTTGGCCACTTCGCCGAGGTCGGGGTCGGGGATGCCGATGATGCCGACGTCGAAAACGTCGGGATGCCCGATGAGGACGTTCTCGGCTTCCTGCGGATAGATGTTCACGCCACCGGAGATGATCATGAACGACTTGCGGTCGGTGAGATACAGATAACCCTCGGCGTCGACGTACCCGACATCGCCACTCGTGGTCCAGGTGGGATGGTCGGGATGCTGTGCCTCCCGGGTCTTTTCGGGATCGTTGTGATACTGGAAGGGCAGTTCATCGCGCTCGAAGTAGACGGTGCCGATCTCGCCCGTGGGTAGCAGGGTTCCGTCGTCGCCGCAGATTCGGACCACACCGAGCAGCGGCTTGCCGACCGAACCGGGGTGGGCCAGTGAACCGGCGCTGTCGATGAAGGTGGCGCCGGCACCCTCGGTGGATGCGTAATACTCGTGAATCACCGGACCCCACCAGGCGATCATTGCCGCTTTGACCTCGGGTGGGCAGGGAGCCGCGGCGTGGATCGCGACCTTCAGGCTGCTGACGTCGTACTTCGCGCGCACCTCTTCCGGCAGCTTCAGCATCCGGATAAACATCGTCGGAACCCACTGGCTGTGGGTTACCCGGTACTGGTCGATCAACTGCAGTGCGCCCTCGGCATCGAAGTGGTCCATCAGCACGATCGTGCCGCCGACAGAGTTGACCATGCCGCAATAGCGTAGTGGCGCAGCGTGATACAGCGGAGCGGGACAGAGGTAGACGCAGTCCTCGTCGAAACCGTAAATGGCCGAGAACACCGCGGTGTAGGGGTCCGGGATCTCGTTGACCTGTCCCTCTTGGAGCGGGACCTTGATGCCCTTGGGCCGGCCCGTGGTCCCGGAGGAATACAGCATGTCTTGGCCGCGGGGCTGATCGGCGAGTGGGGCGTCGGAGGCCTGAGCCAGGATCCGTTCATACGACTCGAATCCGGGAAGTTCACCGCCCCAGGCGATTCGGTGGGTGATGGACCCGACTTCGGTCGATCGGCTCACCGCATCGGCGACGTCGGCCGATGCCAGTAGGGCCACCGCGCCACAGTCGCCGAGGATGTAGTTGGTCTCATCGGCGGTCAGGTGATTGTTGATAGCGGTGATGTACATGCCCGAACGCACTGCAGCCCAATAGGTTACGAGCATGCGGATGTCGTTGGTCGACACCACGGCGACGCTGTCACCGCGTCCGAGGCCGATATCCCTCAAATAGTGGGCCAGCTTCGTCGAGAGCTGATCGAGCTCGGCATAGGTGATCGATTCACCGGTCGCGGGGCGTACCACCGCAACCTTGTCTGGTGAGCTGTCGACGAAATTACCCGGGAACATGCGGGACCTCCGGCCCTGGCGATCGCAGCCGGACTGACCGCGAAATGTTAACCAGGACTATCACAGAATGGTCGCCGCGCGCGGGGATTTCGACGTCAGCCGAGGTGGGCGGGCATCGCTATTGGGACCGGCGTACCGATTCCTCGACGAGGTCGAGCACCTGGTGGAGATCGTCGGTGGCCGCGCCGGATGCCAGGCGGGTGGTGAGACCGTCGAGAATGAGGTCGAGATAGGCGACGAGCACACTCGTGGGCAGATCGTCACGAAGGCGGCCGGCCGTACGCTGGCGCTCCAGACGCGCCAGCGTGGCCGACTCCAGTTCCGCAGAACGTGCTTCCCACTCGGTGCGGAAACCTGGGTCGGTACGCAGCTTTCGGGCTATCTCGAGCCGCGTACCGAGCCAGTCGAACTCTTCGGGACGGTTGAGCATGTCCCGCATGACCTGAACCAGACCCTCGTTGGCCGCGACGTCGGCCATCCGCTCGGCATCTTCGTGGGCCAGCGCCAGGAACAGCGCCTCCTTGTCGCGGAAGTGGTGGAAAATCGCACCCCGCGACAAATCGGTTGCCTCCTCGAGCCGACGCACGGTGGCGCCGTCGTAGCCGAACTCGGCAAAACAACGGCGCGCACCGTCGAGGATCTGTCGTCGCCGGGCTTCCAGATGGTCTTGACTGACCTTGGGCAACCGACTGGTTTCCTGTGTCAGCTCTTGAGCATGTTGCGCAGGACGTACTGCAGGATGCCGCCGTTACGGTAGTAATCGGCTTCACCCGGCGTGTCGATGCGCACCTTGGCGTCGAACTCGATGGCCGAGCCGTCTTCCTTGGTGGCGGTGACCTTGATCGTCTTCGGCGTCTTGCCCTCGTTCAGCTCGGTGATACCCGCGAAGTCGAAGGTCTCGGTGCCGTCGAGACCCAGAGACTTGGCCGACTCGCCCTCGGGGAACTGCAGCGGGATGACGCCCATGCCGATCAGGTTCGAGCGGTGGATGCGCTCGAAGGACTCGGTGATGACCGCGCGGACGCCGAGCAGGCTGGTGCCCTTGGCGGCCCAGTCACGCGAGCTACCCGATCCGTATTCCTTGCCGCCCAGGACGACCAGCGGGATGCCGGCCTTCTGGTAGTTCTGCGACGCGTCGTAGATGAACGACTGCGGTGCACCCTCGAGCGTGAAGTCGCGGGTGTAGCCACCCGAGACGCCGTCGAGGAGCTGGTTCTGCAGACGGATGTTGGCGAAGGTGCCGCGGATCATCACTTCGTGGTTGCCACGACGCGAGCCCAGCGAGTTGTAGTCCTTGCGCTCCACACCGTTGGCGTCCAGGTACTGGGCGGCCGGGGTGCCGGGCTTGATCGGACCGGCCGGGCTGATGTGGTCGGTGGTCACCGAGTCACCCAGCAACGCGAGCACGCGAGCGCCCGTGATCTCGGTGACGGGCGACGGCTCGACCGCCATGCCGTCGAAGTACGGGGCCTTGCGGACGTAGGTCGAACTGTCATCCCACGCGAAGGTGGCACCTTCCGGGGTCGACAGGTTCTGCCAGCGGCTGTCACCGGCAAAGATCGTCTCGTACGACTTCCGGAACATGTCCTGGCTGATGGCCGACTTGATCGTCGCTTCGATCTCCTCGGTCGACGGCCAGATGTCCTTGAGGTAGACCGGGTTGCCGTCGGTGTCGTTGCCGAGGGAATCGGTTTCGAAGTCGAAGTCCATGGTTCCGGCGAGACCGTAGGCGATGACCAGGGGAGGCGACGCCAGGTAGTTCATCTTGACGTCGGGGGAGATGCGTCCCTCGAAGTTGCGGTTACCCGAGAGCACCGCGCTGACCGAGAGGTCGTTGTCGTTGATCGCCTTGGAGACGGACTCGGGCAGTGGGCCGGTGTTACCGATGCAGGTGGTGCAGCCGTAGCCGCCGAGGTAGTAGCCGAGCTTCTCGAGGTACGGCCACAGGCCGGCCTTCTCGTAGTAGTCGGTGACAACCTGCGAACCGGGAGCCATGTTGGTCTTGACCCACGGCTTGGTCGCGAGGCCCTTCTCGACGGCGTTACGCGCGAGAAGTGCGGCGCCGAGCATGACCGACGGGTTGGACGTGTTGGTGCACGAGGTGATGCCGGCAACGACGACTGCGCCATGGTCGAGAACGAACTCGCCGAGTTCGGGGTCGACGATCTTGATGGGCTTGGAGGGGCGTCCCTCGCTGCCGTTGGCGGCCGACTTGACATCGACGGCGCCGTCGTCGGCAAACGACAGCGTTGCCGGGTCGCTCGCCGGGAACGACTCTTCGACTGCTTCGTCGAGCTGGGTGTGCTCGGTCGCGTAGTTCTCTTCCACGTAGTTGTGGATGTCCTTGCGGAATGCGGTCTTGGACTCCGACAGCAGGATGCGGTCCTGTGGACGCTTGGGGCCGGCGATCGACGGGACGACGGTGCTCAGGTCCAGTTCGATGTACTCGGAGAAGACCGGTTCCTTCTCCGGGTCGTGCCACATGCCCTGTTCCTTGGCATATGCCTCGACCAGCGCGAGCTGCTCGTCGCTGCGGCCGGTGAGACGCAGGTACTCGATGGTCTCTTCGTCGATCGGGAAGATCGCTGCGGTGGAACCGAATTCGGGGCTCATGTTGCCCAGGGTGGCGCGGTTGGCGAGGGGGACCTCGGCGACGCCGGCACCGTAGAACTCGACGAACTTGCCGACAACGCCGTGCTTGCGCAGCATGTCGGTGGCCGTGAGCACCACGTCGGTGGCGGTGACGCCGGGCTGGATCTCACCGGACAGCTTGAAGCCGACGACACGCGGGATCAGCATCGAGACGGGCTGGCCGAGCATGGCGGCCTCTGCCTCGATACCGCCGACGCCCCAGCCCAGCACGCCCAGGCCGTTGACCATGGTGGTGTGCGAGTCGGTGCCGACACAGGTGTCGGGGTAGGCCTGGCCGTTGCGGGTCATCACGGTCGGGGCCAAGTATTCGATGTTGACCTGGTGGACGATGCCCATGCCCGGGGGGACGACCTTGAAGTCGTCGAACGCGCCCTGGCCCCAACGCAGGAACTGGTAACGCTCACCGTTGCGCTGGTACTCGAGGTCGACGTTGCGCTCGAGGGCGTCGGCGCGACCGAACACGTCCAGGATCACCGAGTGGTCGATGACCATGTCGGCGGGGGAGAGCGGGTTGACCTTGGTGGCGTCGCCGCCGAGTGCGGTGACTGCTTCACGCATGGTGGCGAGGTCGACGATGCAGGGGACACCGGTGAAGTCCTGCATGATCACGCGTGCCGGGGTGAACTGGATCTCGGTGTCCGGCTCGGCGGAGGGATCCCAGTTGGCGATCGCGTTGATGTGATCTTGGGTGATGTTGGCCCCGTCTTCGGTGCGGAGCAGGTTCTCTGCCAGCACCTTCAAGGAGTAGGGGAGTTTTTCTGTTCCCTTGACAGCGCTGAGTCGGAAGATCTCGTAGGAGTTCTCACCGACAGTCAACGTGCCGCGGGCGCCAAATGTATCGATACTCATCGCTTACGTCAGCTCCACTCTTCGTGTTGTCTCACCGGCTGGGCGATGCCGGATGTTTACTCTTGTCGGCATGATCACCGGCAGGAACGCATCGACGGGCTGCGCCGATCCGTGCTTCCTCCGATTCTAGCAGTACGCCCGTACTGGTAAATCCGGTGGGGTGACCGGCGTGTCTCGAGAAGATGCGACATGCCTGAAGATGCCGTACGGGATCAATTGTGTCGTACTGTGCTGCCGTAGGTTGGATACAGGCTGAACTTTCCGGCAACTCGGAGATTCAGGTGGCCCGAATGGAGACAGTAGGCAGATGGCACCGACGCCTTTCTTGACGATCATCCCGCCGGACGTCGACCTCGCCGAGCTCCAGGCCGGACTGGCCGACGACGGGGTTGTCGCCCCGCCGGAGATGACCCCGGCGATCGTGGCGGCGGTTTCGCAGGCTCGCGCCGACGGCTATGACGTGCACTTTGTCGTGACCGACACGATCTACCCGAAGATCACCTATTACCGCGACATCGCCACCGAGTTGCAATCCGAAACCGGTGGGACCGTCATTGTGCTGGGTGGCAATTATGTGGGCAGCTCCAGCGATGAGTTCAGCCGGGTCGAACTCGAGAACGCAACCGACAATCTTGCGATATCCAACCCGCCGCAGGCAGCGCAGCAGATGGTCGACCGGTTGACCGGTCAGAGCGACGTGCCCTGGACCCTGGTGACGATCGGACTCATCGCAGTGGTCGCGGTCGGTGCCGTCATCGCCCGCAAACTGCAGTTGCGCAAGGGAACCAGTGCGGCAGAGGTCGACGGTACCGCGGAATCGGTGGCATCACGCCCGGGTGGCTCGGATTCACCCGATCCACGCTGACTGACGCGCTGTGGCCTGATTCAGGCCACCAGTACCTATTCACTGAACCGAACCACATAAATGTCATTTGGGCATGCCCAATTTGTGACCTTGCTCATTCGTGGTGATCACAGCGTTTCCGCAGGTAATGACCTCGTTGTAATTTGTGACTGATGTTTCCTCAGTTGCTTTTGTGACGTACGGTTCGTATGTCATCGATGGTGTTAATGGGGAAGTTGATCACCATCGTGGCGATGGCCGAGTGTGCCACTGCACTGCAGCGGTATCCGGCGCACTGTCATATCTGCGAGGGAGTCATCTGTGAGTCGAGGAAAGGCGTTAGTGCCCCGGAAACGAGGCATTCGAGTGTCCTCGGCGACCGCATTACTGGCAGTTGTGGCGGTTGCCTGCGCACAGCTGGCTAACGGAACCGCGGCTGCGGCACCCCCGAGTAGTGCCGAACAGATCGCGACGCTGATCAACCAGATCGCCGAGACGAACCAGACGATGGTGAATCTCGACGGCGACGTCGCGGTCAAACGCGAAGCGGTGAACCGGGCACTGGTCGACCTGCAGAACGCCAGGGAGTCCGAGCGCCTCGCCGCTGTCGCCGTTCGCGGTGCCCAGCAGGCGCTGGACGTGGCGTCGGACGCAATCGTGTTTGCGCAGAACGACTTCGATGCATTCATTCGCGGTCTGTATGCCATGGGCAACACCCAGGGATCACTGCTCGGTTACCTGTCGGGTGATCCGGGCGCTCTGCTCGACCGGGCCTCTGTGGTCGACCAGATCAGTCGCGACCAGCAGGCGACCATCACCCGGTTGCAGCAAGCCCGCAACGAAGAGGCGAACCGGGCGGCCACGGCGAAGGCCACCGAGCAGCAGGCCAAGTTCGCGACGGTGTCCGCCGAGACCCGTCAGGCCGACGCCCAGAGTGCGATCGCGGCAGCAACCGAAGCCGTGAAGGCCGAAGCCGCGCGACGCGCCACGCTCGAAGCCGATCGCGCCGCAGCCCAATCCGAATTGGACAAACTGCGCGGAGCGCCGGCCCCGTCGGTCGGATCGTCGACCGGGACCCCCGGATCGTCGACCGGTACCCCGGATCAGCAGAACGTGAGTCCGGATCAGCAGACCGCCATCGAGCAGCAGGCACACGAAGCCGCATTGCGGGCCGCCGGCGAAGCGGCCGCGAAACTCGCAATGGACACCTCGCAGCAGTTGCTGGCGGCCATCGTCGGCTCGATGACCCCGCCCCACACCGACATCGAGAACCAGACCCCCGTCGATCCGACCCTGCCCATCGATCCGTCGGTTCCGGCGGAGACCACTCCCACCGAACCGACAACCCCGATCAGTCCGGTGACGTCCGGACCGGCCGCAGTGGAGATCGTGGTCAATCGTGCGCTCTCGCAGCTCGGCATCGACTACTCCTGGGGTGGCGGGGACGCCAACGGTCCGACGCTGGGTATTCGTGACGGTGGCGTGGCCGACTCCTACGGCGACTACAACAAAGTCGGGTACGACTGCTCGGGTCTGATGATCTACGCATTCGCCGGTATCGGTATCTCGCTGCCGCACTACACGGGCTACCAGTACACATCCGGACCCCAGTACCCGCTCTCGGAGATCCAGCGCGGCGACATGATCTTCTATGGCGCCAACGCCAGCCAGCACGTGGCGCTGTACCTCGGCGACGACCAGATGGTCGAGGCCCCGCAGTCGGGTGACATCGTCAAGATCTCGCCTCTGCGCACCAGTGGTGCGATGCCGTATGTCGTGCGTCTGACCTGACACCGGCGGGTTCGCCCGCCCGGCTCCAGTACCCTCGATTCAGTCAGCACAACGATCGAAGACACCCCGGAGGGTATCGGTGAGCTCAGCGCAGGACGAGAGCAAGGCTTCAGCAGAGGAATTCAAGCTCACCCAGGCCGATGTCGCCTTGCTCGAAAAGGCCATGTTCGAGGTCAAACGGGTGATCGTCGGCCAGGACCGCCTGGTCGAGCGCATCCTCGTCGGCCTGCTCGCACGTGGACACATCTTGCTGGAAGGTGTGCCCGGCGTGGCCAAGACGTTGGCTGTCGAGACTTACGCAACGGTGGTGGGCGGATCGTTTTCCCGGGTGCAGTTCACCCCGGACCTCGTGCCCACCGACCTCATCGGCACCCGGATCTACCGCCAGAGCCGTGAGGAGTTCGACACCGAACTCGGCCCGGTGGTGGCCAACTTCCTGCTCGCCGACGAGATCAACCGTGCACCCGCGAAGGTGCAGTCCGCGCTTCTCGAGGTGATGGCAGAACGGCACGTGTCGATCGGTGGGATCACCTACCCGATGCCGGATCCGTTCCTCGTGATGGCAACGCAGAACCCCATCGAGAACGAGGGCGTCTACCCGCTGCCCGAGGCCCAGCGTGATCGATTCCTGTTCAAGGTGCTCGTCGACTATCCCGCGGTCGCAGAAGAGCGCGAGATCGTCTACCGCATGGGCAACAAGCCGCCCAAGGCCAACCCGGTCCTCGATCCGGAGACGATGGTGCGGCTGCAGAACGTCGCAGCGAACGTCTTCGTCCACCATGCCCTGATCGACTATGTCGTCCGTGTCATCAATGCCACGCGGCGTCCGGCCGAGCTGGGTCTCAAAGACGTGGCCGGATGGTTGTCCTATGGCGCGTCGCCGCGCGCGACCCTGGGCATCATCGCTGCCGCCCGGGCACTGGCGCTGGTCCGTGGTCGCGACTACGTCGTCCCGCAGGATGTCGTCGAGGTCATCCCGGATGTGTTGCGCCATCGTCTGGTGCTCAGTTACGACGCACTGGCCGACGAGGTGGACGCCGATGCGGTGATCACCCGCGTCCTCCAGACGATCGGACTGCCACAGGTGAGCGCGCAACCGGTGAGCGCCGGAGCGTCCGCACCCCAGCCGACGAACACACAGCACCCGAACTCACAACACCCGAACGCCCAGCCGGCACACCAACAACCGGCGCATCAGCAGGCCGGCTACCCGCAGCCGGGTGGCTATCTGCAACAGCCGAACCCGTTGAGCAAGCCGGCCGCAGCGCAGGGTGGCCCGGCACAGGGCAATCAGTCGCACTATGGCGGATAACAGCGCACTTCCGTCGTTTGGCGCGGGCACGCTGGAAGATCCCAAATTGACGGCGGCACTGAAGACGCTCGAGATCGTTGTCCGGCGCAAACTCGACGGCGTACTGCAGGGTGATCACCTCGGACTGATCCCGGGTCCCGGTACCGAACCGGGAGAAGCCCGCCCGTATCAGCCCGGAGACGACGTCCGGCGGATGGACTGGTCGGTCACCGCCCGGACCACCCAGCCGCACGTCCGGCAGATGGTCGCAGACCGTGAACTCGAGACGTGGCTGGTGGTCGACATGTCGGCCAGTCTGGATTTCGGGACGGTCAACACCACCAAACGAGACCTCGCGGTCGCGGCCTGCGCGGCGATCGCTCATCTGACGCTGGGTGGCGGCAACCGGATGGGCGCCGTCGTCTGCACCGGCGACCAGGTTGTTCGTATCCCGGCCCGGAGCGGCCGCGCGCATGCACTCGACACCCTCAAGACCATCGCCACGACGACTCGTTCGAGTGACGGCGTCCGCGGCGACCTGCATGCCGGGATCGATGCACTGCGCCGGCCAGAACGCCGCCGGGGCCTCGCGGTGGTGGTCAGTGACTTCCTGGGCCCGATCGACTGGGATCGCCCGTTGCGCGCGATCTCGGGCCATCACGACGTCCTCGGTGTCGAAGTCCTTGACCCGCGCGATCTGGAGCTGCCCGATGTCGGCGAGATCATCTTGCGTGACGCCGAGTCCGGCCAGATCCGGGAACTGACCGTCACCGACAAGATCCGGGCTGATTTCGCGCGTGCCGCCGAGGAGCATCGGCAGGAGGTTCAGAGAACTTTGAGGCGTTGCGGCGCACCAACTCTCGCGCTACGAACCGACCGTGACTGGATCGCGGACGTGGTCCGGTTCATTGCTCAGCGGCGTCGCGGGATGAATGCGGGGTCGACCCGACGATGAACTGGTTCGATCTCGCCTCACCGTGGTGGCTGCTTGTCCTGTTCGCGCTCGCGGGGCTCATCGCCGGCTACGTCTACATGCAGCGCCGGCGTCACAACCGCGCGCTCAAGTTCGCCAATCTCGACCTGCTCAACCGGGTCGCACCCAAGACCCAGAACCGCGCCCAGCACATACCCATCGTGCTGATGGTCCTGGCTCTGGCGGTGCTGGTCGTGGCCATGGCCGGGCCCCAGGCCGACCGGAAGGTGCCGCGCAACAAGGCCACCGTGATCCTGGTCATCGACGTCTCGCGGTCGATGGACGCCACCGATGTCTCCCCGTCCCGGCTCAAGGCCGCGCAGGATGCCGGTAAGCGGTTCGCCGACGAACTCACCGAGGGCATCAATCTCGGACTCGTCTCCTATGCGGGTACGGCCACCACATTGGTCTCACCGACTCCGAACCGGCAAGCCACCAAAGACGCCATCGACAAGCTGACGCTGGACGACAAGACCGCCACCGGTGAGGGCATCCTCGCCGCCATCACACAGATCAAGACCCTCAACGCCGTCCTCGGCGGTGACCAGGGTGCGCCGCCGGCGCAGATCGTGTTGTTGTCGGATGGCAAGGAAACCGTCCCCGACGACCCGGACGATCCGCGGGGCGCGTTCACCGCGGCCCGCAAGGCCAAGGAAGAGCGGATCCCGGTCAACACCATCTCGTTCGGCACCGAGACGGGCAGCGTCGATCTCGAAGGCGACCGGATCCCGGTGCCGGTGGACGACGAATCCCTGCGGAAGATCGCGCAACTGTCCGGTGGCAGGTTCTTCACCGCGTCGAGCCTCGACGAGCTCAACGAGGTGTACAAGAATCTGCAGAATCAGATCGGGTACGAGACCCAGCGCGGCGACGCATCCCGGCCGTGGCTGATCGTCGGCACACTGCTGGTGTTGGCGGCTGCGGCGAGCGCGGTAGCAATCAACCGCCGGCTCCCGTGAAGGGGCCTGGAACACGTCGGCAGTCGGCAAAGCGATAGGTTGACCGTCATGGCTGACAGCAATTCGAAGGTATCCCGGTCCGTTCTCGTCACCGGTGGCAACCGCGGAATCGGTTTGGCGATCGCGCGGCGGCTCTCCGCAGACGGCCACAAGGTGGCGGTCACGCATCGTGGCTCAGGAGTCCCCGAGGGACTGTTCGGAGTCGAGTGCGACGTCACCGACACCGACTCGATCACGGCGGCGTTCAAGGCGATCGAGGAGCATCAGGGCCCGGTCGAGGTGCTGGTGTCCAACGCCGGTATCACCGACGACACTCTGCTCATGCGGATGACCGAGGAACAGTTCGAAAGGGTCATCGACGCAAACCTGACCGGCTCGTTCCGGGTTGCCAAGGCGGCCTGCCGTTCGATGCTGCGCAAGCGGTTCGGCCGCTTCATCTTCCTCGGTTCGGCCGTGGCGATGATGGGCACACCGGGGCAGATCAACTACGCCTCGTCGAAGGCCGGCGTGATCGGTATGGCCCGGTCGCTGACCCGCGAACTCGGGTCCCGCTCGATCACCGCCAACGTGGTCGCCCCCGGACTCATCGAGACCGACATGACCGACGAACTGCCCGCCGACTACAAGGAGCAGGCCGTCAAGCTGATCCCGGCGGCCCGGATCGGACAGCCCGAAGAGGTTGCCGCTGTGGTCAGCTGGCTCGCCTCCGACGACTCGTCCTACGTGTCCGGTGCGGTCATCCCGGTCGACGGCGGACTCGGGATGGGTCACTGAGCCGGCCGGTCGCGACTTTCCAGCATTCACTCCACACCGACGCACGAAACACTTCGAGGAGCAAAGACATTGAGCGGGATACTCGACGGTAAGACAGTTCTGATCACCGGCATCATCACTGATTCCTCGATCGCGTTCCACGCCGCCGCCATGGCGCAGGAGCAGGGCGCACGAGTGATCATCACCGGATTCGATCGCTTGCGGCTGATCGACCGGATCGCACAGCGGCTGCCCAAGGAGGTTCCGCCGGCCCTCGAGCTCGACATCACCAACGAGGATCACCTCGGCACGCTCGCCGACCGCCTCAAGGAGATCGCGCCCGAGGGCATCGACGGTGTCCTGCACTCCATCGCGTTCGCCCCGCGCACCCTGATGGGGCCCGAGGCCAAGCCGTTCCTCGAAGGACCCGGCCCGGACGCCGCGCAGTCGTTCCAGGTGTCGGCATGGAGCTACGCGGCTCTGGCCCGCGCCGTTCTGCCCGCGATGAACGAGGGCGGATCGATTGTCGGCATGGACTTCGATCCCCGTACATCGATGCCGTACTACAACTGGATGGGCGTGGCCAAGGCCGCACTCGAGTCCGTGAACCGTTACGTGGCACGCGAAGTCGGTGAGGCCAAGCGGATCCGGTCGAACCTCGTCGCCGCCGGTCCGATCAAAACCCTTGCGGCCAAGGCCATCGCCGGCACCGCAACCGGTGACGCGCAGAAGCTGAACCAGCTCAATGAGTACTGGGATGGCGCCTCACCGATCGGCTGGAACGTAGATGATCCGTCGGTTGTCGCCAAGTCGGTCTGTGCTCTGCTGTCCGACTGGCTGCCGGGTACCACCGGATCGATCGTCTACGTCGACGGTGGGGCGAGCCACAACACGTGGCTGCCCGAGGGCTTCGCGACGGAGTGAGTGGGACAACCGGATTCGACGCCGTCCTGTTCCTGTCCTTCGGTGGACCTGATGAACCGGACGACGTTCGGCCGTTCCTGGAGAACGTCACCCGAGGTCGTGGTGTGCCGCCGGAACGCCTTGAGGAGGTTGCCCGGCACTACCTCCACTTCGGTGGGGTGTCGCCGATCAACGCCCTGAACAAGGCGATGATCGCATCGATCGAAACCGAGCTCGACCGGATCGGCCTGAACCTGCCCGTCTACTTCGGGAACCGCAACTGGCATCCGATGGTCGAGGACACGCTCCGGCGGCTCCACGCCGATGGTCACCGGCGGGTACTGGTCTTCCCGACGTCGGCGTGGGGCGGCTACTCGGGGTGCCGGCAGTACGACGAGGACATCGCCCGGGCTCTGGCAGCGCTCGGCACCGATGACATGTATCTGCGCAAAGTGCCGCAGTACTGGGACCATCCCGCCATGACCGCGTCGTGGGCTGATGCCATCGTGGCGGCGAAAGCCGAACTGCCAGAAGAACTTCGCGACGACGCCCGGCTGGTGTTCACCGCCCATTCAATTCCGCTGTCGGCCGACCGTGCTGCGGGTCCGCCGGCCGAGGGTGGGCACCTTTACAGCCGTCAAGTCGCCGCGGCCTCCGCAGCCGCGGCCGAGGCGGCGGGTTTTGCGGAGTTCGATCAGGTCTGGCAATCACGGTCGGGTCCGCCGCGGATCCCGTGGCTCGAACCGGATATCTGCGATCACCTCGAGACCGTCGCCGAGCGCGGCGTCCGCGCAGTCATCGTGTGTCCGGTCGGGTTTGTCTCCGACCATCTCGAGGTCGTGTGGGATCTCGACAACGAGGGCCTGGAGAAGGCACAGGAACTTGGCCTGGGCTACGCGCGGGCGGCGACAGTGGGGACAGACCAGCGCTTCATCACGATGATCGCGGAGCTGATCGCCGAACAATGCAGCGGTGACGTCGCGTTCAGACTCGGAATGACGGCCAACGGCGCGCCGTGCGCGCTCGGGTGTTGCGAACCGGTGAAGCGGCCCACGTCGAGTGGGGGTTCCTAGCGGCTCTGCTCAGACCCGGTTACCCGACACCAGTTCTTCGATGACGGCATTGGTGGCACTCATCCGCGCGATCCGGACGGTACGTTCGAGCTCCCGCAGTGCCGAATCGCCCCGTTGCTGCTGACCGGCATTGATGCCGAAGTCGGGCGCCGCGGCGCGGGCCACCGCGAGGATGGCAGCGACCTGGGCGGCCTGTTCGAGAATGCGTTCGGCGCGTGGATTCACACCCGGGGGTAGCTGCTGGGCGGCCAGTCGAGTCATCTGCGCCACCAGCTCCCGCGGATCGGGGCGACCATCCGCGGACGAGTTCCGCGGCATCCGCAGGCCGGCGACGATCTCGGTGGCCGACCGGATCCCTTCCCGCAGTTCGTATTCGACCTCGCCTAGCGAATGTGTGACCGGAACGGCGAGGCTGGCGACCAGGGTATGTGCACCCCAACCGATCGTGTAGCGGTCGAGCCGGCGGGGGATGAGCGCATACCGTCCGGGAACAACCAGCAACTCACCGGCTTCCAGCGCGGCCGTGGTCACCGGACCCCGCACGGGCAGGCCCAGCATGTCGCCGGGAGCGACGAGTAGCACGGCCAATCCGTGGGTGGAACCCTCTCGGATCAACCGCAGCAGGGCATCACTCTCTTCGCCCTCGGGATTCAATGAGAGTTGTTGGGCGGCAGCAGCATCGGCGGCGAGGACCCGATGCCGGGAACTCCACCAGCCGAGCACGTCGAGTAGATCGTCAGGGGAGCAGCGACCCGATTGCCACGCCGCACCCCACGCACCGAGGGCACTGCCTATGCCCGCTGTGTCGCTGGGGTACTCGAACTCCGTGTCGGTCATCACTGCCTTCTGTTTCTCGTACGTATCGGGTGATCTTACTGCCGTCGGCGCCGGCACGGCGTGGCAAGTGCCACCACCTCGCACCGGGCCCTAACGTGGTGCCGGTGAACAGCAATGGGTCCGATCCCTACGGTCGAGATGTCCTGTCCGGGCCACGTCGAAGTACCCGGCCGACGGTCCCCGAGGTCGCTGCCGAGCGAGATCTGGTGGTCGAGGACGCGGCGAGTGGATTCTGTGGTGCCGTCGTCGGATTCGAACGCAGCTACGACGGCGAGTTCGTCAGGCTGGAAGATCGACGGGGACTGACCAGGATCTTTGCGATGCGTCCCGCGGCCTTCCTGATCGACGGCGCACCGGTCACCCTGACAAAACCTGTGGTCAAGCCGCCGTCGGCGCCGACGCGCACGGCGTCCGGATCGAGGACGGTTGCCGGGCAACGCGCGCGGGTGGCGCGAGCGAGCCGCCTGTTCGTCGAAGGGGTTCACGACGCGGCACTGATGGAACGGATCTGGGGCGACGACCTGCGCGTCGAAGGCGTGGTGGTCTCGAGCCTGGACGGCCTCGACAATCTCGACGAGGCGCTGGCCGAGTTCGGGCCCGGTCCGACCAGGCGGGCCGGGGTCTTGGTGGACCACCTGGTGGCCGGCTCGAAGGAATCGCGACTCACCGAACGCGTCGGCGAGCACGTCCTGGTCACCGGTCACCCCTACATCGACGTCTGGGAAGCGGTGAAGCCCGCCGCGGTGGGAATCAAGGCCTGGCCGAAGATCCCGCGAGGCATCGACTGGAAGACCGGCATCTGCCAGGAGCTCAACTGGGGCACACCGCAGGACGGCTGGCGAAAGGTGAATTCATCGGTGTCGAGTTTCCGCGACATCGAGGTTCCGCTGATCCGGGCCGTCGAGGAATTGATCGATTTCGTCACCGCTGTCGAATAGCAGGCGTAACCGACTCCGATTTTAGTGGCACAGTGGACATGTGGGAGCACTCGTCTGGCTGGTCGTAGGACTGATATTCATCGGCGCTGAAGTACTCAGCGGCGATCTCATCCTGCTCATGCTCGCCGGCGGTGCGCTGTCTGCGGCCGCCGTCAGCGCAATCTTCGATTCACCGCTGTGGGTGGACGGAATCGTTTTCGCCGCGGTGTCGCTGCTCCTGGTGTTCACGGTTCGTCCGGTTGCCAAGCGCCACATGTACAACCGGCCCCGTCTGGCAACCAACACCGAAGGTCTGATCGGACAGCATGGTGTGGTTGTCGCGGCGATCGACGCCGACTCCGGGCAGGTCAAGTTCGGTGGTGGTGTCTGGTCCGCACGGGCGGCCCATCCCGGTGACCGGTTTGCCGAAGGCGAATCGGTGACGATTCTCGAAATCGACGGCGCCACCGCGGTGGTGTGGAAAGGATGACCCCCATGGTTGTCGGCATTGTCGTGATTCTGGTTCTGGTGCTGGTTGTTGCTGTGATCCTGGTCAAGTCGGTCGCACTGATCCCGCAGGCCGAAGCCGCGGTGATCGAGAGGCTGGGCCGGTACACCAAGACCGTGTCCGGGCAGCTCACACTGCTGATCCCGTTTGTCGATCGCGTCCGGGCCCGGATCGATCTGCGTGAGCGCGTGGTCTCGTTTCCTCCGCAGCCGGTGATCACCGAGGACAACCTCACGGTCAACATCGACACCGTTGTCTACTTCCAGGTGACCACCCCGCAGGCAGCGGTGTACGAGATCAACGATTACATCGTGGGTGTCGAACAGTTGGCCACGACCACACTGCGCAACGTGGTCGGTGGCATGACCCTCGAGGAGACCCTGACCTCGCGTGATTCGATCAACGGACAGCTGCGCGGTGTGCTCGACGAGGCCACCGGTCGTTGGGGCCTGCGGGTCGCCCGCGTCGAGCTGAAGTCGATCCTTCCACCGCCCTCCATCCAGGAATCGATGGAGAAGCAGATGAAGGCCGACCGCGAGAAGCGCGCCACGATCCTGACCGCCGAGGGCCAGCGGGAATCGGCGATCAAGACCGCGGAGGGCAACAAGCAGAGCCAGATCCTCTACGCCGAGGGCGCCAAACAGGCCGCGATTCTCACCGCGGAAGGTGACCGGCAGTCCCGCATCCTGAAAGCGCAGGGTGACCGCGCCGCGCAATACCTGCGCGCACAGGGTGAGGCGAAGTCGATCGAGAAGGTGTTCGCCGCGATCAAGGCCGCCAAGCCCACCCCCGAGTTGCTGGCGTACCAGTACCTGCAGCAGCTCCCGGAGATGGCGAGGGGCGAGGCCAGCAAGGTATGGATCGTCCCGTCCGACTTCGGTTCGGCGCTACAGGGTTTCGCCAAGTCGTTCGGTGTGCAGTCCGACGACGGTGTCTTCCGTTACGAGGCCCCGGCCGACGACAGCCCGGCACAGGTCGACGAATCCGATATCGCCGACTGGTTCGAGACGGCGAGCGATCCCGAGGTCGCGCAGGCGGTCGCCGCGGCCGAAGCGGTAGCCCGGAGGCCGATTGCCGATCAGCCCCCACTGTCGACCAGGTCGAAGGACCCCGTCCTCGAGTCCGAACCGTACAGCGCGCCGGGCACACCCGGATGGCACCCACCGGACACCGATGAGGTGGGACCATTTCAGGGTTTGTAGGAGGGCGTCAGTGCAGCAGTAGGTATGCAGCACCGGCGGTGGCCGCGGCCCAGAGCACCGAGGCCAAGGTCCCGATGATGAATTGCTCGGCCGCGCCCGGTTCACGCAGTTCGGGATAGCGGCCCAGGCCCTTGACCGCCAGAACGATGGCGATGGCTTCGGGCCATTGCAGACTCAGCGCCGCGACCACCACGATGCGTTCGAGATATCCGATGACGCGGCCGCCCCGCAGCGGGGTGGGTACCGGCGCGGGATCGGCCGGCGGGTCCGCGGGGGGCGGGGTGTCGAGTTGCCAGGGCTCGATGCCGCCCAGGAGCAACGCCGCCCGCACCATCAGGGTGCCGCCGGTGACCGCCGCCGCAAGGGTGAGGCAGTAGATCACGACCGCCCCGGCACCGTCGGCGGGATCGGCCAGCAATCCCAGGATGGCCACCAGGCCGAGGATCGCCGGTGCGATCATCGCCGCCGCGATGTTGGTCAGGCGTCCGTGCCCGAGGGGGAGCCGGCTGATGAGTAGTGGCGCGAGTGCGGTCGCCGCCAGCAAACCGATGGCCGCGACGATCATGGGTGTGCGACCTCCAGGAGATGGGTGGCGAGCACTCGGGTGTCCTCCTCGATATGCCAGTCCGCGGCCTGTAGTCGTTGGGATATCGCCTGCGGTGTGATGCCGAGTGTGGCAGCCGCCTCTGACTGACTGTGGCCCAGGCGCATCTCCCGGATGGCTTCCTGACCGGCTGCACTGCGTCCGGTGGCGGTGCGGACGAGTAGTCGCAGCGCGGTTTGTGCATGTCCGTCGGCGGCACCGCCGGATCCGACCACGCTCACGTGGTAGCGGGTGGTCTTGGCCGAGTTCACGGCTTCCCGGGCCCGTTCGAATGCCTGCCCGCGCCCGGCTCGGGTCTGCTCGGGAAGGGGGAGTTCGACGTCACCGATACCGACACCGATGCTCCAGTGTCCATCCGAGGCCAGGATCCCGACCGCCTCCGTGACAGCCTCGGGATCGTCGAGGACGGCCTGCAACTCGTCGCCTGCGGTCCGATCGAACGGCCGGATCGTCGTGACGCCGGCAAGCGCTGCGAGGGCTTCCGGAACCCGGTCCGGCTCGCTCCGGCTCCGCCGCTG
Source organism: Nocardia sp. 348MFTsu5.1 (assembly GCF_000383535.1). Taxonomy (NCBI): domain Bacteria; kingdom Bacillati; phylum Actinomycetota; class Actinomycetes; order Mycobacteriales; family Nocardiaceae; genus Nocardia; species Nocardia sp. 348MFTsu5.1. The sequence goes on from NZ_KB911521.1 coordinate 108,599, forward strand.
ATCAATCGTCAGTACGTACATCGCGTCCTCCACTTCAGGGACCAGACTGCGATCCCGGCTCCCACCGAGGAGCTATCAAGGATTGAACCTTGAAATGAGCCTATCAAGTCACATGGCTTGATAAAAGCGAATAAAGCTTTTCACCTTCACGAAGCGGGTGTGGCGTCCGAGTGGTTCGAGGCTCCGGGGCCGGCGGCCGCATCCGGTTTGTCGTCCGTCGACGTATCGACATCCATGTGCGCATCCACGATCAATCCGATCACACCGAGGCTGAACAGAGCGGCAGACAACACCAGTGACCAGACGTCACCCTGTCCGGTCAGGGCATCGCCGAGCAGCACCACGGCTGCGGTGCCGGGCATCACCCCGATGATCGTCGCCAGCAGAAAGGGCACGAACCTGATCGACGACAACGCGGCGATGTAGTTGGTCACCGAAAACGGGCAGGCGGCGATCAGGCGCAACGACCCGACTGCCAGCCATCCACGCCGTTCCATGCGCAACTCGACCGCCTTGGTCAGCGGGTGATGCAGATAGGGCCGGACCCGGGCCCGGCCGTATCTGCGCACCAGGACAAACGCTGCCGCCGCGGCGAAGGTGGTGGCCAGCATCGCGCCGGTGAAGCCGACGGCCGGACCGAAGAGAAGACCGGAAGCCACCGTGAACGCGGACCGCGGCACCGGAAAGATCACGATGATCGCGTAGGAGACAAAAAAGATCCAGACGAAGGCCGGGCCGAGAGAGTCGGCCCACTCCCGCAGCTGGGAGACCGACGGGAAGGGAGTCAGGTACGCGGCAATCATGACCGCGATCACAACGATGAGTCCGATCACAGCCCGGATCACCGCGGTCTTGCGGGTGACTCGGCCAATGATTTGCACGGGCTCAACCATACGGCCGACCTCTCCGTTCCTCGATGTGCGCGACACCACTGGAGATACCACCCACCTTGCCTTTTGGCCCGACCGATCGATCGGATAGTGTCGATCCACGTCCTGATGCGACCGAGATCACGACGTCACCAGCCGATCGAAGGGCTCACCCCGAATGCCGGATACCCATTCCGACCTCCAAGACCTGGAGACCAGTTACCAGCAGTGGTCCGACTCTGCCGCGCAGGTACTGGCCAAGTCCAATCGCGTTGACGTTGCGGACCTGGCCGACAGCCCCGAAGCGCTGTTGTCGACCATCACTCCGGACGCACTGGTCATCAAGCCGCTCTACACCCGACGAGATGAGCTCGACGAGCCCGGCCTTCCGGGTTCGTACCCCTTTGTCCGCGGCAGCGATGCGACCCGCGATGTGAACATGGGCTGGCGCGTCACCGAACGCTTTGGTGATCCGACCGGGGAACCCCAGGACCCGAAGGCGCTCAACGCCGCGATCCTGGAGGCACTCGACAACGGTGTGAGCGGTCTGTGGCTGGCGGTCGGTGAGAATGCGATCGCACCGGAGCAGCTGGCCGACGTCCTGGCCGGGGTCTTCCTCGACCTCGTCCCGGTCACCATCGACGCCGGCGCGGCCGGAATCGAAGCAGCGCGCGCCACCGCGGGCCTCCTGCCGGATACCGCGTCGCTGAGCACGGTCGCCTCGTACGGCCTGGCGCCGTTGACCGCGGCGCTATCCGGCCGGCCGACCGTCGAGCTTGCCGACGCCATCGCCATCGCCAAGGAATCCGGGCCCGCGGTCCGGGCCATCCGCGTCGACGGCACCGACTTCGCACTCGGCGGAGCCACCGACGTCCAGGAACTGGCCTTCACCGTGGCTGCAGGCGTCGAATATCTGCGTGAACTCACCGCGGCGGGCCTGGGTATCGACAACGCACTCGCGCAGCTGACCTTTGCGTTGTCGGCCACCGACGACCAGTTCGGCACGATCGCCAAGTTCCGGGCGATCCGGCGACTGTGGGGCCGGGTGGCCGAGGTCAGCGGCGCGCCGTCGGCCGGAGCCGCCATCACCCACGGCGTGACCGCCCTGACGATGATGAGCCAGCGCGATCCCTGGGTGAACATGCTCCGCGTCACCACCGCGACGTTCGGTGCCGGAGTTGGTGGCGCCGACCAGATCACGGTGCTGCCGTTCGACGCCGCAATAGCGCCCGCCGATCGCACCACCAACCCGAGCTTCTCGCGCCGGATGGCCCGCAACACGCAACTGCTGTTGCTCGAAGAGTCCAACGTCGCCAAGGTGATCGACCCCGCCGGTGGCTCCTGGTTCGTGGAATCGCTGACCGACAGTCTGTCCGTCGCCGCCTGGTCGCTGTTCCAGGAGATCGAGACCAAGGGCGGCTACCGTCAGGCGCTGTCCGAGGGCTGGATCGGTGAGCAGATCACCACGTCGCTCGAAGCCCGTGACAATGCGGTTGCACACCGCACGACCGCGCTCACCGGCATCAACGAGTTCCCGAATCTGGGGGAGAAGCCGCTCGGCACAGAGGGTGCGGCAGATGTTGCCGATCAGCCCGCGTCGGCGCCCAACCTGGCTCGCATCGCCCGGCCGTTCGAGCGTCTGCGCGATCGATCCGATGCCTACCTCGCCGCCCATGGCCGTCGTCCCACGGCGATCATGTTGCCCCTGGGTTCGGTGGCCGAGCACAACGGCCGCACCACCTTCGTCGCCAACCTGTTGGCGGCCGGTGGTATCGAAGCAGTCAATCCAGGCCCGCTGGACGGTGATTCGGTGGCCGCCGCGATCTCGGCGGCGGGCAATCCCGCAATCGCCGTGCTGTGTGCCGCCAACCCTCGCTACGCGACCGACGGTGCGCCTGCTCTCGCGGCCGCCCGCGAGGCCGGCGTCGAGACCGTGCTGCTGGCCGGTCCGGCCAAGGCCTGGACCGACACCGCAGGTACCCCGGATGGATTCCTGCAGATCGGGATCGACGCCATCTCCACGTTGACCGACCTGCTCGACAAGATCGAGGCGAAAAAGTAATGACCAGTACTGACAGTAAGAAGGACACGCAGCCGAAGGCGGAGCTGGACCAATCTGTGCCGAACTTCGCCGATGTCCCGTTGGCGGACGTGGCAGCGGTGCCGACAGCCGGGGACAGCGACAAGCTGATCGCCGATCTGGCTCAGGCGCACGGCTATTCGACCGAGCAGGTCACCTGGAGCACCCCGGAGCAGATCGATGTCCGGCCGCTCTACACCCGCGCCGACCGGGACGCGGTGACCACCGACGGCGACAACCCGTACCCGCTCGACACCGTGCCGGGCCAGGTTCCGTTCCTGCGCGGTCCGTACCCGACGATGTATGTGAACCAGCCGTGGACGATTCGGCAGTACGCCGGCTTCTCCACCGCGGCCGAGTCCAATGCCTTCTACCGCCGCAACCTCGCGGCCGGTCAGAAGGGCCTGTCGGTCGCCTTCGACCTCGCGACCCACCGTGGCTACGACTCCGACCACCCCCGGGTGGCCGGCGACGTCGGTATGGCCGGTGTGGCCATCGATTCCATCCTCGACATGCGTCAGCTGTTCGACGGGATCGACCTGGGCAGTGTGTCGGTGTCGATGACGATGAACGGCGCCGTGCTGCCGATTCTCGCGCTGTATGTTGTTGCCGCCGAGGAACAGGGTGTGCCGCCGGAGAAGCTCGCCGGCACCATCCAGAACGACATCCTCAAAGAGTTCATGGTGCGCAACACCTACATCTATCCGCCGAAGCCGTCGATGCGGATCATCTCGAACATCTTCGAGTACACCAGCCACAAGATGCCGAAGTTCAACTCGATCTCGATCTCGGGCTACCACATCCAAGAGGCCGGTGCCACAGCCGATCTCGAGTTGGCGTACACCCTCGCCGACGGCATCGAGTACCTGCGGGCCGGTGTCGACGTCGGTCTGGACATCGACAAGTTCGCACCTAGGCTCTCGTTCTTCTGGGCCATCGGCATGAACTTCTTCATGGAGGTCGCGAAACTTCGTGCGGCGCGGCTCATCTGGAGCGAGCTGGTCGCCAAGTTCGACGCCAAGAACCCCAAATCGCTGTCGCTGCGTACCCATTCGCAGACCTCGGGCTGGTCGCTGACCGCACAGGATCCGTTCAACAACGTCGCGCGCACCTGTATCGAGGCGATGGCCGCAACCCAGGGCCACACCCAGTCGCTGCACACCAACGCCCTCGACGAGGCGCTGGCACTGCCCACCGACTTCTCGGCTCGGATCGCCCGCAACACCCAGCTCCTGCTTCAGCAGGAATCGGGCACCACGCGTCCGATCGATCCGTGGGCCGGATCGAACTACGTCGAGTGGCTGACGCACGAGCTGGCCAACAAGGCCCGGGCACACATCGCCGAGGTCGAAGAGGCCGGCGGTATGGCACAGGCCATCAACGAGGGCATCCCGAAGCTCCGGATCGAAGAGGCTGCCGCGCGTACGCAGGCCCGCATCGACTCCGGTCAGCAGCCGGTGATCGGCATCAACAAGTACCAGGTCGACGAGGACCAGGAGATCGAGGTTCTCAAGGTCGAGAACTCGAAGGTCCGCGGCGAGCAGATCGAGAAGCTGGAAAGGCTTCGCGCCAGCCGTGATTCGGCGGCCGTGCAGATCGCGCTGGAGAACCTGTCGCGCGCTGCCGCCTCCTCTGAGGGTGGCTTGGAGAACAACCTGATGGCTCTGGCCATCGAGGCGGCCCGGCACCAGGCCACCGTCGGCGAGATCTCCGAGGCACTGGAGAAGGTCTACGGTCGCCACCAGGCAGAAATCCGCACCATCAGCGGTGTGTACCGACACGAGGCCGGAACTGTGCAGAACATCGACGACGCCATCGATATCGTCAACAAGTTTGCCGAAGCCGAAGGCCGCCGGCCGCGTGTCCTGGTCGCGAAGATGGGCCAGGACGGTCACGACCGCGGACAGAAAGTGATCGCGACCGCCTTTGCCGACCTCGGATTCGACGTCGACGTCGGCCCGCTGTTCCAGACCCCTGATGAGGTGGCATTGCAGGCCTCGGACAACGACGTGCACGTCGTCGGTGTCTCGTCGCTGGCAGCCGGTCACCTCACCCTGGTGCCTGCACTCCGCGATGCCCTCGCGAAGGTCGGGCGCAGCGACATCATGATCGTGGTCGGCGGTGTGATCCCGCCCGGCGACTTCGATGAGCTGTACGAGGCCGGTGCTGCCGCGATCTTCCCTCCGGGAACGGTCATCGCCGACTCCGCCGTGGAGCTGATCAAGAAGTTGTCGGTCGAGTTGGGGCACGAGCTGACTTCGTGACGGTAAGACGAGCACATGCCTAGACCCCCCTTGGATCTGGCAGCGCTGGCTGATGCCGTCCGCGCCGACAAACGACCTGATCTGGCGCGAGCCATCACACTGGTCGAGTCGACGCGGGCGGATCACCGCGCCCAGGCGCAGGAATTGCTGCTGTCGCTCGGCACCGACTCGGGGAAGTCGTACCGGGTCGGTATCACCGGAGTCCCCGGAGTCGGTAAGTCGACCACCATCGAAGCCCTCGGCATGCACCTGATCGAGCAGGGGCACAAGGTTGCCGTGCTGGCGGTGGATCCGTCGTCGACCCGCACCGGGGGTTCGATTCTCGGTGACAAGACTCGGATGGGCCAGTTGTCGGTGCACCCGAATGCCTACATCCGGCCATCGCCGACGTCGGGCACCCTCGGCGGTGTCGCGAAGGCGACCCGCGAGACGATCGTGCTGCTGGAGGCCGCCGGGTTCGATGTGGTGCTGGTGGAGACCGTCGGTGTCGGCCAGTCCGAGGTCACGGTGGCCAACATGGTCGACGTGTTCTGCTTCCTGACACTGGCCCGCACCGGTGATTCGTTGCAGGGCATCAAAAAGGGTGTCCTGGAGCTCGCCGACATCGTGGTCGTGAACAAGGCCGACGGAAAGTATCTGACCGAGGCGAAGAACGCCGCACGTGAGCTTCAGGGCGCGCTTCGTCTGCTGACGCCGCACGAGGCGATCTGGCGTCCTCCGGTGCTGACGATGAGTGCCATGGAGGGTACCGGTGTTGCCGAGTTCTGGGAGACCGTCCTCAAACACAAGGAAGTCCTCAGTGCTGCAGGCGAATACGATGCTCGCCGCAACCGTCAGCAGGTCGAGTGGATGTGGGCGATGGTGACCGACCAGCTCCTGCGCCGGCTCGATGCCAACGCCGACGTCCGCGCGATCCGCGACCGTGTGGAGGACGACGTCCGATCCGGTTCACTCACGCCGGCGCTGGCGGCTGCCGCGATCGTCGAGGCCTTCGACGGCTAGCGCCCCCACCCACCCGTTTTCGCACTGCCCACCGGCAATTGTTGGAGGGCAGTGCAAATTCAGGTGTTGGGTCAGGAAACTGTCGAGGAATTCTGCACGGCGATCGCAAACGCCGCGATCCGGTCGATGAGATCGTCGAAGAACAGGTCCGGCTCGGTGGTGGTCGCGATCTCGGCATTCACCGGGCGATTCCAGAAGCCGCGTTCGTCGGCAACCGTGGTGCCGCGGGTCAGTGTTCCGTCGACCTCGACGTCCACACAGGCGTGGCGGATCCCGGTGATCGACGGATCAAGGGCGACGGCGGCGGCGAAGGGGTCGTGCATGTGGGCGATGTAGCCCTCGGACTGGGCTTCGTGGAACTCGAAATAGAACCGGACCGCGTCGACGAGATGGCGGACGATCACGTTGTCCGCCACCGAACGGGTACCGGGTTCGTCATCGGGTCCGGGTTGTTCCACCGGGCTCGATTCGGCCAGCGCCGCCAGTCGGCCGAGGTGGTCGGGGGTCATCCGGATGGTCTCGGTGAGGTCGAGGGGACAGATGATCGGGCGCGGTGTGCCGTCCTGCCCAAAAGCGGCAAAGACCTCTTTGGCCGCCTCGGGATCGACGGCGATGTTCCACTCGGTCGTGGGTGTGGTGTTTCCGCCCTGGTGGAACACCCCGCCCATGATGACCAGGCGCCGAAGCCTGCTCGGCAGCAACGGATCCCGCCGGATGGCCAGCGCGAGATTGGTGAGAGGCCCAGTCACCAGGCCCACGTACTCACCGGGATTCTCCGCCGTCAGCTCGATCCAGGCATCCGCGGCGTCCCGGTGCGACTGGGTGGAGGTGGCGACTGGCAGTTCGGCGTATCCGATGCCGAGCGGACCGTGGGTTTCCTCGGTGGTCATCAGTGGTGTCTCGAGCGGACCGTCGGCGCCCACACAGACTTCGATGTCGTCGCGGCCGCAGAGCTGCAGCCAGGCGAGGTTGTTGGCGCAGACCACGTCGGTCGGGACGTTGCCGCCGGTCGACAAGACCGCCCGTAGATCGGCCGAGGGATGGGCGAGGAGGTACAGCAACGCCAGGGAATCGTCGATACCGGTATCGCAGTCGAAGATGAGCGGCACTGAATTCACGTGTCGACCCTAGTCGACCAACCGATTTCGTCAGTCGGGCCTCACGCCGTAATTCGGTGTGGCCTGTTCAAATACCACCGGCGCTGCTAATCTGAACACAGATGTTTCCCCTTTGGGGATCTCGTTGTACGTCGAGAGGATGATCGATGACCATCTCCGAATCCGGCCCCCGGCTCCGCGCTGTCGCCCCCGGCGAGGGTGAAGACTCACTGATCAACAACGCCGACAGCGAGATCGAACTGATCCCGCCGGACTCCATCACCGCAGAGCAGACCGGCCGTTTCACGTTTCTCCCGGTCAACGGGGCAGCGTTTGTGATGCAGGTGATGCACCCTGTCATCGGTGACGTGGTCGGTAAGTACTCGGTGTTCCGCACCGACCCGGGTGGTCGTGCGATCCGATCGATCGATTCGGTCCTGCGCTGGGTCTACGGCGGTGAAGAAGCGCTCGCCGAGGGCAAACGCCTGCGCAAGATGCACCAGCCGCTGAAGATGAAGAACGCACAGGGCAAGCACATCAGCGCGCTCAACCCCGAGGCCTACCAGTGGGTCATCGCAACCGCGTTCCCGACCACGCTGGCGGCCGGACCGCTGCTCATCGGGCGCGACTTCAACGACGAAGAGAAGCAGGAGATCCTGCGTGACAACCGCCGGATCGCCAAGATCGTGCAGGTACCGATGAGGGGCTACCCCGAGACCATCGGGGAATTCGACGAGTACTTCGACGACTTCATCAACAACAAGCTCGTCGCCCACGAGACCGCACTGACACTCATCGGGCAGATGAAGGAAGCCCCTCCACTCCCTCCTTCCGTGCCGGCGAGCCTGCGCCCGGCCGCAAAGGCTGCAGCCAATTTTGTCAGCAAGCCGGTGCAGAATCTGAACTACCTCACCACGGTGGGTGTGATGGATCCGCGGGTTCGCGAGATCCTCGGCCTGACGTGGAGCAACAAAGAGCAGCGGGACCTCGAGCGGATGCACAAGGTGATCCGGGGTTCGTACAAGGTGCTCCCTGACCGGTTGACGTACTTCCCGCTGGCCTATCACGCCCGGCGCCACCACGCTGCGATCCAGGCCATGAAGAAGCGGGAAACCGCCGGCGCGGCCTACAAGGTCGCCCGTCAGGCCTGAGTCGGGGCATCGCTGAGGTTCAGAAGATCCCTTGTCAGTTCGAGCTGGCCCAGATGCTGGGCCAGCTCGCGCTGTATGTGCATGAGCACCCATTCGGGAGACGCCGTCGCGGCGTCGGCGCGTGTCGACCCTGTTGCGGCGCGATCCCGGATGCCCTCGATGAGGGCGATGTCCACCCATCCCGGCAGCCGGCCGCGAAGATCTGACACTCGGTCGATCAACGGGGCGACCGGCCCGGTGGCCGTGAACTCGGCGTCACGATCGCGCGGTATCCGCAGACCGGCGATGACCGAGCCGGCCCAGTATTCGATGACCCCGACACAGTGAAAGACGATGGCGTACGGGCTGTTTGCGCCGCCAATCGCGGGTCTGGTGTTGGCGCGGTCATCGCCGAGGGCGTCGAGGATCGACACCATGGCGTCCAGCGTCTCGCCGCAGACGGACAACATGGCCTCGCCCAGCGGATTGGTATCGGGTGCGTTCACCCTCAACGATCTACCACGGATAGGGCTCGAAGTCCTTCAGGAAGCATCCGTAGAGGTCGTTGCCGGATTCGCCCTGCACGATGGGGTCGTACACCCGCGCGGCGCCGTCGACCAGGTCCAGTGGCGCCCGGAAGCCTTCGTCGGCCAGGCGCATCTTGCTGGTGTGCGGACGTTCGTCGGTGATCCATCCGGTGTCGACGGCGGTCACCAGGATCCCGTCCTGATAGAGCTCGCCGGCACTGGTGCGGGTCAGCATGTTCAGCGCCGCCTTGGCCATGTTGGTGTGCGGATGGCCCGGACCCTTGTAGCCGCGCGAGAAGATCCCTTCCATCGCCGACACGTTCACCACGTACTTGCGGCGGGCCGTCGACGCCTTCATCGCCGGGGTCAGCCGCGACAGCAAGATGAACGGCGCGACACTGTTGCAGAGCTGCACCTCGAGCAGTTCGAGCGGATCCACCTGATCGACCGTCTCCACCCAGCTGTTGCTGTCGACGAGATCGGGGAGCAGTCCGCCGGCGTCGATCGCCGTACCGTCCGCGATCCGGGCCGGAGCCGACGACCCGGCCGTCATGGCCAATGCCGCGAGGGCCTGGGCGGCAGCGTCACTGTCGCCACCGGAGGCCAGCGCGTGCGGATGCAGTTCGCTGCTGTCACCCATTGTCAGCAGCGGCACCGATGCGGCCGAACCGGTCAGCGGGGCGAGCTCGGCGTCGGCCAGTGAGCTGTAGGCGCCGGGGGAGCGGCGGACCGTCTGCGCCGCGTTGTTGACGAGGATGTCGAGCGGTCCCTGGGCCGCCACCGAATCGGCCAGCGCGACCACCTGCGCCGGGTCGCGGAGGTCGATCCCGACGACGTTGAGGCGGTGCAGCCACTGGTCGGCGTCGGGCTGACGAGCGAACCGCCGGGCGGCGTCACGCGGGAATCTGGTGGTGATCGTGAGTTCAGCGCCGTCACGCAACAGCATCAGCGCGATGTACATGCCGATCTTGGCGCGTCCACCGGTGAGCAGCGCCCGACGACCGGTCAGGTCGGCGTGCTGCTCGCGCTTGTGTCGATTGGCGGCCGCACACTCCGGGCAGAGCTGGTGATGGAACGCGTCGACGTGCGTGTATTCCTTTTTGCAGATGTAGCAGTTCTGGGGCCGGATCAGGGTTCCGGCACTCGTGCCGGGTGCGCCCGTCAGCGGCAGGCCCGCGGTTTCGTCGTCGATCCGGTCCGGTGACCCGGTTGCCGTGGCGGCCAGCACCTTTCGGTCCGCGTCGACGCGGATCTGATTCTTTTCCCGCCGGCGCCGGCGCTTGGCGTGCTTGAACATCTGCGCGACGGCACGTTGCACCGCAAGGGAATCCGGATGCCCCGCATCGAGCTCGGTGACCTGGTCCAGGACACGGCGGAAGATCGCCATGTCGGCGGGATCGATGGACTCTGTGGGTAGGTCGTGCACGATAAGCCAGTGTAGTGGCCAGAAACCGGTGCCCGATCCACCTCGCCGGCGGCCTGAACCGGGGTATGCCGGAAACGAGAAATGCAGGCGATGAAAATCATCGCCTGCATTTTGCAGAGTGTCCGAGGGGGGACTTGAACCCCCACGTCCGTTAATAGGACACTAGCACCTCAAGCTAGCGCGTCTGCCATTCCGCCACTCGGACTTGCTGTTCGTGCTCGCGGAAAAAAACCGTTCTTCGAGCGCTGGACAACATTAACCGACTGGCGGCCTGCAACCCAAATCGCCTGTTCAAGGCCATTTTGTTCGATGGTTTGCTACCAATGGATCCATGGATGCGACCACCGTCATCTGCCGGACCTGCGCAGTGGAACAGAGCGCCCCATTACCTGCGGTGTGCCGCATCTGCGCCGACGAACGACAGTACGTCCCGCCGTACGGCCAATTGTGGGTGTCCATCGGGCAATTGGCCGCCGAAGGACAACGCGTGGTGGTCTCCGAACTCGAGCCCGGGTTGCTCGAGATCTACAGCTCACCCGGTGTCGGCATCAATCAGCACAGCAAACTCGTCTGCACCGACGCCGGAAATCTGCTGTGGGATCCGATCGGTTTCATCGACGACGAAGCGCTCGCAGCGGTCCGGGACGCCGGCCCGGTCGTGGCGATCGTGGCGAGCCATCCGCACATGTTCGGCGTGCAGGTGGAGTGGTCACGCGCTCTCGGCGACGTACCGGTCCTGGTTGCCGAATCCGATTTGGAGTGGGTCCAACGCTGCGCCCCGGTCATCGAACCGTGGAGGGGCGACCTGGCGGTGCTACCGGGGGTCACCCTGACCCAGCCCGGCGGACATTTCCCCGGTAGCGCCATCGCCCACTGGAGCGCCGGCGCCGACGGACGCGGTGTGATGCTTTCCGGGGATACGGTGCTGCCGAATCCCGATCGCAGCAGCGTCAGCTTCATGCGGAGCTACCCCAACCGCATTCCACTGTCCGCTGCGGTGGTCGAACGCGTCGCCACATCGTTGTGCCGGTTCGATTTCGATCGGCTGTACGGAAACTTCGCCGACTACATCGACACCGACGCCAGGCGGATCGTCAGAGCCTCGGCCGACCGCCACATCGGATGGGTGCGAGGTGATTTCGATCATCTGACATGAACAGTCCTTCCAAAAAACTGGTCGGACTCCGCGCGGTTTCGTCTCCCTCGCGTGTCACCACGGGTACATCGTGGTGATAGGAATGAGCAGGTGAATGCCAACCCTTCTGCCGCCACCGACGAAGTAGTCGAGCTCGTCAGCCGGCTCATCCAGTTCGACACCAGCAACACCGGTGAACTCGCCACCACCAAGGGTGAAGCCGAGTGTGCCCGGTGGGTGCAACAGAAACTCGAAGAAGTCGGTTTCGAAACCGAATACCTCGAGTCCGGACAACCGGGCCGCGGCAACGTCTTTGCGACCCTGCCCGGCGCCGATCGCAAACGCGGGAAACTGCTGCTGCACTCGCATCTCGATGTGGTCCCGGCGCAGGCGGAAGACTGGAGCGTGCACCCGTTCTCCGGTGCAGTCGAAGACGGCTACGTCTGGGGTCGCGGCGCGATCGACATGAAAGACATGGTCGGGATGGCGCTGGCGCTGGCCCGGCAGTTCAAACGCACCGGCACCGTGCCGCCCCGCGACATCGTCTTCGCGTTCCTCGCCGACGAAGAGGCCGGCGGCAAATGGGGTTCGCACTGGCTGGTCGACAACCGGCCGGACCTGTTCGAAGGCATCACCGAGGCTGTGGGCGAAGTGGGCGGGTTCTCACTCACCGTCGACCGGCCGGACGGCACCCAGAAGCGTCTCTACCTGGTGGAAACCGCGGAAAAGGGGCTGGCCTGGATGCGGCTGACCGCATCCGCCAAAGCCGGACACGGCTCGTTCCTCCATGAGGACAACGCCGTCACGATCCTCTCCGAAGCGGTCGCCAAACTCGGGCGGCACCAATTCCCGCTGGTGATGACCGAGTCGGTCTCGCAATTCCTGGAGGCGGTCTCGGAGGAGAGCGGCCTGTCACTGACTCCGGACACCCCGGACCTGGAGACCGCGCTGTTCAAGATCGGCAGCATTGCGCGCATCATCGGCGCCACACTGCGCGACACCGCCAATCCGACGATGCTCCAGGCCGGATACAAGGCCAACGTCATCCCGCAGACCGCGACCGCCGTGGTCGATTGCCGGGTGCTGCCCGGACGCCAGGCTGCGTTCGAGGCGGAGGTCGACGAACTGATCGGCCCGAACGTCACCCGCGAGTGGATCACCAAACTCGACTCCTACGAGACCACGTTCGACGGTCATCTCGTCGACGCGATGAACGATGCGATCCTCGCGCACGACCCGCAGGGCCGGACCGTCCCGTATATGCTTTCCGGTGGCACGGATGCAAAAGCGTTCGCCCGCTTGGGGATTCGCTGCTTTGGGTTTGCGCCACTCAAGCTGCCCACCGAACTCGATTTCGCGGCGCTGTTCCACGGTGTCGACGAACGGGTACCGGTGGAATCGCTGCTGTTCGGGACCGAGGTTCTCGAACACTTCTTGATGCACAGCTGAGCCCTGCATTGCTGAGCCCATCGGGCAGTTGAGATCCGGGCGGCCGGCGATGCTCATGTCGGCCACATCCCCGACCCACCTCACGCATGATGGTGGGGCACCCTACGGAAAGGACACGAACAACGATGTCGAGGTACAACCCGTACGACGCTCTGCCGAAGCTCCCCGGCTTCACTCTGACCTCCGAAAGCATCACCGACGGCACCGCCTGGGAGAACCCTCAGGTGTCCGGGATCATGGGAGCCGGCGGTGAAGACATTTCACCGCAGCTGACGTGGTCCGGATTCCCTCCGGAGACCAAGAGCTTCGCCGTCACCGTGTACGACCCCGAGGCACCCACCGCGTCCGGGTTCTGGCACTGGGCCATCGCCGACATCCCGGTGTCGGTGACCTCTCTCGCCGCCGATGCGGGCAATGGCGCCGAAGGTTCGCTGCCGTCCGGGGCGGTTGTCCTGAACAATGACGCCTCCGTGCGGCGATTCATCGGTGCCGCACCGCCTCCCGGGCATGGCACGCACTACTACTACACCGTGGTCCATGCAGTCGACGTGGAGACGCTGGGACTTCCAGACGGCGCAACCCCGGCCTACCTGGGTTTCAACCTGTTCAGCCATGCGATCGCGCGGGCGATCATCACGAACACGTACGAGCGGTAGCCTCCGGGCCCACGACATAACCACCAGTTCCAGTCATATCCACATGTGCAACTTGTGGAAATGGCTGGAGCTGGTGGCTTTTGGGTCAGTGCTTGGGCGCCGAGGTCCCGACGGCGTCCGCGATCGAGCCATAGCCGGCGGCGCGCACCCGCTGTGCCAATCCCTGGTGAATCAGCTTGACCCACAACGGGCCACCGTAGATGAATCCGGTGTAGGCCTGAACCAGTGATGCTCCGGCGCAGATCCGCTCCCAGGCCTGGTCGACGGTTTCGATCCCGCCGACGCTGATCAGCGTGAGCTGTCCACCGACCCGGCCGTAGAGGCGCCGCAACACCTCGAGGGAACGATCGGCGAGCGGCGCACCGGACAGTCCACCGGCTCCGATGGTCTCGACCTCCGCGGCGGGCGTGGCCAAACCCTCGCGACTGATCGTCGTGTTGGTGCAGACGATGCCCGCCAGACCCAATTCGACCGCCAGATCGGCAATCTGATCGATGTCGTCGTCGGCCAGATCAGGTGCGATCTTCACCAGGACCGGGATGTCGACCGCGTCGGACACCGCCGACAGCAACGGACGCAACGCGGACACCGCCTGCAGATCCCGAAGCCCGGGCGTATTGGGCGAACTGACGTTCACCACGAGGAACTCGGCCAGGGGACCGAGCAGCCGAGCGCTGATCAGATAGTCGTCGACGGCATTCTCCGGTTCGACAACCTTGGTCTTGCCGATGTTGGCCCCGATCGGAACCATCGAGGTGGTGGTCTTGCGGTGGCGCAGCTGGTTTGCCGCAGCCCCGGCGCCGTGGTTGTTGAAGCCCATCCGATTGATCAGGGCCCGGTCGGCCGGTAGCCGGAACAGTCGGGGAGCCGGATTGCCGGGTTGGGCCTGTCCGGTGACGGTGCCGATCTCGGCGAAGCCGAATCCGAGAGCGCCCCAGGCGTCGATCGCCTCACCGTTCTTGTCGAAGCCGGCCGCGAGTCCCAGGGGCGCCGGGAAGTCGAGCCCGAACACCCGCGACCGCAAGACGGGATCGTCGGTGACCAGCACCCGCCGGGCCAGCGAACGCAACGGCTTGAACCGTCCGGTCCACGAGATCGCCCGGGCCCCGATCCGGTGGATTCGCTCCGGCGGAACCAGGAACATCAGGGCAAGAAGCCACCGGTACAACCGGCGGTAGACAGTGGCGATCACGCGCTCATTCCAGTATCGGGTTCATCGGTGGAGGCCAGTCGCGGTCGGCGACGACGGAGCAGGACCTTGCGGCTGCCATCGGCATAGAGGCGGACCCGGGACAGTTCCCAGCCACCGAACTCGGCCTGGATCGACAACCGCATGGAGGCGGTCACCCGGGTCACATCAGGGGGCAGACGCAAGGGGACGTATTCGTAGTCGTCCGTCGACATGTCCCATTCCCGCGGAAAGCCACGGTTGCGGTTGCCTGCCAAGTCTGCGCTCACCTCACTACTGATCGGGGTTGATGATCTGCAATCCGCCTCCATCGGCGGACAGCAGGTACACCGTCCCGGTCTCGGGGTTGACCACCATCGAATTGGCCTGCGAAACGGTCGCGAACTGCTGCACCTGAACCGGGGTTCCGGTGGCCAGTTCGTAGGCCGTGACCTGGTTGTTTCCGGTGGTCGCCACCCACGCCAGGTTGTGGGTGTCGTCGTAGTCTACGGCGTAGGGGCCAAAAGCCACGGGATGCCGGAATTTGTTGACGATCGGGTCGCCGTAGAACGCGAGGAACTCGCCGCCCAGGGTGTCGGTGGTCAGGAACCGGCCGTAGTGATCGACAGTGAGGTTCGTCGCACCGTCGCCGGAACGCAGGGCCACACCGAGATCGCTGTCGGCGATGTCGACCTCGGTCACCGACGACTGCGCGCGGTCGAGCACGACGACCTGTCCGTCGTGTTCGGCGATCGCGTCGACCCGGACAAATCCGGTGATGGTGTCGCGCACTGTTCCGTCGGGATCGACCACTATCAGGCTGCCTTTGTCGTTGCCGACGAGGATGTCGCCGGTCGACGTCAGCACCGCCGACAGCGGGGTTCCGGGGAGGTCCACGCGCACCGTGTCACCGGTCGCCGAATCGATGATCAGCAGCGCGCCGGGGATCAGCACCTCGAGCTTGCCCGAACTGAACGTTCCGAAGCCGGTTGCCTTGTCGCTCAACGTAACTGTGCGCGTTGGAACAGCTCCCGGAGCGAGTCCTTCGGCTGCGTAGAAGTAGACCGAGCGGCCGTCGTCGGACAGCAAGGCCAGCTGCTTCGTCCCCGTGCAGTAGGCCATCGCGGTGCCGGCGTTGGCCACCGGAACCACCACACCCGCCGGAGGGGTGGCCGGGTCATTCGCCGGTGCGGCGATGGGGGTCTGCGGAACGATCGTCGGAACATCGGGCGTACCACCCGAATCCGAGCAGCCGGACAACACCAGCGCGGCAGCCGCCATCGCCACCAACAGACCTTTACCGCGCACATTCATGGCACCCATCTTGCTTGCCGGCCCGCCTCGCCATGCCACGGGGGCGCCGGTGTCGCAACCCGAAGACCGGGCCGGGGTTTCCCGTAGCATCGGCCCCCGTGACCGACACCATGACGTGGGCCCAGGCGATAGTCCTCGGGGCCGTACAGGGATTGACCGAGTTCCTGCCGATTTCTTCCTCCGGTCACCTGCGCATTGTTTCCGAGATCTGGTTCGGTGAGGACGCCGGTGCATCGTTCACCGCCGTGACGCAGTTGGGCACGGAAGCTGCTGTTCTCGTGTTCTTCGCCAAAGACATCATCCGCATCATCGCGTCGTGGTTTCGCGGCCTGTTCAACAAAGACGCCCGGGACCTCGACTACCGCATCGGCTGGTATGTGATCATCGCCACCATTCCGATCGGCGTCCTCGGATTTCTGTTCAAGGACGAGATCCGCACCGGCGCACGCAACCTCTGGTTGGTCGCGAGCATGCTCATCCTCTTCTCCGCGGTGATCGCTGCGGCCGAAAAGTTCGGCCGCAAAGAGCGGCCCATCGAGAAGCTCACCACCCGTGACGGAATCGGCATGGGTCTGGCCCAGTGTCTGGCACTGATCCCAGGGGTGTCGCGTTCCGGCGCCACCGCGAGCGCCGGCCTGTTCCTCGGACTCAAACGTGAAGCTGCGGTGAGGTTTTCGTTCCTGTTGGCCATCCCGGCGGTGGTCGCGTCCGGATTGTTCAGCCTCCCAGACGCATTCGAACCCAGCGGTGACGGCGTCGAGTCGTCCGGGATGCAGTTGCTCGTCGCCACGATTGTCGCGTTTGTGGTCGGCTACGCCGCGATCGCCTGGCTGCTGAAGTTCGTCGCCGACCACTCGCTGTACTGGTTTGTCGGCTATCGGGTGCTGCTGGGTCTTCTGGTCATGGGACTGCTCGCGGGCGGCGTGATCAGCGCCACATGATCCGGTGCTGCAACGCTGTGACATGCGACGACGACTTCGTGCCGAGTCCGGATCCCGGCCCGGCGCATAAGGTGTGACACGTGACGGTCATATTGCTTCGACACGGACGATCCACGGCGAACACCTCGGGTGTGCTCGCCGGCCGCTCGGCGGCTGTGGGTCTCGACGATCACGGACGTTCCCAGTCCGTCGGCCTCATCGAACGCTTCGGTGACCTGCAAAAGCCCGTCGCGGTTGTGCGGTCCCCGCTGCTGCGGTGTGAGCAGACGGTGGCTCCGCTCGTCAGCCACTTCCAGTGCCCCGAGATCGTCGATGAACGTCTGGTCGAGGTCGACTACGGCCAGTGGACCGGACGCCCGATCAAGGAACTGCTCTCCGAACCGCTCTGGCGGGTGGTGCAGCAGCAGCCGTCGGCGGCGATCTTCCCCGACGGTGAGGGACTGGCCCAGGTCCAGTCCCGGGCGGTCGCCGCGATCCGGGAACTCGACGCCCGCTTCTCCGGTGAAGACGGATCCGGAATCTGGATCGCCTGTACGCACGGCGACGTCATCAAGGCGGTCCTCGCCGACGCGATGGGCATGCACCTCGACTCATTCCAGCGGATCGTCGTCGAACCGGCGTCCGCCAGCGTCGTCCGGTACAGCCTGGCGCGACCGTACGTACACGCGGTGAACTGCACCTCCACCCTCCCGTCGATTCCGGCACGGCCCAAACCCTCCGAAAAGGCCGAGACGTCGGACAACAGCCATGGGCCCGCCCACACCGACGATGCCGTTGTCGGCGGTTCCACCGGAACCTGAGACCGGCTGCCGCGCTGCGCCGCGACACCAACGACCAACGCCTTGGGCGAACCCGCCCCGATTGGGGATAATCAATTTCAGGAGAACGGAGGTGCCATGGCCAGAGCGATACACGTCTTCCGCAGCCCGGACCGTTTCATTGCCGGAACGGTGGGCCAGCCCGGTGACCGGACCTTCTATCTGCAGGCCATCCACGAAACGCGTGTCATCAGCGTCATGCTCGAAAAGCAGCAGGTCCAGATACTCGCCGACCGGATCGGCGCCCTGCTCGAAGAGGTACACCGCAGGTTCGGGACGCCTCTGCCCGCCGAACTGTCCCGTGTCGAAGACCTCAGTCCACTCCTGATGCCTGTCGACGCCGAATTCCGCGTGGGCACCATGGGTCTGGGATGGGACTCCGAATCCGAAGCTGTGGTCGTCGAGTTGCTCGCCATCACCGAGGGCGAGTTCGACGAGAGTGTTGTCCTCGACGACACCGAAGAAGGTCCGGACGCGGTCCGCGTGTTCCTCAGCACCGGTGCCGCCCGCGAGTTCGCGGCCCGGTCGAGCCGGGTCATCTCCGCCGGTCGCGAGCCCTGCCCGTTATGCGGGGATCCACTCGATTCGACCGGACACATCTGCGTCCGCACCAACGGATACCGCCGCGAGGCCACGTTCGGTCCGTCACTCGAGTTCATCGACCCTGATCTGTTCAACGATCCGAACCTGCTCGACGAAGACGATCCAGACGAACCTCCGGGTCCGGACGTCGGTGACGAGCCCGGCCGGTGACAGCCACCCCGCCCACCGGCGAACCGGTTGATGTGCAACACATCCTGGCCACCGGCGAAC
This sequence comes from Nocardia sp. 348MFTsu5.1, assembly GCF_000383535.1. Lineage (NCBI taxonomy): Bacteria > Bacillati > Actinomycetota > Actinomycetes > Mycobacteriales > Nocardiaceae > Nocardia > Nocardia sp. 348MFTsu5.1. The sequence continues at coordinate 127,288 of NZ_KB911521.1, forward strand.
TCGAACTCATCGGCCAGATCCGCAATGCCAGCAACGCGACCCTCGTCTGCGATGCCGTTGTCGGTGACCAGCAGGTTCGGTGCGTCTACAAACCGGTCCGCGGTGAGCAGCCGCTGTGGGACTTCCCAGACGGCACCCTCGCCGGACGTGAAGTGGCGTCGTACCTGGTGTCCGATGCGCTCGGCTGGTCGGTGGTCCCGCTGACTTTGCTGCGCGACGGACCGTTCGGTCCCGGCATGGTGCAGCGCTGGATCGACACTCCGGAACCGGCAGACGGGTTGCCGACAAGGCTCGATCTCGTCGACCTGTGTTCGCCCGATCTGGTTCCGGACGGCTGGAAGCTGATCCTGTCCGCCGTCGACTCGCGTGGCGAAGACGTGGTGCTTGTCCACGCGGACGATCCGCGGCTGCAGCGGATGGCGGTGCTCGACATCCTGATCAACAACGCGGACCGCAAGGGCGGACATGTCCTGGAAGGGCTCGACGGGCAGGTCTACGGCGTCGACCACGGCATCTGCCTGCACACCGAGGACAAACTGCGGACCGTCCTGTGGGGCTGGGCCGCCGAATCCATCCCCGCGCACCTCCTCGAGGATGTCGCGGCCCTGCTCGAGGCCTTGCGCACCGAGGATTCGCCGTTGCGTGACCAACTCGCCGAATTGATCACGCCGGCGGAGGTGGTGGCGCTGGTCAACCGGACGGCGGCGATGGTCGCCACGCCGGTCATGCCCGAAGCCGATCGGTCGCGACCCATCCCGTGGCCGGCGTTCTGACCCGTTCTGGTCGGCCCCGAGAGCGCGGGTCGGTGTTGCGCCAATAAGGTGGTCATCATGCAGTCGTGGTCTGAAACCGTCGTCCCCGTTGTGCCCGGTCAGGGTCCGGCACTGAGGCTCTTTGACACCTCGGACCGTCAGGTCCGTCCGGTGGTGCCCGGCAAGATCGCCACCATGTACGTGTGCGGCATCACACCTTACGACGCAACGCATCTCGGGCATGCCGCCACGTACCTGACGTTCGATCTGGTCAACCGGGTCTGGCGCGATCTCGGACACGAGGTGCACTACGTCCAGAACATCACCGACGTGGACGATCCGCTGTTCGAGCGGGCCGACCGCGACGGGATCGACTGGCGCGATCTCGGTGCGCGAGAGATCAACCTGTTCCGCGAGGACATGGCGGCCCTGCGGGTGCTGCCGCCCCGCGACTACATCGGTGCTGTTGAGTCGATCGACGAGGTCGTCGAGGTCGTCGGCAAGCTCCTGGCCTCGGGTGCCGCCTACATCGTCGATGACGAGCAGTACCCCGACGTCTACTTCCGCACCGATGCCACCGAGCAGTTCGGCTACGAGTCGGGTTACGACCTGCCGACAATGCAGAAGTTCTTCGCCGAGCGGGGCGGCGATCCCGACCGGCCCGGCAAGCGCAATCCACTCGACGCGCTGGTCTGGCGGGCGGCGCGTGACGGCGAACCGTCGTGGGACTCGCCCCACGGACCAGGCCGGCCCGGCTGGCACATCGAGTGCGCCGCAATCGCTTTGAACCGGATCGGAACCGGATTCGACGTGCAGGGCGGCGGCAGCGATCTGATCTTCCCGCACCACGAGTTCTCTGCAGCACACGGCGAGGCGCTGACCGGTGCCCGTCGCTTTGCGAAGCATTACGTGCACGCTGGGATGATCGGGCTCGACGGCGAGAAGATGTCGAAGTCGAAGGGCAACCTCGTTTTGGTGTCGAAGCTCCGCGCCGCCGATGTCGACCCCGGTGCAATCCGCCTGGGTCTGCTGGCCGGTCACTACCGCACCGACCGGGCCTGGACCGACGAGGTGCTCGCCGAGGCCGTCACCCGCCTGGAACTGTGGCGAAAAGCCGCGGCCTGCGAGTCCGGTCCCGATGCCGCTCCGACGATCGAGCGACTGCGCCTGCACCTGACAGACGATCTCGACACTCCCAAAGCACTTATCGCGATTGATGCCTGGGCCCACGACACATTGGGCGGGCTCGGTTCGGCCAAGACTGCACCGGCCGACGTGGCCAATGCGGTCGACGCGCTCCTCGGCGTCAACATCGCTCCGCTTGGGTAAGGTTCGACATCGTGGCCAAAGAGCAAGAGATCGATCCCGACACAGCTGACGGTGTGTGGGCCGTGACGACGCGGACGTCGACCTATCTGCTGGACTTTGGCGAGATGACCCTGCTCCGTGCACCGGGCGTCGGTAGCAGCGGCGACGAGGCCTGGGCCGTGAGCCGGCTCCGCCGCGATTCCGAGGACATCCCCCTGCTCGGTGTGAAGTCATGCCGTGTGGGGGAGTCGGCGCAATTCTGGGTTCGTGCAGCCGACGATCCCGATGTCCGGACGTGGCGCATCACCACGCCCGTCGTGATGATCGAACGGATCTCCTGACCGCCGACCGTGCCCAAATCGCCGCCGAGCGTGCCCAAATCGCCGCCGAGCGTGCCCAAATCGCCGCCGAGCGTGCCCAAATCGCCGCCGAGCGTGCTCTAGTTACCGCCGAGCGTGCCCATACAGCCGTCGAGCGTGCCGACGTTGTCGAACGGCGTGCAGTATCGGCCCGCTCGATTGCTGGATGGGCACGGTCAACGGTTGGATGGGCTCGCTCGACGGTCGGATGGGCACGCTCGACGGAGGTCGGGTCAGGTCCAGATGTGGATCTGGCCGTCGTGGACCTTCGCCTGAAAGACGGGAAGGGCGTCGATGTCGGTTCCGTTGGTGCACCGACCGTCGTCGAAGGAGAAGGTGTACTGGTGCAGCGGGCACATCACCTTGGTGGCGTCGGTCTGACCGTCGGCGATCGGGCCGCCCTTGTGCGGGCAGCGAGCCCCCAGTGCGCGGACGGATCCATCGGACATCAGGAAGACCGCAACCTGTTGTCCGTCAACGATATAGGTGCGCCCTTCGCCAACAGTGAGATCCGTCACCGGACCCACCCGCGTGAACCCGGTGTCTGTGGTGGTCATCGGACCGGCACCAATGGCAGCTTGATGAGCGGCAGCGACGGCTCGAACTGTGCGGGTGACTTGGGCTCGAGGCGTTCCTTCCAGGGATCGCTGTAGGCGGCCGCCGATGCCGAGATCCGTTCGGACAAGCCGTCCACCAATCCATCCCGGTCGTCGATGAGAATTGCCCGGAGTTCCTCGATGCCCACCCGCGGGACCCACGCGTAGGTGCGTTCGAGCCACTTCGCCTGTTCTCGGTAGTACTGGATGAACACCCCGCAGATGCGCAGCACCTCTTCGGCTCCGACGGCGGTGGTCAGCAGATCACCCTTGCGGATGTGGGCCCCGGCCGCGCCGCCGACATAGATCTCCCAGCGGCCGTCGCCGACCGCGACCACACCGAAGTCCTTGCACAGCGCCTCCGCGCAGTTGCGCGGACAACCGGTGACGGCCAGTTTGAGTTTCGCGGGCGCTTCGAGGCCCTGATAGCGCTCCTCGATGGCGATGCCCAGCGCGGTCGAGTCGTCGAGCCCGAAGCGGCAGAACTCCAGGCCCACACATGTTTTGACCGTCCGGAAGCTCTTGCCATAGGCGTAGCCGGAGGGCATGTCGAGATCAGCCCACACCTTCGGCAGATCTTCCTTGCGGATGCCGAGCAGGTCGATGCGCTGGCCGCCGGTGACCTTGACCATCGGGATGTTGTATTTGTCTGCGACGTCGGCGATTCGGCGCAGTTGTGCCGGACTGGTCACACCGCCCTTCATCTGCGGGACCACCGAGAACGTGCCGTCGCGCTGGATGTTGGCATGGACGCGGTCGTTGATGAACAGCGCGCCGCGTTCGTCTTCCCACTCGGCGCCCCAGATGATCCGGAGCAACGACGCGAGTGGCATCTTCGCGGTCACGTCGTCGCCGTCCGGCGACAGTGCGCCGACCACCGCCGACACCGACCGCAGGTCGAGTTCCCGAATCCGGGTCATCAGTTCGGGTTTGGTCAGTGGAATCGACGGGACGTACCAGTCCGCCGATGGATCGACGGCCAACTCGCCGCCGGCGGCGCAGGCCACGATGTCGCCGACGAGTCCCTTGCAGGAGCCGCAGCCCTTGCCCGCGCGGGTCTTCGCGACGACCTCGCCGACCGTCTTGGCGCCGGCGTGAACGCACGCGACGATGTCGCCCTTGGTGACTCCGTTGCAGTTACAGACCTGGACGTCGTCGGAGAGTTCGGCGGCGCCGGTCTGAGCGCTCGGCGTGCCCATGTCGAAGAGCATGCTGATGCGTTCGTCGGGCAACGCCACCTTGTCGTCGAACGCCTGGGTCAGGAAGTTGACCTTGCTGATGTCGCCCAGCAACATCGCGCCGATCAGCTTGTTGTCGCGGACGACCACGGACTTGTATGTGCCACTGCGGGGTTCGTAGAACTGGACGAACTCATCCGTGTCACGTTCGGGCCCTTTGACACCCATCGCCGCGACATCCACCCCGGCGACCTTGAGCTTCGTCGTCAGCCGCGAGCCGTGATAGGCCGCATCGGGATTGTTGCCCGTCAGGACATCGGCCAGGACCCCCGCCTGCTCCCACAGCGGGGCCACGAGCCCGTAGACCTCTCCGCGGTGCTGGCAGCATTCACCAACGGCGTAGATCGCACCCTCGTCCTCGCAGCGCATCTGGTCGTCGACAACGATCCCGCGTTCGATGACCAGGCCGGCGCGCCGCGCGAGTTCGACGTTGGGCCGGATACCCGCCGTCACGACGATCATGTCCGCCGGGAGACTGCTGTCGTCGTTGAAACCGACCCCGGCGACGGCACCGTTGTCGGCGCGCAGGACCGCAGTGGTGCGCTTGGAGGTGTACACACCGACGCCGAGCTCTTCGATCTTGTTGCGCAGCACCCGCCCGCCGCGTTCGTCGAGTTGTTGGTTCATCAGGTGTCCGGGGGAGTGCACGACGTCGACGTCGATGCCCTGGGTGCGCAGCCCGTACGCTGCCTCGAGTCCGAGCAGGCCGCCACCGATGACAACTGCGCGGATCCCGTCGCGGGACAACGCCATCTGCAACATCCCGTTGGTGTCTTCGATGGTCCGGAACCCGAAGACCCCACGTGCGAGCCGTCCGTCGGCCTCGCGCAGGCCGTCCATGTTGGGGAAGAACGTGTTGCTGCCGGTGGCGATCACGAGCACGTCGTAGTCGATGGTCCGGTCGCTCTCACAGGTGACGACTTTGGCGAAGCGGTCCACGCCGACGGCGCGGTCGCCGGCATAGAGCCGGACATCGTTCTCGCGGTACCAGGCCATCGGATTGAGCATGAGGTCGTCGTCGTCGATCGAACTCTCACCGGCCAGCACATGCGAGAGCATGATCCGGTTGTAGTTGCCGTACGGCTCGTCGCCGATCATCGTGATCTCGAACTGTGACCCGCCGCCTCGCTGCAGGATCTCTTCGACGGTGCGGGCGCCGGCCATCCCGTTGCCGACCACCACCAGTCGTTGCCGCTGCTGTGCCTCCGGCATCAGAACTCCACGAACCCGAAGTCGACGACGAGCTCTCCCGTGCACCCCTCCGGCGCCGCGAACACCAGCTCCAGGACACTGTCGGCGTCGACATCCTCGACCACCCGCAACGGCACGTTCACCGACGCCTTCGCACCCATCGGAAACCACCGCATGGGCCGTTGATCGCGCAGCAGGGTCACGTAGACGAGCTCGCCCGAGCTGTTGCCGCCGCGGAAGTACAGCGGTTGGACGGTGAGGCCGGCCGGGACCTGATAGGTCAGTGACGGATCCAAGGGGGCCGCCTTGGTGAGGCCGCTTCCGGTGAAGGTGAAGACACCCTGGAGGAACTTCGGTGTGCTGGACATGCCCCTACTGAACGTGAGCCCGATGAACCAGCACTTGCAACAGGGTTACGAGTCCATTGTCAGGACCTCACCGTGTTCACAGGAGGTCGGTGATCACGACGTCCTGATGGGGACTCTAACCGCCGAAGCGTCCGCCGGGACCGCGTCTGCGCAGGTAGCGCTCGAATTCCGCGGCCAGGGCATCGCCATCGATCTTCGACAGTGTTTCGTCGACGCTGACCTCGGCGTCGCCGCGTTCTTCGAGTCCACGCACGTAATCCGAGATCTCGTCGTCGTCTTCGGTCATCTCGGTGACCGCGCGTTCCCATTCCTCGGCCTGCTCCGGCAGTTCGCCGAGCGGCACCTCGACGTCGAGGACCTCTTCGAGCTGGCTCAGCAGTGCCGCCGAGGCCTTCGGGTTGGGCGGCGCCGACACGTAGTGGGGGACTGCGGCCCAGAAGGAGATGGCCGGGATACCTGCCGCCACGCAGGCATCCTGCAGGACGCCCGTGATCCCGGTGGGACCCTCGTACCGGCTCTCCTCGAGCTTGAACCGTTTCGCCGATTCGCTGCTGTACGCGGCACCGGTCACCGGGACCGGCCGGGTGTGCGGGGTGTCGGCCAGAAGTGCGGCCAGGATCACCACCGTCTCGACCTCGAGTTCCCGGGCGATGTCCAGGATCTCGGCGCAGAATCCGCGCCACCGCATGTTCGGTTCGATTCCGCGCAGCAGCACGATATCTCGGTCCGAGCCCGGCGGCGTACAGTACGAGATCGAGGTGGTCGGCCAATCGATCCTCCGGGTGACTCCATCGATCTGTTTGATCGAGGGTCGGTTCACCTGGAAGTCGTAGTAGTCGTCTGAATCGATCTCGGCGAGCGGTACTGCGTCCCAGACCAGTTCCAGATGCTCCACGGCTCCACTGGCCGCGTCGCCGGCGTCGTTCCAACCCTCGAAGGCAGCAACCAGCGTGGGGCGGCGCAACTGTGGCAGGCTTGCGCTTTGCTCGGCGTTCACTGATCCAGCCTACGACCGAACCCCAATCGAGAGCGAACTACCCTGATAACTATGTCCTCAGCCACATCGCCGTCCTTCGATACGGAATTGCTCACCGCGATGAGCAAACGCGTCTTGATCGGTGACGGTGCCATGGGAACCATGTTGCAGGCCGCGGATCTGACGTTGGACGATTTCCTCGGCCTCGAAGGCTGCAACGAGATCCTCAACGACACCCGGCCCGATGTGCTCCGCGAGATCCACCGCGCCTATTTCGAAGCCGGAGCGGACGCGGTCGAGACCAACACCTTCGGCTGCAACCTGTCGAACCTCGGTGACTACGACATCGGCGACCGGATCCGGGAGCTCGCGTTCAAGGGAACGCAGCTCGCCCGAGAGGTCGCCGACGAGGTCGGTCCCAGCGCAGACGGCACGCCGCGGTTCGTGCTGGGTTCCATCGGTCCCGGTACAAAGCTGCCGACCCTGGGCCACACGACGTTCGCCTCGATCCGCGACGCCTACTACGAATGTGCTGCGGGCATGCTCGACGGCGGCGCCGACGCCATCCTCATCGAGACCTCACAGGACCTGCTCCAGGTCAAGGCCGCGATCCTCGGATCCCAGCAGGCGATGGCCGATCTCGAACGCCGGATCCCGATCATCGCCCACGTGACGGTCGAGACCACCGGCACAATGCTCCTCGGGTCGGAGATCGGTGCCGCCCTCGCCGCACTCGAGCCGCTGGGCATCGACATGATCGGACTCAACTGCGCCACCGGCCCCGCCGAGATGAGCGAGCACCTGCGGTACCTCAGCAAGCACGCACAGGTGCCCGTCTCGGTCATGCCCAACGCCGGCCTGCCCCAACTGGGCCCGAACGGCGCCGAGTACCCGCTGACACCGGAAGAGCTCGCCGACGCCCTGAGTGGTTTCGTCCGAGAGTTCGGGCTCGCGTTTGTCGGTGGTTGCTGTGGCACCACACCCGAACACATCCGGCAGGTGGCGCAGGCTGTCGCCGGTGTGACCAAGGCGCCGCGCACGATCGAACACGAGGCCGAGGTGTCGTCGCTCTACAGCGCGGTCCCGTTCTCGCAGGATGCCTCCATCCTGATGATCGGTGAGCGGACGAACTCGAACGGATCGAAGGCGTTCCGTGACGCGATGCTGGCCGAGGACTACCAGAAGTGCCTCGACATCGCGAAGGACCAGACCCGCGACGGCGCCCACATGCTCGACCTCAACGTCGACTACGTGGGCCGCGACGGTGCCGCCGACATGTCAGCGCTTGCCAGTCGGCTGGCGACCTCGTCGACGCTGCCGATCATGCTCGACTCGACCGAGCCCGAGGTCATCGCGGCCGGCCTCGAACATCTCGGTGGCCGGTGTGCGGTCAACTCGGTCAACTACGAAGACGGCGACGGGCCCGAGTCGCGCTTCACCAAGATCATGACGCTGGTCAAGACCCACGGCGCCGCCGTGGTCGCCCTGACCATCGACGAAGAGGGCCAGGCCCGCACCGCCGAGTGGAAGGTCCGCATCGCCGAGCGTCTGATCACCGACATCACCGAGAACTGGGGCATGAAGGAAGAGGACATCATCATCGATGCCCTGACCTTCCCGATCTCGACCGGCCAGGAAGAGGTCCGCAAGGACGGCATCGAGACCATCGAGGCCATCCGCATCCTCAAGGAGAGCCACCCGGAGGTGCATTTCACCCTCGGTATCTCCAACATCTCGTTCGGCCTGAACCCTGCGGCCCGGCAGGTGCTCAACTCGGTGTTCCTGCACGAGTGTGTGCAGGCCGGTCTCGACACCGCGATCGTGCACGCATCGAAGATCCTGCCGATGTCGAAGATCCCCGACGAGCAGCGTGAGGTTGCGCTCGATCTGGTCTACGACCGTCGCCGCGAGGGCTACGACCCGCTGCAGAAGCTGATGGCGCTGTTCGAAGGTGTGTCGGCGGCGTCAGCGCGCGAGAGCCGAGCCCAGGAGCTGAACAGGCTGCCATTGTTCGAGCGCCTCGAAAGGCGCATCGTCGACGGTGAACGGGCCGGACTCGAAAACGATCTCGATGAGGCCATGCTGGAGAAGCCGCCGCTGGAGATCATCAACGTGACCCTGCTGGCCGGCATGAAAACCGTCGGTGAGCTGTTCGGTTCGGGCCAGATGCAGTTGCCGTTTGTGCTCCAGTCCGCCGAGGTCATGAAAACCGCTGTGGCGCACCTCGAACCGCACATGGAGGCGACCGGGGAAGACGGCAAGGGGCGGATCGTCCTCGCGACGGTCAAGGGCGATGTCCACGACATCGGCAAGAACCTCGTCGACATCATCCTGTCGAACAACGGCTACGAAGTGGTCAACATCGGTATCAAGCAACCGATCTCGACCATCGTCGAAGTGGCGCAGGACAAGAATGCCGACGTCATCGGGATGTCTGGGCTGCTGGTGAAGTCGACCGTGGTCATGAAGGACAACCTCAAGGAGCTCAACAGCCGTGGGCTGGCCGGGAAGTACCCGGTTCTCCTCGGTGGCGCCGCGCTGACCCGTTCCTACGTCGAGAACGATCTGAGCGAAACCTACGAGGGCGACGTGCACTATGCCCGTGACGCTTTCGAGGGTCTGCGATTGATGGACGACATCATGCTGGTCAAGCGTGGTGGTGGCCTCGATCCGAACAGTCCCGAGGCGATCGCGGCCGCGGAGAAGACGGCAGAACGCAAGGAACGCCACGCGCGTTCGAAGCGCATCGCCGAAAAGCGCAAAGCCGAGGCGGCGCCCGTCGTGGTCCCGCAGCGTTCAGATGTCGCGGCCGGACTCCCGGTGCCGACGCCGCCGTTCTGGGGTTCACGCATCGTCAAGGGCATCCCGGTCGCCGAGTACCTCACGTTGCTCGACGAACGCGCGTTGTTCTTGGGGCAGTGGGGACTTCGCGGCGCCCGTGCCGGCGAAGGACCGAGCTACGAGGACCTTGTCGAATCCGATGGCAAACCGCGTCTGCGCTACTGGATCGACCGCCTCGCCACGGAGAACATCCTCCAGCACGCGGCGGTCGTCTACGGGTATTACCCGGCCGTCAGCGAGGGCGACACGGTGCATGTGCTCACCGAACCGCGTCCGGACGCGCCCATCCGGCACAGCTTCGAGTTCCCGCGCCAGCAACGCTCCCGGTTCCTGTGCATCGCCGACTTCATCCGTCCGCGGGCCGAGGCCATCGAGACCGGTGTCGTCGACGTCCTGCCGTTCCAGTTGGTGACGATGGGTCAGCCGATCGCGGACTTCGCGAACACGCTGTTCGCGGCGGATGCCTACCGCGACTATCTCGAGGTCCACGGCATCGGCGTGCAGTTGACCGAGGCGCTCGCGGAGTTCTGGCACCAGCGCGTGCGGGAGGAACTGCGATTCGGTGATGTCAGTGTCGCCGCGGAAGACCCGGACAACGCTCTGGACTTCTTCGACCTCAAGTACCGGGGCGCCCGGTTCTCGTTCGGATACGGTGCCTGCCCATCTCTGGAGGATCGCGCCAAGATGATGGACCTGCTCGAACCGGGCCGCATCGGGGTCGAACTCTCCGAGGAGTTGCAGCTGCATCCGGAACAGTCGACCGACGCCTTTGTGCTGCACCACCCCGAAGCGAAGTACTTCAACACGTAGTTCGTCTCAGAAGGCGCCCGGCAGCTGCGATCAGCTGTCGGGCGCTTTTCTGTTGCGGTTCAATCGGGTTCGTGCGCCTCCTGGAAATCGGCCACTGCTTCGCCGTGTTCGCGCGCCCACCGGTTGAGCATCTCAACGGGCTCAACCAGCGTGGTGCCGAGTTCGGTCAGCCGATACTCCACCTGCGTCGACGTCTCGGCTCGATACACCAGCCCATAACCTTGCAGCTTCCGCAGTGTCTGCGTGAGCACCTTGCGTGAGATGCCGCCGACCACCTCGATCAGTTCGCCATGTCTGCGTGGCTGCTGACCGAGCGCAAAGACCACGAGTACGGACCACTTGTCGGCGATGATCTCGACAGCGAGCCGGGCCGGGCAATCGACGAGCAGTGCATCCGAAGACGACGGTTCCATCGATCGAAGGTACCAAGAGGTAACGAGCAGCTTCGTAGCGTGGAAAACGATCGGTTCACATTCGAACCGGCCACTGACAGCGATCATTGGAGCCGCCCCCATGCCACGAGTTGTTGTTTTCGATCAGATCGGCGACCCTGACGTCTTGCGTGTCGTCGACGAACCCGTGACCGCACCCGACGCCGGTGAAGTACGCATCAGGGTCGAGGCCATCGGCCTGAACCGACTCGATTCGATGATGCGCGCGGGCACCTTCCCGCGTCCGTTCCAGCTGCCGCATGCCCGCCTCGGCTGTGAGGGCACCGGCATCGTCGACGCCGTGGGCGAGGGCGTCGAAGAGTTTCGCGTAGGTGATGCGGTCATCGTCACCGCGCTGCCGACGATGGACCGCAACGGCACGTACGCGGACTACACGACGGTGCCCGCAAGTGCGATCATCGCCCGGCCGGACGGACTGGACGCCGTGCACGCCGCCGCACTCTGGGTCGCGGGGTCAACCGCGTACGGCGCCCTCGTCGAGAAGGCTCACATGCGTCCGGCCGACCACGTCCTGATCACAGCCGCATCCAGTGGCGTCGGGCTCGCTGCGATTCAGGTTGCCAACCAGATCGGCGCCGTACCGATCGCCGTCACCCGCCACATCGCGAAGAAGGAGGCTCTCCTGGCTGCCGGAGCTGCCGCAGTCATCGCGACCGACGAGGACGATCTTCATGAATCTGTTCGACGTGTCACCGGCGGGGTGGGCGTCGACATCATCTTGGATTCCGTCATGGGCCCGGGACTGTCCGACCTGGCGCAGACCGCAAGGCCGGGCGGCACACTGGTCGCCGTCGGCTGGCTCGATCCACGGCCTCCGTCGTTCCCGATGACCGGGCCACTGACCATACACTGCTACGTGGGTTTCGAATTGCTGGCGGACCCGGGCGCCGTCCGGCGCATCGCGGCCTTTCTCGCAGCCGGAGTACGAAGCGGCACAATGCAACCGACGATCGACTCGGTCTTCACTCTCGACGACATCTCACAAGCACACCGCCACCTCGAAAGTGGTGACCAGATCGGAAAGATCGTGGTGACCGTGTAACCCGCGCAGGGCGCCGCGTGGGCGCGGACGTGCAACTGAATCTGCCTCACCGGTTGCGCTCAGAGTGGGTGCAACCGGTGTGTTCGGCTAGCAAGTGTTCAACACTCGGTGGCATGACGACTTCAACAGTTACCGCCTCCGGTGCCATCACCGATGCCGAACTCGATGCGCGTTTCCAGCCGGTATTCGAGACGATCGCCGCGGGTGCCACCGCGCGCGAGGTCGACCGCCGACTCGCGCACGACGAGGTGCACCTGTTGCGCGAGGCGGGCCTCGGTGCGCTGCGGGTGCCGGTCGAATTCGGCGGACTCGGCGCCACCGTGCGCCAGCAGTTCCGGCTGCTGATCGATCTCGCTGCCGCCGAATCGAATTTGCCGCAGGCACTTCGGGTGCACTTCAGCTTTGTCGAAGACCAGCTGCTGGCCGCGCCGAGCCCGGAACGTGACACCTGGCTGCGCGCCGTGGCCGGTGGAATCCTGGTCGGTAACGCCATCACCGAACCCGGTGTCGGTGCAGTGGACCGCTATCAGACCCGACTGACGCAGAAGGATGGTCAGTGGATTCTGAACGGCACGAAGTACTACAGCACCGGTTCCCTGTATTCGAACTACATCCTGGTCGCAGCCGACCGGGACGGCGAACGGGTCTCGATCCTGGTGGACGCCGACGCCGAGGGTGTCACTCAGCACGACGACTGGGACGGTTTCGGACAACGCCTGACCGCCAGCGGGACAACCGAATTCAACAATGTTGTGGTGGCCCCCGAACGAATCCTGGGCCCGGGTTACGGCGGCGCCGGAAAGACGTACGGAACCTCGTATCTGCAGTTGGTGCACCTGGCCGGACTTGCCGGTATCGCTCAGCGCGCCACGTCTGACACTGCCGAGTGGGTCCGTAACCGCACCCGCTCGTATACCCATGCGGCCGCGGACCTTCCACGCGAAGATCCACTGGTCCAGCAGGTGATCGGCAAACTGTCTGCGGCGGCGTTCACCGCACGCACGTCCGCGCTGGCGGTTGCCGACATCCTCGACGAGGTCCTGGCTGCCGGCAACGACGCCGGTCCGGAATTGCTCGATCGCGCGGAACTCGCGGCGTCGCAGGCGCAGGTCACGTCCGTCGACATCGTGCTCCGCGCCACCAACGAACTCTTCGAGGTCGGCGGTGCGTCGATCACGTCGGAACAGCTGCGGCTCGATCGGCATTGGCGCAATGCCCGCACGATCGCGGTCCACAACCCAACGATTTTCAAGACCCGCGCCATCGGCGACCACATCCTCAACGGCACCGAACTGCCGTACGCCTGGAGCGCCGGTAACCGCTAGCTCTCAGACCCCGGCGGCGGTGGATCGAAGGATCACCAGTCGCTGGGTTGCCCGAGTCATCGCGACATAGCGATCGACGGCTCGGCTGACGGGGTCACCGTCACCAAAGGCTTCGGGATCGACCAGCACGACCAGGTCGAACTCGAGGCCTTTGGCCAATTCCGGGGTCAGAGATCGAATACGGACAGTCGCCGCGAACGTGGGATCGCCGATCACACAGGCGATCCCGTCATGGTTGTCGGCGAGCCAGCCATCGAGGATCGAGTCACGCTCCGCGGTCGTCCGGTATTCGACGGGATTGTTGTTGCCGCGCACCGAAGTCGGGACGTTGGCATCCGGCAGCACCGCGCGGATCACCGGTTCGGCTTCGGTCATGACCTCTTCGGGCGTCCGGTAGTTGATGCTCAGCGAGGCCATGGAGATCCGGCCCATCCCGACCCGTCCCAGTCGCTGCTGCCACGTCTCGATGCCCTGATCCGCGCCAGGTGAGGCGAATCCGGCTCTGGCCTGGGCACGGTCTCCGACAACGGTGAAGCTGCGGGATGGACACCGCGAGAGCAGCATCTGCCATTGCGCGTCCGTCAGCTCCTGGGCCTCATCCACCACGATGTGCGCAAACGGTCCGGCCAGCAGGTCTGCGGTGCGTTCCTCATGGTCGTCGGTTGGCTGGTCGCCGATCAACGCGTTGCGCAGATCCTGTCCACGCAGCATTGACATCACCATCAGGTCGGAGTCGTCGGCGGCGATGAGGTGGTCGACCACCGCCGACCGCTGCTCTTGCTCGGCGGCGACGGCGGCGACGCGGCGGCGCCTTCGTTCGGATGCCCCCGGATCGCCGAGCCGCCGGCGGGCGGCGTCCAGGAGTGGCAGGTCGGACACCGTCCAGGCCTGTGCGTCGTCCCGCTGCAGTACAGCCACCTCATCGGCGTTGAGCCACGGCGCACACTTGCGCAGATAGGCGGGCACCGACCACAGATCTGCCACCAGATCGGTGGCGTTGATCATCGGCCATTCCCGGTGCAGGGTTGAACGGAGTTGTTCGTTCTCCGACAGGGCCATCCGTAGTTGTCCTGGCGTGATGTCGCCGGCATGCCCGTCGGCGAGGATGGCGAGCAATTCCTCCCAGATGATTTCCCGTGCCTCGTTGTGCGGCGTTCCCGCTTCAGGAGCGTCGAACGCCGTGGCCCAATCAGCGGCGCTGAGATAGAGGTCCGACCACGGCGTTTCGATGGTCATGCCCTTCGCGGGCGGTTGTTCGTAGAACTTCACGGCCGCCTCGATCGCCTTCACCAGCTCCGCCGACGACTTCAGCCGGGCCACTTCCGGATCGTCCTCGATGCCGGCTGTCGCACCCTCCGTGACCAGGTCACGCACTGTGCACGTCGCGACCCCTTCCTCGCCCAGGCTGGGCAGGACGTCGGCGACATACGCCAGGTACGGCTCGTGTGGCCCGACGAACAGCACCCCGCCGCGATGATGGCCGAGCCGCGGATCCGAGTAGAGCAGATAGGCGGCGCGGTGCAGGGCCACAACGGTTTTGCCGGTGCCGGGGCCACCGTCGACCACCAGTGCGCCGCGGGATCCGGCGCGGATGATCGCGTCCTGGTCGGATGCGATGGTGCCGAGCACATCTCGCATCTTGGCCGAACGATTGCTCCCGAGACTGGCGATGAACGCCGACTCGTCGTCGAGGGTGGCCGCCGATGTCAGTCCGTCGGCAGCGAACACATCCTCTGCGCGCAGCACCTCGTCCCAGTAGTCGGTGATCTTTCCACGGGTCCAGCGGTATCTCCGGCGGCTCACCAGACCCATCGGGTTGGCGTGGGTGGCTCCGAAGAACGGTTCGGCGGCGGGGGAGCGCCAGTCGATGAGCAATGTCTGACCGGCGCTGTCGGTGAGCCCGAGTCGGCCGATGTAGACCGGCTCGGAATTGTCGGCGGCCACCATGTGGCCGAGGCACAGGTCCGATCCGAAGCGACTCAGTGCCCGCAGGCGCGCGCCGAGACGATGGACTTCCATGTCGCGGTCCATCGCGTCCCGGCCGGTGCTGCTGTACGTCGCTTGTTCGGCATCACGGCGGGCGGACAGGTCGGCAATCGTCCGGGAGAGGTTGTCGGCGATGGCCGCGAAGTGCCGTTCGTCGGTAGCGGTCAGCGCCGGATCGGCCTTGTGGGAGAGGCGCTCGGGAAGGTTGAACACGCTTTTGGCCACGGTATTCGTAGCGGCTCCGATCGCAGTTGTGACAGTGGGTCCAGCGATTCTGCGGCATCACCGGGGTCTTGCCGCAAGCCCCCGGGTGCGCTATATCTTGAAAAGGGCAGGGAGTGATTCCCGCCATTTGTGCATCGCACGATTTCAGATCACCACCGGGTTCCGCCATGATGTGGCGGTGAGCGATCTTCCGAAAGCAATCCTGTGGGACATGGACGGCACCCTTCTCGACTCCGAGAAGCTGTGGGATATCGCCATCGCCGATCTGGCCACCGATCTGGGTTTCGAACTGACCCACGAGGTCCGCGAGTCGACTCTGGGCAACTCGATGACCAATGCGTTGACCAAGGTGTTCGACGCCGCGGGGCTGCCGGACGCCGAACGTGACCTTCCCGGCCGGGCCGCGTGGCTGCGGTCCCGGGTGAGCGCACTCTTCAAGGAAGGCATCCCATGGATGCCGGGCGCGCGTGAAACCCTCGATCTGATTGCAGCACAGGGCATTGCGATGGCGTTGGTGACCAACACCGAACGCGAGCTGGCCGATGAAGCCCTTGCCACCCTCGGCCCGGACCGGTTCACCGTCACCGTCTGCGGCGATGAGGTGGAGCAGGGCAAGCCGGCGCCAGATCCGTACCTGCGGGCAGCTCAACTCCTGGGAATCGACCCTGCGGACTGCCTGGCCGTCGAGGATTCACCGACCGGAACACAGGCCGCCCGTGCTGCCGGTTGTCCGGTTCTGGTGGTGCCCTCGGCCGCACCCATACCGGCCGGCGAAGGACGGACGTTTCGCCCGAACCTGGTCGGAGTGACCCTCGACGACGTGGCCGCAGCATTCAATGGGACAATTGAGCACCGTGAAGACCTTCGATGAGCTGTTTGCCGAACTGACCGACAAGGCCACCACCCGGCCGGAGGGCAGCGGCACCGTCGCAGCGCTCGACAAGGGTGTCCATACCCTCGGGAAAAAGATCATCGAAGAGGCCGGCGAAGTGTGGCTCGCAGCCGAGCACGAGTCGCCGGAGGCACTGTCCGAGGAGATATCGCAGTTGCTCTACTGGCTGCAGGTGATGATGATCAATCGTGGACTGACGCTCGACGACGTCTACAAGCATCTGTGAACCCGATCCATCCCGTGAGCACCAGCCGAACTCCTGCCCGTCCACATTTCCGATAGGACCCCACTCACATGCTGCGCGTTGCCGTTCCCAACAAGGGGGCGCTGTCCGAGTCCGCCGCCGAGATCCTCAGCGAGGCGGGCTACCGTCGCCGCTCTGACTCCAAAGACCTCACGGTCCTCGACCCCGCCAACGAAGTCGAGTTCTACTTCCTTCGCCCGACCGACATCGCGATCTATGTGGGTTCGGGTGAACTCGACCTCGGACTGACCGGCCGCGACCTCGCGCTCGACTCGGGCGCCGACGTCGAAGAGTGCCTGGGACTCGGGTTCGGCGCCTCTACATTCCGTTACGCCGCACCGAGCGACTCGAACTGGACGATTGCCGACCTCGCCGGCAAGCGGATCGCCACGTCGTACCCGAACCTGGTCCGCGCCGATCTCGCTGCCCGCGGCATCGAGGCGACGATCATCCGTCTCGACGGCGCCGTCGAGATCTCGATCCAGCTCGGTGTCGCCGACGCGATCGCCGATGTCGTCGGTTCCGGCCGTACGCTGCGCCAGCACCAGCTGTCTGCGTTCGGTGAGTCGCTCTGCGATTCCGAAGGTGTACTGCTGCAGCGCAAAGGCGTCGAGCGCAGCAAGGCAGCCGAACGTTTCATCGCCCGCGTGCAGGGTGTGGTGTTCGGCCAGCGCTACGTGATGCTCGATTACGACTGCCCCCGAGGCATCCTCGATCAGGCGATGGCACTGACGCCCGGCCTCGAATCGCCGACCATCGCACCGATGGCCGACGAGAACTGGGTTGCCGTCCGGTCACTCGTTCCGCGCAAGCAGCACCAGAACTTGATGGACGAGCTGTCCGAGATCGGCGCGAAGGCCATTCTGGCCTCCGACATCCGGTCCTGCCGGTTCTAGATTCGGTGCGGCAGAAGCCCCAGGTCGAGCGAAGATCGCTGACGCTACCCCTCTTCGTCTAGTCACGTGATCGGTCCTGCCCAGGGGGGCCTGGTTGTGTCGGGAGGTATCTTAACTTCGTGACCCTAGACGCCGAGCTGAACGAGTACCGACGCCAAATCTCGACAGATGCCTACCAGATGTCGATCGGTGAACTTGCGAACCTCTATCGCGATGGGGAACTAAATATCCATCCAGAGTTCCAGAGGTTGTTTAGATGGGAACCTGCACAGCGAACAAGGCTGATTGAAAGCGTCCTGCTTGGCATTCCGCTTCCAAGTATCTTTGTCGCCACAAGCGACGAAGGCTGGGATGTAGTTGATGGTGTCCAGCGACTGTCCACGCTCTTCAACTTTATGGGGATTCTCAGAGATCCCGATGGAAACATCTTAGACCCCTTCGAATGTATGGAAGCGCCGTTCCTCAAGTTGCTGAAAGGCGTGTTCTACGAGAACTCCGACCCTACGATTTCATTCAGCCCCACTCAACGAATCGATTTTAAGCGCGCTCGTCTTGACCTAAAAATAATCAAGCGTGACAGCGACAAGCGTGCAAAGTTTGATTTGTTTCAGCGCTTAAACTCTTTTGGGTCGCAGGCAACGGACCAGGAACTACGCAACGCATTGCTTGTCAGCCTTAGCCTGAAGCACTTTGAATGGCTCGGTAAACTGTCAAGAAATGCGGACTTCCTGGAAACGCTGAACCTTCCTGAAAAGCTCATATTGGAGCAATATCACATGGAGATTGCTCTGCGCTTTATCTTGATGCGAAAACTTCCTGATAGTGAAATTGGTTCAATCGGCTACCTCGGTGAATTTTTAACTAGTAGGATCGTTCAAGTTTCTGAGCTGACAGACGCAGAGCTGGCTGCCGAAGAAGAAGTTTTCAATGGGGTATTCAGTGTGTTGAATGCAAGTGATGGTTCTGACGTGTTGCGTAAGTTGAACCCAGCGACCGGAAAGTCGCAAGGTCCATTTGCGGCGACCGCTTTTGAGACCCTTGCGCTCGGCATTGGGTATCACGATGCTGACGGTCGAATAGACGCTGCCGTGGTACGTGCTAAGCGGCGCGAACTTTGGTCTGATCCTGCATTCGCACCGGGATTCTCGAGTGGCATTCGGGCAGATCAGCGCTTGCGAACTACTGTGCCCTTCGGGCGTAAGCTGTTTGAACAGGCATCCTAGATGCTGGCGCATTCAGTTGAGGACCTCCTGGACAGAATCGACAGAGACCTCGCCCACAGAAAACTCGAATTGACTGCTTTGAAGCTACCGCTTCAAACGATTCCAATGGGGCGCGTGGGGCATGATTCATGGATTGGCCGCAGCGCTGTTGCGCTTACCTATGCGCATTGGGAGGGCTTCGTCAAGGCGGCGAGCGCCCACTACATCAAACACATTTGTGGAATGAAGCTCCCGATTTCGTCGTTGAAGATGCCATTCCAGGCTGCTTCAGTTGTCTCGCATTTCAAGCGGTCGGATGGGACTTCAAAAGTAGAGTATTTGGCTGGCTTGTTGACTGAGATGGATACCTGCCGCTCGGGAATCTTCTTTGTCGACCCGGCAAAGATGATCAATACGGAAAGCAATCTGTCGTCGAAGGTTTTGGAAGAATTACTGAAATCGCTTGGGTTGGAGGTTCTTGATGTTTACGCCGCAAATAAAGGCTTCATTGACTCCAGCCTGGTAGCCGAAAGGAATAAGATCGTTCATGGCGAACTTACCTCGTTCACTCCGGCTGAATGCGTCGATCGCATCGATCGTGTGATTGATTTATTGAATACTTTTTCGAATCAGATCAGTACAGCTGCAGCGACAGAAAACTACCTACTTGGCTAGGAAGCCGAATTCGACGGCCAGTGGTTGAGTGCAGTCAACGTGTTCGACTGATCCCGTTTATCCAACCGATCGGATGAGCAGGGTCTGAGCAGACCGTCCCACCGCGCCCGAACCGTCGAACAGTTCGGCCCCGGTCAGTCCGTAACCCTGTGGCCCCACCGTCATCCGGGCTTTGATTCCCGTCCATTCGCCGACCGGTTGGCGGTGGAGGTGCACCGTGGTGTCGGTGTTCATGAACGTCCATTCGCTGAATGCGAGTGTGGAACCGATGCCGTTGGCGATGTCGAGCACGGTGAAAAACTTCTCGATGTCGGTGGTCTGCTCGCCGGCCACAAGCGGGAAATTCGGGCGTACCCAGACCTCGCGTCCGACCTCCGGATCCGAGGAGGCGATACGGCAATCGAGGGTTCCGACAAACCCTTTCGTCGCCCATTCGCCGACCAACGGCCCGATGCCGGTCATTCCGGGAGCAGCCTCGATCTCGTCCGGTGCCGGAGTCAACGGTGGCGTCGGGAGATGAACGACCTCGGACGTCTCCGCCGTTGCCATCCGCCAGCCCTGGGCGCGCGCGGCCGTCCGGTATGTGCCGTCGACCTGGCGTACCGAGAGCTCGGACTGCACGAGGCTGATCTGTTTGCCGGGACGCAACACCGTGGTGTGAATCCTGTTCTCCGCCATGCCGATCGCGCCGAGGATGTCGACTGTGACACGGGTGAACGCGTGCGCCGGATCAGGCTGATGGCGCAGTAACGATCGGGCCAGCAAGCCAATCGGTGGACCGCCGTGCTGCAAATCATCGCCCCACACGCTGACCGTGTGTTCGGTGGGCATGAAGTGTTCGTGGTCGCCGGTGCGACCGAGTGGCAGGTAATAGGCGGGGAGTTCAGTCACAAGCGTCGATCCTGCCATCCGCGAAAGGCGTCGCTAATTGCCGGTCGACTCAGCGGTGCCCGTGGCCCCGGGCACGCTGGGCCATCCGGGATAGGGAAGAACGGTGCCCCCGAACTCGGGGCAATGTGCCTTGTGGTCGCACCACTGGCACATCCGGCTCTTCTTCGGCTGGAAGTCACCGGTCTCACCGGCCTTCAGAATCGCTTTCCAGATCGCCTTCAGCGTCTTCGCGAAGCGTTCGAGTTCGGCCTCGTCGGGTGTGTAGACCAGAGACTGCCCATCGGCGAGGTAGAGCAGTTCGAGCCTGGCCGGCACGATGCCGCGGAGCCGGAGGATGGCCAGGGCATAGAACTTCATCTGGAACAACGCTCGGGACTCGAAGCTCTCACCTGGGGATCGACCGGTCTTGTAGTCGACCACGCGGACCCGGCCATCCGGCGCCACATCGATCCGGTCGACGAAACCGCGCAGGAGAACACCGTCGTCGTCACCGTCCCCGGCCAGATCGACTTCGACCCGCAATTCGCAGGACTCGGGCGTGAACGCGGTCGGGTTCTCGAGCGTGTAGTAGGTGGTGATGAGCTTGTGGGCGTCCGACAGGAACTTGTCGACCTGGTCGTCGGGGACCAGGTCATGCAATTCGGGTGTCTGCTCACACAGCGCACCCCACGCGCCGTCGACCAGGAATTCTGCCGACTCCGGAATGCGTAGACCGGCCGGCATGTCGAACAGGTTCTCCAGTGCCGCGTGCACAACTGTTCCGCGCACCTGGGCCTGCGTCGGAGTCTCCGGGAGCCGGTCGATGGCGCGATATCGATAGAGGAGCGGACATTGCTTGAAGTCTCCGGCCCGGCTGGGGGACAACGCCGGCACCCGGATCGGGTGACCGCCCGCACCTGGCACGGCGGAGCCTTTGTCAGAGTTCACGGCGGAGCCGTCGTCAGAGCTTCTGTCGGGGCGGGATTCGGTACTCACACTCACACCTGGCAGGGTAGGCCTGACCAACGACAACCCTCGGCATTTGTGGGTTGTTTCCGCAGTTCATCAGGAAGGCACGCCCCCGCAATGTCCACCACAGGTCCGTTTGCAATCGGGGATCGTGTCCAGTTGACCGATGCCAAAGGCCGCAAGTTCACCGTGCGCCTCGAGGCCGGCAAGAGTTTCCACACCCACAAGGGTGGCATCGCCCACGACGACCTCATCGGCGCCGACGAGGGCATCGTGGTCACCTCCACGTCAAACACCCCGTACCTCGCATTGCGACCGCTTCTCGTCGACTACGTCCTGTCGATGCCGCGGGGCGCCCAGGTCATCTACCCGAAGGACGCCGCGCAGATCGTCATGGAGGCGGACATCCATCCCGGATGCACCGTGCTCGAGGCCGGTGCCGGATCCGGTGCCCTGACGTGCTCGCTGCTCCGCGCGGTCGGCGAACACGGCACGGTTCGCTCGTACGAGGTCCGTGATGATCACGCCGAGCACGCGGTGCGCAACGTCGAAGAGTTCTTCGGCGGACCGCCGCCCAACTGGGATCTGACCATCGCGGACCTCTCGGACTACCCGGGCACAGCAGACGTCGACCGGGTCGTCCTGGACATGCTCGCGCCGTGGGAAACGCTCGAGACGATCAAACGGGCGATAAAACCTGGTGGAGTTCTAGCTGTTTATGTGGCAACGACCACTCAATTGTCGCGTGTTGTCGAAGCCCTCCGCGAGCAACAGTGCTGGACGGAACCGCGCGCCTGGGAATCACTCGTCCGCGACTGGCATGTTGTGGGCCTGGCGGTCCGGCCGAGTCACAAAATGCAAGGTCACACTGCTTTTTTGGTGACCGTCCGCAGACTTGCGGAGGGAACCGTCGCGCCACGCCCGCACCGCCGCCCGAGTAAGAACCAGCCAATCCCGGAGTCGACGGAGTAAAGTTGGAAAACCTTGCGGCGACACACAATTAACACATCCACAACATCACCGTCCGCGGGGTACAGGGCACATCGGACGTTTGGCCGGTAGCCTCGGGTAACAGGATCGACCGTACGTTCACCGGGTGATGGTGGCGGAGAGTCGACTCGCCGGAGAGGAGTCAGAAATGACGGAATCAGGCAGCAACGAGTCCCAGACGGGCGGTGGTCCCAACACGGACTCGACGCCTGGCGGAGAGTGGGGTGCGGCCTCGCTGCGGCCGTCGAGTGCACCACGATCGGACCCGAGCCCCTTCGGACGGGCAGGGGCAGACAGTGATCTGCAAGCCCGCATCGAAACGCTGACCACGCGCAACGCCAAGCTCCTCGACACCCTCAAAGAAGCACGCCAGCAACTGATCGCACTCCGTGAAGAGGTCGATCGTCTCGGCCAGCCCCCGAGTGGTTACGGCATCCTGCTCGGCATCTTCGAGGACTCCACGGTCGACGTGTTCACCTCTGGTCGCAAGATGCGGCTCACGTGCTCCCCGAACATCGACGTCGAAACACTCAAGCGTGGCCAGACCGTCCGCCTCAACGAAGCGCTCACCATCGTCGAGGCCGGCGAGTTCGACTCCATCGGCGAGATCAGCACCCTGCGCGAGGTTCTGGACGACGGTCAGCGCGCACTGGTGGTCGGTCATGCCGATGAAGAGCGTGTGGTCTGGTTGGCCGAGCCGCTCAGCGCGAGTGTGCTGGCCGAAGAAGAGGGCAATCGCAAACTGCGTCCGGGTGACTCGCTGCTGATCGACACGAAGGCCGGGTTCGCTTTCGAGCGGGTTCCCAAGGCCGAGGTCGAGGATCTGGTTCTCGAAGAGGTGCCGGATGTCGGCTACGAGGACATCGGTGGTCTCGGTCGGCAGATCGAGCAGATCCGCGACGCCGTCGAGTTGCCGTTCCTGCACAAAGACCTGTTCCGCGAGTACGACCTGCGGCCACCGAAGGGTGTGTTGCTGTACGGCCCTCCCGGTTGCGGTAAGACGCTCATCGCCAAGGCGGTGGCGAACTCGCTGGCCAAGAAGATCGCCGAGGTGCGAGGCGAAGATTCTCGCGAGGCGAAGTCGTTCTTCCTCAACATCAAGGGCCCGGAACTCCTGAACAAGTTCGTCGGTGAGACCGAGCGTCACATCCGGCTGATCTTCCAGCGCGCTCGCGAGAAGGCGTCGGAAGGTACACCGGTGATCGTGTTCTTCGACGAGATGGACTCGATCTTCCGGACCCGCGGCTCGGGTGTGTCATCCGACGTCGAGACCACCGTGGTGCCTCAGCTGCTCAGCGAGATCGACGGTGTCGAGGGTCTCGAGAACGTGATCGTCATCGGTGCCTCCAACCGCGAGGACATGATCGACCCCGCGATCCTGCGTCCGGGTCGTCTGGACGTCAAGATCAAGATCGAGCGCCCCGACGCCGAATCGGCGATGGACATCTTCTCGAAGTACCTCGTTCCGACGCTGCCGATCCACCCGGACGACATCAACGAGTTCGGCGGCGATCGCAACGCCTGCATCAAGGCGATGATCGAGCGTGTCGTCGAGCGGATGTACGACGAGAGCGACGACAACCGGTTCCTCGAGGTCACCTACGCCAACGGCGACAAAGAGATCATGTACTTCAAGGACTTCAACTCCGGCGCGATGATCCAGAACGTGGTGGATCGCTCCAAGAAGTACGCCATCAAGTCGCAGTTGGAGACCGGTCAGTCGGGTCTGCGGATCCAGCACCTCTTCGATTCGATCCTCGACGAGTTCGCGGAGAACGAAGATCTGCCGAACACCACGAACCCGGACGACTGGGCTCGTATCTCCGGCAAGAAGGGCGAGCGGATCGTCTACATCCGCACCTTGGTCACCGGCAAGAGTTCCGGCGCCAGCCGGGCCATCGACACCGAGACCAACACCGGCCAGTACCTGTAGCCGGTACCGCAGGACAAACGAATCAGCGCTCCGCGTCTTCGGACGCGGAGCGCTGATTCATCTGCAGTGGTACATCGGGCCCGGTAGGCAACCCCGCCATTCTCAGGCGACTACGACAACCCCGAGTTCAGCTGTCCCGGTGAGCAATCGGTGATAGGGCAGGATCCGCACCGTGTAGCCGACGGGACCGGTCATCGGAAGCGGAACCGACACCTCGAAGATCGCCTCACCACCCGGTCCACCGTGCTCGGAGACGAGGGTCATCGTCGGTGTGGCGACCTGAGTCAGATTGTCCGCGTCGTCGACACGTCCGATGACGGCCTGGACGACCACCTGGTCGGCGCGCAGTCCGGCCAACTCCACATGGGCGGTCAGAGTCATCGTCGAACCGAGCAGGGCGGTGTTGTCCAACCCGGCGCTGTCCACGTCGAGCACCCTCACCAACGGCCACGACCGGTCGACCTGGGCCCGGAACAGGGCCAGGTCCTTGGCGCCCTCGAAGTCGTTGTCGGTTGTGGCATGTCCGGAGATCGCGGCCGGGGCGTAGTACTGCTCGGTGTAGTCGCGGACCATTCGTGACGCCAGCACCTGGGGTCCGAGGGTGTGCAGCGTGTGCCGCACCATCTCGACCCACCGCGCCGGAACCCCATCGGAGCCGGTGTCGTAGAACTTCGGGACCACCACGTTCTCGAGCAGTTCATACAGCGCGGCCGCTTCGAGATCGTCGCGACGTTCGTCGTCGGTGACTCCGTCGGCGGTCGGAATCGCCCAACCGTTGGCGTGGTCGGACATCTCGTCCCACCAGCCGTCCATGATCGACAGGTTGAGGCCGCCGTTGAGCGCCGACTTCATACCCGAGGTGCCGCACGCTTCCATGGGACGCAGTGGATTGTTCAGCCACACATCGCATCCGCCGTACAGGTAGCGTGCCATCGCCATGTCGTAATCCGGCAGGAACACGATCCGGTGCCGGACATCGTTCGCGTCGGCGAAGCGGACGATCTGCTGGATGAGCGCCTTACCGCCGTCGTCCGCGGGATGGGCCTTGCCGGCCACCACCAGCTGTACCGGGCGATCCTTGTCGAGCAGCAGCGCCTTGAGCCGGTCGGTGTCGCGCAGCATCAATGTCAGTCGCTTGTAGGTCGCCGCCCGCCGGGCGAACCCGATGGTCAGCACCCGCGACGAGAAAACACCTGCGGTCCAACCCAATTCGGCAGCCGAGAAACCACGTTCGAGACCCGACCGGCGCAGCCGGCGCCGAACCTCGGCGATCAATTCGGTGCGCAGCGTGTTGCGGGTTGCCCAGAGTTCTTGCGACGAAACATTTTTCATCGCGGCAAGAGTGGAGGACTCGTCGGGCACATCGTCGGAGTCATCGGTCGCCAGTTCGGTCCAACGTGGTGAACACCAGGTGGGGGCATGGACACCGTTGGTGACCGAACCGATCGGGACCTGGGGGGCATCGAAACCGGGCCACAGGTCGCCGAACATCTCCCGGCTGACCGCGCCGTGGAGTTTCGAGACGCCGTTGGTCCGTTGGCCGAGCCGCAGACCCATGTGCGCCATGTTGAAGACGCCGGGATCGGTTTCCTTGCCCAACGCCAGGATTCGGGCCAGCTCGAGCCCGGGCAGCAGCGTCGACTGGCCGTGATCGTTGCCGAAGTATCGCCGCACCATGTCGATGGGGAAGCGGTCGATTCCGGCGGGGACCGGGGTGTGGGTTGTGAAGACCGTCGACGCGCGAACCGCGGAGAGCGCCGAATCGAAGTCCAATCCGGCACCATGCGGCGACACCAGTTCCCGAATTCGTTCGGCACCGAGGAATCCGGCGTGACCCTCGTTCATGTGGAAGACGTCCGGATCCGGCAGACCCTGGATGCGCGTGTACTCGCGCACCGCACGGACACCGCCCACACCGGCCAGGATCTCCTGCTTGATGCGGTGCTCCTGGTCGCCGCCGTACAAGCGGTCGGTGACTGCGCGCAGGTCGGTGTCGTTGTCGGGGATGTCGGAATCCAGCAGCAGCAGCGGGATACGGCCGACGTCGGCGATCCAGAGCCTGGCCCGCAACACGCGATTGTCTGGCATCGGCACCCGGATGGTCACCGGGTTGCCGTCCTGGTCGTTGACCGTCCGGACCGGCAGCCCCTGCGGATCGAGATTCGGGTACCGCTCTTTCTGCCACCCGTCGTCGGTCAGCGACTGCCGGAAGTAACCACTTCGGTAGAGCAACCCGACACCGATCAGCGGCAGGCCCAGGTCTGATGCCGCTTTGAGATGATCGCCGGCCAGGATTCCCAGACCGCCTGAGTAGATCGGCAGAACCTCGGAGATTCCGAACTCCATCGAGAAGTAGGCGATGCCGGTCGGGAAGCGGTTGCCGGTGGCGACCTGTTCCTGGAACCACCGCGGCTCACTCAAGTACTCGTCGAGGTCGTCCGACAGCGCGTTGAGCCGAGCGAGGAAGTCGCCGTCCTCGGACAGCTGCGTCAACCGATCGGGGCCGATGTCACCGAGCAGCTTCAGTGGATCCCGCAGCCCGGACCACAGGGCCGGATCCATGGATGAAAAGAGTTCCTGGGTGGCTGGATGCCAGGACCAACGGAGGTTGGTGGACAACTTCGCCAGGGCTTGGAGGGACGTGGGCAGGTGGGCGCGGACGGTGAAGCGGCGCAGTGCTTTCACGGCGCAAACAGTACCTATCTGCGCGCTCGTCCGCGACCGGTACATCATGCACAGCTACGCTCGACCCCATGCAGCGCATAATCGGAACCGAAGTCGAATATGGAATCTCGGCTCCGAACGATCCAGGTGCCAATCCGATCATGACCTCGACGCAGGCGGTACTCGCGTACGCGGCTGCGGCCGGAGTTCCTCGCGCAAAGCGCACCCGATGGGATTACGAACCGGAATCGCCACTGCGCGATGCCCGCGGATTCGACCTCGGGCGGGGGTCCGGTCCAGCCCCGATCATCGATGCCGACGAAGTCGGTGCGGCCAACATGATCCTCACCAACGGTGCCCGGCTGTACGTCGACCATGCCCATCCGGAGTATTCGGCGCCCGAGGTGACCGACCCACTCGACGCGGTGATCTGGGACAAGGCCGGCGAACGGGTCATGGAGGCGGCGGCCAGGCATGTGGCCAGCGTGCCCGGTGCCCCGAGACTGCAGTTGTACAAGAACAACATCGACGGCAAAGGTGCGTCGTACGGGACGCACGAGAACTACCTGATGGCCCGGTCGACACCGTTCAACTCAGTCATCACCGGACTCACCCCGTTCTTCGCGTCGCGTCAGGTCTTCACCGGGTCGGGACGTGTCGGCATCGGGCAATCCGGGGACGAAGCGGGCTTCCAGCTCAGCCAGCGTGCCGACTACATCGAGGTCGAGGTCGGCCTCGAGACCACCCTCAAGCGCGGGATCATCAACACCCGCGACGAGCCGCACGCCGATCCGGAGCGGTACCGGCGGCTGCACGTGATCATCGGCGACGCGAACCTCGCGGAGACCGCAACGTATCTCAAGGTCGGTTCGACCTCGCTGGTTCTCGACCTGATCGAAGCCGGTGTCGAACTACGGGATCTGGAACTGGCCCGCCCGGTGCACGCCGTGCACGTCATCAGCCACGACCCGACTCTTCAGGTGACGGTTGCGCTCGCCGACGGGCGCGAGATGACCGCTCTTGCGCTGCAACGGATTTACCACGAGCGTTGCGCGGCATTCCACGACGCCAACCACAGCGACGACCTCCGCGCCAAGGACGTTCTCGACACCTGGGCCGACGTCCTCGACAAACTCGAGCGCGATCCGATGGAGTGCGCGAACCTGCTCGACTGGCCCGCCAAGCTCCGCCTGCTCGAGGGGTTCCGTCAGCGCGAGAACCTGGCCTGGTCCGCACCGCGCCTGCACCTCGTCGACCTGCAGTACTCGGACGTGCGACTGGACAAGGGGCTCTACAACCGATTGGTGGCCCGTGGGTCGATGAAACGACTCACCACCGAGCAGCAGGTGATGGACGCCATCGGCAATCCACCGGAGAACACGCGCGCCTACTTCCGGGGTGAGTGCCTGCGTCGTTTCGGGGCCGACATCGCGGCCGCGAGTTGGGATTCGGTCATCTTTGATCTGGGCGGCGAGTCGCTGGTTCGGATCCCGACGCTCGAACCTCTGCGGGGGAGCAAGGCACACGTCGGTGAACTGCTCGATTCGGTTGATTCCGCGGCCGAATTGGTCAATCAACTGACCACGCCGTAGCGATTCGTCCGTCAGCGAAATCGCCGTCTCCACGCGTGCATATCCGTCGCCAGATCATGTTCGCCCGGTAGGGTGATAGAACGTACGGTCCCGGCGGGACCGTGGTCTGAAGGAGGCAGCGATGGCGCAGGAACAAACCAAGCGCACGGGCGGTAACGACGACGACGGTGCCGGTGCGGATTCGGGTGCAGGTCAAGAGCGCCGGGAGAAGCTGACCGACGACACCGATGACCTGCTCGACGAGATCGATGACGTGCTCGAGGAGAACGCCGAGGACTTCGTCCGCGCCTATGTTCAGAAGGGCGGCCAGTGACCGATCGGATCCGGTCTCTCGGCCAGGACATCTCTTCGTTTTCCGACTATCTGCGTAAGAACGCACCAGATCTGTTGCCCAGGAACAGGGTTACACCGGATATGGCTGCAAACATCCCGCACGGCACCACCATCGTCGCGGTGACGTACCCGGGCGGTGTGGTGCTCGCGGGTGACCGGCGTGCCACGTCCGGCAACCTGATCGCCAGCCGCGACATGCGCAAGGTGTTCATCACCGACGACTACTCTGCTGCCGGCATCGCCGGTACCGCGGGAGTGGCGATCGAAATGATCCGTCTGTTCGCTGTCGAGCTCGAGCACTACGAAAAGATCGAGGGCGTGTCGCTGACCCTCGACGGCAAGGTCAATCGGCTGGCCTCCATGGTCCGGTCGAACCTCGAGGCGGCGATGGCCGGACTCGCGGCCATCCCGCTGCTCGTCGGCTACGACCCCGACGGTATCGATCCGCAGCGTCCCGGCCGGATCTTCTCCTTTGACGTTGCCGGCGACCGCCACGAGGAGCACGGCGGCTACCAGGCCATCGGCTCCGGTTCGGTGTTCGCCAAGTCGGCGATCAAAAAGCTCTACCGCGACGACCTGACCGCAGACGAGGCACTGTCGGTGGCCATCGAATCGCTGTACGACGCGGCCGACGACGACTCGGCAACCGGCGGTCCCGACATGGTTCGTGGTCTGTATCCCACCGCTGCGACCGTCACGGCCGAAGGTGCCGCCGAGGTCCCCGCGGCCACGATCGAGCAATCTGCCCGTGCCGTCATCACCCGGCGTTCGGCAGCGCACAACGGGTCCGGCAGCAGCGACATCAAGAACGGTGGTGACGCATGACCTTCCCGTATTACGCCAGTGCCGAACAGATCATGCGCGATCGTTCGGAGCTGGCCCGCAAGGGCATTGCCCGCGGTCGCAGCGTCATCGCGCTGACGTACGCCGACGGTGTCCTGTTCGTGGCAGAGAACCCGTCGAACACGTTGCGCAAGGTCAGCGAGATCTATGACCGCATCGGGTTCGCCGCAGTCGGCAAGTACAACGAGTTCGAAAGTCTCCGTAAGGCGGGCATCCAGCACGCCGACATGCGTGGATACAACTACGACCGGGCCGACGTCAGCGGACTGTCGCTGGCCAATGCATACGCCAGCACACTCGGAGCGGTCTTCACCGAACAACCGAAGCCGTACGAGGTCGAATTGTGTGTGGCAGAGGTGAGCCGCCCCGGTAAGCCGGGACCGTCGCAGCTCTACCGCATCACCTACGACGGATCGATCGTCGACGAGACCCGGTTTCTGGTGATGGGCGGTTCCACGGAGTCGACCACCGCATCGATGAAGGATTCGTACGATCCCGAGGCAGATCTGAAGTCTGCATTGGGTTCGGCGATCACTGCTCTGGAAACTCCGGCGGCCGCCAACGGGTCCTCGTCGAGCAGTTCCTCGGTGCCTGAACCCCGCACATTGCAGCCGGGTGACCTCGAGGTGGCAATCCTCGACCACGGTCGCCCGCGCCGCGCGTTCCGTCGCCTGACGGGGTCGACTCTGGTCGACCTCCTTCCGGCACGCGAAAACGACAACTGAAGCAGTACTTGTCTGGTCCCACGGCAGTAGGGTTGTAATTGTGCAGCGACGAATCATGGGTATCGAAACCGAGTTCGGTGTCACGTGTACTTTTCACGGACATCGGCGGCTCAGTCCCGACGAAGTCGCGCGGTATCTGTTCCGCCGGGTGGTGTCGTGGGGTCGGTCGTCGAATGTGTTCCTGCAGAACGGGGCGCGACTCTACCTCGACGTGGGTTCGCATCCCGAGTACGCGACCGCAGAATGCGACAACCTGCAGCAGCTGATCGAACACGACCGGGCAGGCGAGTTGGTCCTGGAAGATCTGCTGATCGACGCCGAACGGCGTCTGGCCGATGAAGGTATCGGCGGCGACATCTACCTGTTCAAGAACAACACCGACTCGGCGGGCAACTCGTACGGCTGCCACGAGAACTATCTGGTGGTCCGGGCGGGGGAGTTCTCACGCATCTCCGACGTCCTGCTGCCGTTCCTCGTGACGCGCCAATTGATCTGTGGTGCCGGCAAAGTGCTGCAGACGCCCAAGGCCGCGACGTTCTGTCTGTCGCAGCGGGCCGAGCACATCTGGGAAGGTGTCTCGTCGGCGACCACCCGTAGCCGCCCGATCATCAACACCCGCGACGAGCCGCATGCCGATGCCGAGAAGTACCGGCGGCTGCACGTGATCGTCGGGGATTCGAACATGGCCGAGACCAGCACGATGCTCAAGGTCGGATCGGCGGCGCTGGTCCTGGAGATGATCGAGGCCGGCGTCGCATTCCGCGACTTCGCGCTCGACAACCCCATCAGGGCCATCCGCGAGGTCTCCCACGACCTCACCGGCAGTCGACCGGTCCGCCTGGCCGGTGGCCGCCAGGCCAGCGCGCTCGACATCCAACGCGAGTACCACTCCCGGGCCGTCGAGCACCTGAAGACCCGGAAGCCGGATCAGCAGATGACCCAGGTCGTCGATCTGTGGGGCCGCATGCTCGACGCCGTCGACCAGCAGGATTTCGCGAAGGTCGACACCGAGGTCGATTGGGTGATCAAGCGCAAGCTCTTCCAGCGCTATCAGGACCGCTACTCGATGGACCTGTCCGATCCGAAGATCTCGCAGCTCGACCTCGCCTATCACGACATCAAGCGCGGTCGTGGCGTCTTCGATCTGCTGCAGCGCAAGGGTCTGGCCGCGAGGGTGACCACCGACGAGGCAATCCAGGCGGCGGTCGACACACCACCGCAGACCACCCGGGCCAAGCTCCGCGGCGACTTCATCGCTGCCGCGCAGAAGGCCGGCCGCGACTTCACCGTCGACTGGGTGCACCTGAAGCTGAACGACCAGGCCCAGCGCACGGTGCTCTGCAAGGATCCGTTCCGCAATGTCGATGAGCGCGTCGAACGCCTGATCGCCTCCATGTGAAACTAGGCTGGTCCGGTGGCGACCAACAAGGTTGAACGGTTGATGAACCTGGTGATCTGCTTGCTGTCCACCAGTCAGTACCTTTCCGCCGATCACATCCGCAGCAGCGTTATCGGATATCAGGATTCGAAGTCCACCGAGGCCTTCAACCGGATGTTCGAGCGCGACAAGAACGAGCTCCGCGACCTCGGCATCCCGGTGGAAACCGGTCGGACATCGGGGTTCACGGTTGTCGACGGCTATCGGATCAACCGGTCCGAGTACGAGCTCCCCGACATCTCTCTCGATCCCGACGAGGCGGCCGCGGTCGCGCTGGCCGCCGCACTGTGGGATTCACCTGAACTCGCCGCCTCCAGTCACAGCGCCCTGATGAAGTTGCGCGCGGCCGGAGTGCAGATGGAGTCGGCGTTCGACGAGAACTCCACGGCCATCCATTCGAGTACACCGCAGGGCATCGGTTCACCGGCCGTGCTCGGTTCGTTGCTGAGCGCTCTCGACGAGAGCCGCCCGGTTCGGTTCGAGCACCGGCCCGGCCCGACCTCACCGCATGTCACACGGACAGTAGAGCCGTGGGGTGTGGTGACCCACATTGGCCGCTGGTATCTCGTCGGACACGACCGCGACCGCGAGCAGACACGCACCTACAGACTCACCCGCATCCTCTCGGTGACCCCGTTCGGCAAGGTCGGAGAACTCACCCGGCCCGCCAATATCGATCTGCGTCAGATCGTGGCCGACGCCGTGGATCGATCGGGTCCGGTGGTCACCGCCCGGGTCTGGGTGGCCGAGAACCGGGCAGCTGGTCTGCGCCGCATCGCGACATCGGCCGAACCGGGGACGCACGCGGGCCGCGCCGGCAGCATCCTGAACATTTCGATGAAGTCGACCGACGGACTCACCCGCCAGGTGCTCGCGGCCGGCACCGAAGCGCTTGTCCTCGAACCGCCGGAACTCCGCGACAACGTGATCAGCGAACTCCACATACTCAGCGAGGCGGGCGAATGAGCGCCGGTACCGATCGACTCAACCGGATGCTGGCGATGGTCCCGTATTTCCTGGCCCATCCCGGCGTCAATGCCGCAAAAGCAGCGGTCGATCTGGGGACCACACCCAAGCAGGTGCTCGAGGATCTCCAACAGCTGTGGATGTGTGGACTGCCGGGTTACACACCGGGCGACCTGATCGACCTGGCGTTCTCACCCGACAGCGTTGAGGACGGCGTCGCGGTGACGTTCTCTGCCGGCATCGACCGGCCGCTGAAACTCACCGGCACCGAGGCCGCACCGCTGCTGGTGGCGTTGCGTTCACTGATCGACGCCTCCGGAGTGGTCGACCCGGCCGCGGCGCGACGGGCCATCGCGAAGATCGAGATCGCGATGGGTTCGCGACTCGGAGAAGCCGTCACCGATACTCCGGTCGATCTGTCCGGTGCCGGCGAATCCGACGCCGTGACCGCCGTTCGCGAGGCTGTTCGCAGCCACCGGGCGGTACGGCTGCGGTATTACTCGGCCTCGCGGGACGTGGTCGGTGAACGCGTGGTCGACCCGATTCGCATCCAGGCGATCCAGAACCACGGATACCTCGAAGGCTGGTGCCGGAGCAGCGAAGGCATTCGGTTGTTCCGTTTTGATCGGATCGAGGCGGCGACCGTGCTCGACGAGCCCAGTGCTCCGCCGCCATCCGCGGGCGACAGTGCGTTGGCCCTGTTCGAGAGCGATTCGGAGCTCCCCGAAGCAGTGGTGGAAATCGACCAGGACGTGGTCTGGGTGCTCGACTACTACCTGATAGAGCCCCTCGACCCCGACAATCTGGCCGGTTCGCAGGGGCCGGTTGTCGCGACGATGAGGTACGGCTCGGAGGAATGGCTCACCCGGTTTGTGCTCAGCTTCGGTGGCAAGATCAGAGTCCGCAACAGCGAGCTGTCCGGCGAGGTCCGTTCGAGAGCGGCGGCCACGCTGGGCATGTACGGCGCAGACTCACTGCCGGCCACCTGACAGGTGCCTGTGAGGCCGCTGTTCGAACCGTTAGGGTTGGGCTTGGTCCGGTAGCATTGCGGACGAACTCAATGGGAGAGGTAGCTGCACAATGAATGCATTACAGCCATGGCACGTCATTCTTGTGGTGGTCGTGTTCTTGGTCCTTTTCGGCTCCAAGAAGCTGCCGGACGCCGCACGTGGACTGGGACGTTCGATGCGCATCTTCAAGAGTGAGGTCAAGGAGATGCAGAACGAGAACAATTCCGACAAGCCCGCACCGACTCCGGCACCAGCACCAGCACCAGAGTCGCGGCCGCAGATCACGTCGGGCCTTGACGGAACACCGCCGAATTCGACCGAATCCGAACGTCGTTCTGCCTGATTTTCGTCCTCGCCGTTTTGGTGGGTGGGTCACTGCTTCCTGCTTGACCTGTCTACAACTGACCCCTGAGTAGTCGACCACGTGCGCATACCCTTTGACCCTCGGCGCCGTAAGCGCAAGGTGAATCCTGACGGCACCATGTCGTTGGTCGATCACCTTCGTGAGCTGCGAAACCGGCTGCTGATCTCTGTCTTTGCGATCACCCTCACAACAATTTTCGGATTCGTCTGGTACTCCTATGGTTTCTTGGGAATACCGTCGCTGGGCGATCTGCTGCGCGAGCCCTACTGCAACCTGCCGACGTCCTCCCGCGCCGACCTCACCGGCGACGGCACTTGTCGACTGCTGGCAACCGGGCCGTTCGACCAGTTCATGCTGCGGCTCAAAGTGGGTTTGACCGCCGGCATCGTCTTGGCATGCCCGGTGTGGTTCTACCAACTGTGGCAGTTCATCACGCCTGGCATGGTCGAAAAGGAACGCAAGTACGCGGTCACCTTCGTCGGCTTTGCTGTCGTGCTGTTCCTGGCCGGGACCGCGCTCGCATACATGGTGATGTCGAAGGCGTTCGAGGTCCTGTTGACCATCGGCGACAATGTGCAGATCACCGCGCTGGCCGGCGACCTGTACTTCAACTTCCTCATCCACCTGCTGATCATCTTCGGCATCAGTTTCGAACTCCCGTTGCTGATCGTGGCGCTGAACATGGTCGGTGTCCTGAGTTACGCGAAGTTGAAGTCGTGGCGTCGTGGACTGATCTTCGGCATGTTCGTCTTCGCGGCCATCTTCACACCGGGTTCCGATCCGTTCACCATGCTGGCACTCGCCGGCGCACTGACGATCTTGCTGGAGGTCTCCATCCAGGTCGCTCACCTGCACGATTACCGCAAAGCGAAGCGTGAGGCCCAGGAATGGGACAACGTGAGCGACGACGAAGCCGCTCCGATCGGTGAGGCAAGCCCGGTCGGGCATGTACCCGGACCGGTGGAGCCACCAGAACCGGTGTCGGCTTCGTCCAGAGGCAGTGGAGCCGATCTTTACGATGACACTCTCTGATACGCGGACCGAACTGGAGAAGTTCGCCGGGCGACAGGCGTTTGCGCTGGACCCGTTTCAGCGTGATGCGTGCATTGCACTGGAAGACGGTCACGGTGTTCTGGTCTGTGCACCGACAGGTGCGGGCAAGACGATCGTCGGCGAGTTCGCCGTCCATCTGGCCCTCGCCGGTGGGTCAAAGTGCTTCTACACCACACCCATCAAGGCGCTGAGCAATCAGAAGTACTCGGATCTGGTTCGCGCCCATGGAGCCGAGTCGATCGGTCTGCTCACGGGTGATTCGTCGATCAACTCCCATGCGCCGATCGTTGTCATGACAACCGAAGTCCTGCGCAACATGATCTACGCGAATTCGCCTGCCCTGGAGACCTTGTCGCACGTGGTGATGGACGAGGTCCACTTTCTTGCCGACCGGTTCCGCGGCGCCGTCTGGGAAGAGGTCATTCTGCACCTCGAACCCTCGGTGCGCGTGGTGAGTCTGTCGGCGACGGTCAGCAACGCCGAAGAATTCGGATCGTGGATCCAGACAGTGCGCGGTGACACCACCGTCATCGTCGACGAACATCGTCCCATCCCGCTGAACCAGCACATGCTGGTGGGCAATCGGATTTTTGACCTGTTCGATCATCGCGACCACAAGGCGCCGAACAAGAAACCTTCGGTAAATCCGGAGCTGACCCGCTACATCCGGCAGCGCGAGATCGCGGCTCGGCGGGATGACGATTACACCAGCCGGGGACCCCGCGGACGCGGGCAGAGCAGTGAGCACCACCGCCGTGGTAGCGGCGTCCGTCCGGTGTCCCGCCCCGAGCTCATCGCACGTCTTGATCGCGACGGCCTGCTGCCGGCGATCAGCTTCATCTTTTCGCGGGCCGGTTGCGAAGGCGCGCTGACCCAATGCCTCCGCTCTGGACTCCGGCTGCTCGAACCGCATCAGGTTGAGCAGGTGAATCTCATCGTCGACAAGTACGTTGCCGAGTTGACCGCCTCCGACCAGGATGTCCTGGGTGTCCACAGCTGGCGCGAGGGTTTGACCCGAGGTTTCGCCGCGCACCACGCCGGACTGCTGCCCGCCTTCCGGCACGCGGTCGAAGAGCTGTTTGTCAAAGGTTTGGTCAAGGTTGTATTTGCCACCGAGACACTGGCTTTGGGCATCAACATGCCGGCGCGCTCAGTCGTCCTCGAGCGCCTGATCAAATACAACGGCGAATCGCACAACGATCTGACACCGGGGGAGTACACCCAGCTGACGGGCCGGGCCGGACGTCGCGGCATCGATGTCGAAGGCCACGCCGTGGTCGTCTGGACCGAAGACCTCGACCCCGGGCGCGTTGCCGGACTCGCGGGTGCACGTACCTTCCCGCTGCGCAGTTCCTTTGCGCCGGAATACAATATGGCTGTCAACCTGATCGGCCGTCTGGGACTGGCAGGTTCGCGCAACCTGCTGGACCGTTCGTTCGCACAGTTCCAGGCCGACCGATCGGTGGTCGGCCAGGCCCGGCAGATCGACACCACTCGGCGCCAGCTCCGCAAGATCGAGGTGGAGCTCGAAGGCCGGGCCGAAGGTCGCGGTCTCGACGCCGGCATCGACGGATTCCTCGGCTATACCCGGCTCCGTGAAGAGATCCGTGCGCGCGAACGTAATCTGAAGTTCCACAACCGGATGGCCGTGCAGCAGAGCACTGTTGAGGATCTCGCAGCCCTCAAGCGAGGTCAGGTCATCGGGCTCGCCGGCGGTCGTCACCGGGGTCTGGCCGTGGTGCTGGAAGCGGCCACCGACGTGCGTGACCCAAAACCGTTGGTGCTGTGTGAAGATGCCTGGGCCGGTCGGGTCGGCCAGCGCGATTTCCTCAATCCACCCCAGGTGCTCGGTCATATGCGTCTGGCGAAGCAGGTCGACCGGCGGACCGGGCGGGGCCGTCGGGACCTCGCCTCGGCACTGCGTTCAACCGGCATCGACATTCCCCGCGGCAAACAGACCAGGCGCACCCGTGCCGCCGACGATCCGGATCTCGCCCGGCTCCGTACCGAATTGCGCGAGCACCCGGCACACCAGATCCCGGCGCACGACGAGTTGTTCCGGCTCGCCGAACGCCGCAACCGCGTATCCAGGGAGATCTCGGCACTCGAAGAATCCGTGTCGGCTCGCACGTCGACGCTGGCGGTGAACTTCGATCGGGTCGTGGCGGTTCTCATCGACCTCGGCTACCTCGAGCAGGTGGAACACAAGTCGAACGGCGACATGACCGTCACCCCCGCAGGTGAAATCCTGAGCCGGGTCTACAGCGAGAGCGACCTGTTGATCTGTGAGTGCATGCGCACAGGTCTGTGGGATCACCTCGGTGCCGCTGAACTCGCAGCTGTTGCGTCATCGGTGGTCTATCAATCTCGCCGCGATACCTATGGCGGCGCGGACCTGGTGACCGGTGTTGCCACGGTCCGAGAAGCCCTGAGCCGCACCCATGCCGCATGGAAAGAGCTCGCTCGCGTCGAGATGAGCCACATGGTGGAACCGACACGCGAACCTGATGCCGGCTTCGCAACAGCGATCCATTTGTGGGCGACCGGCCGCGGGCTGACCGAGGTGCTTGCGGCCGCCGGTGAGCGGGGCACGTCGCTACCGGCCGGCGACTTTGTTCGCTGGAGCCGACAGGTCATCGATCTCCTCGAGCAGATGCGGATCGCGGCCGGAATCGGAGGATCGGATCGTTCGAAGCTGGCGCGCTCGGCATCCGCTGCGATTGCGGCCATCCGGCGTGGTGTTGTCGCTGTTGAACTCGGCTGACGCCGGGCAGGATTTCGCCGAGAGCCTGCCTGAACAGCCGCTGGATGTGCGGTATGTTCAGGTTTCGGAACTCGTGGACTCGCGATCGCGCGACGCGGACATGTGGAGGGGAAAGACATGAGCGGGCCCAACGACCCGAACAACCAGGGTGGCGGTTCGGCACCCGGTCAGTGGCAACCAGGACAGGGCCAGCCCAATCCAGGGCAGCCCGGACAGGGGCCTGACCCGTGGAGCCAGCAGACGTACGGCCAGCAGGGTGGTGGTCAGCCACCGCAGGGCCCACCGCCGCAACAGGGTTGGGGTCAGCAGCCACAGCAACCTGGCCAGTACGGACAACCCGGACAGTACGGCCCGCCGAATGCGTCCCAGCATGGTCAGCAGCCGCAGTACGGTCAGCAACCCCAGTACGGTCAGCAGCCGCAATACGGTGCGCCGCAAGGACAACCGGGTCAGTTCGATCAGCCCGGACAGTACGGTCAACCGGGCCAGTACGGTCAGCCGGGTGGCGATCAGTTCGCGGGTATGACACCGCAGAAGAACTCGAAGAAATTGCCGTTGATCATCGGCGCCGCGATTGTCGGTGTCATCGCAGTCATCTTGGCGGTGACCGCATTCTGGCTCCCGGGCTTCGCGGTGACCAAGGTTCTGAGCCAGGAGTCCGCCCAGGAGGGCGTTCAGTCGGTCCTGGAGAACGACTACCAGGCCAAGGATGTCGAGAACGTCCAGTGCCCGGAGGATCAGGAAATCAAGAAGGGCAACACCTTCACCTGCACCGTGACCGTCGCCGGCGCGAACCAGCAGGTCAAGATCACCTTCCTTGACGACGACGGCAAGTACGAAGTCGGCCAGCCGACCGCACAGTAGGCCTGCTGCCGGTGGCAGGTGGCGTCAGCCCACCTGCCAGCCGAGCGCCTTGCCGAGTCGGCCGATCGATGATCCGACGCCGAGTTCTTCGATCAGGTCCGCCAGGGCTGCCGGATCGGCAGGTGCTGTCGGAAGGTGATCGTCACTGTCTCCGATGATCTCGGCGTCTGTCTTCACGAAGACGACCGTGCGCGCGGCGCGCAGGTAGTCCGCGCCTTCGGCAAGAGCCTTGCGTTGACGCGGTGAGATGCGTTTGTCCGACGTGGTCGATGCCACGCGTTCGAGCTCGTCGAGGTCGCCGAATTCGTGCAGCAGCTTTGACGCCGTCTTCTCCCCGATGCCAGTGACTCCGGGCAGTCCGTCCGAGGGATCGCCACGCAGGATTGCCATTTCTGCGTAGGCCGAACCCGGATTCGCCGTTGGTACGTCGTACTTCTCGGCCAGTTCTGCCGGTCCGAACATCTCGGCCTTGGCCAGGCCGCGGCCGACGTACAGGACGCGAACCGGAACAGGATCGTCCGCGACGACCTGCAACAGGTCGCGGTCGCCGCTGACCACGATGACCGGGTCTTCCGCTTCGGAGTCCGCGAGGGTTCCGATCACATCGTCGGCCTCACAACCCTCGGCGCCGGCCGTGGCGATGCCGGCGGCGGCCAGCAGCTTCAGGATCATGTCGACCTGTGGCGACAGGGTGTCGGGTACCTCTTCGGATCCGTCGGTCACACCTTCGGCCACCCGATGGGCCTTGTACGACGGAATGAGGTCGGTCCGGAAGGCCGGGCGCCAGTCGAGATCGAGGCACACGACCAGGCGCTGCGGGTGCTCTCGGGTGACAAGCGAGGCGATCATGTCGAAGAATCCGCGGACGGCATTGACCGGTCGCCCGTCGGGTGCGGTCATCTTCTCGGGCAGAGCATGGAAGGCCCGAAACCAGAGGCTGGCACCGTCGAGCAACATCACTGGAGCAGTCATGCCTAAACCATGCCAGATCGGTGTCGACCGGCCCGGTATCTATGGTCAGGTGGCGCTGCGCTCGTCGGAACCCAGCACGTCGAGCACTGCCAGTTGCGACTCGGCATCACCTGTCAGCGGCTGACTCGAGGGACCTTGTCGCAAAGCAATTTTCACGTCTCCGCGATTGATGTTCGCGGGCACTGTGGATGCCACGAATGACAACACGAGATCGACAAACCGATCGGGGTCATCGCGGAACGGGAAGTGGCCGGACTTGTCGAAGATGATCAGCCGCGAGCCCGGCATCGCGCTGTGAAGCATGTGGGCGTGCTGCACCGGGATCACCTGATCGTCCGAACCCCAGATGATGAGCGTCGGGATTCCCGCACTCAGGTAACAGCGGTCCAGCATGGTGACGACCTGCCCGCGCCAGTCGACGGCGGATCGCAGGGTCCGGGCGAAGACCTCGGCGGAGCCCTTCTCCGGCATCCGCTCGAGCACGCGAATGATCTCGTTGTTGTCGCGGAACAGCGCTACCGGCAGATGTTCGTGCAACGTGCGTGAGGCTGCCGAAAACGTCGAAAAGACCATTGGAAGCGACACCGCACCCAGCGCGTATTCCGAAAACGGTAATGACAGCGCTCTGAGGATCGGATTGACGTCCTTGGTGACGCCACCGGTACCCACAAACACCATCCGTTCCACCATTTCGGGGTACTGATAGGCGAACTGACCGGCCACGCCACCTCCCAATGAGTGGCCGATGATTGTCACGCGTTCGACGTCGAGAAAGGTCAGCAGGTCGCGCATTCCGTTGGCAAAAGCCGGTACCGAGTAGTCGGCGCGTGGACGGTCCGAGAATCCGTGTCCGAGAAAGTCAGGTGCGATGACGGTGTACTTCTCGCTGAGCTGGTTGAACACCGGCTCCCAGGCCAACGAGTTGTCGCCGATACCGTGCAGCAACAGCAGAGCCGGGCCCGAACCCGCCATCCGGTAGGCACGCTTGTAGCCGTGCAGGTTTGCGAACTGGACCTGGGTGTCATCGGTTGGTACAGCCCGCAGTCGACGGCGTGCGCCTTCACGGTCCACGGTGACCTCCTGGGTTTCTTCAGAACAATTTTGCTCCCGTTGCGTATATCTTCCGCGCTACACGAGGTTTTCGCCGGGTTAGTGATCGCTTATCGCCTATTGAGATCGGATCGCGCCACTCCCAACTCCGTCTGAGATTCGGTTCGACAGTCGCCAACATCCCAGTTCTCACGACCGCTAGCCTTGAAACCATGGCGGATCAGCGATTCTCTGCAGCGGTGTACAAGTCACGTCTCGATCGGGCGCAGGAGTTGACGGCGGAAGCCGGCCTTGCCGCCCTCTTCATCACCCCCGGACCCGACCTGCGATACCTGACGGGTTCACGGGCGAGCACGTTCGAGCGACTCACCGCATTGGTGATCAGTCCGGGACGGGCGCCAGAGGTGGTCGTGCCCCGCCTCGAGTTGGCGGCGCTGCGTGAGTCTGCAGTCGACGAGTTGGGCCTGACTGTCCGCGATTGGGTGGACGGCCAGGATGCCTACACACTCGCCGTGCACGCTTCTGGCGGAGCCGGAAATCGCTGGGCCGTTTCCGAGGCGACGCCTGCCCTGCATACCGTCCCGTTGGCGGAGTGCTGGGGCAGTGCGCCAGAACTTGCCACACCCGTCATGCGTGAACTGCGCATGGTCAAGGACGATGCGGAGATCGAGGCGCTGCGACGGGCCGGCGCCGCGATCGACCGGGTACATGCGCGAGTCGGGGAGTGGCTCAGAGTCGGTCGTACCGAACGGGAGGTTGCGGCTGACATCGACGCCGCAATCATCGCCGAAGGACACACCCGTGCCGAGTTCATCATCGTGGGCTCTGGTCCCAACGGTGCCGATCCCCATCACGAGGTTTCCGATCGCGTGATCGAGGATGGCGACATGGTGGTTGTCGACATCGGCGGACCGGTCCAACCGGGCTACAATTCCGACTGCACCCGAACTTATTGTGTTGGAACACCTTCCGAATCAGTGGCCCGACAGTACGAGTGGCTCCAGCAAGCGCAGCGGGCCGCTGTTGCTGCTGTCCGTCCCGGTGTGACCGCCGAGCAGGTCGACGCGGCGGCCCGCGATGTGCTGGCCGCCGCGGGACTGGCCGACAAGTTTCTGCACCGCACCGGTCACGGGATCGGACTCTCGGTCCATGAAGAGCCGTATATCGTTGCGGGAAACGACATTCCACTTCGCCCCGGC
Source organism: Nocardia sp. 348MFTsu5.1 (assembly GCF_000383535.1). Taxonomy (NCBI): domain Bacteria; kingdom Bacillati; phylum Actinomycetota; class Actinomycetes; order Mycobacteriales; family Nocardiaceae; genus Nocardia; species Nocardia sp. 348MFTsu5.1. The sequence continues at coordinate 169,265 of NZ_KB911521.1, forward strand.
ATGGCATTCAGCATCGAACCAGGTATCTACTTCTCGGGCAACTGGGGTGCCCGCATCGAGGACATCGTAGTGGTGACCGAGGACGGCTGCGAAGCGTTCAATTCCCAGCCGCACGAACTGAAGTCGGTCTGAAAAACGTCAAGGCGAAGTCCCACTCACTTCGAACGATTGTTCGACAAGGGACGGTTCTCCGGGTAGACTGGTTGAAAGGTTTCGATCAGATGTGCTGGGGGGCATGATGGTTGACGATGTTGGTGGGGATGTTTCGTCGGTTTCGGTGTTGGTGGGTAAGTACCTCGAGTTGGAGGTGCTGCTGGCTGATATTGCGGAGTGCTCGGCGTCGGATATGTCTGATGCCGAGGTGAATGAGCTTGTGCGGGTGCATGAAAGGGTCGCCCGCAAGGTGGAGTTCGCGGGTTTGGGTCGGTTGTTGGAGGTGTCGGACCGGTCGTCGTATACCAAGGCCGGGTATTCCTCCTTGTTTGGTTTCACGCGCAAAGAGTTGCGGTTGACCAAAGG